>NZ_CP018061.1:2138726-2748089 GCF_002813755.1 Enterococcus mundtii | reverse complement strand
CGTGGGTTCTTGTAATACTCCACTGAACGGAGTCATCAAAAAGTGGCTGAAATCCCCCATCCAAGGACTAGGTTGATGAGTCAAACGATAGCCTTGGAAAATCCGGTCATCGGGGTGAAACCACCAACTACCTCTTTGTTCATTTGTCTGTGGGGCAAAATAGTTCATACCAAAAGGAACGCCTGTATAAGGCAGGCAATTCCCATTAGAAAAGTTGGCTTGATTCGCAGTGCCATGACGTGTATCAATTTGTTGAATGTCCATGTGTATACTCCTTTGTCGATAGTCGTTGGATCAAAGTAACAGGATGTTTGATGTCAGCCGGTTTTTCTTTTGTTTGTAACCACTGGATCATCGCTTTGCCCGCCAATTCGCCTAATTGGAGAAAATCTTGGGCAATCGTTGTTAAAGGCGGATCAACCAAAGCAGCAGCTTGGATATCATCGAACCCAATGACGGAAAAATCATTGGGAATGGTGTAACCCAATTGTTTTAATGTAGTCATTGCTTGAATTGCCACTAAGTCATTCTCACAAACAAATGCTGTAACGTTATGTGTATGAATATAGTTAGCTAATTCATTAGTGGTCGCCATTGGATCATTTAATGCAGTATGGAACGATAACTCTGCTTTATTCAGTGCTTCAAGATAACCGAGATAGCGTTGTCTCACGGATTGTGGATGGAATAAATCACCAAAAAGATAAGCGATTTTTTTGTGACCTTGTTCAATCAATTGATTGGTTGCTAAAGAACCACCTTGAAAGTTATCCGATAAGACAGTTGGAAAAGGTAACTCATATATTTTTTTATCTAGCATGAGTACTGGAAAGTCTTTTAAGGAAAGCTCAAAAAGCAAGTCAAGATGTTGATCTGTTTCAAAAGCATAATAAATCAAGCCATCAAATTCTTGCATCAAATCATTGGCTGTCTTTGTTTCTAAAAAATCTAAAGTCGTCATCATGACCTCGAATTGATGTTCTTGCATGATTGGATTCAAGCCCTGAGTAAAGTCACCCACGGATAAATCAGACAAGTAAGGCAAAAGAAATAAGATTCTTTTATGAGTAGAGAGACTACGTGAAGGAACACCTTTTTTGGGAGCTTTAACAAAACTTCCTTTTCCGCGTACACGATAAATCAATCCTAGTTGTTCTAATTCTGTCAATGCCCGTTTGGACGTGATCCGACTAACATTGTATTGTTGGGATAGTTCTTTTTCAGTGGGAACTTGACTGTCGACAGGTAAAGTTCCATCATGTATTGCTTTTTCTAGCGCTAAAAATATTGTTTTATATAATGGTTGCTCCATAATTACACCTCTTAATGATATATCATAATTAAATCATAGCATAATACTTGAAAAAGTAAATAGAAAAAAGTTTATTGAAAGCGTAGACATTTATAGCGTGAGCAGGTATAATCCATAATGACATATCAAATAAAAGGGAGTTTATATAATATGGTTTATAAAGATATACCTAATTCAGTGAAGCAATTTATGGATGACATCATACAAAAATGTGGAGAAGAGCATGCAGATTGGGCTAAGAATTTTTCTTCGGCTTTTGCGAATACGTTGTTGACCACAGTCAAACGGCAAGAGGATGGGACAACTTTTCTACTCACAGGAGATATCCCTGCAATGTGGTTACGTGATTCCACCGCGCAGGTTCGTCCTTATTTAGTGATTGCGAAAGAGGATGAAGATTTAGCTGACATGATCAGTGGGTTAGTCAAAAAGCAATTTTACTATATCACGATCGATCCATATGCAAATGCGTTCAATGAACAAGCAAATGGCGCAGGGCATCAAACCGATCACACTCAAATGAACGATTGGATCTGGGAAAGAAAATATGAAATCGATTCTTTATGCTACCCTGTTCAACTAGCTTATTTACTTTACAAGAATACCGGACGTACAGATCAATTTGACCACTCATTTATTGAGGGGATTCAAAAAATCTTAGAAGTTTTTCAAGTAGAACAAGACCATCGACAATCGCCTTACACCTTTACAAGAGACACCACAAGAAAAGAAGATACGTTAGTCAACGAGGGACGTGGATCGGCGATTGCGCCCACGGGTATGACTTGGTCAGGATTTCGTCCGAGCGATGATGCCTGTCAATATGGCTATCTTGTCCCATCCAATATGTTTGCTGTAGTTATTCTAGGATATGTGGAAGAGATTTTCACCTCAATTCTTGAAGACCAAGAAATCGTTGCAAAAGCAAACGACTTAAAAACAGCCATCCAAGAGGGGATTGCCACCTATGGAAAAATCGAAAATCAACAAGGTGAAACGATTTATGCGTATGAAGTAGACGGCTTAGGGAATGCCTCATTAATGGACGATAGCAATGTGCCTAATTTGATTTCAGCACCTTATTTGGGTTATTGCTCCAGTACAGATGAACACTATATAAATACGCGAAATACTTTGTTAAGTAAAGAGAACCCTTACTTTTATGAAGGGAAGTATGCAAAAGGAATTGGTTCTTCGCATACGCCCGAGAATTATATTTGGCCAATCGCCCTAGCGATGGAGGGAATGACGACAGAAGACAAACAAGAAAAAGAACGAATCCTTGATTTACTAGTAGCGACCGATGCAGGGACACACTTGATGCATGAAGGTTTTGATGTGAACAATCCGCAAAACTACACAAGAGAATGGTTTTCTTGGGCAAACATGATGTTTTGTGAATTAGTCATGGATTACTTTGATATCCGAGTGGAAAAATAAGGAGGAGAATAGATATGAAGAAAAAAGTGTATATCATTTCTCATAGCCATTGGGATCGTGAGTGGTACATGGCATATGAGCAACATCACATGCGATTAGTGGAGTTAATGGATGATTTGTTGGAGCTGTTTGAAACCGATCCAGACTTCAACAGCTTTCATTTAGATGGACAGACCATTATTTTAGATGACTATCTACAAGTACGTCCTGAAAAAAGAGAAGCAATCCAACAAGCCATCGATGCAGGAAAATTACGGATTGGACCATTTTATATTTTACAGGATGATTTTTTAATTAGCTCAGAGTCAAATGTTCGGAATATGTTGATCGGTATGGAAGAAAGTCGCAAATGGGGAACGCCGGTCATGCTAGGTTATTTCCCTGATACTTTTGGCAATATGGGACAAACGCCACAAATGATGAAGCAAGTAGGACTAGAAGCTGCTGCGTTTGGTCGTGGGGTGAAACCGATAGGCTTTGATAATCAAGTACTAGAAGCTGAGAACTATTCGTCACAATATTCTGAGATGTGGTGGAAAGGCCCTGATCAAACGGAGATCTTTGGGTTATTGTTTGCCAACTGGTACAGTAACGGGAATGAGATTCCAGCTGAGAAAGAAGCTACAATTCGTTTTTGGGATCAGAAGTTAGCAGATGCCGAGCAATATGCGTCAACCAACCATCTATTGATGATGAATGGAGTGGATCATCAACCTGTACAAAAAGATATATCAAAGGCAATTCGATTAGCCAATGAATTGTATCCTGACTATGAATTTATTCATTCCAATTTTACGGATTATCTAGAAACGGTACAACAGGATCTTCCTCAGGATCTTGGCTCAGTTGAAGGAGAATTGACGAGTCAAGAAACCGATGGCTGGTATACGTTAGCCAATACAGCTTCTGCGAGAGTTTACCTCAAACAGTGGAACACAAAAGTACAACGTCAACTTGAAAATGTCACAGAACCTTTAGCAACGATGGCGTATGAAGTGACAGGAAAGTATCCGCACGATCAATTAGATTACGCTTGGAAAACACTGATGCAAAATCATCCTCATGATAGCATTTGCGGATGCTCAGTTGACTCCGTTCATCGAGAAATGATTCCGCGTTTTGAAAAAGCCAATGAAGTGGGGAGATTTTTAGCACAAGAAGCATTGGATCAACTGGCAACAGCTATTGATACCAGTGGATTTTCGAAGCAAAGCTATCCTTTTGTTATTTTCAATACAGCAGGAATGCCCAAAACAGGGTCAGCCGTAATCACTTTAGAGTTGGAACGAAAACGATTTGCAGAAGGGATTCCAGAGGAGCTATATCAAGAATTAGCGGAACAACCTAAGAAATACTACCATGTTGAAACGTCTGAAAAAAAACAGATCCCAGCTTTGATTTCTGAAGAAGTTGTATCATTTGGCTATGATTTACCGAAAGATCGCTTTAGAGTGCCATATATGGCAAGATATGTCACGATTGAGCTACCGATTGATGAAATGCCTGCATTTTCATGGGAAACATTCGCTTTAGTTGAAGGAGCAACGGATGAAAAACAAGAGTCGATGATTACTCAAGCAGGACGCTGTATTGAAAATCAATTCGTGCATGTATCCATTAAGCAAAACGGGACATTGACCTTATTGGATAAAACGACCGGGCAAGAATTTGAAGAGTTATTGACATTTGAAGACGTCGGTGACATCGGTAACGAATATATCTTCAAGCAACCAGAGAATGAACAAGCGATTCTTTCAAAAGACCAACCGAGAAGTACTGTTGAGATCATCAAGGATACATCTGAAATTGCTCAAATCAAACTAACTCAAACCATTGACATCCCTATTTCTGCAGATGATCGGTTAGAAAAAGAGCAACAAATGGTACGAGAGTTCCGCTTTAGACAAGCCCAACGCTCAAAAGAAACAAAGCCACTGACAATCACAACACTGATTACGTTGCGTGCAGAGAGCAAAAAGATCGATTTTACAACAACCATCGATAATCAGATGAAAGATCATCGCTTACGTGTCTTATTCCCAACGAAGTTACATGTGGAACAACATGAAGCAGATAGTATTTTTGAAGTCGTAGCTCGTCCAAATCAAGTCTCTGCAAGTTGGGAGAACCCGACCAATCCCCAGCATCAACATGCCTTTGTCCAATTAGGCGATGCAACCCAAGGAATAACGATTGGTAATTTTGGTTTGAATGAATATGAAATCTTGGATGGAAAAACCATTGCGGTGACATTACTGCGTTGCGTCGGTGAGATGGGCGACTGGGGTTATTTCCCGACACCGGAGGCACAGTGTTTAGGTGTTCACCAATTCGATTACAGTTTAGAGGTTCACTCCGGAAAAGATAAATTTGCCACATACAAACATGCTTATGCAGCTCAAATTCCATTTTCGACAAAGCAATTGTCCATTCAAGTAGGCAAACTATCACCGAAAAACCAATATTTATCAATCGAAGGGGAAACGTTTGCAATTACTGCTTTGAAACGAAGCAAACTTAATGATAAACTAGTAGCGAGAGGATTCAATATGTCTAGTCATTTAGAATCGTTGCATTTGACGAAAAATGGCAAAAAAGGCAAACCGTTGAATCTCCTTGAAGAAGAATGTCAAGAGACGATTGACGAAATGCTCCAGCCTTATGAGATTCGGACAGTCGGCTTTGAGGAGGAATAATTGATGTATGGTGGAATAGAAGCAGGTGGAACAAAATTTATTTGTGCAGTATCAGATCAGGGAGAAATCATTGAAAAAATCAGTGTACCGACAACTTTACCAGAGGAAACATTGGCGTTAGTGTTTGATTTCTTTGATCGTTTTGAATTAGAAGCAATTGGAATCGGTTCCTTTGGTCCAATCGGTATTGATCCAACGAATGATCGCTATGGCTATGTCTTAGCTACGCCTAAACAAGGATGGCGAGATTTTGATTTCTTAGGAAGCATCAAACAACGATACGACGTTCCTTTGGCATGGACAACTGACGTCAATGCTGCGGCATATGGCGAATTGTTGAAAGGGGCGGCGCAAGGTAAAAATAGCTGCATCTATTTGACTGTCGGCACAGGTATTGGTGGCGGAGTCGTGTTGAATAGCGATATTCTTTCTGGTAGTGCGCATCCGGAAATGGGACACATCATGGTCAAACGTCATCCAGAAGACAACTACGAAGGAACTTGCCCTTTCCATAAAGACTGTTTAGAAGGATTAGCTGCTGGACCATCGATCGAAGCACGTACAGGAATCAAAGGACAAAATTTACCTGAGGATCATCCTGTCTGGGATATCCAAGCATATTATCTTGCACAAGCATTAGTCAATTATACATTGACGTTAGCGCCAGAAAAAATCATTTTAGGTGGTGGTGTCATGAATCAAGCACACTTACTACAAAAAGTGAGAGAACAATTTATGACATTGATGGCTGGTTACATGGAAACACCGCCAGTAGATGAGTATATTGTTCAATGGGGCATGCCGAACGAAAGTGGGATCATTGGAAGCCTGCTGTTAGCGGAAAAGGTACATCGAGAAGCAAATGAATTTGCATAAATCTAAGAAGAAAATAGCGACTTTTAATTTTTAGATGGAAACTTGAATAAAAATAGGTATAGAGAACGACTGTCATTATTGGTAGCCGTTCTTTTTTATTCTATATGTTACGTACTAACGTTGTGTTGACAAAAGAATGTATTTTTAGTACGATGTTGTTACAAATTAGAGGGAGGGGTAGATTATGGGACAATCCACAATTACATTTAGAATTCCAGATGATGAAAAAGAACTAGTAGCAGAATATGCTAAAGCACATAACTCATCATTGACGGAACTTTACAGGACTTCAGTACTTGATAAAATCGAAGATGAGATTGATTTAAAATTATTAAAAGATGCAATGGCACTTTCTAAAAAGAAAAAAGAGAAGGGGATTTCTCAGTCTGACATGGAGAAGTTGTTAGATGAAGTATAAAGTTATCTATATGCCTCAAGCGCAGAAACAGTTAAGAAAGATGGATCGAAATCAAGCAAGAATAATCGTTGCTTGGATTAGAAAAAATTTGGAAGGAACCAGCACCCCTCGACAACACGGTAAAGGATTGACGGGAAATCGAGGTTGTGAGTGGCGGTACCGCATTGGGAATTATCGCATACTAGCAAATATAATTGACTCTGAAATTATAATTGAAATATTTGCTATTGGTCATAGAAGTATTATTTACAAGAAATAATCGTTGCAAATGAGACTGGTTTGGAGCAACATGAATCCGAACTTAATTGATTGGAAAAACAACTTGTGTCAATAATTGGTCTTCCGGTGTATCAAGCGGATTACTTAGATAGTAATCATACGCCTGTACTTTCCAAATGATTTTCTTGGAGATAAACCAGCATTGCCTCGTATGTTGCCTCAAGTGTGGCGTAAGAATCTGGATGTGTGGCGATAACGGCTTTTCCACCATACGTTTGACTCATATACACCTCATCACTTGCAGAAATAGCTGTATTGATAGGAATCCCTAACTCAATGTCAAAGACGGTAAAGTCTTCGTTGCTATTCAGATAAGCACAGTAGGAGGCGCTAATCAGTTGGGCACCTTGTTGGGCAACAGCTTGCATCAATTTTTCATAGCCAGTATCTATTGCAGCGGTCATGTTCTCCATAGTAACAGCAGTCGCTTTGGTTGCTACAGCAATTTGTGACGAAAGGTTAGTTCTTTCAATATTCATATGAATGATTTCCTTGATGTTTTATATACATATAATGTAAGTGAAACATATAGATGCTTACTGTCGATTTATATTTTTTGATAGAAATAGGAAAAAACTGAGAATCGGGACCGTATTAAGTTCCCAAATCTCAGCTTTTTTTTATGACTATTTTCAAGTGTTTACCATAATCCCGGCAATGCTCGTGCAATGATTTTTTCTTGTGTAAATGGATGGGTCATATGGAGTTCCAACGCATGGAGCATCAAACGTTTCGCTGACTTCGTTTGATAGAGCGGGTCACCAACAATGGGGTGGCCTTGATGCGCTAAGTGTACGCGGATTTGATGCGTCCTCCCTGTATCTAGGACACAATAGACCTTTGTTTTATCTGCCGAAACTTCGGCGACTTGGACATGTGTGCTGGCTGGTTGCCCATTTCTTGGATCGACCACTCGTTTGCGACGATCATGACGATCTCTGCCGATTTTGTCTGTGATTGTTACATCTTGAGAAATTTTACCCCAGACAACGGCTTGATAACGGCGGTAGATTTTTTTCTGTTCCAACATTCTACCTAAAATAGGCAAAATAAAAGGATTTTTAGCGAATAGAACAGCCCCGCTTGTTTCTTTGTCTAATCGGTGAACGACATATGGACGTTGGTTTTTTTGAGCTAAGTAAGCAGCCAGATGATTCAATAACGTATTCGTTTCCGTCGGTTCATTCGGATGCGTTTTGATACCGACTGGTTTATTAACAATGATCAAGTGCTCGTCCTCGTACAACACGCTGACTTTTGTTGCTTCCCCCAATTGAACATCTTGGTAACTATAGTCAGTTTCCTCAAAGTGCAAAGTGATCTGGTCCCCAGCTTTTGCTTCGTGATGGAATAAAACAGGTTCGCGATTCACTAAGACGTTTTTACGTATACGCAAAAAGTGACGGACTTTTCTTGGTACAAGCCACTCGTTTTCTAGTAATTCTCGAATCGTCATCGTTGGATGAGATTCAGGTAACGTGATCGTGATGTCCACATGCTCACACCTTTCATTGAAATTCAGATTCATTGTAACATTTTTAACAGATATTTAAGAAAAAAATGGAAAATTTCTGTCATTTCATATGCTAAACTATCCACATTGTGAATAAATAAAGCGTACACCTACATCTCAAGCAGGACGTCACGCATAATTAGTTATGTTAAAATGAGAAGAATGAGATCAATAGACAGGAGAAGAAGTGAATGGATTTTCAGAGCATGTTAGGAAGAATAAAAACTGCGCTCATCAGTTTTTGGCGATGGATTAAGCCTTACCTTGGACAATTCCATCGCTGGCGCAAGCGCATTTGGAAAAAATATCATATCAACAAGTTGATTTTACTGATCGGACTGATCTTCGTATTGATCACGAGTATTTATCTATTTGTATTAGCAAAACAAGCGAATGTTGAAACACTGAAATCTGGTTTGAGTCAGTCGACCGTGATTTATGATAAAAACAACGAAGAGGCGGGGACGTTGTATGCACAAAAAGGGTCTTATGTGGAGTTAGATGCGATTTCTCCACTGATCCAAGATGCCGTTATCTCGACCGAAGACCGGAATTTTTATCAACATCCTGGTTTTGATATCAAAGGGATTGCCAGAGCAGCAGTAAGGATGATCACATCTGGTGGTACAGGCGGGGGTGGCGGAAGTACCATTACCCAACAGTTAGCCAAAAATGCGTATCTTACACTAGATCAAACGTTTGACAGAAAAGCGAAAGAACTTTTTCTAGCGATTGAGATCGAGAAGAAGTACAGCAAAGAAGAAATTTTAACGATGTATCTGAACAATGCCTATTTTGGTAATGGGGTTTGGGGTGTACAAGATGCATCTAGACGCTATTTTGGAGTGGATGCTAACAATGTCACGCTGTCTGAAGCTGCTACGTTAGCGGGGATGTTGAAGGGTCCTGGTATCTACAACCCAATCGATCATCCAGAAAATGCCAATAATCGGAAAAATACGGTGTTAAGCGTGATGGCAGACAATGGTAAAATCAGTGAAGAACAAGCAACTGCTGAGTCTCAGACGGACATCACACACTATTTGAATGATACGTATACTGGTTCGGAGTCTGGTTATCGTTATCCTTATTATTTTGATGCAGTGATTGATGAAGCTGTTAGTGAATATGGCTTAGATGAAGCAGATGTCATGAACAAAGGCTATAAAATCTATACGTCATTGAATCAGAATTATCAGCAACAACTAGAAGCGACTTATCAAAATGATGCGTTATTCCCTCCAAATGCGACAGATGGTGCCATGGTCCAATCAGGTTCAGTTGCACTAGATCCGAAAACAGGCGGGGTTGCAGCGCTCGTTGGTCGACGTGGGGAACATGTCTTTAGAGGATTCAACTTTGCGACGCAGATGAAACGTTCACCTGGTTCATCGATCAAACCGCTTAGTGTGTTTGCTCCCGCATTAGAAGCTGGCTATACACCGTCAAGTATTCTTGAAGATAAACCACAATCTTATTATGATGCACACAACTTTGATGGGACCTATCAAGGGGAAGTACCGATGTATCAAGCGGTTGCTCAAAGCTTGAATTTACCAGCTGTGTGGTTACTTCATGAGATTGGTCTTCAAAAAGGTTTTGATAAGACAAAAGAATTTGGCTTACCTTTAGCTGATTCAGACAAGTATTATGGGTTAGCGTTAGGTGGTTTGAAAAATGGGGTATCTCCTATGACTATGGCGGGGGCTTATGGTTCATTTGCCAATAATGGGAAGATGTATACACCGCATTTGATCACCAAGATCGTTGACTCTACTGGAGCAGTCATCGTTGATAATACCAACAGTAAACCAAAGCAGGTCATTTCCGAAGAAACGGCGAACCAAATGACCAGCATGTTACTAGGCACGTTCTCAAATGGAACGGGTGTTGCAGCGAATCCATATGGTTATACGGTGGCAGGAAAAACAGGAACGACAGAAACCAATTTTGATGCAACAAAAGCGAATGACCAATGGATTGTTGGATATACCCCAGATGTAGTCATCTCTACTTGGTTGGGATTTGAAGAAACGAGTGAACTTCACTACTTAGAAGGTACAAGTGGCAATGTGGTGGGGAAAGTCTTCAAATCAGCAGCAGAAGGCATCTTGCCTTACACTGAGCAAACAAGATTCAATGTTGCGGATGCCTATGCTACCGGTGGTCAAGTCGTCCCAGCAGATCAAGTACCAGATAATTCACAAACCAATGAAGAGAATCAGGGGAACTGGCAAGACAATTTAGATCGTTATGGTGAACAAGCGAAAGACGGTCTAAGGAATTTTGGTGATATGCTGAGAGAAGGCGTACAAGGTATCGGTGATGCAACACGAGATCTATGGCGTCGATTCCAGGGAGAGTAGGCACTTTGAAAACGAATCACCTCATGTTACAATAGAGTTTATTAAATAGAAGAAAAGAGGCCGTCGTATGTCAAATATTTATGATAGTGCAAATCAAATCGAACGTGAGATTCGTGAACTAAAAGAATTCAAAGAGCTAGAAGAAGCTTATGCAAAAGTAAAAGCGAATGAAGAAGCACATCAACTATTCAAAGATTTCCAAGCAATGCAAATCGAATTACAAGAAAAACAAATGAGCGGACAAGAATTCAGCGATGAAGATGCTGCCAGAGCCCAAGAAATGGCAATGAAAATCCAAACAGAAGAAGTTATCAATGACTTGATGCAAAAAGAACAAGGATTCAGCACGATCATCAATGATTTGAACCGTATCATCATGACACCAGTACGCGACTTGTACAGCGAATAGTCATCAGCAAAATAACTCTCTGGCATGAAATCTCTAAAGGATTTCATGCCAGTTTTTTTTATAAAAAACAATTTTTTCTTTCAGGAGAAAAAGTGATGGACAGGCAAGGATCATCCTTTGTTATCATTAAGTTGCAGAAAGATACCAATAAACAAATGAGAGGATGTGAACCTATGCGAAAAAAAATGACAATTGAAATTAACGCACCTATTAAAGAATTGAATGTTACAAAACCTTTTGACTTAGCCCTTTTCAATCAATTTATTCTACATAAACGAACAAAAGAGTTACTACAGACACTAAAAAAAATGAAACATCAACTTGTCGAAGATTCATGGGCCTATGATAAACATTTTCGTTGGGTATCCACAAAAACGCATTTCGAGCATTATCAAAACAGTTTGATTTGGGCAGAAAAACTGGATCGAGTCATTTACCAGCGGTTAACAGAAAAACAAAAGAACCACACGCCTTTTTCTCTTCTTTCGCTCATGATAACTCATCGTTATATCCACGAATATGCACGTTATACGGTGAAAGACCAACGAATGATCTTTCAAGAAATCCGCCAAAGTCCACAAATAGAAAATAAAGATCTTTTTATGTTTGAAAAATTAAAAGAGGGTGTCAGCTTGGCAATTACGTCTAGAAGGCCTTCGCTAGCGGAAAAACCAAAGAATAACAATCAAACACAAAGTCTTTGATTGTGTCGGTGAGTCATAATTTAATAGACTGAATGAGGTCGGGACAGAAGTGTTTAGCCTCAAGAAATAAGGAGCCATCCACGAAAATTGTTTTTAAAATTTTTGTGGGTGGCGCCTTATTTTTCGAAGAGGTTACTTCTGTTCCCGCCGTTTATTCGGTTTTAGGGGGGCGAGAGTCCTAATGTCTCAGACACGCTTTGTCTGGGGAAAATTGTAAATTCTTTGAATCGAGTTTTAGATAGAAGCGGTTTCAAGGTAATTTACTAATGAAAAATCTGTTTCTTTTAGTAGTTCAACGACGAGTTGAGCGACTAAAGCAGCGCCTTCTGGACTAAAATGGGTGTTGTCACAAAGGCCTGAGGGATAATTTTCATAAGTATCAACTGGTAAATGCAAGTAGAATTTTTTTGTTTCTTCTTGCGTATACTGTTGAAGAGTAGTTTGTGATCGAGTAAAAACATCCAAAATAGGGTAGTTATTTTTTTCTGCGAATTGCCTCATTGCGTTTGGATATTCTCCTAAGCAGTTCGGATCTAATTCCCCATTTTTTAAGTAAAGGCGTCGTGTGACAGGGGTCAAGAAAATTGGCTGTACATTTAAGGATAAGGCTGTTTGCGCATAGATATCAAGTGCCTCCAGATACCCACCAAATGGTTCTGTTCCTTTTGCTTCAGTGATTTTTTGGTCGTTGTGGCCAAACTGGATCAGTAAAAAGTCTCCCGCTTGAAATTCTTCTTTCAAGCAAGTGAATCGTCCTTCTTCAATGAATGATTTTGAACTACGGCCATTTTTTGCTCGGTTGTTTATCCGAATCTTAGGTTGGAAGTATTTACCGAGGACTTCTCCCCAGCCGGTCTCTGGTCGAGCAGTCAGGTTTTTGATTGAAGCAGTGGAATCGCCTGCGATATGGATCGTTTGCATAGTCACTTTTCTTCCTCAAAGAAACCGAAATAGTTTCGCGCATTTGTATAACAGATATCTTCCACTAAGGTTCCTAAAAGATGGATGTCTTCGGGCGCTTCGCCTCGTTCCACGATTTCACCGATCAGCTCACAGAGAACACGTCGGAAATACTCGTGTCGTGTATAAGAGAGAAAACTGCGAGAATCCGTCAACATACCGACGAAATTTCCTAAAACACCGCTATCAGCAAGTTGTGTCATCTGTTCACGCATGCCTGCTCGGGTATCGTTATACCACCAACCAGAACCGAGTTGGAGTTTTCCAGCCGTTTCCTTTTGAAAGCTACCCATCAGAGCAAGCAGTAAGGGATAATCATTTGGATTGAGCGAATAAAGGATGGTCTTCGGTAATTGATTGTTTTTCTCGGCATGATCCAGCAATTGTTGCAGGTGGCTGGTTAGTGGTTGATCGTTGATCCCGTCGTAACCAGTATCTGGCCCTAAGCGTGTGAATGCTTGGGTATTGCAGTTACGATAAGCATGGAGATGCAACTGCATCGTCCAACCATGCGCATGATACAGAGGGATCAGCCTGTTGAGTGTTTCTGTTCGATAAGCATCAATTTCTGTCTGTGTCAGTGTTTCTTTTGCCAATGCTTTCTGGAAAATCTGTTCAAGTTCTTTTTCAGAAGCTTTGTGATAGGACAAGCGATCTAATCCATGATCCGATAGGCGACAGCCATGCAGGTGGAAATAGTCGATCCTTTGACTCAATGCGGTGATCAAAGAAGTGTAATCAGCGATTGGTTTGCCAATTACGTGAGACAATTTTGACAACCATTCAGAAAATCCCTCGTGGGTGAGATTTAATGCAGCATCTGGTCGAAACGCTGGTAATACTGTGAGATCAGGTTCTTCTTTTGCCAATAATTCGTGATAGACTAACTCGTCAATGGGATCATCTGTTGTGCAAATGACAGTCACCTTCGCATTTTTCGCAATCTCTCGTCGACGAAACGCTGGTTCAGCTAACCGTTTATTTGCTTGTTCCCAGATATTAAGAGCATTTTCTTCATTGATCAGTAAATCGATTTGGAAGAAACGTTTCAATTCAAGATGTGTCCAAGTATACAAAGGATTGCCTATGATTTTCGGCACCGTTTGACACCAAGCGTAAAATTTTTCGTAATCTGAGGCGTGACCAGTGATTTTTTCTTCTGGAACACCACAGGCTCGCATCAAACGCCATTTGTAATGATCGCCACTCAACCAGGCTTCTGTCAAATTAGTGAAAGGTTTGTTCTCATAAATTTCTTTTGGTGATAGATGACAGTGATAGTCGATGATCGGCATTTTTTCAGCAGATGAATGGTACAGTTTTTTTGACCATTGATTGGTTAATAAAAAATCATCAGATAAAAACATTTACTTCACTTCTTTCAATTTCAGATTGGGTAGTGATAAGAAAAATCAAAGTGTGACACCATTTTTAAAAATAGCTAGTTCTCTTACATCGTTGGCTTCGTTTTTTGTCTCTTCTCCGCTCGCAACACGGATGATTTTATCGATAAATAAAGGTAAGACCTCTGCCATGGATTGAGTCAACAATTCACCAGCATCAAAGTCCATCCAATGTTGTTTTCGTTCGAATAAAGGTGTATTGGTTGATACTTTTAGCGTGGGAACGTAAGAACCAAAAGGTGTTCCTCTGCCTGTGGTGAACAAGACGAGTTGACAATCAGCAGAAGCTAACGCAGATGCGGCAACAAGGTCATTACCAGGTGCCTCCAGTAAACTCAGCCCAGTTTTACGTACTTTTTCACCATAAGCTAACACATCGACTACCGTTGAATTTCCTGCTTTTTGGGTGCAACCAAGTGACTTGTCTTCTAAGGTAGAGATACCACCTGCTTTGTTTCCGGGAGAAGGATTTTCATAGACTGGTTCATTATAAGAGAGAAAATATTGTTTGAAATCATTGATCAATCGAACGATCGATTCAAAGACTGCTTGATTTTCTGCTCGTGCCATCAGAACTTGTTCGGCACCAAACATTTCGGGCACTTCCGTCAAGATCGTGCTACCACCTTGTGAAATCAAATAGTCAGAAAAGGCACCTAGCAATGGATTTGCAGTAATCCCTGACAACCCATCTGAACCACCGCATTTTAGCCCAATCGTTAGTTTATCCAGAGGAACAGGAACACGGAAATCTCTTCGTGCGATTTCTGCTAATTCTTCAAGCAAAGAGACGCCATGTCCTATTTCATCAGTGACATCTTGGGCAGTTAAAAATTTTACTCGTTGTTTGTTATATTTATTTAAACTAGCCTTTAATTCTTGTATCGTATTATTCTCACAACCTAATCCAAATACAAGCACACCGCCAGCATTCGGATGATGGATCGCATCAGCTAGAATCTTTTTCGTATTCTCATGATCCTTGCCTAATTGAGAACAACCATAAGGATGTTTTAAAATCGTGAGATGATCAAAAGGATTGTCATCTGCATGTCGTTTTTTATATTCTTGGATGATCAATTCAGCGATTCCATTGACACAGCCAACGGTTGGAACGATAAAGAGATCATTGCGAATCCCAGCTTGTCCGTCTTCACGAAGATAGCCTTGAAAGGTGCGATTTTCTTGTGGATAGACGATGGGGCATGATTTTGGTTGGTATTGGTAGCTTTCCTCACCAGAAAGATTTGTTTTGATATTATGCGTATGTATCCATTGTCCTGCTTTGACATCCGTCAAGAGATGACCAATCGGATAGCCATACTTGATCACATCAGCCCCTGCGCTCAAATCAGACAAAGCAATTTTATGACCTAAGGGGATTTCTTCAAAGGTAGTTAATGTAACATCATCGAAGCGAAGTGTTGTATTCGTTGGAATCGTGGTAGTAGCTACGACAACGCTGTCCTGTGGGTGTAATTGGATGATTCGAGTGGAGAAATCTGGATCAGTCATGTTTTTCATCCTTTCAATTCATATAATACGTTACGAATGCCTTTTTGATCGATCTCTGTCACGTAATGTGAAACTGTTTCTGTTAAATCAGGAAGTACGGATAGATCTTCGCCCCAAAGCGTTGGATTTTTCAATAGTTGAAGGACAGCAGTCTCTGGCTCAGCCCAAGCTTCAGCGAAACTAGCGAGTACCATTGGGTCATCGTTTACATGGATTTTCGAATGATCGGCACGATAAAGCAAGATCAAGGCAGCAAATGAGACAGTCAGATAGGAAGGAAGTGCTTCCCTTTTTTCAATGTATTTTTTTAGAATAGGTAGTAATCGTGTTTGAAATTTGGCAACACTGTTCAAAGCAATCGCATGTAATTGATGATGTGCAAAAGGATTTAAGAACCGTTCGTTGATTTGTCTAGCGTATGCCAGCAACTCTTCTTCAGGTAAGCGTAGCATTGGGATCAATTCCCTAGTCACTAATGTGTTGATGTAATCGGATAGTAGAGGATCTTTCATGACTTCTTCGACTGTTGAGACGTTTGACAGTAGACCAATCGCCACCATTGCAGTATGAGGACCGTTGAGTAGATGGACTTTTCGTTCACGATAGGGCGTCAAATCATCAGTCAAGACAACATTCAGACCTGCTTTTTTTAATGGTAAGTGTTCATTCAATTCCTCCGGTGCTTCGATCACCCACAACATAAATGGTTCAGCTTTTACCAACAGTTGATCGTCATATCCCAATCGTTGGTGCAGTTCATCGATTTCATCTCTCGGGAACCCAGGAACGATCCGATCCACCAAACTACAATAAAAATGATTTTCTTGGTGTAACCAATCGATAAATTCTGTTTCAAGCTGCCAATTTTTTGCATACTGTAAAACGAATTTTTTTAAAAGCTCTGCATTGCGATCAATCAGTTCGCATGGGATGATCGTGAGTCCATTTTTATTCATTTTGAATCGATGATACAAAAAGGCAGTCAATTTTGCGGGGAAGCTTGTTGGGGGGAGATCATTTTGCGTATCGGCTTCATGATAACTAATACCAGCTTCTGTCGTATTAGAAAAGACAAAGGCTAATTCATCGATTTCTGCCAATGCGAGGAACCCTTGCCATTGCTCGTAAGGGTTGAGCGTACGGTCGATCACAGTGATCGGCTCTGTCGTATCGATGACTTTACCATCAATTAACCCTTGGAGTAGAACTGTATAGAGTTGATCTTGTTCAGCCAGCTTGTCACTTAGTCCGTGAGCTAGTGGTTGGACGATTGCAACATTTCCTTGATAGAGGCCTTGATTGTTTAACTGCTGAAGTTGCCAATCAACGAATCCTCTCATAAAATTCCCTTCACCAAACTGTAGACAAGTAATTGCAGCTTGATTTTTAGGGTATTGCTTTTTAGTTAATCTTTCCATTGAATGATTTCCTTTCTGTGAGACAAAAATTTTATGATAAAAATCTCTGAAACGTAACGAGAATTATCAATAGTTGTTATTTTTATGACGGCTACATGCTTATTTTTCACGAATTTGGTGTTTTTTGTTGATAGCAAAATCTATTGCTTGTGTTCATGCTTAAATCAATCAATTGGTGGCGCATTTATCGTAATATGAATAGAAGTTTTAGTCAACATAGCTTGATATCGTTAGGTTTGACTCTTTCAAAAAAACTTATGTTTTTAAATAGTAGTATGTTAATCTGAAAGAGTGAAGATACTCATTGCTTTAGAAGATAATCAATTTTACATAAAATGTAAGCCTTTTAATTTCGGGAGGAGAGGAAGTTTGATGAAAAATAAAATGTTGTTTTATCAAATGTTTTTACCGATTTTTATTATCGGTATGGTACTGGTCATTGGCTTTAGCTTATTTATCTATACCAACACCTATGACTCGATTGAAGAGAACTATTTACTAGATAAACAAAATCTATTGAAACAAATCAAAACAAATGTAGAATGGAAGTTTCGAACGATCGAGTATTCTTTCGCTACATACGGCTCCACTAAAAACTTCTCCGAAATATTTCAATCTCCCTTGAATCATACCGACTACGCTATTTATTCCGAAGTACGAAAAGAACTTAATTTTATTGAAACGATCGCAATGGAGGAAAATGCGTTTAAGTTAGTCAGCCTAAAAGGCGGTTGGGGTGTCGTGAATGGTTCACTGAATCAACTATCACCACAAGAAGCGACTGATTTAAAAGCCCAGTACGTCCATCAAGATCAACAAGTTTTTTGGACGAAACAATCTGATGGAATTGAAATGGTTGTTGCATTACCTAAAGCAGTCAGTGAAAAATATGCGCTAGGTTTTGCTTCGATCGACCACCAGGCGCTGAAACGAATCATTGAACGAAGCAATGAAGATCGCTTAACGATCTATTATGGAGCAGAGATCCTTTTTACCGATGCTGAATCATCAAGAGAAGGGATGATAACAGTCAAAAATATAGAAGCGAATGTACCAACAGTGGTTCAAAGGAATGGTCGGAATTTCATCTTGCTCCAATCTGATTACAATCAATGGCAGTATCAATTAGAGATCGATCCTGCAACTATAGGTACGACTGTCCGAAACTTGCAAATCGGATTAGCCACTGTATCCTTTACTTTGATCATTTTACTGGGGGGCTTGTCCTATATCTTTTCTGAACGATATGTTCGTCCTATCAGTCAGATTCAAGACCGACTGAATCTCCATTCGGAAGGCTTGTCTGGGAAGAAATTAGAGAACGTTGTCCAGTCAGTGAGCCAAGTAATTGGTGAAAATGAATTATTAAGTGCGAATTTGATTACACAGAAACCACAACTAGAAACTTTATTTGTCTTGAGCCTCTTTAGAAATCGTGTGGAAAAACGGGAATTGGATCAACGATTACAGCAGTTCAACTATGACTCGCAAAATGAATGTTACTATACAGCAATCGTGCAGATCGATCTTTTAGAAGAGAGCCATGGAGGAGAACGAGATTTATTACTATTGGCTATCAACCAAATGATTGCTGAGATTGTTCCTAAAGAAGAACGAATGATTCCTATCGTGCTAAACGAAGAAATGCAAGCAACGATTTATCGAAGTCCAAAGGAAGAAGTATTCGCGAATAAAAAAGTAATGGATCACTGTCGCCAGATACAAAAAATGATTCAAGAATATCTCAAATTGACTGTTAGCATTGGGATCAGTGATTGTTTTACTACGCTGAATGACAGTAAGCAATCTGTCGACCAAGCGAAAGAAGCCTTATATCATCGGGTAAACACTGGACCAAATTCAATTGTGTTCTACCATGAAATCATCTCAGAGCAACAGGAGAAGACACTGATCAAATATCCGATGGAAAAACAAAATCGTTTATTTGAAGCAATCCGTTCAGGAAACGAACACGTCAGTTGCCTTCTTCACGAATTGATCGTTGAGATGTTCACTCAAAATAAAAATCGATTGAATCGAGAAGTTGTAGCTATTCGTTTAGTCAATGAATTTGTTCAGTTGGGGCAACTATTGGGTGTGAATATTACGCAGTTTGAAGAATTGAAGCAAATATATGTTAAGGTGTTATATACTTATCATCCTCAAGAACTTGAACAATTGCTGTTAGAACAATTTGTTCAACCGATCACAAAAAACTCTCAAGAAATCACGGAGCAAGAGTTTAAATCGTTATCAGAAAAAATGATCCATATCATCTATAGCGAATATGATCGTGATCTGTCGCTAGACATGGTGGCAGATCGCCTTCATTATAATCCTAACTATTTGAGTAACGTGTTTAAAAAAGAAACCGGTGAAAACTTTGGAGATTTCATTCAGAACTATCGCTTAGAGATCGCTAAGAAGTGGTTGACGGAGACGACGTTATCCGTGAAAGAAATAGCAGAAAGACTCAAATATCGTAACTCACAAAATTTTATTCGCTTTTTCAAAAAGAAAGAATCCGTCACTCCTGGTGAGTACCGTAAGAAAAACCGCTGAGGACAACTTAGTGACACCGATCATTAAAGTCCTACATGAGTTACTCAGGAAAAATATTTGTTTTTATTGTGAGGAATAGCACGATCTTTGAAAAATTAGTTTTTCTTAGATCGTGCTATTTAAATGAATAATTAATTTTAAGCGTATCTTTAAGTATGAAAGGGTCAACCTTTGACAGAGCCGACCAATGCCCCTTTTACAAAGTACTTTTGAACAAATGGATAAGCAACCAACATTGGCACTGTAGCAATCACGATGACGGCCATTTTGATCGTTTGTGCCGGTGGAATGATATCGACAGCACTACTTTCTGCCTGCATCCCGCTTGACACGATCACGATTTGACGTAACAAGATTTGAATCGGCCATTTTGAGGAATCGTTAATGTATAAAATCGCCGTCATATAAGTATTCCAATAGGTCACAGCATAAAAAAGTGAAATCGTCGCAATGGAAGGTAAAGCAAGGGGCAACATAATTTTGAAAAAGACCCCAAAATCAGTACAGCCATCCATTTTGGCAGATTCTTCTAAACTATTAGGTAAAGCTTGAAAAAAGTTACGCATGATGATCATGTTCATGGCGTTGACAGTTACAGGTAAAATCATCGACCAGTACGAATTGATCAATCCCAAGGAGCGCACCACTAAGAATGTCGGGATCATTCCACCACTAAAGAGCATGGAAAAGACAACCATAAAGTTAAAAAATCCTCGCCCAAAAAGATATTTACGTGATAATCCATAGGCCATCAATGAAGTCACGCACATGCTGACGACCGTCCCAAGCCCAGTAACCCCAATAGAAACAGCTAAAGCTCGGAAAATCGTTGGTGTAGATAAGATGTAACGATAGGCATCTAAAGAAAACGTAGTAGGGAAAAGGATGAATTTTTTTGCTACGACTTCTTGTGTAGAAGCAAATGAAGTGGCGATGATATTTAAAAACGGTACGATACAGATCAAAGCTAATAATAGTAGAAAAATGGAATTAAAAATCGTAAAGCTTTTTTCTCCAAGCGAAACCTTTTTTTTCATTTAGAGAGAACCCTCCTTAAACCATAAGTATTTTTGTACCTCCAATCTATCATCTGCTTGAAATTACGTACATAATCATTTTTTAGGGAAGGAAAATCATGAGGTTTCATATAGCTGCAACGGGCATTCCCTAAAAAATCGATCAGATGAAGCGGAAAGTGAGGAATCAAGTGATGATCGCCAGTTACCTACGTCAGTGAAAATGATTATATACGGAATTACTTTTCTTCCTTTATGCTGTGGATAGCGGTTAAAGTCACACAATGTTTAACAAGGAGGGCTTATGGAGAGTGTAAAAAGAGAGCTGGGTTCAATTACTTTATCAAAAAAGGAAGAACGAATAAAAAGAAGAAGGAAGACGATTGCTGGAATCAAAACGAATAAATTTTTGTACTTGATGATTCTTCCAGGAATCCTTTATTTCATTGTTTTCAGATATTTACCTATGGGTGGCTTAGTGATTGCGTTCCAAGACTATCAACCTTATCTGGGGATTCTTGGTAGTCCTTGGGTTGGTTTCAAGCACTTCATTCGATTATTTACTGAGCCAACATTTTTTATGCTGTTGAGGAATACGCTGATTTTGTTTGGACTGAATATTTTTGTCTTTTTCCCAATGCCGATCATTCTGTCACTTCTATTGAATGAAGTAACGAACAAGCGATTCAAGAATAGTATCCAAACAATCATTTACATTCCGCATTTCATGTCTTGGGTCATCATCGTCTCAATCACCTATGTCTTTTTGAATGTGGACGGTGGGGTCATCAATGAATTTTTGGCCAGTATTGGGCTAGATAAAATAAGTTTTTTGACGTCGCCTGACTGGACACGAACAGTCTACATTGGACAGGTGATTTGGAAAGAACTAGGGTGGTCAACGATCATTTATCTCTCTGCAATCACCGCAGTAGATACGCAATTATATGAAGCAGCCGAAATGGATGGGGCAGGACGTTTACGTAAGACGTGGCATGTGACATTACCTGCGATCCGTCCAGTGATCATTACCTTGTTGATTTTAAAAATTGGTCAAACACTTGACTTAGGATTTGAGCATATGTACTTACTACTCAATTCATTGAATCGCAGTGTGGCAGAGATTTTTGATACATATATCTATACTGCTGGATTGAAAAATGGACAATTAAGTTTTAGTACTTCAATGGGCTTATTCAAAGGTGTAGTGGGCTTGTTTATGGTCGTACTTGCGAACAAGTTAGCAAAAAAATTGGGTGAAGACGGTGTGTACTAGAAAAGGAGCAAACAGATGTTGCAAAAGTTAGAGAGTACAAATAAAAATTTGATCAGACTCCTGCAACTCGTTTACTTAAATTTTTTGTGGGGAATATTAGTCGTTTTGGGTCTCGGACTATTCACTTTTGGTCCAGCGTCTTACGCAATGGTCTCAGTGATCCGAAAGTGGCTACGCTCATCTGAAGATTTTCCACTGACACATACGTACTTTCGCTATTTTAAAGAAAATTACAAAGAAACGTTGTTGATCAGTTGGTTATATTTTGCAGTTGCTTTCGTCCTGTACGTAGATCTTGCCTATATCCAAAATTGGTACTTACGCGTAGTGATTTTGGTCATCAGCTTTTTTTACGTGTTATCTGCGCTGTATATTTTCCCGATTATGGCCCATTACCAATGGCAAGGGATGTTTTATAAAATCAAAATGGCTTTTTTGTTTGGTTTTTCTCAGTTACATTATTCACTTGTTTTACTATTAATCATTATTGGCAGTTATGCGGTAATTATTCGCTTAGTGCCTGGTATGTTGACATTCATGGGGAGTAGCTTCTTCTTTTTTGCCATCACTTGGACAGCGGTGCAACTATTTGATCGTCTTAAAAAGAAAGAAGTAGCAATAGATAAAAATACATTCAGTGAAGGAGAACAATTATGAAGAAAAAAATGTTAGTAACAGCAGGAATCGGTTTGCTCAGCATACTTGCTTTATCAGCTTGTGGCAATGATTCAAGTGATACATCCGCAGATACAGAGGATGGAAAAACACGAATCACGTGGTTGAACATTTTACATACAGCTTCGCCGCCTAATGATACGATCGTTGATAAAATCGAGGAGAAAACCAATTCAGAATTGACGTTCAACTGGATTCCTGATGCGTCAAAAGAGGAACGGTTGACCACTGCATTAGCTTCAAATGAGCTGGGAGATATCGTAACACTACAAATTGCTATGTTAAAAAATTCCTCTGTGCGAAATGCGTTAAAGTCCGGTGTTTTCTGGGATGTGTCTGATTATTTAGCTGACTACAAAAATTTAAGTAAGATATCAGAGGATCGAATCGAAGCGGCAAGTATCGATGGTGCACTATATGGCGTACCTATGCAAAAAGATTACGCTCGTGCAGGTTTAGTTATCCGAAAAGATTGGTTGGACAATCTAGGATTGGAAGTACCAGATACATTGGATGAACTTTATGAAGTAGCGAAGCAATTCACAGAAAATGATCCAGACGGCAATGGTGTCGATGATACAGTTGGTTTTGGCGATCGCGCCCCGAGTGATATCCGTTACACGAGCTTCAAATTATTTACGTCGTATTACGGTGCACCGAATGGTTGGAAAGTAGAGAGTAACGGTCAATTTACACCTGAATTTGATACAGATGAGTATATGAAAGCGATGAATTTTTCTAGAGACTTATTTGAAAACGGTTACTTAGCGCAAGACTTTGCAGTGACTCAAAAGACAGATCAACAGGAACAATTTGCACAAGGTAAAACAGGGATCTATACCGGGATGATCGATATCAAAAACCTAAAAAATATGGGGAAAGATATTCAACCAGAGATGGAGCTTGTGCCAGTAAATAAAATATCAGATGGTGAAGATGGGGATTACCATGTATGGTCAGAAGGAAATGGCGTAGGGGGACTATTGGCATTTCCTAAATCCTCGGTCAAAGATGAAGCGCAATTGAAGAAATTACTTCAGTTTGTCGATGATTTATTAGAAGAAGATATGTATAAATTGATGACAGGTGGTATTGAAGGAACACACTACCAATTGCAAGAAGATGGCGCGATTGAATACATCGACATGGATCTTTGGCAACAGGAAGTGCAACCATTATCCAGTTCAAGACCAAGTGAAGTTACATTTTCATTTAAAGATGCTGATCCAGAGAAAGAATTATCCAATCAATTAGTCAAAGAAAATGAACAGTTTGTTGTGTTAGATCCAACGGTTCCATTAGATTCAGAGAAAAACAATGAAGTCGGTTCAGAAATCGAAAAAATCATGATCGATGCAACTGTCCAGTATATTATGGGACAAATAGATGAAGATGGATTCAAACAAGCAATCAGCAATTGGCGTGCCCAAGGTGGCGATCAAATTGCTGAAGAATATGAAGAGGCTTATAAAGCTGCACAGTAATAGTAGATGTATCAAAGAAAGGGCTGTAACTATTCCAACCGCAGCCCTTTCTCTTTTAAAATGATTGATTGGAGGAAGAAGATTGAATTGGTCAGAGAAATTAGCAGATAGTATTATGGCACGTACACCTTATTTGTATCAAGATAAAGGATATGAACGAAAATGGTCATATGATTATGGTGTCGTTTTGAAAGGATTTCAGTTGTTATGGCTGAAAACGAAGGAGAAGAAGTACTTAGACTTTATTCAAACAAATATTGACTACTTCGTACAAGAAGATGGCTCGATCAAAGGCTATAAATTAGAAGAATACAATATCGATCATATCAATACTGGAAAACTGTTCTTTATCCTCTATAAAGAAACAGGAGATGAAAAATATCGCAAAGCAGCAGAAAATTGCGCCAAACAATTGTCGAATCATCCAAGGACCTCTGAAGGTGTGTTTTGGCATAAGGCGATCTATCCTTGGCAAATATGGTTAGATGGTTTGTATATGGGAGCGCCTTTTTATGCAGAATTTATCCAAACCTTTACGCCGAAAAAAGATTATCAAGATGTCTTACGTCAATTTGAGATCAGTTATCAGCGATTGTTCGACTCAAAAACGAATTTATTGTTCCATGCATGGGATGAAAAGATGAAGCAACCTTGGGCAGATCTAGAAACGGGATTATCCCATCATTTTTGGAGCCGCTCAATTGGTTGGTATTTGATGGCGTGTGTCGATACTTACGAGTTGTTGCATAAAGAAGTGGACTGTCGATTATTGGGGCAAATTGTGACATCCACATTGGAAGCATTATTGCCTTATCAATCAGAAACTGGCACCTGGTACCAAGTAACAACCGAAACGAAACGTAAAGGGAATTATTTAGAAGCTTCAGGAAGCAGTATGTTCGTTTATGCGATGGCAAAGGGGATTCGCTTAGGAATACTGGAGAAAGAAGTGTGGTTTCCTCAGTTGAAAAAATCTTATCAAGGTTTGTTTGATGAATTTGTTTTGGAAACAAAAGAAGGCTGGCTGAATCTGAATAAAAATTGCCAAGTTGCAGGTCTAGGCGGTGCAGACCAAAGAGATGGTTCTTATGCTTACTATATTAGTGAACCAATTGTATGTAACGATCAAAAAGGTGTTGGTGCCTTTTTGCAAGCCTTAGTAGAAGTGGAAGGTGTATCTAAGTGATAAATATTTTAAGCTTAGGTGCCTCAGTCGATAGACTCAACACGACGGTGATCCAACAAGCCATTGATCAAGTAGCCGAAGCAGGTGGGGGAAGAGTAATCATTCCAAGTGGGCAGTTTTTAACGGGGCCATTGTGCTTGAAAAGTAATGTGGAGTTGTATCTTTCTCCTGGAGCAGTATTGAAATTTACAGATGACCCAGCTCAGTATTCAGCTATTTTATCCAGCTGGGAGGGTGTACCTAAAAAGGTCTATGCTTCATGTATCTATGCGCAACATGCAGAAAATATTGCTGTCACTGGTTTAGGGAAATTAGATGGTAGTGGTCCTAGCTGGTGGCGCATTTTTCGAGAGGAGCATGAAACACTTGAGTACCCTCGGCCAAAATTGCTTGGTTTTGATCATTGTCGACGAGTAACAATTCGTGATATCCAGTTGGTCGACTCACCAAGTTGGACGATCCATCCGAATCATTGCCAAGATGTGACGATCGATCATGTAGTCATTTGTAATCCTGCTGATTCCCCGAACACAGATGGTATTGATCCAGAGTCTTGTCACAATGTGCATATCAGTAACTGCCATATTGATGTTGGGGATGACTGTATTGCAATCAAAGCAGGGACAGAGGATGCCGTTAATAAGGTACCTTGTCAAAATATCACGATCACCAATTGTACGATGGTACACGGTCATGGTGGCGTAGTGTTAGGAAGTGAAATGAGTGGCGGGATTCGGAATGTAACGATTTCGAACTGCGTATTCCAACAAACCGATCGTGGGATTCGATTAAAGACACGCCGAGGTCGAGGGGGGATGATCGAAGATGTCCGAGTAACTAATTTGATCATGGACCAAGTACTGTGTCCGTTTGTCATCAATCTTTATTATTTTTGCGGGCCTCGTGGCAAAGATCCTTACGTCTGGGACAAAGAAGTGTATCCAATCGATGAGCGAACGCCACAAGTTCGGCGTATTCATTTTTCATCGATAACTGCTAGAAATGTCCATGCTTCCGCAGGTTTTATTTACGGGTTAGCAGAACAAGCGGTTCAAGACATTTCTTTCGATCATGTCGATATATCAATGGCAAAAGATGCAAAAGTGGGAGTGCCAGCTATGATGACGGGTTTAGAACCCATGCGCCAACAGGGATTTTATGTGCGGTTTGGTAAACATATTTCTTTCCATCAGATCACGATCAATCATCATGAAGGACCAGCAATCATGATTGAAGATTCGGAAGATATCGAAATTAAACGTATGCGATCGACAGAGTTGGATAAAAAGAATGTATCTATTATAGAAGGAACTTAAATAAAATGGAGTTGATCGAGTACTTAGGGAGAGACGCACGTTGCTTGAGACCGAGTGGTAGCTGTTTATCACAAAAAAACAACGATGATCAAGTAATTGAGTATTATCAATTGGCATTAAATGATCTTGAACCTGTTCCTGCCATTTATATTTATCCAGCAAAAAAGAGGGAGCCTCTGCCTGTTGTGATCTATCTGCACTCGCATGGTGGCGATTTTTCACTTGGAAAAAGTGAATTGTTAGAAGGTGCATCCTATTTTGTGGAACCTTCGTTTGCGAAGGTTTTGACGAGTATGGGATATGGGGTATGGGCGATCGATGCTTGGGGATTTGAAGAACGCAGCGGAATTGCTGAAAGTGAACTTTTTAAGCAATTCTTATTAACAGGACGAACACTTTGGGGAATGCGGATCTTTGATGTGCTAAGCTTGATCGATTACTTGGAAACACGAGAAGATATTGACACACAACGTATCGCAACGATGGGGTTATCTATGGGTGGCCTATTAAGTTGGTGGACAAGTGCATTGGATGAACGTGTGAAAGTATGTATTGACCTAGCTAGCCAAGTAGAGGTTGAAACGCTCTTGAAACATCAGATGTTAGATTGCCACGGTTACTATTATTATATTCCTAATTTATTGAAGGAATATACGACCCTAGCTATCCAGCAAAAAATTGCTCCTCGTAAACGGCTTACTATAGTAGGGACAAACGATCGAATGTGTCCAACAGAAGGCGTCTATCACTTGAATAAACAGCTAGATTTGTATTATCAACAACTGGGAGTACCAATGAATTTTCAAGGACACTCTTTAAATGGTGGACACTTTGAAACACGTGACATGCGAAGTAAGTGGCAAGCATTTTTAAAGGAGCACCTGTAATGGAAACAGAAATCGTGATCGACCCATTCTCAGAGCAAGCAGACTATCAGACCATCCAAGCAGGAATTGCTCATCTTAGTTCATTGCCGGATAGCGTAAAAAAGACCATGATTATTCAAGAAGGTGTCTATCATGAATATGTCGAATGTCGGCTATCGAATTTCCAAATGCTAGGACAAGGAGAAGTACAGATTGTTGGGTGCCGTTTTTCGAAACAAACACTTTCATCTGGTGAAGCAAGAGAAACGTTTCGAACCGCGACGCTATTTCTTGAAGGAGAAAACATTCGTCTCGAAAATATACAGATCATCAATAACGCCGGTGCAGGAGAACAAGTGGGGCAAGCAGTCGCGCTGTTCAATCATGCTCATCAAGTCCAGTTGATCAATTGTCGATTGTGTGGGCAACAAGATACATTGTGCACAGGACCGTTGCCGGCTACACAAAAAGATGGTCGTCTCTTTCTTACACCAGTGACGAAGGAACGCAAGTATTGTCGACAATATTATGAACGATGTTGGATCGAAGGGACTGTCGATTTTATTTTTGGTGGAGCAGATGCGGTATTTGACCATTGTACCATCAAGAGTTTAGCTTGTTTTTCTAATGGCTATATCACAGCCGCTTCAACGGTAAAAGTACAAGAACGAGGTTTTCTTTTTTTTAGGTGTGCAATCGTTGCAGATTTCGAGGTGCCTTCTATCTATTTAGGCCGGCCTTGGCGTCCATATGCTCAGGTGACATTTGAAGAGTGTGATGTAGGAGCGCATGTCCACCAAAGTGGTTGGCATGATTGGGATGAGAAACAAAACAGACAAACCGCACGCTATTACGAAAAAAATAATAGATACCAAGGGGGAATTTGTCGCGAATCATGGATCACTGTTGAAACGGAGGACGATTAGATGACGAAAAAATGGGAAATAAGTTTTGGTTTGATCGGTGGATCTGCTGCTTTGTTGTTTTTCGGTGGAATTGCTGTAACGTTCAATCAAATGTCTCTTTCAAATTTTCGAGAAACCTATCAGGCTCTCTCACTAGAGTACATTGGCAGTGTGGAAGAAACGTTTGAGTTATTAAGAAAAACAACAGGATTGTTTAGTGTGAGTCTGTTCCTCTCTTTGAGTGGATTATGTTTGGCTCTTTATTTATCGTTGAAGGGAAAAGCAAGTCCGATGGCAGCGCTCATTTATTTAGTTTCAGGAGTCTTGCTGTTGTTCGGTACACAATTCATTGCTTATCCTTTTGTCTTTTTCTATCTATTAGCAGCGGGTTCAAGTATGTATCGCCAAAAAATAGAGCAAAGGTGGGAAGCAGATGTTTCAAAGTAAAGCAATCAATCCAATCATTCGTGGATTTAATCCTGACCCGAATATTTTAAAAGTGGGTAGCTTTTATTATGTGATCGTTTCTTCTTTTGAATGGTTACCAGGCATTCGTGTATATGAGTCAACGGATCTAATCAATTGGGAACATAAAACGGATATTTTAACGAATCAAGTATCATTAAAGGGTCATCCAATCAACGGAAGTATCTGGGCGCCTCAAATCAGTTACTCAGATGGACGGTTTTATCTTGTTTATACAGATGTTAAAAGCGTAACACGTCCTTTTAAAGATGTTCACAACTACATGATGATTGCGGAAGATATCGAGGGACCTTGGGAGAATCCAATTTATCTAAATAGTAGTGGTTTTGATCCCTCTCTTTTTCATGATCCGCGTACAGGTAAGAAATGGCTGTTGAATGAAATCTGGGACTATCGACTAAAGACACCTAATAAATCTGCAGGGATCGTCATTCAAGAATATGATGCAAAACAAAAACAACTGGTCGGGCCGATTCACACGATCTTTACAGGCACGGAACTCGCAAAGACCGAAGCACCTCATCTCTACTATGTCAATGATTACTATTATTTGCTGACTGCTGAAGGTGGTACTGGTAGTGGACATGCCGTTACCGTTTGTCGTAGTCGTGATTTGTTAGGCCCTTACGAAGTTGATCCCAAAAATCCAATGTTGACAGCAAATGGTTACCCAAGCTCAAGCTTACAATGTGTAGGGCATGCAAGTTTGGTTCAAACAGAAGTCGACAGATGGTATATAGTCCATCTTTGTACTCGTCCTATCGAAGGCGTTGCTATCTTAGGTAGAGAAACAGCTATTCAAGAAGTGTATTGGACAGAAGACAATTGGTTGCGTATAAAAGAAGGAGGAAATGAACCAAGAGAGAGCGTCACCATTCCAACACAAGAGAAAGTGATCCAAAAGATCAATTCTTGTTTTTTTGATGATTTTGAAGGTAAAATGAAACAAAGTTGGAACGCTCGTCGTTGTTTACCAGACACAACTTGGTGCGATTTGACTAGTCGATATGGCTACTTAAGGATGCTCGCAGGAGAATCACTGCAGTCAATGTTTGACCAACACTTATTAGCGGTACGACAAACAACGTTTTCATTTATTGCACAAACTAAAATGGAATATGAGCCAAAGCACTTCAACCAAATGGCTGGACTACTTCTTTTTCTAAATGAAGAAAATTACTATTATTGCTGTTTGACCTGGGATGAAATGATAGGAAAGTGTCTCCGATTACTTAGTGCAGTTGAAGGCCATGTTACGATTAGCCCTGAAATTTATCCGCTAAGAGGAAGAGAGACAGTGATCAAAGTAGTTGTTGAAAAGACTTTTGGGCAATTTTATGTGGAACGTTCGCAAGACTGGAAAAAAATCGGTGCTAAAATTGATGTGCAGACACTATCAGGTGGTTTTACAGGAAACTTTGTTGGTATAGGTGTGCATGATTTAAATGTAAGAGGAGGGAGCTATGCTGATTTTGATTATTTTAACTATCAGGAAATAGAAATGGAGTGAAATAAATAAAAAAAGATTAGGTGCAGTGAAAGTTAAATTTTACCTTGACCAATCTTTTTTTTAATGATAGTATAGTCAACGTTGCTGAAACATGAAAACAATCATGAAATTTGTTTAAAAGTTTTGTTGACAATCATATTTTCTTATGATAATATAACGAAGTTGGTTATGAGAGATAAGTTCATACGTGTTGATTTCGCAAAGAAAAAAACAAAATAAACTGTTGACAAATAACAAACGATAAGTTATGATAAGTGAGTTGCTAAAACGACCTCGTGAAAAACGAGCTCAAAAAACTTTTAAAAAATAGTTGACAATCATTCGATGGTTTGCTAAGATATAAAAGTTGCTACGGCAATCACAAACGATAAGTTGAGGCAGTTGTGTTTCATTTATCACGTAGACCTTTGAAAACTGAACAAAGTAAGACAAACCAAATGTGTAGGGCGTCTTGATTCAATTCAAGACAACAAACATTTTTAACAAGCAAGCAATATGCTAGCAAACAATTGAGCTTAACAAATGAACTATTATGATGTTCGAAAGTAAATTTCGAACTACAGTTCCACATCAGCTTTCGCTGTGAGGAACTAGCATATTATGAGAGTTTGATCCTGGCTCAGGACGAACGCTGGCGGCGTGCCTAATACATGCAAGTCGAACGCTTCTTTTCCCACCGGAGCTTGCTCCACCGGGAAAAGAGGAGTGGCGAACGGGTGAGTAACACGTGGGTAACCTGCCCATCAGAAGGGGATAACACTTGGAAACAGGTGCTAATACCGTATAACAATCGAAACCGCATGGTTTCGTTTTGAAAGGCGCTTTACGGTGCCGCTGATGGATGGACCCGCGGTGCATTAGCTAGTTGGTGAGGTAACGGCTCACCAAGGCCACGATGCATAGCCGACCTGAGAGGGTGATCGGCCACATTGGGACTGAGACACGGCCCAAACTCCTACGGGAGGCAGCAGTAGGGAATCTTCGGCAATGGACGAAAGTCTGACCGAGCAACGCCGCGTGAGTGAAGAAGGTTTTCGGATCGTAAAACTCTGTTGTTAGAGAAGAACAAGGGTGAGAGTAACTGTTCACCCCTTGACGGTATCTAACCAGAAAGCCACGGCTAACTACGTGCCAGCAGCCGCGGTAATACGTAGGTGGCAAGCGTTGTCCGGATTTATTGGGCGTAAAGCGAGCGCAGGCGGTTTCTTAAGTCTGATGTGAAAGCCCCCGGCTCAACCGGGGAGGGTCATTGGAAACTGGGAGACTTGAGTGCAGAAGAGGAGAGTGGAATTCCATGTGTAGCGGTGAAATGCGTAGATATATGGAGGAACACCAGTGGCGAAGGCGGCTCTCTGGTCTGTAACTGACGCTGAGGCTCGAAAGCGTGGGGAGCAAACAGGATTAGATACCCTGGTAGTCCACGCCGTAAACGATGAGTGCTAAGTGTTGGAGGGTTTCCGCCCTTCAGTGCTGCAGCTAACGCATTAAGCACTCCGCCTGGGGAGTACGACCGCAAGGTTGAAACTCAAAGGAATTGACGGGGGCCCGCACAAGCGGTGGAGCATGTGGTTTAATTCGAAGCAACGCGAAGAACCTTACCAGGTCTTGACATCCTTTGACCACTCTAGAGATAGAGCTTCCCCTTCGGGGGCAAAGTGACAGGTGGTGCATGGTTGTCGTCAGCTCGTGTCGTGAGATGTTGGGTTAAGTCCCGCAACGAGCGCAACCCTTATTGTTAGTTGCCATCATTTAGTTGGGCACTCTAGCAAGACTGCCGGTGACAAACCGGAGGAAGGTGGGGATGACGTCAAATCATCATGCCCCTTATGACCTGGGCTACACACGTGCTACAATGGGAAGTACAACGAGTCGCGAAGTCGCGAGGCTAAGCTAATCTCTTAAAGCTTCTCTCAGTTCGGATTGTAGGCTGCAACTCGCCTACATGAAGCCGGAATCGCTAGTAATCGCGGATCAGCACGCCGCGGTGAATACGTTCCCGGGCCTTGTACACACCGCCCGTCACACCACGAGAGTTTGTAACACCCGAAGTCGGTGAGGTAACCTTTTTGGAGCCAGCCGCCTAAGGTGGGATAGATGATTGGGGTGAAGTCGTAACAAGGTAGCCGTATCGGAAGGTGCGGCTGGATCACCTCCTTTCTAAGGAATATTACGGAGACTACACACGTTTGTCGATACTTTGTTCAGTTTTGAGAGGTCTACTCTCAAAATTTTGTTCATTGAAAACTGGATATTGAAGTAAAAATGTAAGTAATACAAACCGAGAACACCGCGTTGAATGAGTTTTTTAATAAGTTCAATTGCTTATTTTTCTTGATTGGACTTCTATCGCTAGAAGAAAGATCAAAACCCAACCGTAAGGTTGATAAGGTTAAGTGAATAAGGGCGCACGGTGGATGCCTTGGCACTAGGAGCCGATGAAGGACGGGACTAACACCGATATGCTTTGGGGAGCTGTACGTAAGCTATGATCCAGAGATTTCCGAATGGGGGAACCCAGCATCTTTTATAGGATGTTACGTATACGTGAATACATAGCGTATACGAGGTAGACGCAGAGAACTGAAACATCTAAGTACCTGCAGGAAGAGAAAGAAAATTCGATTCCCTGAGTAGCGGCGAGCGAAACGGGAAAAGCCCAAACCAATGAGCTTGCTCATTGGGGTTGTAGGACTCCGATATGGTAGTTCTTTCAGATAGTCGAATGACTTGGAAAAGTCAGTCAAAGAGGGTGAAAGCCCCGTAGATGAAATTTGGAAGGCACCTAGGAGGATCCTGAGTACGGCGGAACACGAGGAATTCCGTCGGAATCCGGGAGGACCATCTCCCAAGGCTAAATACTCCCTAGTGACCGATAGTGAACCAGTACCGTGAGGGAAAGGTGAAAAGCACCCCGGAAGGGGAGTGAAATAGAACCTGAAACCGTGTGCCTACAACAAGTCAAAGCCCGTTAATGGGTGATGGCGTGCCTTTTGTAGAATGAACCGGCGAGTTACGATTGCATGCGAGGTTAAGTTGAAGAGACGGAGCCGCAGCGAAAGCGAGTCTGAATAGGGCGTTTGAGTATGTAGTCGTAGACCCGAAACCATGTGATCTACCCATGTCCAGGTTGAAGGTGCGGTAAAACGCACTGGAGGACCGAACCCACGTACGTTGAAAAGTGCGGGGATGAGGTGTGGGTAGCGGAGAAATTCCAAACGAACTTGGAGATAGCTGGTTCTCTCCGAAATAGCTTTAGGGCTAGCCTCGGAATTGAGAATGATGGAGGTAGAGCACTGTTTGGACTAGGGGCCCATCTCGGGTTACCGAATTCAGATAAACTCCGAATGCCATTCATTCATATCCGGGAGTCAGACTGTGAGTGATAAGATCCATAGTCGAAAGGGAAACAGCCCAGACCACCAGCTAAGGTCCCAAAATATATGTTAAGTGGAAAAGGATGTGGGGTTGCACAGACAACTAGGATGTTGGCTTAGAAGCAGCCACCATTTAAAGAGTGCGTAATAGCTCACTAGTCGAGTGACCCTGCGCCGAAAATGTACCGGGGCTAAACATATTACCGAAGCTGTGGAGTACACCTTTAGGTGTATTGGTAGGAGAGCGTTCTAAGGGCGTTGAAGGTAGATCGTGAGGACTGCTGGAGCGCTTAGAAGTGAGAATGCCGGTATGAGTAGCGAAAGACAGGTGAGAATCCTGTCCACCGAATGACTAAGGTTTCCTGGGGAAGGCTCGTCCGCCCAGGGTTAGTCGGGACCTAAGCCGAGGCCGACAGGCGTAGGCGATGGACAACAGGTTGATATTCCTGTACTCGTTGTTTTTGTTTGAGCAATGGAGGGACGCAGGAGGCTAAGGAATGCAGACGATCGGAAATGTCTGTCCAAGCAGTAAGTCTTGATAGGAGTCAAATGCTTCTAACTTTAAGGACAAGCTGTGATGGGGAGGGAAATAATAGTACCGAAGTTCCTGACGTCACACTGCCGAGAAAAGCTTCTAGTGAGAAAACAACGACCCGTACCGCAAACCGACACAGGTAGTCGAGGAGAGAATCCTAAGGTGAGCGAGAGAACTCTCGTTAAGGAACTCGGCAAAATGACCCCGTAACTTCGGGAGAAGGGGTGCTGATCGTCAGATCAGCCGCAGTGAATAGGCCCAAGCGACTGTTTATCAAAAACACAGGTCTCTGCAAAATCGTAAGATGAAGTATAGGGGCTGACGCCTGCCCGGTGCTGGAAGGTTAAGAGGAGTGCTTAGCGTAAGCGAAGGTACGAATTGAAGCCCCAGTAAACGGCGGCCGTAACTATAACGGTCCTAAGGTAGCGAAATTCCTTGTCGGGTAAGTTCCGACCCGCACGAAAGGCGTAACGATTTGGGCACTGTCTCAACGAGAGACTCGGTGAAATTTTAGTACCTGTGAAGATGCAGGTTACCCGCGACAGGACGGAAAGACCCCATGGAGCTTTACTGTAGTTTGATATTGAGTGTCTGTACCGCATGTACAGGATAGGTAGGAGCCGTAGAAGTCGGAACGCTAGTTTCGATGGAGGCGCTGGTGGGATACTACCCCTGCGTTATGGCCACTCTAACCCGCACCACTTATCGTGGTGGGAGACAGTGTCAGATGGGCAGTTTGACTGGGGCGGTCGCCTCCTAAAGAGTAACGGAGGCGCCCAAAGGTTCCCTCAGAATGGTTGGAAATCATTCGAAGAGTGTAAAGGCAGAAGGGAGCTTGACTGCGAGACCTACAAGTCGAGCAGGGACGAAAGTCGGGCTTAGTGATCCGGTGGTTCCGCATGGAAGGGCCATCGCTCAACGGATAAAAGCTACCCTGGGGATAACAGGCTTATCTCCCCCAAGAGTCCACATCGACGGGGAGGTTTGGCACCTCGATGTCGGCTCGTCGCATCCTGGGGCTGTAGTCGGTCCCAAGGGTTGGGCTGTTCGCCCATTAAAGCGGCACGCGAGCTGGGTTCAGAACGTCGTGAGACAGTTCGGTCCCTATCCGTCGCGGGCGTTGGAAATTTGAGAGGAGCTGTCCTTAGTACGAGAGGACCGGGATGGACTTACCGCTGGTGTACCAGTTGTTCTGCCAAGGGCATTGCTGGGTAGCTATGTAGGGAAGGGATAAACGCTGAAAGCATCTAAGTGTGAAGCCCACCTCAAGATGAGATTTCCCATTTCTTTAAGAAAGTAAGATCCCTGAGAGATGATCAGGTAGATAGGTCAGGAGTGGAAGTACAGTGATGTATGGAGCGGACTGATACTAATCGATCGAGGACTTAACCAAAATAAAATGAAAAACTCGGAGAGTTTCTTACTGATACTTCAAATCCAGTTTTGAGTGAACAAGATTTACTCAAATATAGATAACACCAAGTGTGGTGGCGATGGCGAGAAGGATACACCTGTAACCATGCCGAACACAGAAGTTAAGCTTCTTAGCGCCGATTGTAGTGAGGGGTTGCCCCTTGTGAGAGTAGGACGCCGCCACGCAAATGAAAACAGTTGAACGAAAGTTCAGCTGTTTTTTTGTCTGGATGCGAACAAATTTTCGGTTTTTGCTGAAAAAAAGCAATGGAAATGTTATGATAAATCATGTATAAACAAAAAATGTCAACAGATATCGATCTGTTTTAGTAAAGCGATACAGACAAACTTATATTTTATTATCTTGTATATAGGGAGGTAGTAGCTTAATGGTCAAATTTATTCATGCGGCAGATTTGCATATGGATCGTTCATTTGAAGGATTAGTGGAAATTGATGGAAAAGTTCAAAAGAAATTATTACGGGCTAATTTGACCGTACTTGAAAATATTGTGGAACAAGCAATCAAACATCAGGTTGATTTTGTTTTACTGGTAGGGGATAGCTTCCACCAGAATCGTCCTTCGCTAAAGATCCAAAAGCATTTTTCGGAACAAATCAAGCGCTTAGGAGAACACAATATCTCAGTTTTTTTAACATTTGGTAATCATGATTTTTATCAAAAAGAGAGATATTGGTTTGAATTCCCCGAGAATCTTTCTTTGTTTACTTCGGAAACTGTAGAGACACTGCAAATGACGACGGATGTTGGTGAAACGATCGCACTCAGTGGTTTTAGTTACACAAAACAATGGATCACTGAGGAAAAGGTACCTGAATTTCCCCAACGTTTTGCTGTCGACTATCATATTGGACTCTATCATGGTGAAATTGGGTCAACTCATGGGAATTATGCACCATTTCAAGCAAAGCAAATGGAAGCAAAAGGCTATGACTACTGGGCGTTAGGCCATATCCATGTGCCAACTAAATTAAATGAAAAAGGAACAATTCTTTATCCTGGTGCACCACAAGGACATACAAAAAAAGAAGAGTCAGCGACTTCAATAGTTCTAGTTGAACTTCAAGGAGCGTCTTGTCGAACAACACCTATAAAAGTAGCAGAGGTTTATTGGAAACGCCAGCAAATTTCTCTCAGAGAAGTGAAACAAACGACGGATGTATTGAAGAAAATCCAACAAGAATTAGTGGAACCCAATAAGATGACACTCGTTGAATTTGAGATCATTGATTATGAACACTTAGATCAGGAAGTGTTGGATCGTATTCATTCTGGAGAATTATTAGATTATTTGAAGGAAGAAACAAACAGGAAATTTTCGAATTTAGTTATTTGGCGTATATCTACTTTAGAAAGAGATAACAAGGTGAAAATTTCTTTGTCTGCTTCAACATTGATGTTTGAACAATTATTCGAAAATTACCAAACAAAAGAAGATTTTCAGCATATATTACAAGAAGCCTACACAAATCAAGAGGCAATCAAAGTGTTGGATCTGCTACCGGATTTTCAAGAATCTACGATAGAAAAGGCCCAAGAAATCATTCGGCAAGACTTTTTGTTTGAGGGGGGTACTGAATGAATATTTTAAAAATCGAAATAGCAGCTTTTGGAAAGTGGCGTCAACAAACCTTTGATTTTACCTCTGGCAATCAGTTGATTTACGGTGAAAATGAAGCGGGAAAGTCAACGATCTATCAATTCATCCAAGCCATCCTTTTTGGTTTTCCTTCTAAAGGAAAGAAAAAGAAAGACTACACACCGCGAGACGGTTCTGCATATGGTGGGAAATTATGGCTGAATCATCCCATACATGGAGAAATTTATGTGGAAAGATATAAACAACAGAATCGAGGCAAGTCGAAGGTCACATTCAATGGTCAAAGTGGAAGTGACGAACTCTTAGAAAAACTACTTTCACCTTTGACGAAAGAGTTATTCCAGCAGGTTTTTACATTTCAACAAGAACAACTGAGTGAACTTGCTCATTTAACAGAAAAAGAATTGCATGATGCGTTGATCTCATTAGGGATCACTGGAAGTTCTCATGTCTTTCAAAAAAGACAAGAATATTATCAATCAGCTGATAAGTTATTTAAAAGAAAAGGTCAAAAATTAGTGATTAATCAGCGACTAAATGAATGGAAACAACTACAAGAAAAGATTCATCAAAAGCAAGAGCAAGAGGCGATCTATAGTGAATGGATCATGGAGGAACAACGACTAGCGGAACAACAACAGCTCTTAGTACATGATATCGAACAAATCAATCAAAAACTTACGTTGTATCATCAACAAGAATTGAATTTCTCTTTATATGAAGAGTGGCAATCACTGAAAAAAAATATGCTAGCTGAAGTACCGGATGAATCATTAATACAAGATTTAGAAGTATTTACCAAACGTTATCAACAAATGAACGAACGCCTGGAAGAACTTGAGGCTTCGTTAGAGCGACATAGTGGGATGGATCAGCAGTCTGCACGTTATTATTTTTATTTAGAACAAGAACAAGAATTGAAAGCACTACAGCAAAAGCAATTTTCAACTGAACAATTAATGGATGAGTGGCAGAGACTGCAAGTAGAGACAAGGGAAACAGCGTCAGAATTAAAAATATTGGAACAACGTTGGCGCTGGGATCGATTGCAACGGCCACAGGAATTTATTGATGATCCAGAGTGGCGTTCTTTGTATACGCTGGTGCAACAATTAAATGATGAACACAGTCAGTTAGCGATTCGTTTTGATATTGTGAAGGAACAGCAACAAACACTAGAAGCAGAGATCAATGAATTAGAACTAGCCCACCCAACGCTGATCCAAACAAGGCCGATCCAAGATGTTCCAGAAAAACAATCTTTTTTCAAATTTTACATTGGTGCGTTAGTGTTAGCTGTAATTGGTTTGTTCTTACCTATGCCTGGAAAAATATTGGGGCCATTGCTTGCTTTGGGAGTGGTTGGCTATACGTTTACTCGTAGAACATCTAAGAACACTACAGACCAAAATTTGCCAGAAATCAAAGGGAAGTGGCAAGAGAAACTAGGGCAACTGGATATTGTATTGGCACAATTAGAAGAGATTACTCAAACAATCAATGAGAATAAACGAAAGCAACAAAAAATGGAACAATCAGTGGCTGATTTTGCCTATCATCACTCATTAGGAATAATGAACACGATTGAAACGATGAAAAATGAGGGCCAAGAAGTAACAGATTATCAAAAGCTTTATGCTGTTTTTCAAAAAAAACAACAACGAGAACGAGAGATACAGGAACAACTCTTACAGATAGAAGGGGAACTTGACCTAGCAAAAGAATGGTTACCGCTCCAGCATAAATCTCTCTCGGAAAAAATGGCTCTATTAACCACGTTCATCCAAGAAATGGAACAAATGAAATATGCTAGAAGTTATCAACAAAATACTTTGTTGAAGCAAGAAATCAACGCATTGAAAAAGAAACAAAAAATGTGGTTAGAAGAATACAAGGAACAATTTACTGAAGCAAAACTTTCTTACCCATCAGAAGTACCGATTTTTTTACAAAAGGCGGAGCAAACGAAGCAACAACAAGCACGTTTTGAAGAATTGGAGCATATTCTTTCCCCTATTTTTAAAACTGTCATTACTTATAGTCAGTTGCAGACTCAGATTGCTCGTGAATCCGAACGATTGCAAGAACTAAAGAGGGAAGAAAGTAGGAAAAGTGAGCAACGTCAACGCTTACAGTTGCAAATTGAGGGATTACAACAAGATGGGACATTAGATGAATTATATCAACAGGAAAGTCTACAAAAAGCTCAACTACAAACTTTATTTGAAGAGTGGGGCGGCTTAGTGATTGCTGGGACATTTTTAGGTGATCTTTCGACAGAATTAAGTGAACGGCAATTACCACAGTTACTCAAATTAGCTGGAGACTATCTAAGTATCCTAACTGATCGACAGTACCAAGAAATACAATTGAAAAACGATACATTGACATTAACAAATGGTACAGATGAGTTTCCAATTTATGAACTATCGACAGGGACAAAGGACCAGATGATCATGGCGATGCGTTTTGCATATCTTGCTTTGGAAGCGAAACGTTCGATCTGTCCAGTGATCATTGATGATGGCTGGCTACACTACGACCATAAGAGAAAATACCGTTTAGCTAAACTACTAGCTGAATTTAGCAAAACCTATCAAGTAATCTGCTTGTCTTCTGATCAAGAAATGGTAAGCTATTATCATGAGCTAGAACAATCTGTGAGAAAGTTAGAAGGTGCAAATAGTGAAAAAAATACGTGAATTAGTCGTTGATGAACAATTCGAACAATTCGTTTTGATCAAAAATGCAGATGTAAGAATCGCTAAGAACGGTAAGAAATTTATCGCTTTTACATTTCAAGATACATCAGGAACAATTGATGGCAAATATTGGGATGCATCAGAGGACGAGATCAAAAAATTTACGCCTGGAACAGTTGTTTTTTTAAATGGTAAACGCGAGGTCTATCAAGGGAATCCTCAAGTTAAAATCTTGCATATGCGTTTAACAAAAGTTGATGAACCGAGTGATCCAAGTTTGTACATGGAAAGAGCACCATTAAGAAAAGAAGAAATGGAAGAAGAAATCAACCAATTGCTATTTGAGATTACAAATGCACATTGGAATCGAATCGTGCGTTATTTACTCAATAAATACCAAAAACAATTTTTTGAATATCCAGCAGCAAAACGAAATCATCACGCATTTGCTAGTGGATTGGCTTATCATACAGTATCGATGTTACACTTAGGTAAAGCGATTGCTGATGAATACCCTGAATTGAATCGCCCACTACTTTATGCGGGGATTATCTTACATGATTTAGGAAAAGTGATCGAGTTGTCCGGCTCAATGGCAACAGAATACACATTAGCGGGTAATTTAGTAGGGCATTTAGTTTTAATTGACGAAGAAATCACAAAAGCTTGTTTAGCGTTGAAAATCAGTGAGGAAGAAGAAGATGTGCTGATCTTACGTCATATGGTTCTATCACATCATGGATTGTTAGAATATGGTTCGCCTGTTCGACCTCGAATCATGGAAGCTGAAGTCTTACACCAGATCGACACGATCGATGCTTCGATGCAAATGATGTCTACTGCAATTCGTCAAACAGAGCCAGGGAAATATACAGATCGAATATTTGGTCTTGATAATCGTAGTTTTTATGTACCAAAACAGAAATGATGGTAATTGTTCGATAGATAATGAAAGATACGTAACAATTTATTGATATCATCTCATTAGTTTTAAAGAGGTCGAGACAGAAGTATTTAGCCTCGATAAATAAGACGACATCCATGAAAGTTGTTTTTCACCTTTTGTGGATGTCGCTTTATTTCCGAAGAGAGGATTTTTGTTCCCGTCGTTTATTCGCTTTTAGGTGGTTCTAAAGGACTATTTCCCCAAACATTTTTTTATGAACCCAAAGAATTTTTTACTTTCCGTTAGCAGAGATGGATAATGAGAACTGATCGTATTCAAAAAAGTGGTTTAGGAAGACTTCTCTCTTCCTAAACCACTTTTTTTATATTTTCTCTAGCGTGTATTTTTAATGTCTAGAAGCGTATAGTGCTTATTCGTTTGTTGATTCAGTCGTGCTTTGCTCTGTTTCAGATGCTTCAGTAGAATCAGTTGATTTTGTTTCAGAACTCTTTGTTGCTGAGCTTTCTGTTGCTGAGTCTTCAGTTGAAGATGTACTTGTCGTAGCTGAAGTAAATGGTGTCAAGATGTTTTGGAATGCGTCATCTTTGATTTTTACATTCGCTTCTTTTAGTTCTTCACCGATTACTTTTGTTGTAAATTCGCTGTCATTTACTTTTGCTTGAGTCGCAATTTCTTCTAATTGATCTTTGAATTTATCCATGTCGTTTCCTTTATCTTGGTTTTTCACCATTTTAACGACATAGTATTCTGTTGCGTAAGTAGAAGGATTTGTTGCAGTGATCACATCTGAGATCTCACCGTCTTTAAGTTTGAAGGCAGCTTCTTTTACTTCAGATGGAACAGTTTGTGTTTCTGAGTCAAACTTGATATTACCACCATCGTCTTTAGTTGTATCTGTTGATTTTTCTTTCGCTAGTTCTTCGAAATCTTTGCCGTCATCAGCTGATTTCTTAACTTCTTTTGCTTCGTCTTCACTAGCAACTTTGATGATTTGTGCTTCTACTTCTGGATGGAATGTTTCCCACGTTTTCTTCAAGTCTTCATCTGTCAATTTCACATGAGATTCGATCCCAGCTTTAAAGACAAGCTTATTACGAAGGAATTCTTTATAGCTTTCTTCTGTAAATCCTGCAGATTCTAATTGTGTCTCGAAGCTGTCACCATAAGTTTCTTTTGTTTTATTATATTCAGCATCTACTTCTTTATCTGAAACTTTGTCATTGTATTTGCTATTGAATACATCATAGATCACCATTTGTTGAAGTAATTGTTGGTTAGCGGATTCAGATTTTGCTTTTTCATAAAAATCAGCGACGGTGATTGTGCCGCCTTTCATGGTTACGATATCCTTGTTTGTATCCCCGCCACCAGAACAAGCTGCTAGTGTTAGAATAGCTAACGCACTTGTCGCAGCTAAAATTATTTTTTTCTTTTTCATTTAAGTTTTGCACTCCTGTAATTTATTATTGGTTTTCACAAATATTACTATACCATATCTATTAGCGAATAAAAACGTTCTGACTGATAGTTTCAAACAAAATTCAAATTTTTGTCACATTCCATACATCTAGGTACATGAAAAAGACATATAGTTATCAAAAGTGCTTGATTTTTGATCATTATTGCACGTCTGTCAAGCTTTCAGGTAAATGTGCCGAAAGTTTTTCTACTTGTTCTTGGATTTGTGTAACTCGTGGTTCTGCTTGGAATTTGAAATTTTCAAGGTCTTTTTCGATTGATTCTTGAAAAGGTGGAATAATAGTTTCAGCTGTTTTTTTTGTTTCAGATAACGCGTGTTTAAAATTATTTAAACTGTTATTTAATTCGTTGGTTAATTCAGTTGCTTCATCTAATTCTGCAATCAATTTCTCTCTGGTCTCATTTCCACTACGTGGTGCAAATAATAATCCTGCTGCTGCACCGGTAACAGCACCGAATACTAATCCTTTTAGAAAATTTTTAACCATGAAACGTCACCTGCTCTTTGATTTTTTCTTGGATAGCAGTCATTTCTTCCGTTGTATAATCTGCTTGATGGTTTCCAAAGTGAATGGAGAAGTCATCTTGTTTACTATAACGCGGAATTAAATGGATATGGGAATGAAAAACGGTTTGATAGGCTAGTTCTCGATTATTATTGATAATATTTAAACCTTCCATTTCCGGGAATGCTTTTTCGATGGAACGAGCAATTTTTGGGATACGGGCAAAGACATCACTGGCTAATTCCTCGTTGTAATCAAAGATATCAGTTACGTGTTCTTTAGGAATGATCAATGTGTGTCCTTTAGTTGATTGAGAGATATCTAAGAACGCATAGATTTTCTCGTCTTCATAGATTTTATAGCTAGGGATTTCTTGATTGATGATTTTACAAAAAATACAATTGTCCATATAAAAACACCTTTCTTTTATTCAAGTTTCGTTACCTCAACTTTAACATAAGTTCATGAGAATGCACGTAAAAAATAATTGGACGTGATTTGCTTCGTGGTATAATGAAGACAATATATTAACGGAGGAAGAAATATGAGTTTAAAAATCGAACATGTTACAGGTGGCTATGGTCATTTACCTGTTTTGAAAGATATCAGTTTTAACGTACAACCTGGAGAAATGGTTGGGTTGATTGGTTTGAATGGAGCAGGAAAAAGTACAACGATCAAGCATATTATCGGTTTGCTTGAACCAACGAAAGGTAAAATTGAAATCAATCAGTTATCTCTTAAAAAGGATGTAGAAAATTATCGTAAACAAATTGGTTATATTCCAGAAACTCCTTCATTATATGAAGAACTTACTTTAAAAGAACACATTGAGGTAACGGCGATGGCTTATAACATTCCAATGGATATCGCGATGAAACGGGCAGAAAAATTGTTACACACGTTTCGTTTGTCTAATCGTTTAGAGTGGTTTCCAGCGAATTTTTCAAAAGGGATGAAACAAAAAGTCATGATTTTGTGTGCTTTTTTGATTGAGCCATCTTTGTATATCATCGACGAGCCTTTTTTGGGTCTTGATCCATTAGCCATCAATGCTTTGTTGGAATTAATGGTTGAGATGAAAAATGAGGGGTCTGGTATTTTGATGTCTACGCATATTTTAGCCACTGCTGAAAAATATTGTGACCGTTTTGTTGTTCTTCATGAAGGAGAAATCAGAGCAGATGGCACGTTAGCAGAGTTGCAAACTGCTTTTAGAATGCCGGAAGCATCCCTAGATGAAATCTACATCGCATTGACGAAGGAGCAAGGTTATGAATGATTTTTTTCAAAAAAGACTAGCAAAACATCATAAAAAAATGATGAAATATTTACGCTATGTATTCAACGACCATTTTGTACTAGTCTGTTTATTTTTGATTGGGGGTCTAGGCCTTTATTATTCTAACTGGCTAAAAACACTCGAGGCTCCTTTTTCGATTGGAGGTATCATCGTCTCATTGATTTGGATGATTTGCTTGATCGTTGGAAAAATCGCGACTTTTGCGGAGCCAGCAGATTTAGTTTTTCTTTTACCGAAAGAAAAAGAAATGAAAGGCTATTTGCAACGAGCTTTTCGTTATTCTTGTATTTTTCCTATGGTTTTTCTAGGATTAGTGTGTGGATTTGCGATGCCGTTAGTTGTGGTTTCAACGCAACAACCATTTTCGCTGTTTTTTGTTTATCTACTTATACTATGGAGTTTGAAGTCTAGTCATTTACAAGTGAAGCGAGCAGATTTTTATCGTATGGAAGAAACGCGTAAAAACTTGTTTAAGTATGGTTGGTGGGTCTCGTCATTTGGTATCTTACTCCTCTCTTTTTATGGGAATATTTGGTTGGGCTTGATTCTTTCATCTATTCAAGCTGGGATCTATTATGTGTTCTTATGGAAAAAAATGTCCGCTCATTTAGACTGGGAAAAAATGATCCAATTAGAAAAACAACGTTTGCACCAAATCTATCAGTTCATTAATTTGTTTACAGATGTGCCAGAGATCACCGCAAAAGTCAAAAGGCGCCGTTATCTTGATCCGGTGTTACAAGGAATCAAGAAAGAAACGAAAAACACGTATCTTTATTTATTTGCTCGTCGCTTTGCTAGAGGATCAGACTTTATTGGCTTGTACGTACGTTTAACAGTGATTGGCTCGATCATTATCGCCGGAATCAACGATCTATACTTTACTTTAGGCATTGGATCATTATTTCTATATTTGATTGGCTTTCAATTATTACCTTTATATAGTCAGTTTCGCTATATGATCTTGGTCCAATTGTATCCTATCCAAGAGAGTCAAAAAAGTGGAGCACTCCAACGTCTTTTGACTTGGTTATTGACTTTTGTTGCTGTTTTATTTGGAGTGATCGCTGCTGTTGTTCTGGATGGGAATGAAAGATGGCTACCTATCTTGGTCTATCTTGTTGTCAACGGACTCTTAATCAAATGGTACGTGCCATCTCGGATCAAGAAGATTGCGGAGTAGCATTTGAAAAGTAAGTGGCTTGACTAGAAAAAGGAATCTTCTTGGCTCGGAATTCAGAAGTAACGTTTGAAGTGAGCTGAGAACCCTCACTTTTTTATGAGAAATAAATAGGAATTCTTGTAGGAAAGTTCGAAATCACTTTATGTTTTTTCGAACTTTCCTCTTTTTTTCCATGGACAAAAAAGAGTGTGCTAAACCTTATGAATAAGAAGAAATCACTAGGGACTTTTTTTATTTTGATAAAAGTTGGTTTTTTAGAGGGTAAAACATAGAAAAAGAACGTATATGTGCTTGACGTTCAAGACTTGGGCGACTAGAATAATAGATACTGCAAACATATAGTAGAGGACGGGAGAATGCGCGATGGAGTTTCAGTTAGACCAAGAGTGGCGGTTACGCCCCATCAAAGGTGACACAGGAAAAACATACATAGGCATGCGTGATAAAGACAAAGTTTTTATCAAGAGGAACACAACGCCAATGCTCGCTGCACTCTCTCGTGAAGGCATTACGCCGAAATTAGTGTGGACTAAGCGAACAGGAGATGGCGATACCTTGACCGCACAAGAATGGCTGGAAGGTCGCTTGTTGACGCCTAGTGAGATTGGCCAAAGAAATGATGTCATTGATGTACTGTACCATCTACATCATTCGACGTCTTTAAAAACAATGCTTTCTCGAATTGGTGGGAGGGTATTGACACCCCAGAAAATGCTGCAATATTATGAACAAGATTTGCCTGATAGCCTAAAAAACAATCAATTTTTACAACTCGTTTATCGCTATTTGTGCCAACAAATTCCTTCGGTGGACAAGGAAAAACTAGCGGTCGTGCATGGAGATGTCAATCATCGGAATTGGTTAGTCTGTAAAAATTATTTATATTTAGTTGATTGGGATTCAATCATGTTCGCTGATCCAGCGGTAGATATTGCGACTATTTTAGGGAATTACGTGCCATTGTCTAGTTGGAATAAGTGGTTGATCAGCTACGGTATCCGACCAACAGATGAAATTTTAGAAAAATTACATTGGTATGCGGTGATGAACCTATTACAAGAAATCACACGCTACTGCAAACGTGAAGATTATCGACGAATGAATGAAGAGATTTTACAACTTAAACGAATTTTTAGTGGTTAAGCTCGGCTATTCAGTTGATTTTTTTATTTTTAGGGGTAATACCAATAGCAATTTATAATAAATTCAGTGAAATACAAGGAACAATCTTTTGTAGGAATAGAGAGGAAGAAAAAGATGCGTGTTCGCAACCGACCAAATGCAGCAGAGATGTTAGCTGCTCATCCAGAAATCGTCATCAACGAGCCAACAAAATGGCGCGGAAAATGGAAAGAATTATTTGGTAATGATCAACCAATCCATATTGAGATCGGCATGGGAAAAGGACAGTTTATTACTGGGATGGCCAAAGCTCATCCAGAAATCAATTATATCGGGATTGAAATGCAAGTAAGTGTCGTGTCCATTGCTTTAGACAAAGTATTGGAGGAACCATTACCTAATTTAAGATTATTGCACGTGGACGGTTCCGCTTTGACTGAGTACTTTTCAGAGAATGAGATCGATCAGATTTATTTGAATTTTTCAGATCCATGGCCTAAAAAGAGACATGAGAAACGACGATTGACGTATCGTACATTTTTAGCTGTCGATGAAGAGATCTTAAAACCAAATGGTGAAATTCATTTCAAAACAGATAATCAAGGATTATTTGAATATTCGTTGGCTAGTTTTTCACAATACGGAATGCGGTTAAAAAAAGTCTGGCTTGATCTACATCAAAGTGACTTTGAGGACAATATCATGACAGAATATGAAGAGAAGTTTTCTTCTCGAGGACAACGGATCTATCGTGTAGAAGCGCAGTTTGTGGACAAAACCGAATAGAAAAAAGAAGAGAGTAGGAACTGTAAGTTCTTGTCTCTTCTTTTTTGTTTTTTAGTCTTTTTGGTCACAGACGGGAATCAAGGCAAATTTTGAAAAAGAGAAGAGTCCCATATCGGTGATTTTCAATTCAGGAATAACTGATAATGTTAAAAATGAAAGTGTCAAGAAAGGATCGAATGCTTCACTTGCGCCTAACTGATGCGCTTGGTCAGTCAAGTTCAGTAATTGCTGATTAACTGTTTCATAAGATTCGAGTGACATCAAACCGCCAATAGGTAATGGTAAACAAGCTAATTCAGTTTGTTGATCTACAACAATCATCCCACCGCCTTTTTTGATTAATTGTTCAGCAGCGTAGCACATATCTTCATCATTTGTTCCTACAACGACGATATTATGTGAATCGTGAGCCACAGTAGTAGCTAAGGCACCCCTTTTTAGTTGGAACCCTTTGACAATTCCTAGACCAATATTTCCTGTAGCATGATGTCGTTCGATGACAGCAATCTTTAGTTGATCATCTGCCACTGAAGGAGTGAAAGAACCATTATCGACTTGAACTTGCTCCAATAAATCGTTTGTCAACAAACTATTTGGAATGATCTCGATGACATGAGCGGTTGTTGAATCTAAAGCCAATGTCAATGAGTTTGGATCAAATGGTGCAACTGCCATTTTGGGTAACGCGTCAATCGCTGGCTGATTTTTTATTTCTGTAAGATCAGGAGCCAACTGTCCATCTGCCACAACCGTTTCTCCTTGATGGAACACGGTATTGATCGGCAACTTGTTCAAGTCATCTGTTAAGAAAAAGTCTGCCTGATAGCCTGGCGCAACTGCCCCTAAATGTTGTAAACCAAAACATTCTGCCGCATTCAATGAAGCCATCTGGATGGCTTGTAGTGGATCCATTCCCGCCAAGATTGCTTGACGAACGATATGATCAATTGAACCCTCTGCTACAAGATCATCGATCAATTTATCATCGGTCACGAATAAACAGCGACGTGAATTGTCAGGTGTGATAGCAGGTAAGAGTGCCTGTAGATCTTTTGCGACGGTTCCTTCTCGAACCATCAAATACATTCCTAGCGCTAAACGCTCCTCCGCTTCTTGGGCGGTCGTTGCTTCGTGGTCTGTACGAATGCCAGCAGTTAAATAAACGTTTAAGTCGTCCCCGTTGATTCCTGCGGCGTGGCCATCGATTTTTTTGTTCTTTTGATGCATCAGCTGTAATTTATCGATAATCGTTTGCTCATTTGAAGCGACTGCCTGATAGTTCATTACTTCAGCTAGACCAAGTACTTCAGGATACTCAAGAAAAGGAGCAAGTGCTTTTGCATCTAAGACAGCGCCACTTGTTTCAAATGGTGTGACAGGCACACAAGAAGGTAGCATGATGAATATATTCATCGGCGTCTCTTTTGCATCTGCCAGCATAAATTCAAGGCCCAAATTTCCGGCGACATTTCCGATTTCGTGAGGATCAGTTACTACTGTCGTCACACCATGTAATAGAGAGATTTTCGCAAACTCTTTAGGTGCTAACAGAGAACTTTCGATATGCACATGACCATCGATCAGACCAGGAACTAAATACTGTCCTTTTGCATCATAGATCGTCGTACCTTCGTATTCCGCAATACCTACGATTCTTCCGTCGCAGACAGCGACATCACCCTCCATGATTGTTTTCGTAAAGACGTTGACAATTTTTGCATGTTTGATAACTAAATCAGCGGGTTGTTTTTTTCCTGCAACTGCAATGTGTTTGTTTAAGTGCGAATCCACTCTGAAACCTCCCCAAATAAATTTTTACTAGTATAACATAAATTCGGATTTAACCCATGATTTTCATTAAATTTTGTAAAAATAAACGATTCATCTTAAAAAGACGTATATTTTCTTGGAGGGCAGAGAAATGAAGATAAAAGATTTAGCTAATGAGATCATTTGTGGAGGAGCTAAAAATAAAGTGCAAGATATCTATATTTTGCCATATGTAGAAGATTTTAAGGTTTATTTTCGTAAAGGTAAAAAACGAACATTCCAAAAATCGCTCTCCCTTGAGATTGGCCAACAATTGATCGCTAGTTTTAAGTACCTAGGACAAATGGATATCGGTGAAAGAAGAAAAGCACAACTAGGCTCACTGACTTATTTAGTGGATCAACGAAAGATAAGGCTAAGACTCTCATCAGTAGGTGATTATTTACAAAGAGAGAGCTTGGTTATCCGGATACTCTATGCGTTGAGGGAGAAAAGTTTTCGCTGTTTTGTCCCCAAAGACTTGCAAGTTATTGAGCGGAGTACGAACAACCGTGGATTATTTTTGTTTAGTGGGCCGGTCGGCTCTGGTAAAACGTCATTGATGTATCACCTTGCTCGTAGGAATGAAGAACAAGTAATTACGATCGAAGACCCAGTAGAAATTGAGGAGCCATTGTTTTTACAGTTACAAGTCAATGAAAAAATTGACCAGACTTATGATCAGCTATTAAAACTAGCCTTACGTCATCGTCCTGATTTATTGATTGTCGGTGAAATCAGAGATAAAAAGACAGCAGATGCAGCAATTCGAGCAGCATTGACGGGCCATCGTGTATTTGCTACGGTCCATGCACGAGATCTCAAGGGAACCTTGGCAAGGATGAAGGAACTAACGAACAACGATGGATTTGACGAATGTTTGTCCGGCATTGTCTATCAAGAGTTGCTGCCTGATTTCAATGAACAACCAACGGCATTGTGGTCTTATTGTTTTTCTGACAATGAAATCGAAAGAAAAGAATGGAGAGCTAGCTATGAAGAGGCACAAAAAAATGTTTGGCAATCCTATCCATTTTAAACCTATGGATCATACGCAACAAGCTCGTTTTATCCAAACGATCGGTGAATTACTCTTGAATGGCTTTAGTTTACAGCAAGCGATTGATTTATTGGAATTGCTTCGACTGATACCACAAGTTTATGTCCATTTCGCCAAAAGAAATCTTCAAGCTGGCGAATCTTTTCATTTTGTTCTTCAGCAATTGGGGTTTAAGCAAGAGCAACTCGTACAGGTGGAACTGGCAGAAGTCCATGGAAATTTAGTCGAAACTTTAAAGGGCATCGCTGAACAATTTCGATTGATTGAACAATTTCGGAAAGAATTAAAAAAGGTCATCAGCTATCCACTGGTATTGCTGGTCTTTTTAGTCGGCATTTTAGTTAGTCTACGTGAGTTCGTCTTGCCTCAATTGATTCAGTCCGATATGGTCACCACGACACATTGGGGGATTCGACTGCTTCAATCAAGTCATTGGCTATTCTTAGGTGCCTTTGGTAGTAGTATTTTTTGTGGTTCAGTGATTTTTTTCCGCTTGAAAAAGTGGGAAGTTGTCAAAAGAAGTGAGTGGATCAGTAAGCAATGGATGATTGGAAAGATCTATCGTTCCTATCAATCAGCTTATCTAGCGTTAGAAATAGGCAAACTATTTTATGAAGGCCTCGACTTGAAACAAATTATTCGCTGTTTGAAAGAAACTAAAGAAGGAAGTTTGGTCCAGTCTTTAGCGTATCAATTAATGGAAGGGCTCGAACTAGGTATTCCTTTAGCGCAACAATTTGAGCAATACCGTTTTTTGACGACCGAGTTTAGTCAAATCGTACTACAAGGAGAAGCTAAAGGGAATTTAGGCAAAGAATTGTTGTTTTACAGTGATCTGACACGTAAAGAATTTTTTCAAAAGATCCATCGTTGGTTGCACTGGGTCCAACCAGTCCTTTTCTTAGGGATTGCTGTATTGATTTTACTGATTTATGCGGCTATCTTGTTGCCAGTATATGGAAATATTGAGGAGGTCCTAATATGAAGAATAGAAAAAGAATGGCTCGTCTAAAAGGTTTTACACTGATTGAAATGTTGATTGTCTTACTCGTCATTAGTGCGTTGGTTTTACTATTTATCCCAAATATTTCTCGTTATCGTGATCATGTCAATAAGGAAGGTCGTGAAGCAGTCATGCAACTGATTGATGCTCAAAGTGAACTTTACGCATTACAAAACGACGGGAAAATTCCAAGTATTGATGAGCTGTTACGAGAAGGATACATCAAACAGGAACATGCCGATGCGTATCGCAAGAACTAACAAATACCTCACCGAAGCTTACACTTTAGCAGAAACAATCATGGTCTTGATTGTCTCCCTTGCTTTTTTTATCTTTCCTGTTCTCTCATTCCATTCTTTAGAAAAAGAACAATCGATCCATCGTTTTTTTGATCAGTTGGAAAAAAGGATCGATCTCGTACAACAAAGTGCGATTATCCATCAACAAGCTACTCGTTTTTATTATGAACCAAAGCGCCATAGTCTTTTATTTGAGGTGCCTCCTTACTCATCAATGGAGTGGCAAGAGTTGCCGATCCCTGAAGCTTTGACCATCCAACGTCATGCACCGATTACTTATGCAGCGAAGACAGGGAACGAAAGCTCGTTGAAGGCATATGAATTTTATTGGCCAGAAAAGAAACAAAGAATCATTTACCAATTCCAACTAGGAGGTGGTCGTTATATCAAAAGAATCCAATCAAGCTAGCTTTGTATTGCTTGAATCGCTAACCGCGCTAATGATCACAGCCATGAGTATTTATATTATGAGTTCTGGTAATTTATTCTTGGTCCAACAAGAACAAACCAAAGACCGAGAAATTCTTCTGTTGAGGACATTGTACGAAGACGTGAGAAACTATCGTAGGTATGGAGAGTTGCCGACAAGACCAGCGGAGTGGGAGCAGGGAACTACAGTAATCGATACGCAAAGTCAGCAAATAAAGAAAGTTTCAATCAGTGATGGAAATGAAGTGATCGTCATTGAACGGAAAAAATAAAGTATCTGCTTTTACAATGATTGAATGTTTGATTGCGTTACTTATTCTAAATACGATTCTTTTATCATTTGGTCTCTTCATTCGACAAAGCGAAAAGATGAATACATTTTTTCAAAAAGACGAACAAACAGAATGGTTGATTTTCTTAGCTCAATTCGAAAACGAACTTGCTTCAAGTCAACGTATTTCGATCATTGAGAATCGCTTATATTATCAAAACGAGAAAACGTTCGTCATAGAAGGCTATCAGCAAATGATCAGAAAACGTGGAACTACTGGTGGTCATCAGCCTATGCTGACAGGTGTTACGCGTGTCCAATTCAAAGAAGAAGATCAAGTGATTTTACTGCATGTCGAATTTATGAATGGAGATAACAAGTATGGTATTTGGACAAAGCAAAAAACATAAGCGTTTAAAAGGGAATGTGTTGTTTTCGACCTTGGCACTTTTTCTATTGTGTATATTCTTCATGCAAGGCTTACTTGAAAGTTATCGTCTGAAAATAGACAGTTATTTACGCATCAAAAAATATTACCAAGCAAAGATCATCAAGCAAATGTTTATGATGGAATCCAATCAGTTGGAAGAGCAAGGCAAAGGGGAGTATGATTACAATGTAGGCACGGTCCAGTATACAGTCAAACAGGACCTAGTGGAGTTAGTAATAACTGTTTCACCTTTCCGATTTGAATTTACAGAGCGAGTCATTGATACAGATAATACTACAGATTAAGAGGTTCCAAAGCAATAACCGTTCTTTTCTGTAATACAGCTGTTTTGAAGGTGTTGAATGTTCGCTATTTCACAAAGAAAAAGGATGAAAACGATTGAAATTTTAGCGATTGTTCGTTAGAATTAAACAGGTAAAATAATTGTTATAATATATCTAGAAATGAGGCGCACGATGTTACCAGAAAAAATGGAACAAGGGTTTGAGCAAAACCTGGAAGCTATTCAGCTTTTACAAAACGCATTGGGAACTTCTTTTTTAGAAGCTTATGTTGAAAATGCCGAAAATTTAAGAGACAACTATCAAGTACGTGTAGTAGATGGTGTACCAAATGAAAAGACAACCCAACAGATCTCAGAGCTTTATCAAAAACTGAGTGAATTATCATTTGAACCGGAAGAGTGGCGTCGTTTATCGCAGTTGCTTTTGTTAAAGGGAAGTCAAACCGAGCACTTACAAGCAAACCATCAATTGACACCAGATAGTATTGGTTTCTTGTTTGTTTTCTTGATTGAACAACTATTTCCTGATCATAAAGAAAAAATCGGTGTCTTGGATATTTCAGCAGGAATGGGCAATTTGTTATTAACAGTTCTTTTAAACCTAAACATTGCTGGATACCATACAGAAGGTTTTGGTGTGGATATCGATGATACACTACTGTCTGTTGCGGCTTCTACAAGTGAGTTGACGCAAGCGAGTGTTCAATACTTTCACCAAGATGGATTACAAGACTTATTGATCGAACCAGTTGATGTCGCGATCAGTGACTTGCCAATCGGATTTTATCCGAATGATCAAAAAGCGCAAGACTTTTTGACAAGCGCGACAGAAGGTCACAGTTATGCTCATCATCTTTTATTGGAACAGGCAATGAAATACGTCAAGCCAGATGGTTTCGGTTTGTTCTTGATGCCAAGCAATTTCTTGGAGACAGAGCAAAGCGAGTACATTAAAAAATGGTTTAAAGAAGAAGGCTATCTTCAAGGTATGATCCAATTGCCGGATGAGTTGTTCCGAAATAAGCAATCACAAAAAAGTATTTTGATTATACAGAAAAAAGGCGAACAAGCAAAACAAACCAAAGAAGTACTGCTTGTTAAACTTGATTCACTAAAAGAACCAGAGAAGGTGACGAAGTTTTTTAACGAATTTAAAAACTGGAAATCAGCTTCCTTATAACTATTTACCAAAAAGGAGAGTAACATGTCAAAAACAATTGCAATCAATGCTGGAAGTTCAAGTTTAAAATGGCAGTTATACCAAATGCCAGAAGAAACTGTAGTTGCTAAAGGAATCGTTGAAAGAATTGGATTAAATGATTCAATTTTTACAATCAAGTATGGTGAAGGCCAAAAATTTGAACAAATCTTAGATATTGATGATCATGAAGTTGCTGTAAAAATGTTATTGGATCAATTGATCGAATTAAATATTTTAGGCGCATATGATGAAATCACAGGTGTCGGACATCGTGTCGTTCACGGTGGAGAAACTTATGGTGACTCTGTAGTCATCGATGAAGAAGTAATGGCACGCATCCAAGAATTAGCAGAATTTGCACCATTGCATAATCCTGCCAACTTAATGGGAATCAAAGCATTTAAGAAAATTTTGCCAGATATCCAAAGTGTAGCTGTCTTTGATACGTCTTTCCATGCGACTATGCCGAAACACAATTACTTGTACAGCTTACCAATCGCTTACTACGAAGATTTTAAAGTGAGAAAATATGGGTTCCACGGAACAAGTCACCGTTATGTTTCTGAACGTGCGGCAGACATGTTAGGTAAGCCGATCGAAGACTTAAAAATCATTACTTGTCATTTAGGAAATGGTGCTTCGATTACTGCTGTTGACGGTGGTAAATCTGTTGATACATCAATGGGCTTCACGCCATTAGCTGGTGTAACGATGGGTACTCGTTCTGGTGATATCGATCCAGCGATCTTACCTTATCTAATGGAAAAATTATCGATCGATATCAATGAAATGGTTGATATCTTAAACAAAAAATCTGGTCTTTTAGGGTTAACAAATCTATCTAGTGATATGCGTGACCTTGAAAACAATTACGATAAAGAAGAGATCCGTTTGGCTTATGATGTATTTGTTGACCGTATCCGTAAATATATCGGTGGCTATGTAACAACAATGAACGGCGTTGACGCAATCGTATTTACTGCGGGTATCGGAGAAAACGATGGTCATGTGCGTAACGAAGTGATCAAAGGTATGACATGGTTTGGTTGTGAGATCGATCCAGAATTGAACAAATTACGTGGTGAAGAGTTAGACATCTCAACAAAAGACTCAAAAGTCAAAGTATTAGTCATCCCAACAGATGAAGAATTAATGATTGCACGTGATGTAGAACGCTTGCGTTAAGTTGCTTCAAATAAAGAAGTAATGGATGTTTGTCCGCGTGATTTGGATGACGCTAAGAAATTAGCCGGATTAATATAAAGTTTCTATAAAAAGAGAGTTGGACATTGTCCAGCTCTTTTTGGTTTTTTGCCTGACTTAAATCAGCTGAACGAAGCTAGAAGCAACGCCTAAGAAAAGTATATCTTCTAGTAATAGGAAAATAGAAGATATACTTTCATTCAAATCGCTGATTGTTTCATGTCGTGCTTCCTTGAATCAATTTCACTGGTAACACATAGTTGGATTCAAGTGGTTTCTCTGGATCCTGGATCCGTTGGAGCATTAGGTCGACTAAGATGTCAGCAATATCTGTAATTGGTTGTGCGATGGTCGAGAGCTGTGGGAAATAATTTTGAATCATTTTTGTTCCATCATACCCGATGATTTTTATTTCTTCAGGAATTTTAATATGCAACTCTTGACAGAGATTATAGGCTAAAATAGCAGTTAAATCGTCTGTACAAAATAAAGCATCAATTGTTTCCATTTCTAAAATCCGTTTGATCTCTAAATTTTTTAAAGCAGTTGAGCGGGCAGTAGAATGAAAATGAAACACGTGCGGCTCTAACTGGAATTCTTCCATAAATGCCAAATATCCATTCAATCGTTGATTGGTCGGTGAATTTGATTCTTGGGAGCCAGTTAAGATGGCAATGTTTCTGGCACCTTTTAAATAAAGGTTTTCGGTAGCTAAGTATCCACCACGTAAATTGTCACTACTGATAATTGGAATGCCTTCGGCTAAATAGCGGTCGAAGGAGACAATGGGTAGTTCAATATTTTCGTATTCTTGGATACCCAGATTATGTGCTCCAGCAAGGATACCATCTACTTTGTTTGCAGCTAGCATGTTGAGGTAGTTTCGTTCTTTTTCTTTATTGTTTGCACTATCGCATAATATTGAACGGTATCCTAAATCAAATAGTTTACTTTCTAATTGTTCGACTAATTCACCAAAGAAAGGGTTGGCAACTGTAGGAAAAATCAAGCCAATCAATTGGGTGTTTTTTCCTTGAAGAGAACGAGCCAATGAATTGGGTTGATAATTTAATTCTTTCATTGCTTGATTTACTTTATCGATTGTTTTTTGGCTCAATGAGCCGTAGTTATTGATGACACGTGATACAGTGGTTGGTGAGACTCCAGCCTTTTTGGCTACATCGGTTAATTTAACAACCATTTAACTTACCCTCTATTCATTCATTTTACGTAACTTCCAAAGCGTTCCTGAGAAGGCATGGTCACATTCGATCAAGAGTGTGGTCTGTTCGCTTGAAGGGAAAATTCGGGCAGTAGCCGTTTGTTTACCGTCATTGATAAAGATTTCGACTACAGAAATATCAACAAAGATTTGTAAAGACAAAGGTTCTTGTGAAATTGTAAATTCTCTTGTGACACCATAATCTTCTGCAAATACTTCTCCTGATAAGCTACGATCTATTTTCATTTTACCATGCCTGCGATCGAAAGAGAGGATCAATCCGTTATTTCCCATGGGATCACTACATAAATGAATTTTTCCACTTTGATTTTCTTTAAACTCTAAGTTGATTTCGTAGCGATTTTGCTCGGTATTTATCTGTGAGACTGATTGATTCAAAGAACATGGCGGATCAATCCGTAATTGACTCATTTCTTTTACAGGACGTTGATGGAGTGTCCCATTTTCGATCGTCAACTCTTTGACGATACTTAGACAATGAGCCCAGCCAAATGGATCAGTCGGATAACTGATTTCAGGCAACCCGATCCAACTAACTGCTAAGGCACGACCATCAGGAGCGTTGAATGCTTGAGTAGCATAAAGATCAAAGCCTTCGTCAAGATTTCTAAGGGTTGAAGGTTGGGTAAGTTGATTCGTTTCGATGTTATAGGCTTCTCCGATGATGTAAGCATTCGGGTATATATTTTGATACTCCAGATTAGACTGTTCTAAGCCTTGTGGACAAAAAAGCAATAGCGCTTTTCCGTCGATGAATACTAAGTTAGGACACTCGATCATAAATCCCATCGATTGTTGCGTAAATTGTAAAGGACCTGCGTAAGACCAAGTGTCTAGATCAGGACTGCGGTAAACTAAAATTTCTCCTTGTTTATTTTGATTTTGTGCACCCAACAATAAAAAATATTCGTCTTTATAAAAAATCACTTGAGGATCTCGAAATTCTTGTGTATAGCCGTAAGGTGGCTTAGAAATCAGTGGGGTGGTTAATTTTGATAGTTCGCCATTAGGTTGCATCCATGCACCCAACTGATACGAAGTGCGTGTCCAATTTTCATCACGGACATTGCCTGTATAGGCCAAAAATAATTTGTCATTAACCGGAAGTGCTGAACCGGAATAGACGCCATGACTATCATATGATGTGCTGGGCAGAAGTTTCAATCCTTCCTCTTGCCAATCGACTAAATTCTTAGAAGTCAAGTGGTACCAAGATTTTAACCCATGAACAGTGCCCATCGGATAAGCTTGGTAAAATAAGTGCCATTTGCCGTTGAAAAAAGAAAAACCATTTGGGTCGTTCAACAAACCAGAAGGTGGTTGAATGTGGTAATCCAAACGCCAAGGAGAATGAGCTACTTGTTCCTTTAACAGTGTTTGATACTCTTGAGGCCACGCCTGATAAGCTTGATAACGTAGTTGACGTGTCCATTTAAAATTATTATTCATAAGTACGACTCCTTGTAAACGTATTCTATTATAGAATAGCTCGAACCAACATTAATGTCAAACGTATATCATTATTGTTATTTGTATTATTTTATTACTGGTTATTTAATTTAAAAGATAAGCTTTATTTTTGATAAACGTTTGACAATTGTGAAGTGTCGTGGCATACTCAAGCTAGGATAACGGTTACAAAAAATTGATGTTTAGATTATATAGGGGGGACAAAAAGTGGATTATAAAAAAGTGGCAAAAGAAATCAATGACGCACTAGGGGAAAATAATATCCAAGCTGCCGCACATTGTGCAACTCGTTTGCGTTTAGTATTAAAAGATCAAGCGAAAGTGAATCAAAAGGCACTAGATGCCATTGATGAAGTAAAAGGAACCTTTGAAGCAAACCATCAATTCCAAATCATTATAGGCGCAGGTGATGTGAATAACGTTTACGACGAACTTATACAGCTGACCGGTACAAAAGAAGCATCGACTGACGATTTGAAAGCGGTAGCACAATCAGGGAAGAAACAGAATCCTTTTATGTCCTTGATCAAAGTACTGTCTGATATATTCGTACCAATTGTTCCTGCTTTAGTCGCAGGTGGGTTATTGATGGCAATCAATAATGTTTTGACCGCACAAGATCTATTCGGACCACAATCAGTGATTGAGATGTATCCTAATTTAAAAGATGTGACTAGCATTATTAATTTACTGGCTTCTGCTCCATTTGCATTTCTCCCGATCCTAGTAGGTTTTTCAGCAACGCGAAGATTTGGTGGCAATCCTTATCTAGGAGCAGCAATGGCAATGGCGATGGTGATGCCGGAGCTGGTCAATGGGTACAGCGTAGCAAATGCTGTGGCAGAAGGAACAATGCCTTATTGGAATATTTTTGGGTTAAACATTGCTCAAGCAGGTTACCAAGGATCGGTCTTACCAGTTTTAGCTGTTTCATGGATTTTGGCGAATTTAGAGAAATTCTTCCATAAACGTTTACTTAATGCATTTGATTATACATTTACACCGATGTTAGCCATTATCATTACAGGTTTTTTGACATTCGTTGTGGTTGGTCCAGTGATGCAAGCAGTCGGAGACAGCTTAACAGCAGGGTTGAGTTGGTTGTATCAAACAACTGGAGCAATCGGATTAGGGATTTTTGGTTTGTTCTATTCACCAATCGTGATCACTGGTCTTCATCAAAGTTTTCCAGCAATTGAAACATCTTTATTGGCTGATGTGGCTCGAACGGGAGGAACATTTATTTTCCCAGTTGCTTCAATGGCAAACGTTGGACAGGGTGCAGCAACACTTGCCATCATGTTATTGACTAAAAATACAAAGCAAAAAAGTTTAGCAACTTCTGCTAGCATCTCTGCTTTACTAGGAATTACAGAGCCAGCAATTTTTGGTGTCAATCTAAAATTAAAGTTTCCATTTATTTGTGGAATGATTGCTGCCGGGATCTCCTCCATGTTCATCGGTTTTTTCCATGTACTTGCTATTGCTTTAGGTCCCGCCAGCGTCATCGGCTTTATTTCAATTACGCCTAATCAGATTCCTTTTTTCATGATAGGTATCCTGATCAGTTTACTCGTTGGTTTCACTACAACATATCTTTATGGAAAAAAACACGCATACCTACTTGCTAGTGAAGAACCGGAAACAGCAGATGTACCGAGTGTTGCAAAAGAGGAGGAACGTGTGATAGAAGAAGTGATCGTCGCTCCTGTTTCTGGTAAACTGATATCACTTCAGACAGTGGAAGATCCTGTATTTTCTAAAGAGATGATGGGGAAAGGAATAGCAATCAGACCAACGGAAGGACTTTTATTTGCTCCAGCCGATGGTGAACTGACTGTTGTTTATGAATCGAAACATGCCTATGGGTTGAAAACAGATGCTGGTGGAGAAATTTTGATCCATATAGGTATTGATACAGTTGAATTAAATGGTCAAGGGTTTTCGACAGAATTTCAGGTAGGAGATAAGGTAAAGAAAGGCCAGCTGTTGGGAAGATTTGATCAGCAAAAGCTCAAGCAGGCCGGTTATGATGATACGGTAATGGTGATTATTACCAATTCTTTGTCGTATGAATCAATTACTCCTGTTACAGAAGGCACAGTAGATAGCAAAGAAAGATTGCTCATGCTACGTTCAAAGACAGAATCTAACTAATAAAAAGCATTGAGAAATAAAAATTTCTCAATGCTTTTTATGAAATAATCACTTATCTTCTTTTTTTGGTAATTGATTTTCTAAGTTTGTACGTACGACTAGAACATCACATGCTGCATTGCGAATAACGTATTCTGAAACAGAACCGATAAATAGACGTTCGACTGCGTTGAGTCCAGTTGCACCTAAAAGGATCAAGTCCACTTCATGGTCTTCAGGGATTTCTTTAGCAATGATATGCTTTGGAGAACCGTATTCTACCACAGTTGTCACTTGATGTAATCCAGCTTTTTTAGCTTTCATCTCATAATCGGCTAGTGTTTGCTTGGCCATTTCTGTTGCTTGTTCTGCCAACATGCCATCAAAGGATGAAACAGTTTGGAAAGATCGTGTGTCAATGACATGAGCTAATAAAAGCTCGCTGTTATTTCTTAAAGCAACGTTTACTGCTTTTTTAAACGCTAATTCGGCTTCTTCAGAACCGTCGACCGCAACCATGATTTTTCTATATTGTTGTAACATCAGCATTCACTCCTTCAAAAAAGATACTTGGTTTACAATTCTATTGTAAAGCAAATTCAAAGAAATGAGAATTATTTACTGTCAGGTTTCGTCATTTTTTTGGCAAAACCGATGCTGAAGACAGAGGCAACAACGATTACGATGACTAAATAAAGTAATGCAAAAAACCGATGATTGATGGCTACGACAACGAGTCCTAGAAGTCCTAAAAACGCGTAGATCGAACCGAAAATACTTAGAAAATCTTGATTCTTTTTATTCTGTTCGATAAGAACGAAAAAAATCGTTTGTTTTTTAAATAAGTAATAACTGACAAATAATAGTAATAAGGCGGCAATCGCCATCAATAAACGAATCATTGTATCCACTCCTACTTTTTCTAAAACCAATCATACCATAAAAGAGGCAGTACCGATAAATCGGTACTGCCTCTTAATAGGTAAAAAAATGGTAATCTCCGTTAATGCCGTTGTTTGTCCTGTAGTATTGATCCCGCGAATTCAAGCAGGTGGGTCCCATGGTCGTCGCATCGAACTACCAAATGATAAGGCATGTTACCAGCTGTGACACAAGACAGGTCCCAAGATATCAATAAAAATGTTCGGTCAACACACAAAGAGGACAATTCGAACATCACAGATTTCCCACTTCTATAGTAGCACATGGATTTAAAAAGAGCAATGTGGGCGCTCAATAATTTTGAACGCTTTCAATGACGGTGGTTATTGTGTTTTTTTCTGCCATTCTTTAATGCGCTGATATTGCTGTCCTAAGGCTTGTTCGTACTTCCCAGTATTTTTAGGTTGATAATACTGTGTATGTTTCAGTTTATCAGGTAGATATTGTTGATCGACCCAAGCATTTTCGTAGCTATGAGGATATTGATAGTCTACACCTCGATTCAATGACTTGGCACCTTGATAATGGCTATCTTTTAAGTGATCAGGAACTTCGCCCGCTTTTCCTGCTCTTATGTCTGCAATGGCTGTATCTAATGCGGTATAGGCAGAATTGGATTTGGGTGAAAGGCAAAGATCGACGACTGCATCAGCTAAAGGGATACGTCCTTCTGGTAAACCTAAACGTTCGGCAGCTAGCACAGCGTTGACTGTTCGAGCCGCAGCAGCAGGGTTGCCTAACCCAATATCTTCGTAACCGATCACCATCAGGCGACGACAAATACTTGCTAAATCCCCAGCTTCGACTAAACGTGCCAAGTAGTGTAATGCAGCATCCACGTCGCTCCCACGAATGGATTTTTGAAAGGCGGAGATCACATCATAGTGAGCATCCCCATTTTTATCATGCGTCAATGCTTTTCGCTGGATACACTCTTCGATAATAGCGAGGGTGAGATGAATTGTGCCGTCTTCTTGCTTTTTAGTGGAACGTACAGCAAGTTCCAAGCCATTAAGTGCGCTTCTCAAATCGCCGTTAGTGGCGCGAGATAAATGAAGCAAGGCATTTTCATCTATTTTGATGGATGATTCTCCTAAGCCATTTTCTTTATCGGACAATGCACGATGAATGGCTAATTGGATATCTTCTTCGTCTAACGGTTTTACCTCAAAGATCTGTGTCCGACTACGGATTGCTGGATTAATAGTGATATAAGGATTTTCAGTGGTTGCCCCAATCAAGATGATACGTCCGTTTTCTAAATGCGGAAGTAAAAAATCTTGCTTTGTTTTATCTAATCGATGGACTTCATCAAGTAAAAGAATCACAGTACCGCTCATTCTAGCTTCTTCGGCGACAACTTGTAGATCTTTTTTAGAATCAGTCGCGGCATTCAACATCCGAAAGGCAAAATTAGTTGAGCCAGCAATGGCACTAGCGATACTTGTCTTTCCTGTGCCGGGTGGTCCATATAAAATCATGGAAGATAACATTTCTGCATCAACCATACGGCGAATGATCTTACCTTCACCAACTAAATGGCGTTGGCCAACGACTTCATCGATATTTTTCGGACGCATCCGATAGGCTAATGGTTGTTGCATCAGTCTGCCTCCTTTGGATTATTCGTTCGTTTATTATAACATATCTCATAGGATAAAGGGGCGCAAAAGGCGGAGGAATCGTCAGAATAGGGCGAGAAGCTAGAAATAGGTTTCTCTAGCTCAGCAATGGCAATCGCCAACTTTCTGACCCGCTTTTTTCATAGCTTCTTTGCCTAATATTGTGTATGATAAAGGTGGTGAAGCAAATGACAAATCAAAAACAATTAGATGAACTTTTATTAAATAAAACAACGGCAGAAGTGGCAAAAGATTTACTAGGAATGTATCTGGAATATGAAACACCAAATGGACGCTTAGGTGGCTATATCGTAGATGCAGAAGCTTATTTAGGTCCGGAAGATCTGGCTGCTCACAGTTATGGTATGCGGCGTACGCCTCGAGTGCGTGCGATGTATGAAGAACCAGGAACAATCTATCTCTACACAATGCACACCCACTTGATCTTAAATATCATCACACAACCCGAAGGAGTACCACAAGGGGTGATGATCCGGGCCATTGAGCCGGTTGAAGGGATTGAGAAAATGAGCCTGAATCGCAAAGGGAAGGCGGGTCCTGATATTAGTAATGGTCCGGGAAAATTAGTGGCAGCCTTAGGTCTATCACCAGATTTATATGGACAGTCGATTCGTGATAGCTCGTTGCGTTTGGTTTTTGAGAAAAAACGGCTACCAAAAAAAATATTGGCGTTGCCTAGAATCGGTATACCGAATAAAGGAGAATGGACGGAAAAACCATTGCGTTTTGTCGTTGCTGGAAATCCGTATCTTTCATTACAAAAAAAGAACCAAGTCGATGAAGACTGGGGTTGGAGGAAACAAAATGAAGAAAACAACAATATTGGATTACCTTGATACAGCCATTGAAAAGAAGATCACAGACTATGATGTGGCGTTAGATTGGGACACAAAAAACCATACGATTGAGATCGTGGTACGTTTATTTGCAGAAAATCAAGCGCATTTTGAATTAGATGATGCCCAAGGTGTTGTCTCGGAAGAAGAAATCATTGAATTTGAAGATGGTGTTTTACTATTCAACCCAGAAAAATCTACATTTGATGAGCAAGATTACCTGGCAGTGATCCCTTATGAAGGAAAGAAAGGGTTAGCGAGTTCTGTAGCCGATGCACTGATTGACTACTTGAATGATGTATTAGCACAAGGTCAAAGTGATCTTTTAGATTTTTTAGATGCAGAAGACGAAACAGCTGTCTTTGAATTGAAATGGGACAACCATGTGTTCACACGTTTAGTCGAAGAAAAACAACAAAATGAAAAAGATGTATATCTACCCTATCCCAGCTATTAAGGAGCAACGTATATGAAATGGAATGAAGTCAAAATCGAAACGGCGAGTGAAGCGGTTGAAGCAGTCGCAAATATTTTAATGGAAGCAGGAGCGAGTGGTGTCGCGATCGAAGATTCATTGGACGTCGAAAATTTTAAATCTGATCCTTATGGAGAAATCCTGACAAAAGAAGATTTTACAACGATTGAAGAGGGTGCCATCGTGATGGCTTATTTCCCTGAAACGATCTTTTTACCGGAAATTTTACCTTTTATCAAAGAACGTGTGACAAAATTACCCGAATTTGGATTAGCGATCGGTAAGAACATTGTGACGGTGAGTGAAGTCGAAGAAAGCAATTGGGCAACGGCTTGGAAAAAATATTATCATCCGGTTCGAATCACACGTTTACTAACTGTCGTACCAAGTTGGGAAAGTTACCAAACGTCTGATCCATTAGAAAAAATCATTACATTAGATCCAGGGATGGCGTTTGGAACAGGTACGCATCCAACGACTTCTTTGACATTACAAGCACTGGAGTCGACCTTGCGAGGTGGAGAAACGGTTTTAGATGTCGGTACTGGTTCTGGAGTGTTGAGTATTGCGGCGAAGCATTTAGGGGCAAAAGAAGTCTATGCGTATGATCTCGATGAAGTGGCAGTACGTTCAGCAAAAGAAAATATGGATCTAAATGAAGTAGCCAAAGATGTGCATGTGTCGGCCAATGACCTATTAAAAGGTATTGAGATCGAGAGTGATGTGATCGTAGCTAATATTTTGGCTGATATCATTTTGTTGATGATCCCTGATGCGTGGCGTTTACTAAAACAAACTGGGACGTTGATCGTTTCTGGAATCATTGAAGAGAAGAAAGAAATGGTTCTCGCAGCGATGGAAGAACAAGGTTTTGTTGTCGATCAAGTGTTCCAACAAAAAGATTGGTATGCCATTATGCTAAAAAAACCTGAGGTGGATTAAATGCAACGATATTTTCTAGATGAACCTTATCGACCACAAGAACGTTTTGTAATAGAAGGTGAAGCCTATCACCATATGGTAAGAGTCATGCGAATGGCAGTGAAAGATCAGGTCTATTTAGCATTTAACGACCAAATCGCGATCATTGCAGAAATCAATGAAATGAACGAGAATGAAGTTTTCTTAGTCGAAGTGGCGAAAGAAAGTGTTCAAAAAGAATTACCCTGCAAGATCACGATTGCTAGCGGATATCCTAAAGGGGATAAGTTGGATTGGATCGTACAAAAAGGGACAGAGCTAGGCGCTCACGGGTTTGTGGGATTTCCTGCTGCGGCTTCTGTCGTCAAATGGGATGCCAAAAAACGTAAAAAGCGACAAGAACGATTGGTCAAGATTGCACAGGAAGCGGCGGAACAGTCGCATCGCCAAGTCGTCCCGCAAGTATCTTTAATGGAGACAGAAAAGGAATTTTATGAGACGCTCAGTTCGTATGATGTCCTTCTGATTGCATATGAAGAATCAGCAAAACAAGGGGAAGCCGCTAATTTAGCCAAAATACTTCAATCTGTTTTACCAGGTACTCGGATCCTTGCAGTGTTTGGCCCAGAAGGCGGATTATCACCACAAGAAGTCGCTCATTTTGAATCACAAGGTGGCATTCTTTGTGGTCTTGGTCCAAGAATCCTACGAACAGAAACTGCACCATTGTATTTGCTAAGTGCCGCCAGTTTTCAGCTTGAATTACAAGCACCTAGCAAGTAATAGGTGAGTGAATCGTTAGGGATAACGATTCTCTACAAAACAAATGAATGACTTTTTCTGTTTTCTTGATCCCTCAAAGTGAAGGGGGCATTTTTCCTTTTGTACGGAATTGAAAATCATTGACACAATCGGTATAATAAGAACAATTATTTAATCCTAAGCTATAAAAAAAATGCTTTCTCACGATAAAAAATATCTGTTTTGATTATGAATAGAAAGGGGGATGTTTCCCATGCCAAAAGAAGAAATATTAACAGGGCCTGACGTCATTAAGATGGTTAGCCAATACATGGGACCTGAACATGTCGCTTTTGTGCAAAAAGCATGTGACTACGCGACCACTGCCCACGAAGGACAGTTTCGTAAATCAGGAGAACCTTATATCATCCATCCGATCCAAGTTGCAGGGATTCTTGCAGATCTCCGAATGGACCCCCACACGGTTGCCACTGGTTTTTTACATGATGTGGTAGAAGATACAGAAGTAACCTTAGAAGATTTAAGAGAAGCCTTCGGGAACGACGTGGCAATGTTGGTGGACGGAGTGACGAAGTTAGGAAAAATCAAATATAAATCCCACGAAGAACAACTAGCGGAAAATCACCGCAAAATGTTATTAGCTATGGCTCAAGATTTACGTGTAATCATGGTGAAGTTAGCCGATCGTTTACATAACATGCGTACGTTAAAGCATTTGCGGGAAGATAAACAACGACGCATTGCGCAAGAAACATTGGAAATATACGCACCGCTTGCTCATCGTTTAGGGATCAGTCGAATCAAATGGGAATTAGAGGATACGGCGCTGCGTTATCTCAATCCAAAGCAATATTATCGAATCGTCCACTTGATGCAAACAAAACGAGAAGAACGTGAAAATTATGTCAGTGGTACAGTGGAGGATATCCGTTTAGCAACGGAAGAATTGGGGATTTTTGCAGAGATCTATGGCCGTCCGAAGCACATCTATTCGATTTACCGTAAGATGAAAGATCAAAAGAAGCAGTTCAATGAAATCTATGATCTACTAGCGATTCGAGTGATCGTAGATTCGATCAAGGATTGTTATGCAGTACTAGGCGCGATCCATACGAAATGGAAACCCATGCCAGGTAGATTCAAAGATTATATCGCGATGCCTAAAGCGAATATGTATCAATCGTTGCATACAACTGTTATCGGACCAGCAGGCAACCCTGTCGAGATCCAGATCCGAACCCAAGAAATGCACGAAATCGCTGAGTTTGGGGTAGCTGCTCACTGGGCGTATAAAGAAGGAAAAGGCGACAAAGTTGAACCTGATGGGATGACAAAACAGTTAAGTTGGTTCCATGAGATCATCGAATTGCAAGATGAAAGTTACGATGCTTCTGAATTCATGGAGGGAGTGAAGGGCGATATCTTTAGTGATAAAGTCTATGTGTTCACTCCAAAAGGCGATGTGACTGAGCTTCCTAAAGGATCAGGACCGTTAGACTTTGCTTATAGCATCCATACAGATATCGGGAACAAAACGACTGGTGCTAAAATCAATGGGAAAATGGTCCAATTAGATTACAAATTGAAGAATGGTGATATTATCGAGATTCTGACTTCGCCAAATTCATTTGGACCAAGTCGTGATTGGCTGAAATTAGTAGCTACTAGTAAAGCGAGAAATAAAATCAAGCGTTTCTTCAAAGGACAAGATCGAGACGAGAATGTGACGAAGGGTCATGAAGCTTTAGTGAAGTGTATTACAGATCTTGGCTTTGTACCAAAGGAGATCCTTTCAAAAAATAAATTACATGACGCATTAGAACGTTTGAATTTCCAAACAGAAGAAGACATGTATGCCGCGATTGGTTATGGCGAAGTAAGTCCATTGACGATGGCTAATCGCTTGACTGAAAAAGAGCGGAAAGAACAAAAAATCGAGCAACAAAAACAAGAAGCAGAAGAGTTGATGAATCAACCTAAAAAAGAGCCTGAAAAAATGAAGGTTCGTCATGAAGGTGGCGTCGTCATCCAAGGTGTTGAAAACTTGTTGATCCGGATCAGCCGTTGTTGTAATCCTGTACCAGGGGATGACATCGTGGGCTATATCACCAAAGGACGTGGTATCTCGATCCATCGCAAAGACTGTCCGAATGTCCAACCGGATAAACCAAATGTGGAAGAACGGTTGATCGACGTTGAATGGGAAGACACTTCAAATACGAACAAAGAGTATGATGCTGATTTAGAGATCTATGGCTATAATCGTTCTGGCATGTTAAATGACGTCTTGCAGACAGTGAATGCGATGACTAAAAATCTGAACAGTGTCGAAGCACGAACGAATAAAGACAAAATGGCGACGATCCATTTGACAGTAGGGATACGCAACTTGTCACACTTGAAAAGTATTGTCGATAAAATCAAGACCGTACCGGATGTATATAGCGTACGCCGGATGAATGGCTAGGAGGTAGTACCTTGCGCGCAGTGATCCAACGAGTGAGTCAAGCAGCTGTGTCGATCAACGAACGAGAAGTGGGTCGTATCGATCATGGCTTGTTGATTTTGCTAGGTGTTCATGAGACAGATACGCAAACAGACGTCGATTATTTGATCAAAAAAATTGCCCAGATGCGTATCTTTGAAGATGAACAAGGAAAAATGAATTTAAGTATTGAAGATGTCAAAGGAGCGCTGTTGAGTATTTCTCAGTTCACTCTTTTTGCAGACACAAAAAAAGGCAATCGACCAAGTTTTATCGCAGCAGCACGTCCGGAAACAGCGATTCCTTTATACGAAGCCTTTAACGAAGGGCTAAGACAACGAGGAATAACCGTTGAAACAGGAGAATTTGGTGCAGATATGGCGGTTTCTCTTGTGAATGATGGCCCAGTGACGATCATTATTGATTCTCAAAACAAATGAAAAATAAAAAGATTAGTCTGATTTTGATGGAGTTTCTCAAAATCAGCCTTTTTTTGTTTACTTTATTCCTAATTTTAGAATGCGCTTTCGGTTTTCGTTCGTCATAAGTACTGAGATGCGATAAAATTGAACATAGGAGGTGCTTGCCAATGGCTAATGGAAATCAAGCAACTATAGATGAAATACTGTCACATCGTTATGATAATGGCTTTGATTATTGGGCAACGCCAGATAAACAATTGATCAAAGGAGCCCCATTCAGTACTTTAGAATGCCCATTGTATCTTTTAGATGCAGGTGTGTTACCTAAAGAAGCTTACCTACAAGAAACGGCCAATTTGATACTTGAAGCATGGCGGGAAGACGGACGATTCAAAGTTTCGCCAAAAGGTGCGATCTACCCATGCCATACGGCTGCTGCACTTCGAACATTGTGTTATTTAGATCATGCAACAGACAAGAGACTAAAAAAAACATTTGAGTATTTTCTCGCTACCCAAGAAGAAGATGGCGGATGGAAGTGCAATAAGTATAGTTTTGGCAAAGGCCCTGAAACCGAATTTTCTACACCGATGACGACCTTAACAGTTTTGGATGCCTTTCGTTTCTCCGAATGGATCAACAACGATGAGCGGTTGGATCGAGCGGTGGAATTTTTATTGTCCCATTGGACGATCAAACAACCGATTGGACCTTGCCATCACGGGATCGGAACATTATTCATGCAAGTAGAATATCCCTTTAGAAGCTATAATTTATTTTATTATGTCTATGTTTTGTCTTTTTACAAATACGCTAGAAAAGACGTGCGCTTCAAAGAGGCATTTCATGCGCTGACTTCAAAGCTAGACGAAGGAATGATTCGAGTGGAAAGAGTGGTACCTAAGTTAAGAAAATTATCTTTTTGTGAAAAAGGACGAGTGAGTGAAAGAGCCACAGAACGTTATAATGAAATCTTATTTAATTTAAATGATTTATAAAGAAGTTGTTTATTCGGATATAAGCAGCACAAGAAAAATAATTGATATAGCTTGGTCTCAAACACTTCTTTTGTCAGTTTTATTGTACAAGGAGTATCCTAATAATATCTAAAGTTATTTATTAGGAGGAGCAAAAAATATGCAAGAAATTCCAGTGGTCGATATCAAAATGACCGAAATCAAAAAATACTATAATGAGGGCTACAAAATGCTTGGAAAGCTAAGAGAAGAAGCCCAATCACCTGTTGTGAAAGCAAAGATATTCAATAAGGAAGCTGTGATTATCTATGGAGAAGAGGCAGCGAAACGTTTTTATGATCCAAGAAATTTCAAACGAGAAGGCGCGATGCCTAAAATGGTCCAAAAAACATTATTTGGAAAGGACGGTGTGCAGTCTTTAGATGGCGCGGAACATCATCACCGTAAAGCGATTTTTATGGATTTGATGACACCAGAGCGAATGGAAGACTATCATCAAATATTGGATCGAGTATTGGCACATGAATTGGAACAACAGCATGGTACCTTTGAGTTATTTGACCTGAGTAAAAAAGTACTTTTTACTGCTATTTGTGAATGGTCTGGAATCAACTTAGCGGATTATTCAGAAGAAGAGATCAACCAACTGGCAGATTATCAAATCTCCATGATCAGTGGAACAGTGACTTCACCGATCGATCATTTTAAAGGTGTAGACAATCGGAAAAAATCAGAGAAATGGGCACAAGAGTTGTTGGAAGAAGCACGAGAAAATCCAGTAGCCGGAAAAGAAAATGTAGCGCTCTATGCTTTTGCGAATGCGACTGACCTTAAAGGTAATCTTTTGCCTTTGGATATTGCGGCGGTAGAATTATTGAATATCATTCGGCCGACCGTGGCATTGACCGTATGGGCGGCATTGATGGGGCATGCTCTTTTCAGCCGACCAGATATCTATCAACAATTAAAAAACGATTTTAAGGAACTACAAGATCCTTTTATTCAGGAGATGCGTCGGCATTACCCATTTTTCCCAATGTTACCGGCATTTGCTTTACAAGATGTTGAAGTAGATGGCTATCGCATCCCTAAAGACAGTTGGGTGATTTTAGATTTGTATGGAACTAACCATGATGAACGGACAGTGGTTTCACCAGAGGCATTTTTGATCAAACGGTATATTGATAAAGCGAAAAAAATCTCTTATGAAGAAGAATATGAGATGATTGCACAAGGTGGCGGTGATTTCCGAAGAATGCACCGATGCGCAGGTGAATGGATCACGTTGCATAGTTTACGAGTTTTTTCCGATCAATTAGTGAATCGTTTTGCCTTTGCTGTGCCAGAACAAGATTGGACGATTCCATTCAATCAATTTCCGACCTACCCGAATAGCCGAGGATTGTTATACAAAGAGTAACGTGGCTTTTGAGCTTGGGTTGCTCAGTGAGGGAGAGACAAAAGTAACATTCGCTTTTATCTCTTACGTTAGAATTGATTAGGTAGTGGGCAGAGAAGTAGTCTCTTAGGTAATTAGAGTCCTTCTCTCCCGACATCCTTCTATAAAAATATACAGGAGGTATGAAGGAATGAGCGAAATTATAATTCGTGTATCAGAGGAAGAAAAATCATTTATTTTGGCAATGGCTGATTTAAGGACTGACAATATCGGAATTAGCTAGAACGATGATATTAGGTACGTTGGAAATGCAAATTGACTTGGCTATCTATAATGAAGCGATGAAGGATCATCAGAAACTTGATGAAAGTCTCTCGCATGACGAAATGAAAAAAAGCTAAGGTTATGCTGAAACATCTTGTACATAATAAAAAAACAACCACCGCATTTTCTCGCGATGGTTGTTTTTGAGTACTATTTAAACTCTCGGAATAACTGATCGATTGTTTGGGCATCTTCTAAAGACAAATGAATATCCAAAGCTTTGGCATTGTCTGCGACTTGTTCTGGTTTCTTTGCGCCAGGAATGACAAATGAAATCCGCGGGTGTGCGATATACCAAGCTAAGACTAATTGAGCAGTGGTTGCTTGGTACTTTTCAGCAAGCGGTTTGAGTTGATCGACCGCTGTGATGATTCGTTCATAACGTTCACCTTGAAAGTTTGGTTTGTTCTTTCTAGGATCGTCTTCAGAAAAATGTTTCGGACTTTCTAGATCATACTTGCCAGTCAATAAACCTGAAGCAAGTGGGAAATAAGGCACAAAACCAATCTCGTTAGCTTCGAGGTAAGGGAATAATTCTTTTTCCGCTGTGCGATGGATCAAACTAAATTGATCCTGTACGATATCGACATAGCCGTCTTGGTTGGCTTCTTTCAATTGCTCTAAAGTGAAATTAGACACACCAATGGCACGGATTTTCCCTGCTTCTTTTAGTTCGTGTAAAGCGGCAACTGCTTCATTTTTAGGTGTTGCTTCATCTGGAAAATGGATATAAAAAATATCGATATAATCTGTTTGCAGACGTTCTAACGCTTCATCGACTGATTTCTTCAAAAATTCAGGAGAGTTATCAAATTTTTTCGGTTGATCTGGAAGATGTGCTGCTTTGGTGGCAATAATAATACGGGAACGATCATAAGCCGGTTCTTGCAAGACTTCTCCAATCAATTGTTCCGAACGACCTTCTCCATAAATATAAGCAGTATCAATAAGGTTCAAGCCATTATCTAAGGCTGCTCTGACGACTTCTTTTCCAGTTTCATCAGCTAATCCTGAAAAAAGATTGTGCCCGCCGACGGCATTTGCACCTAAGCCGATTGCTTCGGCATATACTTGAGAATGACCAATTTTTACTTCTGACATTTTTTTACCTCCTTTTTTATTTAGTCTAAATCAAAAAGAAAAAAAGCTAAATCAAAATGACTTTGAAAAAGAAATCAATAAGAATCTACTTGACTTTGCGCTGTGTTTTTAGTAGGTTATAATTAATATCTAAATATCGATGAAAGAGCGAGTAAGTAACTAAATGCTTTATAAGAGAGGATCGTCGTGGCTGAGAGCGATCTAAAACAAGTAGTTTCTGAAAGACACTCTGGAGATGGACGCGTGCAAAGCCGTCCCGTAAACGAGCGTTAATCGTGAGAGGAAAGAGCAATCTTTCAAATATAGGTGGTACCGTGTATGAATTAATCATTCACCCTTGTTCATGGCGAACAAGGGTGTTTTTTGTTTGCATTGATTACATAGCGTGAAGAAAAGGAGAGAAAAATATGAGCTTCCAAAGACCAAAAGGAACAAATGATATTTTACCTGGAGAATCTGAAAAATGGCAATTTGTTGAAGAAACTGCCCGTTTATTATTTAAAGATTACCAATATAATGAGATCCGCACACCGATTTTTGAGCATTATGAAGTGATTGCTCGTAGTGTAGGGGATACGACTGATATCGTTTCAAAAGAAATGTATGATTTTTATGATAAAGGCGAGCGTCATGTTACGCTTCGTCCAGAAGGAACTGCACCAATCGTTCGTTCATTTGTTGAGAATAAATTATTTGGACCAGAATATACAAAACCTTACAAAACATTTTATATGGGACCAATGTTTCGTTATGAACGTCCTCAAAAAGGTCGTTTACGTCAATTCCATCAAATCGGTGTCGAAGCATTTGGCTCAGACAATCCCGCGACGGATGTTGAAAGTATGGTGATGGCATTAGACTTCTTCAAGCAATTAGGAATCAGTCAAATCCGTTTAGTGATCAACTCTTTAGGCGATCAAGAAACGCGACAAGCGTATCGTCAAGCGTTGATCGATTACCTTGTACCGTTTGAAGCAGAATTAAGCGAAGATTCACAACGTCGTTTACATGAAAATCCATTACGTGTATTGGATAGTAAAGACAAACGTGATCAAAAATTCGTAGCAGAAGCACCTTCGATCTTAGATTATTTAAGTGAAACAGCAAAAGCACATTTTGAAACAGTGATTGCCATGTTGGATGCGTTAGATGTGCCTTATGAAATCGATAGTAATATGGTTCGTGGGTTAGATTATTATACGCATACGATTTTTGAAGTGATGAGTGACGCGCCTAAAATGGGCGCACAAGCAACGATTTGTGCAGGTGGTCGTTATGACAACTTGGTCGAAGAACTAGGTGGGCCAGCAACACCAGGATTTGGTTTTGCGATGGGGATCGAACGTATTTTATTAACGATGGAGGCAGAAGAAGTAGCTGTCCCTGTAATGAATACATTAGATGCCTATGTGGTAGCACTAGGCGCAGAAACAAATATCGAAGCGTTAAAAATCGTTCAAGCGATTCGTGATTTTGGTTTTTCCGCCGATCGTGATTTTATGGGACGTAAAGCGAAAGCACAATTTAAGACAGCAGACAAAGCCGATGCGAAGTTGGTCTTAGTGATTGGTGCGGATGAATTAGCCAATCAAACGATCAACGTCAAATCAATGGCTAATCGTACAGAGAAAAGCTTTGCATTAGAAGATATTTATGACCACTTTGATAAAGTCTATGATGAAATGACATTATCTACTGAACAGGAGGAAAAATGATGGCACAACGAACAGTATACTGTGGACTGGTTTCAGAAAAGCAGTTAGGACAAACAGTTACATTAAAAGGTTGGGTACAAAAAAGACGTGACTTAGGTGGCGTGATCTTTATTGATTTACGTGATCGTGAAGGAATCGTTCAACTTGTTTTTAATCCAGAAATCAATAAAGAAGCGTGGGAAATCGCTGATAAATGCCGTAGTGAATATGTCATTGAAGTGACAGGTACAGTAAAAAATCGGGATGAATTGGCAATCAATCCTAAAATGGCAACGGGTGAATTTGAGATCATCGCGGATGAAATCATTATCTTGAATCAAGCCAAAACACCACCTTTCTTGATTGAGGATGAACAAACGATCAGTGATGAGATTCGTTTGAAGTATCGTTATCTTGATTTACGTCGTCCAAAAATGACAAAAAATATCAAATTGCGCAACGATACAACGAAAGCGATCCGTCATTACTTGGATGACCATGATTTCTTGGATATAGAAACACCTTATTTAGGAAAATCAACACCAGAAGGCGCGCGAGATTACTTAGTACCTTCTCGTATCCATGCAGGGCATTTCTATGCTTTACCACAATCACCACAGTTGTTCAAACAATTGTTGATGAATGCTGGCTTTGATCGTTACTATCAAATCGTTCGTTGCTTCCGCGATGAGGATCTACGTGGTGACCGTCAACCAGAATTTACACAGGTCGATATCGAAACGACGTTCTTGACCGCTGAAGAAATCCAAACCTATACAGAAGGTTTGATTGCTAAAGTGATGAAAGAGGTACGTGGTATCGAAGTCACTTTGCCATTCCCACGTATGACGTATGATGAAGCAATGAGCCGTTATGGAAGTGACAAGCCAGATACACGTTTTGACATGGAATTGATTGATTTGAGCACAGTTGTGAAAGACGTTGAATTTAAAGTCTTCCAAATGGCGCTTGAAAATGGTGGGGTAGTCAAAGCGCTGAATGCGAAAAATGCAGCAAGCAAGTATTCACGTAAAGATTTAGATAATCTTGGACAATATGCCACTCAGTTTGGCGCAAAAGGACTAGCTTGGTTAAAAGTAGAAGAAGATGGCTTGAAAGGTCCTATTGCGAAATTTATGGGCGAGGCATCTGAAGCATTGATCCAAGCAACAAACGCTGAAGTTGGGGATATTTTATTATTTGGTGCAGATAAAGAAGAAATCGTTGCAGCCACTCTTGGAGCGATTCGTTCTCGCTTAGGAAAAGAATTAGATTTGATCGACGAATCAAAATTCAATTTCTTATGGGTGACAGAATGGCCACAATTTGAATATTCAGCAGAAGAAGGCCGCTATGTTTCTGCTCACCATCCGTTTACGATGCCTAAAGCATCCGACGTCGAGTTATTGGCAACTGATCCGGCAAAAGTCTATGCAGAAGCGTATGACATCGTCTTGAACGGCTATGAATTAGGTGGGGGATCATTACGTATCCATACAAGAGAATTACAAGAAAAAGTATTAAAAACACTAGGCTTTTCTGAAGAAGAAATGGAAGAACAATTCGGTTTCTTGTTAAGTGCATTAGATTATGGCTTCCCACCACATGGAGGGATTGCTTTAGGGCTTGACCGCTTTGTGATGTTGCTTGCAGGTGAAGAAAACATTCGTGAAGTCATTGCTTTCCCTAAAAATGGTAAAGCAGCTGATGTTATGAGTGATGCGCCAAGCACTGTTTCTGATCTTCAATTATTTGAGTTGAACATCGATGTAACAGATGTTGAATAACAACGACTAGAGATAAATTATTTTCATAGAAACACCAAGGTTGTGAAAGGGTCACAGATAAGTCGCGATTGATTCGGACTTGTGACGCTGACACAACCTTTTTTGTATGATATTGGAATTTCCAATCTTTTTTTCAAAGAAGTCTCTTGATTAAATCCTAAAAGATCATATAATAAGGGCATACCAGATAAAGCGAGGCTTTTTTCATGAAAAAAACTTTCGAAAATTGGGCGTATCATGATTATACGACCAAACTTTCGGTGTCGATCGTCTATGCACTGATTGCTTCAGTTGCATTGAACTTTTTTTATCAACCAGGAAACATCTATTCAAGTGGGATAACCGGTCTTGCGCAAATCTTAACGACGCTTTCAAAATCAGTGATTGGTTTTGAGATTCCAGTCTCAACCACGTTGTATTTGCTGAATATCCCATTATTCTTTTTAGCATGGTTTAAACTTGGAAAGAAATTTACGATTTTTACATTTATCACTGTGACATTAACCTCGCTTAGTATCCATCTCTTGCCACAAACGATTCTTTCGACCGATCCGATCATTTGTGCGATATTCGGTGGTGCCGTCAATGGGGTTGGTATTGGTTTAGCATTAAAAAATGGCTTATCTTCTGGCGGATTAGATATCGTGAGTATTACGATCCGTAAAAAAACAGGACGATCCATTGGTTCGATTTCCATTTATTTCAATGCACTGATTGTTTTCGTAGCGGGCTTGCTCTTCGGTTGGCAGTATATGTTTTATAGTGCCTTGTCGATTTTTGTGAGTGGCAAAGTGACGGATGTCGTCTATACGAAACAAAAAAAGATGCAAGTCATGATCGTGACTAAGCATCCTGAAGCAGTGATTGAAGCGATCCAAAAATGTATGCGTCGTGGGATCACGATCATCAATGAAGCAGAAGGTGCGTACAAGCACGATAAACAAACAGTCTTAATGACGATCGTTACTCGCTACGAGCTTCCTTTGTTACGTGAAGCAATGAAATCTTCTGACCCGCAAGCATTTGTCAGTATTGCGGAAAATGTCCAAATTCTCGGACGTTTTTATGAAGATGGAATATAGAGTTTAGTAAAATAGTTAGATAAAACACAGTGGATAACTGATCGGTTATCGCTGTGTTTTTTTGTTATTTTGTTAAATCTAAAGAACTTAAAAGTTATTAGTTTTTACATAATCCTATAGTCCAGATTCTAAATTTTTAGCGGTTTTGCGTTTAAAACGACACTTTATTATAGAGTTGTGATTATTTAAAAATAACGTGATATATTGAAATGAGAAGTAAGAAAGATAAATTTATGGATCTTGTATAAAAGAAAGGTGACAGTATCTTGAAATTAAAACGATTCGTTCTATCAGAATAGTCAAAGTAATATAGTTCTTCCTTAGTTGCTCAGCTGTCTACTTACTAATAAGAGGACCTAAGTATGCAGTTTTGATACCATTATTATTTGGTTTTCTCTTTGAACTAACCCTTCCAAAAGAATATGGTGGAGGACTAGTTAAAAATAAAAAGAATGTATTTATTAATTCAGAAAAAATTTGGATTGAACCACTTATTGGGATTTTACTTTTGTTTTTATTTATTATTTTTTCAACTATTATTTAATTGATCTAGGAAGAATAAGATGGGAAACGGGATGTAGAAAACTTGTGTTTATTTTTTTCAACATTTAAAGAATTTCAAGCATGGCAGAGTATTTGTATATCAAAATTTTCGTTATCAATATAGCTATATAAACAACATTGTTGGGCCAACAGGGTATACTCTGTTGGATATTTGTGTATTTGTAATAAGCTTGAATTTATGGAATCACAACTAAGTTGAGCAATAGAAAACACATCAATAGTTAGTATTAAAATGTCGTTCATTATACTAGTAGTGTGGCAGAAAGGATCAACTTAAACTAAAAATATAGCTATTTAAACGAATGATGGGGCTAATTTCCTCAGGTCATTCATTTTTTTGTCACAAAATTTGCTTTTTCACGACATATCTTAACGTATACGAAAAGTCGCGACAATACAACAGAAGGAAGGAAAAGAGATGAACTACAGCGTAAAGACAGGCGATACGTTAAGTGGAATCGCTCAACAGTTTGGGATCACAGTACCTCAACTCCAACAGTGGAATCAGTTAGCTGATCCTGATTATATTCAAGTTGGACAAGTACTATTGATCCAAGAAACCCAAGAAAAGGGGGAGAATTACGTGGTACAAGTAGGAGACACATTGAGTGAGATTGCATTGCGCTTTGGTGTAACGGTCCAGCAACTTCAAACATGGAATAACCTTCCGAATCCTGATTTAATTCAAGTCGGTCAATGGTTGTTTATAGAAAAAAGGAACGGAAATTCCCAAAGTCGAGCCGTATCATTAGGACAATTACAAGCAATCGGCTGGTATTCGATCTCGGCAGAAGATGTCACAGAATTGAATCGTTGCCTGCAGACTTATAAAATTGTCTCTTTGAACAGTTTGCGTCACTTCATTAGTCAATGCAGCCACGAATCAGGTTGTGGAGTTTGGCGGGAAGAGTTGGCTTCTGGAGAGTCATATGAAGGGCGGAGTGATTTAGGTAATTATTATCCGGAAGACGGGAAAAAATACAAAGGAGCGGGTTATATCCAGCTAACTGGACGCAGTAATTATACCCGATTTGCCGCTTCAGTATTGGATCCAGAAATTTTAAATCAAGGAGCAAAGTATGTAGCTGCTACTTATCCATGGACCAGTGCAGGTTTCTGGTGGTTTTCAAACGGGATGAATGAATACTGTGGAGGAAATCCAACCGTTGAACAAGTGACCTTACGTGTAAATGGTGGATACAATGGCTTGACATCTAGAAAACAATACTATCAGAAATGTTGTGAGATTTTCTGCTAAATACTCAGTTTACAAAGGAGGTGTTATGATGACTGCTTTGACAAAGATCTTTGCTACCGATCAGGCATTGATTCATATCTTTTTCCTTGTGGTTCTTTTAGATCTAATGACGGGGTGGCTCAAAGCAAAAGTCAATCACACCTGGTATTCTACATTAAGTTGGCAAGGCCTTTGGAAAAAACTTAGCCATTTTGTGTTACTTATTTTGACAGGAATCGTTGACTTTGTTTTGCTACAAAATGAGGTTCATTTAGAGTTCACATTGGTCAAAGTTTTTACGACCTGTCTGATTTTTAATGAAATTGGAAGTATTATTGAAAATACGGCAAAAACAGAAGTGACGACTTACTTTCGGGAAATCTTAAAATCCATTGAAAAGAAAATGAGAAAAACACTGTAGTGGATTAAATGACAAAAAGAAATAAAAAAAATTGTTATTATCCTGTCACAAGTTACACTTATTTTACGACATACCCATCCAAAAGGACGATTGGAGTGGGAAACATGGATTTTTGGACAGAACGAATCATAGAAGTAGAGGATTATGTAAAAGAACAAGATGAAAGACGTTTAGAAATAATTTTGTTGAATTTTGTTCCGTATTTAAAAAAAAGTGCAAAATATTCACATTTTTCAGCAAGTAATGTAGGCGTATACATTTCGTTTGAAGATTTTTATAGTGCCTACCTCTTCGCAACTTGGGAAGCAATCGAAGTTTTTCGAGAAGAACAAAAAAATGATTTTAACTTTAAAAATGTATTTCTCCATTGATTATTTATTGCAGAAAAAAATGTTTGGCGTTTATATAAGAAAAAATCAGGGAAATCCACCGATAAACATGGCATTACTTATGCAAGTGGGCACTGGCAAATGATTGATGAGTCCAGTGCCTGCTTTCCACCCTGTTTTTTAGACGAGAGTACATTGATGATCAAAGAGATTTTAATGAAGTATCAAGTAATTGCTCCTGATGATGCCCAGTTCTTTTCTTTGTTAGTGGAAGGCTATTCGTGTGCTGAAGCGGTGAGATATATGTTTTTTGAAGAATATAACGCACGTATGCGGAAAAAGATTGAGCGAATGAAGCGGAGATTCAAGAAATACTTGGAAAAAGAAAATTTTTTTCTATTTCCAGTCACAAATGACGAAAATCTTCGACATATCTAAGTGATTCGAATCAAAAAATAAATTTTTAGGAGTGAAAAAAATGAACGTAAATGATAAACAATTAAGAGAAGATCCATGGGTATTAGAAGTACAACAATGGTTGAATAAAACTTATGGAGATGTACCTAGTTTTGGTTCAGTTCCGGAAGATGGCCGTACTGGATGGGATACGGTATATGGTTTGATTCGTGCAGTGCAACATGAGTTAGGTATTACAGAATTGGTCAATAATTTTGGTGAGACCACTTCAGCACTATGGGATCAGCAAGTGACGCCCAACTTAATTAATAAGTATGAAAGCCCAATTGTAAAATTGGTCGATGGTGCTTTTCGCTGCAAAGGGATGGGAAATGGGAAATTTGACACAGTTTATACGCTCAATAATGATGATGCAATCAAAGGATTGAAAATGGCTGCTGGATTTGAGAATCCAACTAGTACGTTAGATTCAATATGGGCCAAAGCTTTGTTTGATATGAGTGCATTTGTATTAGTTCAAGGAGGCGATGCACGAACACGTGAAATGCAACAAACTTTAAATAGAAAGTATTCGGAATGGACAGGAATCTTACCTTGTGACGGGATCTATCAACGTGCCACAAATACTGCCTTGATTTATGGGGTCCAAGTAGAAGAAGGTCTAGGCGATATTGCAAATGGTGTATTCGGTCCAACTACACAAGAAGTTTATAGACAGTTAGCAGATAGTGGCCAAGTAGCAAGTAATAGCGGATTAGTGTTACTTCTCCAATATGCACTTTATCAAAATCTGATCAATGTACGTCCAAGTGGTGTCCCATTCAGCGGAGCATTAGATACCGAGACAACAGACTCATTATCATTATTCCAATTATTCTTGAATTTATCCGAAGTAACAGACGGTTATCCTGACTTAACTACTGCGATGTCCTTGATGCTTTCTTCTGGCGATCCTAACCGTAGTTTCAATGCGGTAGATACTTCAGAACAGCTAACTCCTGCGCAAATCACAACCTTGCAAGAAGCTGGAATACAATACGTAGGTCGTTACTTAACGGGAACCGTCGGCAATAACTTTATTCCAAAATATTTAACGGTAACTGAAGCAAATAATATTATTAATGCTGGAATGGCTATCATTCCGATTTATCAGGACAATAATCCAGTGGTAAGCTACTATACGTACAACCAAGGTGTATCAGATGCAAATACAGCATTTGCGGCTGCGGACTCTCTAGGATTTGACAAAGGAACAATCATTTATTTTGCAGTGGATGTGGATGCGCTAGACTCAGATATTACGACAAACATCCTGCCTTATTTCAGTGGACTACATGATGTTGCGACGAGAAATGGGATTCGTTTTAATGTAGGGATTTATGGTACTCGCAATGTGTGTATGCGTGTTTCTGAAGCAGGCTATACCGTGGCCAGTTATGTATCGAATATGTCTACTGGTTGGTCTGGTAATCTTGGTTTTTCTCAACCAACAGATTGGGCTTTTGACCAATTTAGTGAACCAAGCGATGGAATTGGCTCAGGAGATGGTTTAGTGATGATTGATAAACTGAATGTCTCTGGAATCGATCCAGGTGTAACGACTGTTAGTGCGGTTGATCCAGCTATTGGCGTCCTAAAAAATCTGGGACTTAAATTGATTGATGAAGCAATTGATAATGCACAATTTGAATTAGGAGTAGAAATGCCCATTTTCTCTATTGGACCTGTCACACTCACACAAACATTAGCCGGAACAGTTCAATCCGCAGATGCCAATGATAATCTTATTACATTTAGTATCATAAATGGAAAAATTGATCCAGCATTTGTTAGTGAAGTCTCTGATATGTTAGGTAGTGGTATTGCTGGGAAATTGGAAGCTAACATGGAAGGTTTAACTGCAGCTATCGAAAATGGTGATGTAGAATTAAGTGGTGGCTATGAAGATGGGAAAATTAGTGTATCGCTTGCCATTAATATGCAAAAATTTACAGTAGAAGGATCAGAAATTACTGCTTCTGTTAAATATGAAATTGAAATTGATTTAAATAAAATCGGAGGATTTTTTAAAGAGGTTTTTGAAAGAACGCTCTATACAATTGCAACAGGTGTAGGTATTTTCTTATTAATCTTAGTAATACCACCTATTGTTGCGTGGCTTGGTGCAGGGGCGACAACAGTAACAGCAGCGGGAGTAATTGCTTTAGTTATTAGCTCCATTTTAGATTTCATCAAAGAAAGCTAACTAAAAGATTTGAACCGCAAAAACATGGGAACTGTTTTTGCGGTTCTTATTATTGTCTTTAGACCAAGTTGAGCTCGCAAAGTGAGCGAAACAGAAAAACACCCGCAATTCGGGTGGGGTGAAGTGGGAACAAATGATTCTATCAAAAAGCCCTACACATCGTTAAAATATGATGTTCAGGTTATATTGATAACGCAAGGAAGGGAAAAGAAATGGGTAATAAAACAAATAGTTTATCTCATACAAAGTGGCTGTGCAAATACCACATTGTATTCACACTAAAGTATAGAAGAAAAATCAGCTATAATCAATATCGAGCAAGTACACAAGAGATTATCAAACGATTATGTAAGTATAAAGGAGTGGTGATTTTAGAGGGCATATGATGCCAGATCACGTCCACCTATTATTGAGTATCCCACCAAAAATGAGCGTGTCTAGTTTTATGGGTTATCTAAAAGGAAATAGTGCATTAATTATTTTTGATAAGCATGCAACTTTAAAATATAGGTTTGGCAATCGACACTTTTTGGCAGAAGGGTATGTAAGCACTGTGGGATTGAATGAAGCGACCATAAGGAAATACATTCAAGAACAAGAGAAACATGATATAGCGCTAGATAAATTAAGTGTTCGAGAATATGAGGACCCTTTTAAGGATTAGAGAGTAGAACAAACACCTTTTTAAAGGTAGGCAAAAGTGGCAAGGCCAGCTTCTTTAGGCGCTGGCCGGTGTTAAGGGCTTATAGCCTTGGAGCAAACCACCCTTTTGAAGGGGAGTTATGATTTTAATGTATAACCCCATCTAAGAAAAAAGAGGATACAATATCATTAATATACCTAGTGTAAGATGGACTATAAATCTTTTATTTGTATTTTGCATAAAACTTGCCTGAAGTTTTTCTGAAACCCAAACAAATTGTAATTCATTTTTAGGATGATCTATTAAATACTGTTTAAATATTTCGCGTTCATTTTTTTGGGATTTAATTAAGTAAAAGCCTGTAACAGCACTGATGGTAAGGGCTACTCCCAAATAGGGAATTATATGATTCAAATTTTTAGGGACGTCTTCAATAGGGAAAAAGTAGCGAATGACACGTGCCAAAATAAAAAAGACAATAACGTAAACGATAAATGAAAATTTTCTTTTTAGAGCAAAAGAAGGGTCCTTTTTTTCATAATATTGTGAGATTGCTTTTTTTCGTCTCTTTTGTTCTTGTTCAGTCAGGTTTGGAAAAGCACGCTCTCCTTCTTGTTTATATACAGCCATGATATCTGAATACTCCTGTTGGATCTGCCTGACTTTGTAGACTGTATAAATAAAACTAGCGTAATATATTAAAGTACACATAAATTTAATTAAAAGCATTATTTAGTTCTCCTTAAAGACTTTTTTTAATTATAGCAGACAAAACTTGAAGTAGCTTTAAAAATTTAATAAAAAAATGTTATTTATTGTGAACAGAAATAGTAGTTTTTTCTATTATTTATTGAAATGTGGATAGAAGTTAATCAAAGAAAACAGATTAACTTCTTTTTACTCTGTTCTAGTTTAAATTAGTTATTTGTTGCTGTCTTCATCTATATAAAGTTATTCAACGTAAATATACCATTAAATAACATTTAATATTAAATGACGCACGATATTAACATTAGTTGTCTATTTGTTTTTAGTATTATATAATTAAGAAGGGAATTGTCATCCTTTCTAAAGAAAGCGTTTTTATAACAAAGGGGTGATTTAAATTATAAAATGGAAAGGAGAATATTTGAGAATAAGAGGAGAAACAAATTTTTATTATGATGAAATACTTAGGGGTATAAAAAATGAAAAAGTATATTTTGTTAGGCATAAGTTTTTTTGTTTTTTCAATATTTGGAATCATGAATACTGAGGTGCAAGCTGAACAGGTGACCTTAACTTCCTCAGAAGAAACTGTTATTTATAATAAGTTTGGACAAGAAGTCAAACCTGAAATACTGTTTGTACAACCAAAAGGCACAACACCCCCGACTACTTTAAAGTGGCTGAGTTTTGGATCTAACTATCACTCTAACCCATTTTCAGGAGCAGGCACACGATATAGTGGCTATATTTTCGGACTTAATAGTACAAATAGAGCTAGGTTGACTTTTTCATTAGGAGGATTTGCTTGCTTTGTGACTGATCGCCCTGATCCAGCTTCTGTAGTAAATGTTTACAATATGCCTTTAAGCGGCTCTCCTTATACCTTAGAAACAGCTGGCTATTTTTATTTTGCTGTAGATAATCCTGTTAATGGACAAACTTATAGCATAATTCCATTATAGAAAAGAAAAAAACATTATTTATATCTTTTTTGAACATGATATGTGATATAACGTTCAAAAATTAGGAGTTTATATGAAAAGAAAACCTCTATTTGTAATTTTATTGATTCTTCTAATATCAATGATTTTTATTTGGATATTTACTTCAAAAATAAAACATGATAAGAATGAAGTAAATCGTACAATAATTATGGATAAAAATGGAAATAAAATAGATCCTATCCAAAAAGTGACTGGAAATTTAGGAAAATGAGATAACATACTATGCTTGTTTTTAAACAAATAATTAACTAAGTTCTTCTCTAAAAGTATGAATGAACCAATGAGGTATTTATAGAATAAGTATAAAATATGACTCATTGTCAAATAGTTTTATTTCAATTAAATCACCTTTAGTAAAATTTTCGGCGTGTCCTCTTTAAATATTATTAAACAATCTTAAAGAGAGTGGCTTTACTGGAACATCCGTACAGAAAATAGTGGTAGTAGACCGAACGATAATTTGATTATCAGATTACCACTCGGTCTACTACCACTATTTTTTACATAAATGTTTCAGCGAGACCTAATCTACCAAGGAAAGTATGTCAAATAAAACTGGAAAAATTTATCATTTAAAAAGGAGAATAACAATAAACTGCCAGTGTCTATTTAGGGTACACTCTAATTTTCCTTTCTGGTAATAAAAGGTAAAAAACTTGATAAATTAGCCTCTTCCAGTATATAGTAATTACGATTTAAGAATAAGGATAAATAAGAGGGGGTTATGCGGAACATTCAAATGAGATTTATTAATAATCAGATTATTAAAAGATGTTCTGGATTTAAAGGATTATTTTGGATCCTCTTTAAACTTTTTGGTAAAACGTACAGGTTATAGATTTGAAGAAGTAGATCGAATTATTTATCGAAAAAAGAAAGCGAAATTACTTGGAAATGAGGTTCTTTTTAAAGTAATCAATGATATATTTTATGGTAATTTGAGAAAAGTAGATGAAGCAGCTTTTTTATAATTATTCTAAAAGTACATTTCGTATAATATTATCGAAGATTGAACCTGTACTTATTGAATATAATTTAACTTTAGAATTAAATCCTATCAATATTAGTGGAGATGAGGGGGCAATAAGGAAATTTTTTATGGATTTCTACTATATTAGGTGAGCAGACTAGTTATCATTTAAAACTTCCAAAAGATTTATATGAAATTGTATTAAATGAGATTTCAACTCCATTAAAAAACTCCGAACTGGGATCTGGCACCACTAGCTCTTCAGCATACTATATGATTTATATTACATATGACACAAAAGAGAACGATCATCTGTCTGCTAAAGGACAGGTGATGTTTTTCATAATAAGTATGAATGAGTTATTAAAGTGATCATAGAAAAGGAGTGTTAGAGTGATTAGAACTAGGGAGCATAGATGTTTCGATTATTTACAATGTTCCGATAAGAATCAAGTAAAGCAGAATAGCTTTTATTGATTCCTTTTTTTTGGGGAGTCCAAATTTTTAAATGGCTATTCCAGATGTCTATCCATGATAAGAGTAGAAATCATTCAAGTATTTCTCGTTCATCAACGAAAATAAATAAAAAAATAATGAAACCCTATTCAAGTAACGATTAGTCAACTTGTTATATTTGAAATTTTGTTAAAGTTACTTAAAAATGTGTCCTTTTTTGATGAACTATGGGATTATAGTATAAAGTGGCAACTTTTATGAAGTTTTTGCTTGCTATTTTTTGGTAATGCACGTATATTACGAATGAAAAAAGTTTATGAAAAGTTGGAATATTGAATGGAAAAACAAAAAAGATTAAAAAATAGCCGGTATATCACGGGCTTCGATGGGATTCGTTCATTAGCGGTCATCGGAGTTATTTTATACCACTTGTTGCCAACAAGTATGAAGGGTGGTTACCTCGGAGTTCCGATATTTTTTGTCGTTTCAGGTTATCTTATCACCGATCTATTACGACAAGAGTGGGACCAAAATGGTAAAATCAATATTTGGCAATTTTATGTTCGACGAATGAAACGATTGTATCCTGGGCTCGTTTTCTTGCTTATTACTGCTTCAGCATATATTACGCTATTCCAGCGAGGATTGTTGAATAATCTTCGGGGCGTTGTACTCAGCAGTTTATTCTATGTTAATAACTGGTGGCAGATCAATAATGGATTATCCTATTTTGATCGTTTTGCAAATGAGTCGCCATTTACCCATATTTGGTCCTTAGCAGTAGAGGCGCAAAACTATCTGATCTGGCCGATCATCTTTGTATTACTGATGGTATTTGTCCGTAAGAAAAAAAATATTTTTTATGTCATTATGGGTACAGCTATTGCATCAGCGATTTTGATGATGGTGCTATACTCGCCAAATGGCGATCCTACCCGTGTGTATTATGGGACAGATACTCGCTTGTTCTCGATTTGGATGGGTAGTGCATTGGCTTTTGTTTGGCCAAGTACGCGATTAAAGAAAAATATCCCTAAACAAGCAAAGAAAGTATTGAATTTAGCGGGTTTTACTTCATTGATCACGTTGATACTCTTTTTCTTTTTCTTAGATGACCATTTGAGCTTTATCTATTATGGCGGGTTCTTTTTAGTCAGTCTTTTATGTATGGTTCTTGTGGCAGTCACAGCGCATCCAGGTGCGAGCTTGAATCGCTGGTTGACGAATCCGGTCTTTAGTTGGATCGGTAAACGAAGTTATGGGATCTATTTGTACCAATTTCCGGTAATGATTTTTTACGAAGCGAAAGTATCAGGTATCGCTGATCATGTGTTATTACACACGGTCATTGAGATCACGTTGATTTTATTGATCAGTGAACTGTCATATCGCTTTATCGAACGTCCGTTGGCACGCTTTGATTATAGCCAAACGGTTCGCGTCGTCAAAGGCTGGTTCACCAAACCTATTTTCAGTTGGAAAAAGCCATGGGTGGTCCCTGGAACCTTAGTCGTAGCGATTGCCTTAGTCGGGTTCGTCACTGCACCTAAAAATGCTGTGACCGCGGACCAAGAGCAATTACAAAAGAATATTGCTGAAAGTAAAAAACTAGCTGAAAAAAGTCAGAATAATCAAGGCAATAATGTAGCACCTATCGACCAAGCGATTTTGGATAAATATGATTTGACCAAAGCGCAAGGGGAAAAAGCCCAACAACTAGAGCTGACTGCATTTGGTGATTCGGTCATGTTAGATGCTGCGGCAGATTTAAAAGAACTATATCCGCAAGTAGTTGTAGATGGTGATGTCGGTCGTCAACTCTACACAAGCCTTCCTTATATCGAAGAATTGAAAAATAGGGATCTATTGAAAGATACGGTATTAATTGGGTTAGGAACAAATGGCTCTTTTTCTGAGGCGCAATTTGATAGCTTGATGAACGCGATCGGGGATCGTAAAGTTTACTGGGTCAATGTTCGCGTACCAACGAAGCGCTGGCAAAATGAAGTCAATGCCATGCTCACAGAAATGGAAAAGAAATATGACAACATGACAGTGATCGATTGGTACGGTTATAGTAATGGTCACAGTGAATGGTTCTATGACGATCAAGTCCATCCAAATCCAGATGGTATGCTGAATTATATCCATCTAGTCAGTGAAGCACTATTAGGTGGAACAAAAGAATCAGAGACAAGCAAAACGAGTGAGACTTCTTCGACTAGTACGAGCGACACTCTATCTGATAGTACTCAAGTGAGTGAATAAAAACTGAGGTTGTGACAGCAATGTTTTGACCTGAGCAGTAGGATAACTCTTACAAAAAAATGCCTCAACGAAAATCGTTCTCCGATCTTTCGTTGAGGCATTCTTTTTCTCTAAAATTCTTTTTACTCCGTTTGATCAGGTAAAGAAAGAGAAGGATGTGTCTTCAAATAGGTTTCTTTTTGCCGGCGTGTTTGTTTTTTGAACGCGGCTTCGGCTTTTGTGGCTTCACTTCTTGTAGCGTATCCTTCTGCATGGATCATTTTTACAGGACGTCTCTTTTGCAAACGTGTGTATTTAGCGCCTGTACCATTATTATGTTCTTGTAAACGACGAGCCAAATCGGTGGTATATCCTCCATAGAACGTATTATCTCGGCAGTGCAACACATAAAAGTAATGGTTATTCTCCATAAAGCATCTCACGAAGTTCGGGGGTATACTCACCTTGCGTATCATAGGTGAATAAAGGTGGAGAAACTTTGAAACCATCGGCTTTTCCCTGCTTGATTCCTTCAATCAATAAAATATTTGCTTCCTTGCCTACTTTAGGATAAACAAACTGAACACGTTTCGGTGCAATCTGATAGGTTTGCATAAGAGTCAAAATCTCTAAGAAGCGTTCTGGACGATGTACCAGAGCCAAGCGACCATTTGTTTTTAATAACTTGCCGGAGATTTGGATCACTTCTTCCAACGTTGTATGGATTTCATGTCGGGCAATTGCTAGATGCTCATTTGGATTTTTTTTATTTGTAGGTAAGCCTTTGAAGTAAGGGGGGTTACAGACGACTAAGTCACAAGAGTTGTGTCTGACAACCGTTAAACTTTCTTTTAAGTCAATCGTATGCACGGTCATTTGTTGTTCTAAATGATTCAATGAAATGCTCCGACGGGCCATGTCGGCTAGGCGTGGCTGTAGTTCGATCGCATCGATCTTTGCCTGTGTTTGTTTGCTTAAAAATAGTCCGACAGCACCATTCCCCGAACAAAGGTCAACGATTTGTCCTGTTTTTGGCGCACGAGCAAAATGAGCAAGCAATACGGCATCTAAAGAAAAGGAAAAAACTTGGGAACTTTGGATAATCTTAATATCTTTTGCATATAATTGGTCAATACGTTCATGTTCGTGAAGCATCTAATTCCCTCCAAATGAAAAAACTAATCGTATGTAGTATACTATTTTTGTTCAAAAGAACCAAGAGAACTTGTCAAATCGGTCTTTTTTAGGCATACTATAGGAACGAGAAGCAAAGAAAGGAAGAGGATATGTTCTATCGATTTATGCGCGGGCTCGTTAAAGTGATTTTAGCTGTTATCAATGGCAATGCCCGTTATGAAAATAAAGAAGTCTTACCAAAAGACGAGAATTACATACTTGTTGCACCACACCGCACTTGGTGGGACCCGTTGTATCTCGCTGTTGCTGCATCACCTAAATCGTTTAGTTTTATGGCGAAAGAAGAATTGTTCAAAAAACCTGTTTTACGATTCATCTTAACACGTTCGAATGCTTTCCCAGTCAAAAGAGACAATCCGGGACCAAGTGTGATCAAGACACCTGTCAAGATTCTAAAATCAACCGATCTAGGATTGATCATGTTTCCAAGTGGGACAAGACATGCGACCGAGTTGAAAGGTGGAATGGCGTTAATAGCCAAAATGGCCAAAGTAAAAATCGTTCCAGCTGTGTATCAAGGTCCTCTCACGCTAGGTGATCTATTCAAACGCAAACGAGTGATTGTTCGCTTTGGTGAACCGATCGACTTGTCAGATATCAAAAAAACTGACAAGGAAGGAATGGCAGAAATCGAGCGACGCACACAAGCTGCATTTGATAAACTAGACAAGGAAGTAAATCCTGATTTTAAATATGAGATCATAAAAAAGAATGAAACAGAATAATTGTTCTTTATTCGATGAGCGATAAAAGAAACGGATTGTCTAAGACACCGCTTCTTTATCGCTTTTTTTGTTATAAAACCGCCTTTTTGCAAGTGATTCTAGCTGTCATGTCCTTGATGGAAGTGTTATAATAGTAAGAAGGATATTTTTTTGAGGTGATGAGATGCGTTTTTTACATACAGCAGATTGGCATATAGGAAAAAAATTGCAGGGCTATGATTTACTTAAAGAGCAAGAACATGTACTATCTGAGATTCTAACGATTGCGAAAAAGGAAAAAGTGGATGCAATCGTTATTGCAGGTGATCTCTATGATCGAAGTATCCCAGCCGTAGAAGCCGTAGAGATGTTCAATCGGTTGATGATCGACTGGAACCTGAACGAAAAATTCCCGATTTTCGCTATCTCAGGAAACCATGATAGTAGTGTTCGATTATCTGCTGGCACGGAATGGTTCAGCCAAACAAAATTCTTTTTACACACACGATTTGCTGAATCTTTCCAACCTATCGACTATCAAAATACTCAATTTTTCTTATTGCCTTATTTTGAACCAATCTCCGCTAGAAGTTATTTTGAAGATGATACGATCCGTACGGTCCAACAAGCAATGGAAAAAGTGGTTGACCAGATGCAACTCGCTTTTGATCCTGCAAAAAAACAGGTGCTAGTCAGTCACTTTTTTGTGACAGGTAGTAAGAAATCAGATTCAGAAACAAAAATCGAAGTGGGTGGACTAGATGCGATTCCAGGCGGTCTATTGGAGCCATTTGATTATGTCGCTTTAGGACATCTTCATAATCAAGCAGCCTTGCAGCAAGAAAATGCTAGATACAGTGGTTCGCCACTTAAATTCTCACTTTCAGAGATCAATCAGAAAAAAGGTGTCTGGATCGTTGATCTAACTGACACCTTGGTGTTGGATTTTCAAGAAATCACACCTTTGTATGATATTGCTGAAGTAACTGCTAGTTTTAAAGAATTATTAGACCCAAGTTTTTACCATACGATCAACCGAGAAAATTATTTGCAGATTTATTTAAAAGATCGCGCAGTTATTCCTAACATGATGAACCAATTACGAGCAATCTATCCTCGAATACTTGGTGTCGAACGTGTCAATGGACGGCATCGTTCCACAAGCAAACGACAGACACTTGAAATCAAGCAACCAAAAAAACTCGCGGAAACGTTCTTTACTGAAATGGTGGGTGAGCCAATGACAGAACAACAAATGAGCTGGTTAGAAGAAACGTTGCAAGAACTCACAGAAACGGAATGATCAAGTATGAAACCACAGACATTACGATTGAAAAATTTTGGCCCATTTATCGATGAAACGATTGATTTCTCAAAATTGACCCAAGCGGCCTTGTTTTTGATTACAGGAAAAACAGGGGCTGGCAAAACAACGATTTTTGATGGGATGACCTATGCGCTTTTTGGAGAAACATCTGGAAGGTTGCGGTCTGGCAAAGAGATGCGGTCATTATTTGCGACACCTGAAGACGAAACGAGTGTCCTTTTTTCGTTTGAACATCAACAGTTGCGGTATGAAGTCGAACGTAAGCCTGAACAATTGTTAGCTAAACGCAAGGGTGAGGGCATGAGAAAACAGACGGCAAAAGTAAGTTTAACGATCTTTGATGAAAAAGGAAAAGAAATTCGACAATTAACAAAACGGAGTGAAGTCGATCAAGAAATCAAAGAACTATTGAATTTAGATGCGAAGCAATTTTCACAGATCGTCTTACTGCCGCAAGGAGAATTTCGGAATTTCTTGATTTCCTCTAGTAGTGAAAAAGAAACAGTTTTACGTAACTTATTCGGTACACAATTCTTTCAACGATTCACCGAACAATTGAAAGAAAAAGCCAAGAACAAGCAAAAAGAACTGGATCATTTGGAGCAAGAATTAGTCTTATTGCAAAGACAATTTAGTTCCTATGAGGAGAAGCAATCGGCTGGTCTACAATCTTTTGAGACAGTGATCAATGAGTGGCAAGAGTATCAAAATCAAATTTCAACAAGGCTCGTATCAGAGCAAGAAGTATTAGAGCAACTGAAAGAAGAACAAAAAATCAGCGAGACAGATTACTATCAAGGGAAAAATCAAAAATCTGCTTATGAAGAAAAGCAACAATTATTGGCAGAACAACAAGCGCTCAATGAGCAACAGCAAGTGATCGAAGAGCACCAAAGATGGGTTTCTCATTATGAAGTTGCTCAGCAATTGCGCACCCCGCTTGAACGTAGCCAAGAATACCAAGAATCACTTACCACACAGAAAAGTGAAAAACAGCAACTAATTATTACGTTCAATAAGGTGGCAAGTGATTTGCAGAAATGGCAAGAACAGGCGGACGTACGAGAAAATCTCGAACAAAAAATAGCAAAAATGAGTCAAACGCTCCAAGAAAAGCAACGATTGATCCCAGTGGCTGATACCTTTAGAGAAAAACAATTGGAACTTTCCGTAATGGAAAAAAAAGTCAGTGAATTACAGCAAGAAATCCAACAACTGGCAGATCAGCAATTGATCCTTCAAGAAAGACAACAAACGAGTCAAACCGTTTTAGCAACACAAGGGGAACTACAAGAAAAACAGTTGGTTTATGAACGGTTACGTTTAGAAGGGGAACGTTACTGTGAACAACAGCAACACCTTGATCACCTTGACAAAGAACTAGTGAAAAATCATCAGTACTTTGAACAAACAACAGAGCAATTGGTAGAAAAACAACAATTACTTGAACAACAAACACACGAGTTCAATCAATGGAAAAGCGACTGGGCAAAGCAACAAATTACTTATTTACAAACCCTATTGATATCTGGTGAACCTTGTCCAGTGTGTGGTGCAACGGAGCATCCATTGACACCGGATAATCGTGAATCAGTGCAGGAAAACTTAGCTGTACTTGAAGAAAAAATGGTCCAAGCAGAACAATCGATCGAAAAAACGCATCAAGAAATTGGTCGAAAAGAAGCAGAAATCGAAGAAATCAAACAACAGCTTGATCGTTTAAGCCAGCAACAAATGGAAACGTGTCAACAGTTGGAGAAACAAGCAATTTATTTGAACACAGAGTTAAAAGCCATTTTCCAAATAGATGTGCAAGAAGATATTGTTCAAGGGTTGGCGGAAATAGAAAAGACCCTCAATGCTCGTTTAAAGGAAATCAAAAAAGCAGAAGAAGCACATGGCAGGGTCATGGAAGAACTAGCCAGCAACAAAGAACAAAGTGAACAGATCAAAGCTCAACAAATGCTCCATAATGAAAAAATCCAACGACTCCAAGGTGAGATGGCAGGATTGAGTCAACAATTAGGAACAGAAGACATTGATGCTTTAGCAAAAGAAGCTGATCAATTAGCCGAACAGTCGAGCAAGAGCAAGCAAGAATTAGAAGAGCAAGTGGCCCAAGGTGAGAAACTCCAGCAAGAATCAGCTGTTTTGACGACTAAAATCGAAACGTTGACTGAACAAATCGAAAAGACAACTGCTCAATTTAAAAAAGAACAACGTAAAATCTCTAGTTTCTTGGAGCAACACACTGACTTTTCTTCGCAAGAAGCAATAGCAGCGTTGTTAAAAGAAACAGTCACATACGAAAATAGAAAAACAACGATCAAGGAGTATCAAACGAAACAGTTGGTTCTTTCCACTCGCTTAGAACAATTGGAACATGTCACCTATGATGAAAAATCCCAAGATTTGACAGTGTTGAGTGAACGAATCGAAAAAATCAAACAACACATTGAAGAGCAACAACAATTGATCTACCACTTGCAACAAGAGTATAAAACCAATCAGAAAGTGATCATGGCATTTACTACAAGTTATCAAAATAGTCAGGAACAACTAGATGAATTGATCCAGTTGCAACAATTATCACAGACGATGAATGGCGAGAATCCTAAAAAAACAAGCATTGAACGTTATGTCTTGCAAGTTTATTTACAAGAAGTCTTGCAAGTCGCTAATGAACATCTGATACGATTGACAAAAAGCCGCTATCAGTTTGAATTAGATGAAGAAGTCGGTAGCTACCGCGGAAAGACTGGTCTGGAGATCAACGTGTACGATGATGAAGCAGGAACGACCAGAGGATCGCATACTTTATCCGGAGGCGAAAGCTTTATTGCTGCATTATCATTAGCTTTAGCCTTGGCAGAAGTGATTCAAGCGCAAGCTGGTGGGGTCACGATCGAAGCATTGTTTATTGACGAAGGGTTTGGTTCACTGGATGAAGAAGCCTTGGAAATGGCGATGGAAGCATTAGAAACAGTTGAAAGCGAAGGCAGGATGATCGGGATCATCAGCCATGTACGTGAGTTGAAAGAACGTGTCTTGCAACAAATACGAATTGATACAAAAGGTAGTGGACAGAGTGAAATACGCTACCATTTTGGTTAAGAAGGGAGATTGATAACAATGAAATGGAGTATTCCGGAAAAAGTCATTGCAAGAGGGCGTCAATATTTGCAAGAAGACCGTGTGTTATCGGTTGTCCCAGATCAAGAAGAAAATGTGTGGCATGCAGAGGTTTTAGGTAGTGAGCTGTATTTAGTTGATTTAGATGGTACAGCAAAAGAAATCGACTACTGTCAATGCCCATACTGGGAAGAACATCATTATTGCAAGCACACTGTTGCAGTAGAACTTTATTTACGATCGAAACAACTTTCTCGTATCATGCAGAAAGATCAAAAAATGATCGAACCGACGAAAAAGACCAGTGAAGGAGAACTATTGACAAAAGGATTTGCCCGATTAAAAGGGAAGACTTCTACTAAATCCTTGCAACCCTTAGTGATCGATTATCATGTCGAACAGATCGAAACCAATCAATACCATCCAGAACTTTCTATTTTGGCAGTGTATCTACGTGTGGGCTTTTTAGAAACACCTAAGAAAACATACATCGTAAAAAATATTTATGAGTTTCTACAGGCGTACACGGACGAGGAAAACTATACGGTCAATAAGCAGTATCAATTCCGTTTAGAGCATCGAGTTTTCCAACAAGAAGATCAACAACTACTGGATCTATTCGCAGGTATTGCACAGACGCAAACATTGTTAGGCGCAAACGGTGTCTTGGTAAAAGGGAAATTAGACAAGCGTTACTTACTTTTGCCAATCGATCAGTCGAAATCTTTGTTAGAGCGTATGAATCAATCGACACGTTTGAAACTACAGATCAATGATCAAACTTATCATGGCATCCAATTTTCAGACGATGCGAAACCGCTAAGTTTTCAAGTCAAGAAGAAAGAAACACAGTATCAACTGACTGCCGTAAGTGACTTTGATTTGTTTTTGTCTCACTACCAGTGGGGGATCAGACAAGGTACTATCTATCATTTGACTAAGCAGCAACAGACGATCTATTTGACTTGGAAACAACTGATGAAACGTTTTGAAGAGCCAGAAGTTGCCTTTCACAAAAAAGAATTGTCTTCTTTATTTAAAGAAATTTTACCACTTTTAGATCAGATAGGAACCGTTGCTATTGACGATGAAGTGACGGCAGAAGTCGCAGATATTCCAGTAGAGTTTGTCTTTGTTTTTAAAAAAATGAAAGGGCAAATCCAAGCAAGAATCGATTTTGTATATGGAGATGTTGTGTTCTCCACAGATGAACGACATGAAACGCTTGCTGAGCAAACTACCGAAATATTGAGAGATACGGCGCAAGAACAGCGGGTCCTTGATTTGTTTCGTATGTACCGTTACCGGAAAAATAAAACGGGCTACGAACGTCCATTACCAGAAGGTGAAGCATTGTATCAGTTTTTCCGGACAGAATTAGCTGTTTTTCGTCAATTTGGAGAAGTCCGTATAGGAAAAAAATTACGGGAATTATATCTAGACGCACAAAAACACCAACCACAGATCGAAGTAGAAGAAACAGGATCATGGCTAGATATCCGCTTTGATGTCACAGGAATCAACGAGCATGAAATCGACAATGTTTTGCAGAGTCTGTTAAGAAATGATTCATTTTATACCTTAGAAAGTGGACAGGTATTATCGTTTGATTCAGAAGAATTCCAACAAACAAGCAAAATCCTACAACAGTTCAGAGATACGATCCGTTCAGACGATGGCGTTATCCAAGTGCCAAAAAATCAAGGATTGATGATCAAAGAACAATTTACGGGAAGTAATGCTAGTTTTGGCGATTCTTTCCAACAAATGACTCAAGACTTGATCAATCCTACGAATTACGAAGCTACTTTACCAAAGAATTTGCAAGCTGAGCTTAGAGACTATCAGAAGCAAGGCTTCCAATGGTTGAAAATGTTAGGTCATTATCAGTTTGGTGGCATTTTAGCTGATGAAATGGGTCTAGGGAAAACGTTGCAGACCATTGCTTTTCTGCTTTCGGAGAAAGAAGAAAAAGGTTCATTGGACGCCTTGATCGTAGCACCGGCGAGTTTGATCTATAACTGGCAAGCCGAAGTGAAAAAATTTGCTCCCTCATTGAGTGTCCAAGTGATCAATGGCAATAAGAAAGAGCGAGAAACTTTGTTAGCTGAAAAAGTAGATATTCGTGTTACTTCTTATGCGAGCTTACGTCAGGATCTTTCAGAATATCAATCATCGACGATTAATTATTTAGTCTTAGATGAAGCGCAAATGGTGAAAAATAGCAGCACAAAGACTGCTCAAGCTTTACGAGAGTTGCATATTCCACAGCGGTTTGCTTTGAGTGGGACACCAATCGAAAATAGCCTTGAAGAACTATGGTCACTATTTGCTACGATCATGCCAGGGTTCTTTCCGAATCGGACACGTTTTAGAGAATTGACGACAGATGAAATCGCGCAAATGATCCGACCTTTTGTCTTAAGACGAGATAAGCAAACAGTTCTCAAAGATTTACCAGAAAAAACTGAAATGAATCTTTATTCTGCGTTGACGGAAGAACAAAAAACAGTGTACCTTGCTTATTTGAGACAAATGCGTGAAGAAGTATCAGCTATGGATTCAGAGTCATTCAAAAAGAATCGGATCGGCATCTTGGCAGGACTGACACGTTTACGTCAAATTTGTTGTGATCCTCGTTTGTTTGTAGAAGACTACCAAGGTGGATCAGGTAAGTTAGAACAAGTAAAAGATTTATTACTAGCTGCAAAAGAAAATAACCGTCGTGTCCTGTTGTTCTCCCAATTTACGGGTATGTTGACGATCCTTCAAGAGGAATTAGCTGAATTAGGGCTAAGTACCTTTTATTTACGAGGAAGTACAAAGGCACAAGATCGTTTAACCATGGTCGATGCTTTCAACGCGGGTGAAAAAGATGTCTTTCTTATTTCACTTAAAGCAGGAGGGACTGGATTAAATCTAACTGGCGCAGATACAGTCATCCTTTATGATTTATGGTGGAATCCAGCGATCGAAGAACAAGCTGCTGGAAGAGCCCATCGTATTGGACAAAAAAATGTTGTTGAAGTATGGCGAATGATTGCTGAAGGAACAATCGAAGAACGAATGGATTCTTTACAGCAAGAAAAACGGGAATTATTCCAAAAAGTGATTCAAGGAAACGAAGAACAATTGACGAAATTAACAGAAGACGATATTCGTTTGATTCTAAGTATTGGTGAAAATGACGAATAAAGTGTAAAGATCATTTATTGAGTAATTACTCTCCTATACAGGAAACAGTAAATAAGCCAAGGAAGATAGCCTCGCAAATCTGCGCAGTTATCTTCCTTGTTTTTTTCTTGTTTATTTATTCGCAGATGCTTATTTGATCAGACAAGCTGAGCCTCTCCTACAGCAGTTTTTATAGCGGATAGTAGTTGATCGAATTCGTTGATCTCTACATCACACACCGGACGCTCGTTGATGGAACGCTTGCGGTGATTGAACCATAACGTCTGCCAATTGGCACTCTTAGCACCTAACACATCGTTTTCGTAATTATCGCCAACGTATAGTGTTTCATTAGGTGACATATTGAAAGTTTTCTCGGCTAATTGGAAGATTTCCTTTTCTGGTTTTTGAAAGCCAGTTGCTTGAGAAACTAGCATACAATCAGCAGGAATCCAATTTGTTAATTGAAGTTGATTTAATTTTTTTGTTTGATGATCAGTTGGTCCATTGGTGATGATCCCTAATGGAACATTTTTTTCTTTAAGAAAATCAAGTGTTTTTTTTACTTCAGGATGAAGAGAGATATTTGCTAGTTCCTCTTCGTAGACTTCTTGGAAAACTAAGCATTTTTCATCAGAGATAGGTGAATAACCTAGATCGATCAAGGACTGACTAATGCGGTGTGCACGCATATAATCAAGTGTCCATTCTCCAGCCATGACTTTTGGAAAATTCTCATCGCTGTGATGGCGGAAACGCATATATAATCCATGCATATCTTCTTCTGTTACTTGAGGTACCACACTTTTAACTGAATTCTTAAATGGTTGTTGCTGATCATACATTGTATCGTCAACATCAAATACAACTGATTTAATCAAATTATTACACGCCTTTCAAAATTCTATCTTTTCACAAATCCTCGCTTATTGTATCAAAAAAAAGCCAAGAAAAACGTTGGAATTTAAAGGTTTTTATTACTATATTTCTAATTACTTGACAGAATAAGGTTTGTGTATTTTAGTTTTTTTAACTAAAAATAATTAATTTTATTATAAAGAAATCTACAAATCTATTTCGACTTTGTCAAATGAATTATAATAGTAAAAATAAATAGAACAAAAGATAATTTGTTTTTTTAATACAGAAAAAATAAAATTAGTAAAATATAAAATAACGTCAGTGTGTAAGATAACGAGTGATTTTTCACTTCTTCAAAGAGGTTGTGGGTAAGATCAATTTTATTGTGGCTCTAAAATCAACATTTTATTAGTTTTACATATTTTCTGAGTTTTTTAAATTGTCTGTTATTAAAATAAATAAAAAACATTAAATGCGAAAAAAGCGTTCTCATTTTTTTACTTTTGGAAAAGATTAGTACAGTTTTAGATGCTGTGTTATGTGTTTGTAATATTGTAAAAGTATTTGAAAACTCTAATTTTTTAACTGATAATAAAGTAGAAACCTTGGTTTAACTGTATATCTATCTTAGATAACTTTCATTTTTTTAAAAAATAATTTTAAAAAAAGCTAGCTATTTAAATGTTGATTAGGTATAATAGAAACAGATGGAAGATATTCAGGATCTTCTGTTACAAAAATGTGGCTATAATCACAAAAAGGAGTGATGCACGTTGTTAACACTATATACTTCCCCAAGTTGTACTTCCTGCAGAAAGGCTCGTGCGTGGTTGCAAGAGCATCAGATTCCATTTGTAGAGCGAAATATTTTTTCAGAACCTCTTAATAGTTCTGAATTAAAAGCAATTTTACAAATGACGGAAGACGGAACAGAAGAAATTATTTCTACCCGTTCAAAAGTTTTCCAAAAGTTAAATATGGATCTTGATGAGTTACCATTACAAGAACTTTTAGAGCTTGTACAAAACAATCCTGGTTTGTTACGTAGACCAATTATGATCGATAACAAACGTCTACAAGTCGGCTTTAATGAAGATGAAATCCGTCGTTTCTTACCACGAGATGTTCGTCAATTAGAATTACGTCAAGCCCAGCTAATGGCTGGTTTATAGAAAACGCAGAATGAAACTTAGGAGGATGTGATGTCTTCCTGAGTTTTTTTTATTAAAATAGATTGTGTTTTTTGAGGACTTAATGATTTTTTCTTTACATTTATTCTTATTTCGCTACAATTAACCTATATGGATAGTTGGGATAAAGTGAGGTGTAGCAAATGGAAATGGAACATATCAATGAGAATACGATTCGTGTAATGATCGGTCATGAGGATCTAGAAGAACGTGGGGTCTCATTTTTAGATTTATTAGGTAACCACAGAGAAATAGAAAACTTTTTTTATAGTATTTTAGAAGAAGTGGATATTGAAGAGGAGTTCCAAAGTAGCGAAGCTGTCACTTTCCAAGTTTTGCCAAAAGGGGATGGCCTAGAACTGTTTATCAGTAAGAATATGCCAGACGAAGAGATAGGTCAAAACAATGAATCGACGTTGAATAGCGCAGATGTTAGTGAGTTTCTTCAAGGCCAAATGCTTGCGAATGAAGAGGAAAGCGACTTAACAGAATCAACTACTGCAAGTGAACAACGAGCAATCTTTGTATTCAGTGATTTTGAGCAAGTGATCCAGCTTGCGAATGATGTTCAATTAGAATCTGCTTGGACAGATCTATACCAATTAGAAGAACGTTATTATTTAGTTGTTCACTTTTGGATGGAAAATCTAAATCAAACAGATGTTGAAAATCAATATGCACGTATTTTAGAATTTGCTGAAAAAAGTGCACGAACCCCTGAAGCATTGAACGAATACGGACAGCAATTGATGGAACGTAATGCTCTGGAACGAGTAAAATTTTATTTTGAATAAAGCGTAGGATAAAAATACCTAGCGATAGTCGAAATCGCTAGGTATGTTTTGTCGAGGGTCTCAACATTCGTTGAGACTTTTTTTGTTGGCGTATTTACCCAGTGAAAGGGAGTGAGTCGATGCTGCTCGCCAAAGACAAAGAAGGGTCTGTTTTTTTAGCAACTGATGCAACAAAAGAGTGCGATTACTATTGTCCAAAATGTGGGAATCAAGTATTTTTAAAAAGAGGAATGAAGAGGGTCGCCCATTTTTCTCATCGCGATACTCCAGACTGCCAAGTGTTTAGTGAGGCGGAATCTAAAGAACATCTTTATTTAAAAACACAATGTTTTCAATGGCTGAAGAAGAGTTATCCAAGAGTAGAAATGGAAGGTTATTTATCGCAACTGATGCAACGTCCGGATATTTTGGTTGGTCATCATGCGTTTGAGATCCAATGCTCTCCATTGTCTTATGAGCGAATGATTGAAAGAACGATCAATTACAAAGCAAATGAGTACATTGTTTGGTGGCTATTAGGAATGAAATTTTTCAAAAAGAACGATCGGTTAAGTTTAGAAAAAAAGTTTTGCTACTACGACGATTTACGACAGCTCCACTTTTGGCAAATCGACTGGTCCACGCAAAAGGTTTACTTATATAGTCAGATCCTCACAGATTTATCGGGGAAAATCAGCTTTGAACGATTTTCTTGGTCTTTTTTTGAAAAGGAACTATTGACGATATTAGAAGTCGAAAGTGGCACATTACGAAAAATGCCAAGCTCTCCTTCCGTGAAAACAAAAGACTGGTTAGCAAAACAAATCATTCGAAAAAATAAAAAGGTATTAGGAGTACAAGAACAGTGCTACCTAAGAAAGAAGCATGTGCTTTATCTTGAGTCATGGATCTATGAAAACAGTGATTTCTTTTGCTTTTTTTCTGAACAAGTATTCTTTTATCGCTTGCTGTTTTCACAGATGAAATGCCAAGAGAGTGATAAGAAAACAAGTTCTTTCGATAAGTGGTATCAGGAAATCAAGGAATATAAAAATGAGTGGTTATTTCCTTTGATTGATGAGGAAAAAATATATCGCTTATTTTATGAAGAGTGTAAACGTTTAGTACAAAAATAATAATCAGTGAAGAATTCCATATACAAAACATGAAAGAGTTATGATAAACTCAAAAGAGTAAGTAAAAAAGTAACTATTATTTTTTATTCAGAAAAGCATAGTTGCAAAGATGAACAAAAGGAGTGGAACAGATGAGCGAAACAACGAAGTTACCAAATAGAGAAGATTTGCCTGAGAAATTGACATGGGACCTAACACCAATCTTTTCAAGCGATCAAGAATTTGATAAAAAGTACGAAGAATTGACTGAAGAATTAAAAAATTCTGAGCATTATAAAGGAACATTAGGTAATGGAGCAACAGCATTTTTGGAGGCGCTTGAATTTGTCTTAACAATGTATCGTAAAGTTGAGCTTATTTATGTCTATTCCCATTTAAAAAATGACCAAGATACGACAAATACGACGTATCAAGCATTGTATGCTCGCGCTGGAAGTTTACTTTCAAAAGTGAGTGAAGCAATTGCTTGGTATGAGCCAGAAGTATTGCAACTTTCTGATGAGCAAATTTGGCAATATTTTGAAGAAGAACCAAAATTAGAAGTTTATCGTCATTATGTCAAACAAATGGTTGATAACCGCTCGCACATTTTATCAGCAGATCAAGAGGCATTACTTGCTGGAGCCGGAGAAATCTTTGGTGCTTCAAGTGGTACTTTTGCAGTGTTGAATAATGCTGATTTAGAGTTCCCAACAATCACTGGTGAGAATGGTGAAAAGATCCAATTATCGCATGGTGTATATGGTCAATTATTAGAAAGCACCAATCGCGAAGTACGTGAAGCGGCCTTCAAAGGGCTATACAGCGTATATGCACAATTTAGAAACACCTTTGCTTCCACACTTGGAACACATATCAAAGGGCACAACTTCAAAGCAAAAGCACGTCAATATGCTTCTGCCAGAGAAGCCGCATTGAGCAATAACCATATTCCTGAAAGTGTGTATGATACTTTAGTTACTGTCGTGAACAAACATTTGCCGTTATTGCATCGATATATGGAACTACGTAAACGACTATTAAACGTAGATACATTACACATGTATGATCTGTATACGCCGGTATTAGGTGAAGCACCAATCAAATTTACGTATGAAGAAGCAGTAGAAAAAGCGATCGAATCACTTGCGCCAATGGGAGAAGAATATCTTGCTGTCGTAAAAGAAGCATTTTCAAACCGTTGGATTGATGTAGTCGAGAATAAAGGAAAACGTAGTGGCGCTTATTCTTCTGGTAGTTATGATACCAACCCTTACATTCTGATGAACTGGCATGATACGTTGGATCAACTATTCACTTTGGTCCATGAAATGGGACATAGTGTCCACAGCTATTTCACACGTTCGAATCAACCTTTCGTCTACGGCGATTACTCAATCTTCTTAGCCGAGATTGCGTCAACAACAAATGAAAATATTTTGACCGAACATTTATTAGCGACCGAAGAAGATCCTCGGGTTCGTGCCTATGTCTTGAATCATTATTTAGATGGTTTTAAAGGAACAATCTTCCGTCAAACACAATTTGCAGAGTTTGAACACTTCATGCACCAAGAAGATGCAAAAGGAACACCTTTGACGAGTGAGTACCTAAGTGAAAGTTATGGCGAATTAAATGCTAAGTATTATGGTCCGGCTGTTGAAAAAGATCCAGAAATCAAAGATGAATGGGCACGTATCCCACATTTCTACTATAATTATTATGTCTATCAATACTCAACAGGATTTTCTGCTGCATCGGCTTTAGCGAAGAAAATCTGGGAGAAAGAACCAGGCGCATTAGATGCTTACCTAACGTATCTAAAAGCAGGAAACAGCGATTATCCAGTAGAAGTAATGAAGAAAGCTGGTGTGGACATGACTCAAGCAGCTTATATTGAAGATGCAATGGCCGTGTTTGAACAACGATTAAATGAATTAGAAGCATTAGTGGAAGAATTATAGAAATCGTGTGTTGAGTGATCTATTGATCGAATCTTTTTAGATTCGTTCTGATACTACCAAAAACCGGAAAAGTGTGTGAGTTTCTCACTCAACGCTTTTCCGGTTTTTACTGTTAAAAATAACATGAAAATTCAAAAATTAAGGTTTAGATTTTCGGTTTATAGTATACTGACAGGGATAGTATAGTTTGTGCGGTGGCTAGCCTTAAGAAAAGAGGTGATGCCTATGTTGATCTGTGGCTTTCTCCTAGAAAGGAATAAGCATGTCTGTGTTTGAGGCATTGATGTTTGCATTGTCATTTGCAACATTGGTCTTGATCGTCAGCGACAAAGACAACAAAAAATAACCGCTCCTTAAACTCTGACCAGTTTAACGGTTATTTTTTGAATCGATATTAAGCTAGCCATTGTTTTGAACGATACTATCTGAAGGGGAGCTGTGATACAGCTCCTCTTTTCAAAACTATGATACCATAGCGAGTATATAAAAGCGAGTTCAATTTCTTTTGTTCTGATAGAAAAACAAAAAAGGTGAAAATAGCAATACAATAAATAACAAAAAAATCTAAAAATTAAGGTTTGTATTTTGGGTTTATAGTATACTGACAAGGATAGTAAAGTTGATGCGGTGGCTAGCCTTAAGAAAAGAGGTGATGCCTATGTTGATCTGTGGCTTTCTCCTAGAAAGGAATAAGCATGTCTGTGTTTGAGGCATTGATGTTTGCATTGTCATTTGCAACATTGGTCTTGATCGTCAGCGACAAGGACAACAAAAAATAACCGCTCCTTAAACTTTGGCGAGTTTAACGGTTATTTTCTGTAACTAACCAAGCTAGCCACCAGTCAAACGGTGCTATCTGGAGAGAGAGTTGTTGATGCAACGCTCTTTTTTCAAAGTCATGATACCATAGCGAGTATATAAAAGCGAGTTCAATTTCTTTTGTTCTGATAGAAAAACAAAAAAGGTGGAAATAGCAATAAAAAAATAACAAAAAAATCTAAAAATTAAGGTTTGGATTTTCGGTTTATAGTATACTGACAGAGATAGTAAAGTTGATGCGGTGGCTAGCCTTAAGAAAAGAGGTGATGCCTATGTTGATCTGTGGCTTTCTCCTAGAAAGGAATAAGCATGTCTGTGTTTGAGGCATTGATGTTTGCATTGTCATTTGCAACATTGGTCTTGATCGTCAGCGACAAAGACAACAAAAAATAACCGCCACTTAAACTTTGGATGGTTTAACGGTTATTTTTTGAATCAATATTAAGCTAGCCATTGTTTTGAACGATACTATCTGAAGGGGAGCTGTGATAAAGCTCCTCTTTTCAAAACTATGATACCATAGCGAGTACATAAAAGCGAGTTCAATTTCTTTTGTTCTGATAGAGAAACAAAAGAGGTTAAAATAGCAATACAATAAATAACAAAAAAATCTAAAAATTAAGGTTTGGATTTTCGGTTTATAGTATACTGACAGAGATAGTAAAGTTGATGCGGTGGCTAGCCTTAAGAAAAGAGGTGATGCCTATGTTGATCTGTGGCTTTCTCCTAGAAAGGAATAAGCATGTCTGTGTTTGAGGCATTGATGTTTGCATTGTCATTTGCAACATTGGTCTTGATCGTCAACGACAAAGACAACAAAAAATAACCGCCACTTAAACTTTGGAAGGTTTAACGGTTATTTTTTGTAACTGAAATAAACTAGCCACCAGTCAAACGGTGCTATCTGGAGAGAGAGTTGTTGATGCAACGCTCTCTTTTCAAAGTCATGATACCATAGTGAGTACATAAAAGCGAGTTCATTTTCTTCCGTCTTATTGGTAAAAGATTGGTTATAATTGTTTTTATTTGACTTGGAGTTGGCTCAAGGGGATATACTAGAAGCAATCAATCTAAGGAGTGGAAGCGATGAAAGCAACAGTATTTTTAGAACCAGGAAAGATGGCTATCAAAGAAATGCCTAAGCCAGAATTGAACCAAGAGAATGAAGCAATCATTCGTGTGGTACGCGCAAGTGTATGTGGTTCTGATTTATGGTGGTATCGTGGCATCTCTAAAAAAGAACCAGGGTCTGCTGCGGGACATGAAGCGATTGGTATCGTAGAAGAGGTAGCAGAAGGTGTTACAAATGTTCAACCGGGTGATTTTGTGATTGTGCCTTTTACCCATGGTTGCGGGGAATGTGAGGCTTGTTTAGCTGGGTTTGATGGCGATTGTTTATCAGATACTTCAGGTTCAACAGGCTATCAGGCAGAGTATATTCGTTATCGCAACGCAAATTGGGGATTAGTAAAAATCCCTGGTAAACCAGAAGATTATTCCGATGATATGTTAAATTCCTTTGTTACGTTGGCGGATGTGATGGCGACTGGCTATCATGCAGCAGTGAGTGCTGAGGTGAAAGAAGGAGATACAGTCGTTGTGATTGGAGATGGTGCTGTAGGGTTATGCGGAGTAATTGGAGCAAAATTGTTAGGCGCATCAAAAATCATTGCGATGAGTCGACATGAAGACCGTCAACAGCTAGCTTTGACATTTGGAGCAACGGATATCATTGCGGCTCGTGGAGAAGAAGCAATCGCTGAGGTCATGAAATTAACAGGTGCTGGCGCAGATGCAGTGTTAGAGTGTGTAGGAACGCAACAAGCGGTTGAAACGGCAGTAAAAGTTGGGCGACCAGGTGCAGTTGTTGGACGTGTGGGGGTTCCGCATGTAGATGAGTTGGATACGAACGCTTTGTTCTATCGTAATATCGGCTTACGCGGAGGGATTGCGGCTGTGACGACTCACGACCGAGCTTCACTATTAGAAGCAGTCTTATCAAATAAAATCGAGCCAGGTAAAGTCTTTACGCAACAATTCGAATTAGATCAAGTTCAAGCTGCTTATGAGGCAATGGATGAACGAAAAGCAATCAAATCATTATTAGTTATGTGATGGTTCCTCCGTTCGTCAAGTGAGAGGAAATCATTCTTTTCTCCATCCTTCAAGAATTGAAGGATGGTTTTTCAGAAATTTGATGTCTGTCACGCTTTTAAAATCGTTTGTCAAACGGTTTCAATCATGATAAAATAAATGTAATTAGAGAAAAGGAGCGATGTGCCATGTGGTTGTTTTATTTGGATCAAGTATTTTTAAACAATTAATTGAATCGTTTAAAAACAACTTGTAAATGACAATTCACGGGAACTTTGCTGTTTTTCTATGCTTTTTTAGTATGGACAAAATTCTTGAAGAAGCAGTCTTTCACAGGCTGCTTCTTTTTTGTGTTTCCGTTAGAAGGATGTTCATTTGCACAAAAGGAGTGCAAACAATGGAAGCATTAGCAATGCAATTAAAAGAGATTGAGATTACGTATAACGGAAAAGAAGTGTTAACAATTAATGAGCAAGCGATTTATGAGAATGCGCGGATCGGTATCGTCGGAGATAATGGTAGCGGGAAATCGACGTTACTTAAATTATTAGCTGGAGAAATCCTACCAGAAAAAGGAAGAATAGATCGAAGGGTTGATTTTAAATATTTTGCACAGATCGATACCCTTGATCAGCATCCAGTCGAAGAAATCGATTTTGAGTTACTCAGCCGTTTCCGAGTACCCAATCAACTGGCTCACTTTAGTGGTGGTGAAGAAGCGAAATATCGTTTGGCGCAAGTATTATCTACGTACACACCAGGTTTGTTGTTAGATGAACCAACGACTCATTTAGATCAACGAAGCGTGCAATTGTTGATTAAAGAACTTCGGTATTATTATGGAACCTTAATTTTTGTTAGCCATGATCGCTTATTTCTCAATGAATTAGCTGACAAAATATGGGAAGTATCGGGACATACGATAAATGAGTATCAAGGGAACTATGATGACTATCTAAAGCAAAAAGAGCAAGAAGTAATTGCTCAAGAAAGAGCGCATGATGACTATTTGAGAGAACGTAAAAAATTAGAAAACAGCATGATCAAAAAAGAGCAGCAAGCCAAAAAAATGGCACAATCTTCCAATCAAAAAAGCAGAAGCAATAAAAATAGTCGGAAACCTGACCGTTTGGCAGGAACAAAACAAAAAGAAAGTGGTCAAAAAGGCATAATGAAAGCGGCGAAGTCAATGGAGAAACGTTTAGAAAAATTAACGGCAGTCGCAAGAGTACAGAAAAAGCATCCGATTGATTTCCCGCAGACAAAAACAACTGTTTTACACAATAAGTTCCCAATCGCAGGTGAATCAGTGACGATCCATTACGGTGAAAAAATCCTGCTTGATGAAGTTAACTTTGCCTTTGCTCTAGGAAAAAACATCGCGATTATTGGTCCTAATGGGAGTGGGAAGTCTAGTTTACTCAGTCATATCTTGCAGCAAAACAATGGAATAAAGCTTAGTCCAAAAATTACTTTTGCTGTCTATGAGCAAATGGATTATCACTATGTTGAAGATATGACTGTCCTACAGTACATGATGCGTCAGACCGAATATCCAGAAAGTTTGATCCGAAGTATGCTTCACCATTTAAGCTTTTCACCGGAGGCTATCCAACAATCAGTTTGTTCGTTAAGTGGAGGAGAAGCTACACGGCTGTCACTAGCAACCCTGTTTGCTAAGACTTCAAATGTATTGATTCTAGATGAACCGACTAATTTTATTGATCTGCGGACAATGAATGCGCTAGAGTATTTTTTGAAACAATATCACGGAACAGTTTTGTTTACGTCGCATGATCCTTATTTTGTTCAACAAGTGGCAGATCAAGTCTATGAAATAAAGGATCGAAAACTGATTCGACGAGATTGAATCAGCATAAAACGAGTTTACTGTTGTTGCTAAGCGAGCGTCAAAGGGAGTGCCAAAAATAGGTAACTGAAATAAGCAGTGAAATCCGGAAATCGTTTTTCCTATTTTTGGATTTCGCTGTTTATTTTTGTAAGAATTTATTTCTGGCGAGTTACCTTTTTTATTTTAATTTTAATACACGCATGCGCCACTGACTTTGTTCGGTCCATCGAAATGGAAAAAGCACGAGTCAAATTGCGCTGAAGTGTGATAGCGTTTCCAAGGAAAAGTCATTATAGTTGAAATGGGGGGACAGGAATGATCAATTACCGCTTGAGTTATCTGTTTGAGGAAACGAACAGACAAAAATTGATAAAACTGACGAACTTGGAGGAAGAGACTCTAAAAATAGAATTAACAAAAATCAATCATTTTTGTGAAAAAAAGTTAGGGCAAAAAATAAACATTTCTGGAGAGGAGGTACGGGTTCCGGAGGTGATTCGGCGACGATGGTCTGAAGTCCTCTTTGAAGTGTCAAAACAGGAACTGTATTTTTCGGAAGAGGAAAGACAAGCCATGATCTATCTTCTTGCCTTTTCGATGGTTGATGACTTATCTGTTTATTATTTTCAAGAATTATTCAATGTAAGTAAGAATACAGTTTTGAAAGATGTCAGAAATTTAAGAATGAAACTTCAAGAAGAAGACATTCGCCTGATTTATTCTAGAAAAAAAGGCTTCTACATAGATGGCGCTGAACTTGATGTTCGCCGCTTAGCTTATTCAACTGTAGGAGTACTAACAGACACCAAGAACGGCCACTGGTTACTTTTTGAGGGGATCTATGGCATTTCTAGAACGAATTATGTTGTGGTGAGAGACCGCCTGCTTCGTATTTTAGAGGAATTTGATTTAATCATCGTTCCTAGTCGTTTTGAGGAAATGTTGTATTTTATTAGTTTTTTATTGTCACGGATCACAAAAAAAGCAGTTTTTCTAACTGAAAAAGACAAAGAGATGCTGACCTCTTTGAATGTCTATCAAGCAAGCAAAAAATTTTTAATAGATTTTGGTCAAATCAAAAATCAAGTAGAAGAAGAATGTTATTTGACTGTGCTGTTAAAGACTGTCTTACAAGGCGATATCGAGGATCATTCTGTAGAATTTTTATTGGAATGTGCAAGAGAGGTCATCCATGAGATGGAACGTTTATCCGCTGTCCGTTTTGTGGACTATCGGAAATTATTGATGAATTTCTTTTATCATCTTGTTCCCGCTTATTTTCGTATCCGCTATCGATTCACATTGAATAATGTGTTGATCGATGAAATCAAAACCCAATATCGAGAATTATTTGAATTGACTCGTTTAGCGCTTTATCCGCTCAAACAATTAGTTGGCGAGATTCCTGATACAGAAATTGGTTATTTTACGATTTTATTTGGTGGAGAGATCAGAAAACAAAAGGAGCGACATGATTACCAAAGATTAAAGGCGATGATCGTCTGTCCTAGTGGCATCAGCTCTGGCTTGATCATGGAATCGGAATTACAAGAGCTATTTCCACAAATCGAATTTTTGCCGGCACGATCAACAGAAGAATATCAGATGCTTCGTTTTTCGGAAGACATTGATATGGTGTTTTCCAGTGTCCCACTAAAAACACCGGTGACCAGTTATGTTGTGAAACCCATCATGACTCCTTTAGAAAAAAATGAATTAGTCAAAAAGGTCCAACAAGCATTTTATGTTTCAGGAAGAGGTGTGCATTCGATCGAAGAAATTTTGGAAGTGATTTTTCCATATATTGATTTGAAAGAAGGCATGACGAAGAGGAAACTGCGACAGATTGTCGAGAGAAAAATAAACAAAGAATTGAACAGAAGGGAAGATCAACGGCCAATGTTATCAGAATTATTAACAAAAGAAACCATACAATTTACGGACAAACAACTGACATGGCAAGAAGCCATCACCGAGGCAGCTCAGCCTTTGTTAACGACCAATAAAATCGAAGAAAAGTATGTGGGGGCGATGATCGAAAAGGTCATTGAACATGGGCCCTTTATCCATATTGGAAAAGGAATTGCTTTACCTCATGCACGACCAGAAGATGGCGTAAAAGAAATTGGGATGTCTTTACTGAAGGTAACTGATCCAGTCTTGTTGAGCGATGATGAAAAGCATCCTATCCAGTTATTTATCTGCCTAGCCGCGGTGGACAACGAGATGCACTTGAAAGCTTTAGCTAGCTTGACGAAAATTTTGTCGAATAAAGAACGTTTAACGTCATTACTCGAAGCGAAAGATGTAGAAGAAATCATCCATGTGATCAAAGAAGGAGAAGATGAAAAATGAAATTTGCAGCAGTATGTGGTTCAGGATTAGGATCAAGTTTTATGGTGGAGATGAATATCAATTCAGTATTAAGTGATCTAGGGGTAAGTGGAGTGGAAGTTGCTCATTACGATCTAGGAAGTGCAGCACCAGAATTAGCAGATGTCTTTTTTATTGGTAGAGATTTAGCAGATAGCGCACAACATTTAGGTGAAATCGTCGTATTGGAGAGTATCATCGATCTAGATGAATTGAAAGAAAAAGTAGCGGAGACATGTAGACAAAAAGGATTACTATAAAAAATTTTTTGGGGGAGGAAAAATAAATGAATAGTATTTTAGATCTATTGATCGATATTGCGAGTACACCAGCAATCTTAGTGGCATTGATTGCTGTATTGGGGAATATGTTGCAGAAAAAAGATGTGGCAACGACTGTTAAAGGCGGAATCAAGACTTTTGTAGGATTTCTGGTTGTGACAGCTGGTGCAGGAGTCATAGAAAGTTCGTTGGCGCCATTTGGAGAAATGTTCCAAGTCGCATTCAATATGCAAGGAGTTGTTCCTAATAACGAAGCGATCGTAGCGTTAGCTCTAACTACCTATGGAACATATACAGCACTTATTATGTTAGCGGGAATGGCATTCAATATTTTGATTGCGAGAATCACTCGGTACAAATACATTTATTTGACAGGGCATGCAACGTTATACATGGCATGTATGATTGCAGTCATTTTAAGTGTAACAGGCATGAGTACGTTTAGTCTGGTTTTATTCGGTGGGTTAGCGCTAGGCATCTGTAATACGATTTTTCCAGCAATCGCACAACCGTTTACACGTCAAATCACAAAAAATGACTCTGTAGCTTTAGGTCATACAGGGAACTTTGGCTACGCATTGAGTGGTTTGATCGGTAAGTATGTTGGAAATAAAGAAAAATCAACAGAAGACATCAATTTTCCTAAAGGGTTAGCTTTTTTACGTGACTCAACAGTGAGTATCACGATTACGATGGCAATCGTCTATGTGATCGTTGCGTTGTTTGCCGGAAGTGACTATATTACTACCACATTGAGCGATGGCACGAATTATATTATTTATGCTTTACAACAAGCGGGTTCATTTGCCGCAGGTGTTTTTGTGATCTTAGCCGGTGTACGTTTGATTTTAGCTGAAATCGTTCCTGCATTTAAAGGAATCTCTGAAAAATTAGTACCGAATTCGATTCCAGCGTTGGATTGTCCAATCGTGTTCCCTTATGCACCAAATGCCGTATTGATTGGCTTTTTAACAAGTTTTGTTGGTGGATTAGTTAGTTTAGTGATCATGGTCTTTACCGGGACAACAGTGATCATTCCTGGCGTAGTTCCTCATTTCTTCTGTGGCGCGACAGCCGGTGTTTATGGAAATGCCACTGGGGGTGTACGTGGCGCGGTCATCGGTTCCTTTGTCCACGGGATCATCATTAGCTTCATGCCGATCTTGTTGATGCCAGTAATGGGCGATCTTGGGTTCCAAGGTTCGACTTTCTCAGATACAGATTATGGTGTTTCAGGGATCTTTTTAGGAAACTTAGCAAATATGGGCGGACAAATTGCAGTTATTTCTGGTGTGGTCGCTGTACTTGCTGTTTTGATCGGTTTGACACTTTTAAAGAAAAGTAAAAAATCAGATACAGTCGCAGAGTAAGGGGGTATCATTTTGACCATCAAAGAAGAGCAACTAAAAGAACTGGAATTATTAGCAACTAAAATACGATTAGATACATTGATCAGTATCAAACATATGGGGCAAGGGCATTTAGGTGGTTCATTTTCGATCGTTGAGTTGTTAGCCGTCTTATACGGTAAGCAGATGAAGATCGATCCTAAAAATCCACAATGGGAAGAACGTGATCGGTTGGTCTTATCTAAAGGACACGCAGGAGCTGGATTATACAGTGCTTTAGCAAATGTTGGTTATTTTGACAAAGAATGGTTACTGACGATCAATGAAGGTGGAACAAGACTGCCTTCTCATCCGGATCGCCAAAAAACACCTGGTGTTGATGCAACTACGGGTTCTTTAGGTCAAGGGACTTCAATGGCTGCGGGGATCGCTACAGGTTTTAAGCACGCTAACAAAGACAACTATGTGTACTTGATCGTGGGAGATGGAGAGTTGAATGAGGGCCAGTGTTGGGAAGCATTCCAATATATCGCCCATTTTAAATTAAATCATTGTATCGTGATCATCGATGATAATAAAAAGCAATTAGATGGAGCCACAAAGGACATCCTTGACCCGTTCGATTTACAGAAAAAAATGGAAGCATTCGGTTTCTATACCTTAAAAGTAAAAGGTTCCGATATACAAGCCATTGATGCTGCAATCAACAAATGTAAAGAAGTAACTGATCAAGCAGTTTGTATTGTACTTGATAGCGTGAAGGGGCAAGGGGTTCCGTATTTTGAAACTTTAGCTGCCAATCATTCCGTGAAATTCAATACGGAACAAGTCAACCAAGCAGCAGATCAAGCAATCCGAACATTAGAAGAAAAAATCGAGAGGATGTGATAAGGGATGTTCCATTTAACTAAATCGACAGCGATCGAAAAAGAATTACGAACTTGTGTCGTGGAAACCATCAATGAATTGATGGAAAAAGACGAGAAAGTCATTGCGTTAGATGCTGATCTAGGTTCTGCAAGTGGTTGGACAGCGATTGGAAAGGAACGCCCTGACCGCTTTATCAATATGGGGATTGCCGAAGCAAATATGGTGGGCGTCGCAGCAGGATTAAGTTTGACGGGGTACACGCCATTTATCCATACTTTTGGTCCATTTGCGACACGCCGGGTATTTGATCAACTGTTTATTTCAGGAGGCTACGGCGGGAATACCATCAATATTTATGGTTCAGATCCGGGATTTGCCGCAGGGCATAACGGGGGAACTCATACGACTTGGGAGGATGTAGCCTTAATGAAAGCCATCCCTCATTCCGTAGTATGTGATGCGGCAGATGACGTACAAATGGCATGGATCATCAAAGAATTTCATCAACTGTCAGGAATCCATTATGTACGAGGAAATCGTAAAGGCGTCACGCCTGTTTATGAGAAAGGTTCAACATTTGTATTAGGCAAAGGAAATGTTTTGCGTAAAGGAACGGATTATCTGCTGATTGCAGCAGGGCAACTCGTTTCTGAAACATTACAAGTCGCTGAACAATTGATGGAAGAAGGAATCAGCTGTGAAGTGATCGATATGTTTACCATCAAACCGATTGATCGAGAGTTGATCCTCAGTGAAGTAATTGGTAAGAAAAAAATCGTAACCATTGAGAATCACTCGATTACTGGCGGTTTAGGTAGTTCAGTCGCTGAAGTTCTTGCAGAAGAAGGGATTGGCGTTCCGCTGAAACGAATCGGTGTCAATGAACGTTTTGGTCAAGTTGGCACACCAGATTTCTTGCAACAAGAATTTGGGTTGGATGTTGAGAGTATTAAAAAGCAAATAATGGAATAAGTCAGCGTGTTGAATACAATTATTTGATAGCGAAAAGGAGTAATGAAGGGTAACCCTTTTTTACTCCTTTTTTGAGTTGATGATCTATTAGTAGTACAATGGATTTGGATAGGATAAATATGTTGTCTTATGTTATAAATGTGAGGAAATGAAGCGTGTTGATTAACGAATAAGGAGATGATCTATGAACATCTACAGCTTTTCTAATTAGAACGAAACATGTACATATATTCTTTAGGATTTGTTATTTAGAGGTAAAATGCTTTCTGGCTAGAGCATAAAAAAATTTTATTGACCGATTATGGAAACAAAAAGAGAAACCCGATCAATAAATATTAGATGGAGGAACAGAAATTGTCGAAATCAATAAAAAATATCCTTATAGTAGGAGTAGGTGTGGCTATGTATTTATTTACTGCATATGTCTATCGCCATGTGAGCGTGTTTGCAGAGCCTTTGGATCAAATGTATCAATCGGATTCTACCATTGTTCAAGGGTTTGCCAATTTGATGATCTTTCTATTATTTACTCCCGCACTAAGAGTCATTAGTCTTCTTATCTGCTTGGTTTTGTTAGTTGTTGTCAATAAAAAAAGAAAGAAGGATCATTCTGCTGTTTAAGGAAGTTAGTCCGGCAGTGTGTATTATTTATAACTTAATAGAAGTAATTAGAGAATTGTAGGTGTTTCAAGTAGCCGACGATTCTCTTTTTTATACAGTTGGCAAACAATATATTTTTATGTTTAATAATAAAAATAAAAAAACATGAAAAAAATCATAGTAAATTTACTTTTTATTGTGCATGAAAGAGCAATAAAGCCTATAAAACAAGCGCTTTTTATTATAATTAACGCACTTATTAAATAAAAAATAAATAGTGTTGTATTACCACTCAAAATAAATTTACTAAATAAAAACATGGCATACTGTGTTCAACAAATCGATTTGTATCAAATAAAAAAACAAAAAGGGGAACAAAAAATGAAAGTGTTCACAAAATTATTGGTAGGAGCATTTGTAGCAACAACGTTAGGAGTAGTCGGAGGAAGTCAAACAGTCTCGGCAGATTTGGATCAAAACATACCAGGTTCTAATGTTGCGGACGCCTTTAAAAATAAAGTGGTGAGAATTGAAAGTGCAATGGATTTGGGAAGGACGTTAGATTGGGATCAATCCAATCTTGACCAAGTGATCATGTACAATAATACTGGCTCATGGAATCAAAAATGGAATATGTTTTATGATGCTAGTGCAGATACATATACTATCTCAACTGATCCTCACCAGATCAATGGCCATATCAGATCAGCAGAATTGGCTGTATCTGACAAAGTTTTTGATAGTCAAGGAAATCCAAAGATTGCTACGACTGGATTAAAAGTAAATTGGAAACTCTACAGAGTAGGTGATGCTGTGGGTGCGGGTGTTTATGTTTTAAAAAATGTTGAATCGGGTAAAGTATTAGATCTGGAAAATGGCAGCCCGTACGACACGAAAGGCCTAGTCGCACGTGAAGGACAAGGTACTGGAACTGCTAGTCAACGATTTGTTCTTAGAGTAGTGGGCAACCTTTGATCCTTAGCTAGCTTTATTTCATTTAAATTGAAGAAAAACAAAAAAAAAGACAAAAAACAAAAAGGGGAATAAAAAATGAAAGTGTTCACAAAATTAATGGTAGGAGCATTTGTAGTAACGACATTAGGAGTAATCGGAGGAAGTCAGACTGTCTCGGCAGGCATAGAAGAAAATATACCAGGATCTAATGTTGCTAACTACTTTAACAACAAAGTTGTAACGATTCAAAGTGAAATGAATAGAGGGAGGGTATTGGATTGGGATCAAAGTAATTTAGACCAAGTGATTATGTACAGTAATGCTACCTCATGGAATCAAAAATGGAATATGTTTTATAATTTTGCTACTGAGACGTACACTCTCTCAACTGATGCTCATCAGTTCAACGGATTTATCAAATCAGCATCCTTATCTGTATCTGAAAAATCTTTTGATAGCAAAGGAAATCCAAGAATTGCAACGACAGGTCTAAATTCAAATTGGCGATTGTATAAAGTAGGTGTAGATGATCTTTTAGGTGATGGACTTTTTGTATTACAAAATACTGAAACAGGTAAAGTACTGGATATTGAAAATGGCACTCCTTCACAAGGTCAGAAATTAGTTGCTACCGAAGGAGAGGGTCGTGGTACGTCAAGTCAAAGGTTCCGTATTCATATTGTAGGAAATGTTTAACCATATACAATATATTTGATTTGAAAAAATAGTAAAAAAGACATAAAACAGTTTACCTTGTTTTGTGTCTTTTTATTTTGTGTGATACACACATCTATTATTTAATTTGAAAGCAAAGATAAATGGCTATTTCCGGAATGAAGTTGTGGATTCGTTGCTTGCAATGGATGGCTTTCAAACAGCTGATAGCTGTCTTCTTTTCCTTGACAGATCGCCATGATTTGGCGAACACTGTTCATGCCTTCAACTAATACTCCAAAATTTTGTTCACGATTATAATTATAAACAACAGCAGATGGATGTTTCTTTATTCCCATTTCACGGGCCATTTTTTGGTCTGAGAAAAATGCTTCTTTGACAAATTCAGATTGGCGATCTTCTTTGAACATGTTTAGATCTCCAATTTCTGAAAAAATCGATTCAGAAAGCTGTTGAGAATATGGAATTTTTTTACAACTGACTGCTTCTTGTAATCGGCTAAGAAATTGTCTTCCTTTTTTCTTTCCTTGAAAATGCGCAGCTTTGCAATCTAATGCGGCTGAATAAGTAATGGAAAATAGTTTGTTGCGCTCTTCAAGATTAGTTTGAGAAATCCCGTTAGTCTGCATGACATCCCCGATTGTCTGCAAGTTAACTAGTGGAAGAAAACGAAATTGTACTTTGTCTTTCGGCTTCTTTCCATATTCCTCATCAATAAATTGAACGAGCTGTTGCTCTAAATGAAAGCAGTTTTTCCCCAATGGATTAACAAAAAAATAGATTTCGATCATACGAATCTCCCCCAAATTAGATTCTATGCAAATCATGAATAATATTCACAACGTATAACTTACCAGAAAATCCCGAAAAAATGAACTCATGAGCCTTATGAAAATGATAGAGTTCTAATTTTTGGCCTCAAACATTCGTTGGATTTTATTTTTTGAAGGATGATAAGGAATTCCTTGACGTTGAAGGAAGTGCTCAAATGCTACTTTTCCACTGGCAGCATCAGTGACTTCTAATTCTAATTCATAGTCGTGAAGTTGTTCCCCCCAACTTTCGTCAATGGCTAACAAGCCTTCATCAATAGGAAATTCAACACGCTTAGTCGTCAGTTCTCCGATTTTGAACAATTGATTGGAATCGATCGATAGCTCATGAAGTTTTTTTAAAACAGCGCCCGTTCGTGGCAGTGTCTGTTCCTCGATCATTTTAGTGGCTTCTTGGAGCGTATAGGTGTCTGTTGTTTCCAATTTTCCTTCTGTAGTTGGTGTTTTTAATGTGTACTCCGCATAGGTATCTAATAAGCGGATACGTAACCCACAACCACGCTGTTTTAATTGGAAATCAGGCGTATCATAATAAATATTGGTTTGGATATGGAAGGATTCCGTTGTAAGTTGATAGTGCGAAAGCAAACGCGTGTAATCTTCCTTAGTTAGCAATGTTTTAAATTCGATCTCTAACATTTCAGTCATTGGCTTCGCCCCTTTTCTTTTATTTTGCCTAATTTTTTGTTTTTGGTCAACTTCAAAGACAGAAGGTGCAAAAAAACTATGTTTATATGTTAGAATATCTATGAATGTTAACAAAGTAGAGGTATAGATTATGGAACGAGACTGGGAAGAGTTTTTAGCACCTTACGAACAAACAGTATCAGAATTAAAAGTAAAACTAAGAGGAATACGTAAACAATTTAGAGAACAAAATCGCCATGTCCCAATCGAGTTTGTGACGGGGCGGGTCAAACCGGTAGAAAGCATCGTTACCAAGTCTCAATTGCGTCATATCCCAATGGCGCGTTTAGAGGAAGAAATGTCAGATATTGCTGGGTTAAGAATCATGTGTCAATTTGTAGAAGATATCCATCAGGTGGTTGAGATCATCCGTAACCGAAAAGATATGAAAGTATTACAGGAACGGGATTATATCACCAATAAAAAAGCGAGTGGGTATCGCTCGTATCATTTAGTGATCGAATATCCAGTCCAATTGATCAGTGGTGAAAAGAAGATCTTAGCAGAAATTCAAATTCGAACGTTAGCGATGAACTTTTGGGCAACGATCGAACATTCGTTGAATTATAAATACCAAGGTGTATTTCCGGAAGAAATGAGTGAACGATTACAACGTGCAGCAGAAGCCGCGTATCAACTCGACGAAGAAATGTCGAATATCCGTGAAGAGATCCAAGAAGCACAACGGTTATTCTCACATGGCAGAGGCAAATCTGAAGATGCCTATTATCGCTCATTGATCAATCAAGAGAATAAACATGAGGAGGCAAAAGATGAAGGTAGCGATCGTTCATAACAAGGAACCAAAAACATTAGCAGTCACCGAACGATTGAAAAATCTTTTGGCTCAAGCAAATATCAAGATCGATGATCAACAACCAGAGTTAGTGATTTCAGTTGGCGGGGATGGGACGCTTTTAGCCGCGTTCCATCAATTTAGCCATGCTTTGAACGATGTGCGCTTTTTAGGCGTCCATACAGGTCATTTAGGCTTTTATACGGACTGGCGAGACTATGAATTAGAAGAACTAGTCGATAGCCTGAAAACCAATCGTGAACAAAGTGTCAGCTACCCGTTGTTAGATGTTCGAATCAGCTATTTAGATGATAAGCCTGATCAACATTTTTTTGCTTTGAATGAGTCAACAATCAAGCGTTCTAACCGAACGATGGTAGCAGATGTATATATCAAGAACGAACTATTTGAAAGCTTCCGTGGTGATGGTTTGGCGTTGTCTACGCCTACAGGATCGACTGCGTATAATAAGAGTGTTGGTGGGGCTGTGATCCATCCAAGTATCAATGCGTTTCAATTAGCAGAGATTGCTTCATTGAATAACCGCGTTTTTCGTACGCTAGGTGCGCCAATGGTCATTGCTCAAGATGAATGGGTAGAAATTCGTTTAGAGAATACCGCAGATTATTTGGTGACGATCGATCAATTGGACGTTTCAAAAAATAATATACGAGCCATTTATTATCGGATTGCAGAAGAAAGAATCCACTTTGCTTCTTATCGACATATGCATTTTTGGCACCGTGTGAAAGATGCCTTTATTGGTGAGGTTTAGCAATGGAGTTTACATGGATCTATGAAAAAGAGCAAGCGCAACAAGTAAAATATTTTTTAAAAGAAAAAGGGATCTCCAAAGGGCTACTAGCGAAAATCAAGTTTCAAGGCGGCACGATCATGGTCAATGATCAGGTTGAGAACGTCTTGTTTTCTTTGGCTCAAAATGATAAGGTAACCATTGTGATTCCAGCAGAAGGCGAGCATGAAACGGTTCTTTTAGACGAAACACCGATCGAGATCGTTTATGAAGATGAACATCTCTTAGTCGTCAATAAACCAGCTGGAGTATCCTCGATACCGGCACAATACCATCCTAACGGTACGATGGCGAATCGAGTGAAAGCTTATTATAAACAACAAGGCTATGAAAATCAGGTGATCCACGTAGTGACTAGACTAGATCGAGATACTTCAGGATTGATGCTTTTTGCAAAGCATGGTTTTGCTCATGCAAAATTAGACGTACAGCTTCGCGAAAAGAAGTTCGTCAAAAAGTATCAAGCCTTGGTCAGTGGCGATGTGGCTACGTTAAAAGCGCATGGGCAGATCGATTTACCAATTGCTCGTGATATGACATCATTATTAAAACGTAAAATTTCTTCTACGGGGAAAAGTGCGCAAACGGAATACTGGTTAGAAAACAGATCAGCAGAGATTGCACTCGTTGATATCCAATTGCATACGGGGCGCACGCATCAGATCAGAGTGCATTTTTCTGCGATCGGGTGTCCTCTTTTAGGCGATGACATGTATGGGGGAAGGATGGATCAAGACATAGTTAGACAGGCTTTGCATTGTTATGACTTACGGTTCTATCATCCGTTTACAGAAAAATTATTAGAATTCAAACAGCCTTTAGCAAAAGATATGGCAACAATAGTGAAACGATTTGAAGATTAAGGTGAGGTGAGATTGGTTTGGACGAAAATCAAGAATTAGAGGAAAGATTTGCCCAGTTAGCTCAAGATCTAAGAGAAAACAATATTCAGGATTTTAGAAATAACTTCTTGGAGATGCATATCTATGAACAGGGGCAATTCTATCAATCCCTTAAGGAAGCAGATCGTCAACAGATTTATACCTATCTTTCGCCAAAGGAATTGGCGGACATGTTCGATGTCATTGAAGAAGACAACGAATATATGAAGGAATATTTAGCAGAAATGCGTCCTAGTTATGCCGCGGAAATGCTCTCAGAGATGTATACCGATAACGCGGTCGATTTGTTGAATACATTAGATAAGAAACAAGTGGCGAAATATCTTAGCTTGATGACAGCAGAAGATGCGAGTGAGATCAAAGACCTCCTGCATTATGAAGATGAAACGGCTGGGGCGATCATGACGACCGAATTTATCTCGATCGTTGCGAACCAAACCGTTCGTTCGGCGATGTATGTCTTGAAAAATGAAGCAGATGTGGCAGAAACCATCTATTACATTTATGTAGTCAATCAAGACAATCAACTTGTTGGGGTTATCTCGTTGCGTGATTTGATCGTCAATGATGATGATGCGATGATTTCTGATTTGATGAGTGAACGGGTATTATCTGTTCACGTAGGCGATGACCAAGAAGATGTGGCACAAACTTTCCGTGACTATGACTTTCTTGCGTTGCCTGTCACGGATTATGATGATCATTTATTAGGGATCGTGACTGTCGATGATATCATCGACGTTATCGATGATGAAGCAGCGAGTGACTATTCTGGATTGGCGGGGGTCAACGTCGAAGAAATCAATGAGAATCCAGTAAAATCAGCTTCTCGCCGCTTACCTTGGTTGATCACTTTATTATTTTTAGGTATGTCAACTGCCTCTTTGATCAGTCATTATGAAGAATTAGTCAGTGAAGCAAGTATTTTAGCTGTCTTTATTTCTTTGATCACAGGAACGGCTGGAAACGCCGGTACACAATCGTTAGCGGTCGCTGTACGTCGCCTAGCGATTTCAGATGAAAAAGATCAGGGCTTTGTTCGGTTGATCGTGGCGGAAGTATTGACGGGTTTAGTGACCGGCGCTGTGACTGGCCTAACGATCTTCTTGATCGTAGGATTTTGGAAGCAGAACTTTATTCTAGGCTTTGTTATCGGTATTGCGATGCTATTTGCGATCACAGTGGCAAATCTTGCGGGAAGTTTGATCCCGATGTTGATGGATCGTTTAGGCTTTGACCCTGCCGTTGCCAGTGGGCCATTTATTACCACCTTGAGTGACTTGACCAGTGTATTGATCTATTTCAATATCGCTTCGTTGTTTATGGGGTATTTTATGTAAGATAATAGAGTAAAATAAGCGAAACGATTCTTATCTCAGACAAGAGTCGTTTCGCTTATTTTTGTTTATTCAGATAAAGGAACGATTTTGGTACCGTGGACTTCGTGGACTTCTAAAGCATCAGCAACTACTTGTGCATTTTCTGAAGTGATACCACCACCAGGTAAAATGATGATTCGTCCGTCTGCATGAGTGATCAACTGTTTTAAGTGTGCAAAATTATCTTCGATGTTTGTACCGGCAACACCACCATGTGTCAAGATACGATGAACGCCATGTTCAACCAACCAATCGATGGCTTCGTATTGACGTTCTTGAGGAATCGCATCAAACGCCATGTGGAAAGTGATCTGTAAGCCTTCTGCGGAGTCGATCAAGACTTCCAGTGCTTCTTCATCTAACCATCCAGAAGGAGTCAAGCAACCGATCACTACACCGTCAGTGCCTAGTTTTTTGGCTTCAATCAAGTCAGTGTGCATGATTTTCAATTCGATATCATTATAAACAAAATCGCCACCACGTGGTCGAATGATCGTCATGACAGGAACACTTTTTTCATTAGCGTAGCTCAATACTTCTTCAATGACACCAGTACTTGGTGTCGTGCCACCTACTGCTAGGTTGTCACATAATTCGATCCGATTGGCTCCATTTGCGATGGCTAACGGGATCGATGTATAATTCTCCGCACAAAATTCTTTGATCATATTCTTGCTCCTTTATTATGTCTACTTTTGTTGAAATTATACCATAGTTTTTACAGTTGCTAAAGCGCTCTTCAAACGGTAAGATGAAGGGGATAGCATGATAGGCAACATCGGATAACGAATGTTTTTAAAGAAAGTTTTTTATCTTTATATGACTATCTCACTACGTATTTTAAAGGAATGAATAATCACTATGTTAAAAAAAATAGACCAGAGTCGACTATTTTTATCAGAGAATGCCCAAATGTTCCGTTGCCCGTTATGTCAAGAACCCTTTTTATCGACCACGAATGGGCTTATTTGCCAAAAGAATCATCGTTTTGATTTATCTAAAAAGGGAACGTTGTATTTTTTATCTCACGCAATCAAAACCGAATATGATCAAGGCATGTTTGCTCCAAGAAGACGAATGATCCAATCAGGTATGTATCAACCATTGATCGAACAGTTAGCTAAGCATTTACCAAGTAATGCGACTGTTCTAGATGTCGGTTGTGGAGAAGGGAGCTTTTTGGCGGCCATCGATCAATTACAACCATTAAAACAAGCAATTGGCTTTGATATCGCGAAAGAAGGTGTCTATGCAGCCACTGAACAGCCGATGCAAGCATTTTGGTGTGTCGCGGATTTAACGAATTTGCCTTTTGCGGATCAACAATTTTCGACGATATTGAATATTTTCTCGCCTTCTCACTATCAAGAGTTTCAGCGAGTACTTGCAGATGACGGCATGGTATTAAAAGTCGTTCCACAATCAGGCTATTTAAAAGAATTACGCCAAGCTTTTTATCCAGATCAGCCAGAAAAACATCATTATTCTAACGAACGTGTTGTTGACAAATTCATGGAATCAATGGTGTCAGTGGAACGTCAACGTGTGACGTATGAATTTACGATTCCTGAAGAAAATCGCCGTGATCTCTTGGCAATGTCGCCACTGGAATGGCAAGTAGCAAAAGAAATAAAAGAGGCTCTGATGGAAGAACCCCTTAGAAAAATTACAATTGACGTAGAATTGTTAAAAGGAAATAAGAGAAAACGATTCCAATAAGAATATTATAGAGTTAAGGTTGCAAAAAGCGTTTAATGGTGATATAGTAGCAACAAGTTGTTTTTTCATTGGTTTTTATCAGGTTCCTGTTCTGATAAAAGATAGTGAAAAGAGCTTCACTAACGTAACGACTCGCAGTGACTGACACCGAGTTGATACGTTTTTTTTTATGCAAAAATCAAGATTTAGACTAAAATGGATTTCACATATACATGAGAGGATGGATAGTATGAACCACATTGTTTTATTTGAACCTTTGATTCCAGCAAACACAGGAAATATTGCACGAACATGTGCAGCGACTAACACACCGTTACACTTGATCGAACCACTAGGATTTTCAACAGATGATAAACAGCTGAAACGAGCGGGGCTTGATTATTGGCACGATGTGGATATCACGTATCATGCAGATCTACCAGCTTTTATGGCTTATTTAGGCGATAGAAAGTTACATTTGATCTCCAAATTTGCGAATAAAGTATACAGTGATGAAGACTTTGCAGATGGCGAAGAGCATTTCTTTTTGTTTGGGAAAGAAACAACTGGATTACCGGAACCCTTTATGCGCGAGCATGAAGAAAAATGCTTACGTATCCCCATGAATGATACACACGTCCGCTCATTGAATCTATCGAATACAGCAGCAATGATCGTGTATGAAGCGTTGCGTCAACAAGGTTTCCCAAATTTAGAGTTAACACATCATTACGAAAATGATAAGCTAGACTAAAGGTTGTGAAGAGAAGTGATGCTCCTATAAGAAAGCGAAGTTGAGAAAATAGTTTTTCTTGTTGCTCAACCTTCGTTTTGATAGAGTAGGAGCTTCCTTTTTCACACTCTTGATCAAGGGTGTGGATGAAATACGTGGATATTGCTGATCGAAAACAAGACTACATAAAGGATCGCACAGTTTTTTACAGTCGATTTTTAGCGATATTCAATTGGCGAAAGCCTCTATTTTTTAGAAACAAGCTTTTCTACACGGTCCAACGGGAAAATCCTATATGATAGTATATATACAAGTACGGAGTGAGGAGTCTAACATCTATGGAACTATACTTTACAAGACATGGTAAAACGGAATGGAATCTTGAAAGACGCTTTCAAGGAAGCCAAGGAGACTCACCGTTGTTACCTCAAAGCTATGAGGAGATCAAGACATTCGGCCAAATGGTCAAGTCTGTTCCTTTTGAAGCTATTTATTGCAGTACGACAAAACGTGCAAGAGATACAGCAAAAGGGATCAATCAAGAATTGGACCATCCGACAGAAATCATTTATACAGATAAATTAAGAGAATTAGGTTTAGGAAAACTGGAAGGACAGTCGATCGAAGAGATGTACAAAAAATTTCCAGAGAACTTACCTAATTTACGAAATCATTTAGATAAATATGATCCAACACCTTTTGAAGGAGAGCCGATCACCGAAGCAATCACGCGGATCGAAGCCGTTGTTGCGGATGCAGTCTGTCAACATCAAGGGCCTATTCTATTTGTTGGGCATGGTGCCTCTTTAACTGCTGCGATCCAGTGGATGACTGGTAAAGAATTAAGTCAGTTACGAGAAATGGGCGGTTTATTCAATAGTAGCTTGACGATTTTAGAAACAGGAGAACCAAACAATCTGTTACCATATGACCTTAAAGTATGGAATCAGGTGGATTTTTTAGGTAATGGACAGCCAGAGCCTTTACTATAAATAAAGGAGGCGGCCTCGATGGAGCCAGAAGAAATGCCTTATTTTGTCGGCACAGTTGCCGCTATCTTTTTTCAAAATCCTAGTAATTTTTATAAAGTATTGCTCATCCAAGTCAGTGAAACAAGTGTTGATTATCGGGAAAAAGAAATTGTCGCAACTGGTAGTTTTGGCGATATCCAAGAGAACGAAGTGTATCGTTTTTATGGTGAGCTAGTTGATCATCCCAAATATGGCAGACAGTTGAAAGTAGAGCGTTACGAACAGGAAAAGCCGACGACAGCCAACGGGATCGTCAACTACCTATCAAGTGACAAGTTTCCCGGTATCGGAAAAAAAACCGCAGAGAAAATCGTGGAACTGCTTGGTGAAGATGCGATTGAAAAAATCATCGAAGATCCTGCGCAATTGCAACAGATTTCAGGTTTAACGAAGCCAAAAAGAGAAATGATTGCTGAAACGATCCGTTTGAATCATGGAATGGATCAAGTGATCATGGGGTTGAACCGTTACGGATTTGGGAGTCAATTAGCCTTTAGTATCTATCAAGCTTACAAAAATGAAGCGTTGGATATCATTCAAGAAAATCCTTACCAATTAGTCGAAGAGATTGAAGGAATCGGCTTTAAACGTGCAGATAACTTAGCTGAACAAATCGGCATTGCTGCTGACTCGCCACGACGCATCAGAGCAGCGATCTTGCACCAGATTTTCCAACAGGCGATCCAAACCGGTGATACCTATGTGCCTGCTGAATCTTTATTGCAGCAGACGATCAAAATCTTGGAATCAAGTCGTCCAATCGAAATCGAACCGGATCAAGTAGCGACTGTCATTATTCAGTTAGTGGAAGAGGGAAAGATCCAACAGGAAGAAACGAATCTATATGAAAATAGTTTGTATTTTTCTGAATGGGGGATTGGCAATTCGATCCAACGCTTGTTGAGTCGAAAAAAGGAAATCAAGTACGAACCAAAAGAAATTAAAAAGAATATTCGACGAATTGAGAAAATGTTTGGTATCCAGTATGGGGATTCACAAGAAGAAGCGATTTCTGAAGCGATTCGCTCACCACTATTTATCTTGACTGGTGGTCCAGGAACTGGAAAAACTACAGTGATCAATGGCATCGTTCATCTGTTTGCAGAGTTAAACGGCTTAGATCTTGATCCGACGAAATATACACAAGAGATTTTTCCGATCCTCTTAGCTGCACCCACAGGACGGGCTGCTAAACGGATGAATGAAACGACTGGCTTGCCAGCTAGTACGATCCACCGACTTTTAGGTTTGAATGGTCGTGAGAAAACCCCGTCAATCAGTACAAAGGAATTAGACGGTGGCTTATTGATCGTCGATGAAATGTCGATGGTTGATACATGGTTGGCCAATACACTGTTCAAGGCGATTCCTACGAATATGCAAGTGATCTTAGTAGGGGACAAGGATCAGCTACCATCAGTAGGTCCTGGGCAAGTCTTGCATGATCTATTAGAAATCGATCAAATCCCTAAAATCGAATTGAATCAGATCTATCGTCAAGGCGATGGCTCAAGTATCATTCCTTTGGCTCATGAGATCAAAGAAGGAAGATTGCCAGCAGATTTTACGAAAAATCAAAAGGATCGCTCTTTCTTTGCAAGTGATGCGTATCAAATCGAACCATTGATTTCTAAAATCGTGGAAAAGGCGAAAAACAAAGGATTTACTGCACAAGATATTCAGGTGTTGGCACCGATGTATCGCGGTGCTGCTGGTATCGATGCCTTGAATAAAATGATGCAAAATATTTTCAATCCAGGCGGTGGAAATCGGAAAGAAGTTCACTGGAATGATACAGTTTATCGAATCGGGGATAAAGTACTCCATTTGGTCAATACGCCAGAATTAAATGTGTTCAATGGTGACATGGGGGTAATCACGGGAATTGTTTTAGCAAAAGATTCGGAAGATAAGGTGGACGAACTCGTCATCCAATTTGATGCCAATGAAGTGAGTTACAAACGAAATGAATGGAATAAGATCACCCTGTCTTATTGTTGCTCGATCCATAAATCCCAAGGTAGCGAGTTTAAGATGGTGATTTTGCCTATGGTCCATCAATACCAACGAATGCTCCAACGGAATCTGTTGTATACAGCGGTTACTCGTAGTAAGGAATTATTGATTTTGTTAGGGGAAGAACAAGCATATTTGACATGTGCAAAAAACGAATCCGCAGTTCGATTGACGACACTGAAGAAGCGGATCGAAGACAATGAAATGACTCTTAATCTGCGTACGAAATTAGCCGCCTATGAAGATTCCTTGACAGGTGATGATCCATTTGAAGAAGGAACGTATTCGGCAGCCATTGAACAAGTATCTGCGCCAACAAAACAAATAGAGCACCGGAAAGAGGAAACCGGCCAAGCGCAGGAAGTTTCGCTTTTTGCCATCGAAGAAGAAAAAAATGAAGTGAAAGAAGCTGAAACGCCAAAATCACCTGATAATTACATTCTCACAACCGAAGCTGTGGAACAGCAATGGATTGATCCAATGATTGGTATGGAGAACATCCGACCATAAACAGGCAACATCAGTTGGAAGTGTGAAGTATCAGCCCAGAAAAGACACCCGAAACGCTAACGTTTCGGGTGTCTTTTCATTGGAAAGGTAGACGCTCCATCTGAAAAACCTCCACAGATCAAGAGGTTGACTCTTCATCCCTCATTACTATTTTTTCACACCACAATAACTGTGTTTTATTTGTTAGTTGTAAATCAAACGATTGTTTTTCTAAATCTTCCCCATCTTCTTGACCATATTGGGGAATAGTAGAAACAATTCTAAGTTTGCTTGCTGTATAGTGATGGAAATACTTCGAGTGCATTTGCTTCTTCTGTAATAATAAAAGAAGCAACCAAGCAATTTTAAATAAATTTACTCGTTCGACAACCACGAAGTCGATCGTTGGTTTGGTTACATCTGCAGTAGGAACAATCGACACGCCTCCACCGAAATAGGGATGATTAGTCGCCGTACACAGAAAGGCCTTTTTAAAATTCACACGTTTCCCACCAATATCTACAAGAATCGGAAAGCCTTTTTGTGAGAAAAGAACATACAGTAAAGAAAAAATGTAAGAAAGCGAGCCTAAATTATACTTATTCAATCGTTTTTTTGCATTGGAATGATTCGTAGCATGAACGATTGCTGCATCTAAACCAATCCCAAAATTATTGAGTGCCAGACCTTCGCGATCGTTTACTTTTTCTTCATAATGCAACACATTTATTTTTTGTGGTTCTTTGGTTGCTAAAATCGTTTCTAAAGCTTTTTCTGGATCTCTACTTAACCCAATCCCACGAGCAAAGTCATTGCCTGAACCGGCTGGTATGAAGCCGACAGGAAAAGATACACATAAATGATGAAACGTATTCAGAACCTGATGAAGTGTACCATCTCCTCCAATGACGATGAGAAGTGGGTACCATCCGATAGTATCAGCATCGATATCCTCTTCCCATTCAATGAGGGTATCTTCGGCTAAATGTTCCGCTATAAGGGCATCGTGCCCTTTGTATTCACTATAGTGAACCGTATAGGAAAGTTTCTTTTTATCCAAAATTGGTAAAATCTTATCCGCTGTTTTCTTTCCGTTTCCGCTACCAGCAGCTTGGTTGATTAATAGGTGATAATGAAAATTCATTTTTTCCTCCTGGAATGCACCAAAGTATCGAATACTTGAGTTGAGAAAACAAGTCTTGTCGGGCTCCTTCATGAGTTCTCATTGGCATACGATAGCAAGGCGACATAGTCAAAAGGAGAGCAAGCAGTGTCAGATTTAATCAACAGCTGTGAATACTTGTGGTTTTAGTCATGTAAATAGATTAACGATGCTTCACTAAATCGTCTCACCATAAGTAAGCCGTGATTGTTTAATAGAATCAACCAGTGAAGGGTCAACAAAGCATCTCGTCATTATTGTCAAAAGAATTACAATCTTGGTTATTATAGCAGAGGTTTGGGGAAATGAAAAAGAAGTTAAGTTAGAAAATACAATAAAGAACAAACGAAAAAACGTAGGTAAAAGATAGAAACAAAGAATTGTCAGGGAAGTATTAGTCAACATTGACACTCATTTTTTTGATAAGAAGAGTGCGATTCCTTTATCTATCAAGCCTCAATCTCTCAACGATGCTGTTCAATAAGGTCTTGCGATAACTAATCGAGGTGTCTTACTTATTTTTACTTCTTTTATTTTTTATAACAATCTTTTCAGGTGAAGGTAAAAATGCTGAAATGCTGGGGTGGAGGGAAGGTTGTAATCTATAATTGTTATGTTATAATACGCCTTGCGGTTCGTCGACCATCCCGCATTAACAAAACTAGGAGAAATGAGGAATAGAATATGGAGAGAACAAAGAGTAGGCAACGACTGATGGTAGTTGTTGTCAATGGGCTGATCATGGCCTTGTATCTAGCGTTAACGATTTTGGTAGCACCTGTATCTTCAGGACCAATCCAATTTCGTATTTCAGAAAGTTTGAATCATTTGGTGGTATTCAATCGAAAATTATTATGGGGTGTCTTAGGTGGCGTGATCGTTTATAATGCCATTTATGGTTTTGGTGTCATGGATGTGATTTTTGGTGGTGGTCAAACACTACTCGCATTAGGACTAACTGCACTTATCCAAAATAAAGTGAAAAATGTCAAAGTGCGCTTAGCATTAAATACAGCGTTCTTTACAATTAGTATGTTTATGATTGCTTATATGTTAGTACCAACTGGCGGACAAGCGTTTTGGACAACCTATGGTACACTTGCGTTAAGTGAATTTATCGTGATGGCTGTTTCTGCGCCATTGATGTATTATCTAGACCAAGCAGTGAAATTCAACGATCGTGTATGATTGTTTTTAATAGAGTAAAAAGCCAGGAATTCCAAAAGTCTTAAATGATTTTGGGATTCCTGGCTTTTTTAAATATGATTTTTTCTAAATGATTAGTAAATATCAACCACTAAACAGGTTTTTATTTATTAGCATCTTGTAAATTTTCAATTTCGATCACTTTGTAATTTTTCTTTTCTAAGTGATTAACGATTGAATCACAGACACTTTTTTCTGTATGGGCTGGTAGAGTGATCAAGGTACGACGGATGTATTCATCTTTTTCGATGTCCAAAGTGATACAACTAGCAATGCTACTATATTTTGCGATGATCTTTGAAATCGCCGCTAAGTCACCTTGTTTACCTGTCGAAGCAATCGTCAAGACGTAGCTTCCTTGTTCTACGCTCCAAGACTGAGACAACATACCAAGTAAGGTACTGTGTGTCAAAATCCCATAGAAATGGTTTTGGCTATCAAGTACAGCAATGTATGGAAGCTCTTTGATCGTAAAGAATACTTTAAAGAAAGAAGTATCTAAATCAATGAATTTTGTTGCGTTTTTCAATAGATGAGTGACTGGTAAAGTCATATCGCCGCCATTTGCTTTGTGACGATAGATGTGCATTTTATAAATATTCCCACGGAAAATATTCCCGGAAGTATCAAGAATCGGTACACAACGGTAACCGGATGTTTCTAAAATTTCTAGTGCTTCTTCCAAGTTGCTTGTCTCAGAGACGGTAGTCAAATCTTTTTTCTTGTAAACAAGAGTTTTTAATAGCATAGTCATACCTCCAGATTGTTCATTTTTAAAATCCTTTAAGTAATCATATCATAACTAAAATAAAAACAGTAGAGCGTACGATCACTAATTGACATAAAATAATTTACATGATAATGTAGTATGGTATAAATTTGGTTTTCAGTGAGGAGGGGAAACGGATGGCAAAGAAAAAAGCGGCATTAGCATGTTCCGTTTGTGGTTCTCGAAACTATACTAAGTCGATTAGTGAAGGAAAAAGCGGCGAGCGTTTGGAAATCAACAAATTTTGTAAATATTGTAATCAATACACATTACATAAAGAGACAAAATAACAAGGAGGAGGCGTACGATGAAATTTCTTAAAAGTGTAAAAGATGAAATGAAACAAGTGACTTGGTCAAGTAAAAAACAATTACGTAAAGATACACTAGTCGTTATCGAAACATCGATCATCTTCGGACTAATGTTTTTCGTGATGGATACAGCGATTCAAAGTCTGTTTGCATGGATCTTGAAATAATTCAATAAGTTTATCTAAATAAAAGGCGAGCTATCCATGATTATCAATCAATTGGAAGCTCTATTTTTTTATATGTCACTTAGTTATTAAAATAAAAGGTGTGGCAATAGAAAGAATTTATTGTGAATAATTTAACAAACAACTAATCCATTAATTGATAAGTAAGGAGGGAACGATGGAAGTTCATGAATTATTAAAAAAAATGCGTGTGGATAGAGGCCTCTCTCAAAAAAAATTAGCCCATGGAATTGTTTCGCGGGAAACGTTAGCTAAATATGAGAATGGGAAAAATCATTTACCATTATTAGTCTTTTTAGAATTATTAGAACGATTGAATATGACGATCGATGAATTCATGTTTTATCTTGATGGAGATAAAGTATCTCAAAAAAATTTGAGTTTGAAGAAAATGTTCCGGAATCTAGAAAAAAATAGTGGTGCAATCAATTATCAATTAAAAAAACTAGCCCAAGAAGTAGAATACTCAGATGATTTAGTCGTCATAAGAAATTATCTTGCTGTCAAAACTTATAAATGGTATGAGGAAATCGATGGTGTAAAAAAATTAAATAAAAAAGATACTAACTATCTGAAAAGATTATCTGATTATTTAGAGAAAATCGATGAGTGGGGAAGATTTGAAATGACGACCTTTGCTACTCTCCTCTATTTATTTGAAACAAGTTACATCAAACAGCGATTAAAAGAAGTAGAAAAAAATGTGATGAAAAATGGAGAATTTGAGATCTTCCATTCCATATTATCAGGTATTTATAATAATGTGTTTTTACTGATGATTGAAAGAGAAGAGCTAAAATTAGCTAAGTATTATTTGGAAAAACTATTTGAGACTCGACGTAGAATTATTTTTCAGCGAGAAACTGAAATATATCATCGGTTTTATCAACTTTTACTTGCGCACATCGAAGGAGAGGCTGTCAGTAAAAAAATAAAGGATTATATTATGGGATTAGAATTGATTGGAGCGAGCAAGTTGAAGAATGAACTTTTAGCTGATTTACATAGATTTGAAACACAATACGAGATCGAACATATTTTTAATATATTAGATAAAAATTTTTAGAAGTAAACATAAACCGAAAAGTTTGCTATCTTTTCGGTTTTTTTTGGTTTATCTAGAAAGTGTTTGAACGGATCGGACTATCTGGAAATGTAGATATGTACTGATTTGAATCATACAACATGACTCTTATTTTGAATGGTTTTTAAAAGTATTCTTTAGTATTTTTACTTCTTTTTCCAAAGACGAGACTTTTAAGCTTAAAAAGAAAACAGTGATACAAGAGAGAATCAGTGTGAGAGAATCTAACCAATCAAAAATCGTTGCAATGAGTTGTCTTATTGTTTCCATCGGGATACCTCCTCTCGTAAATTTCTATAAAGCTCAATAAGATTCCTTACGACTATAATTGTACGTTGTAGGAATAAATAATATTGACTTGGGTATGTATTTTCCTATGCCTTTTTGTCTAATAACAAAAAATTTTTGATTCATCCTTATAAAATAAGCTTTTTAAGAAATTATTTTCAAAAAAAAAACAGTAGATAATACAATTTCTGTATCAAAATAAGAATAAATAACGCTTTTTAAATTACTAGGGAACAAAAAATAAGTCACTAGTAAAAACCATCAAACGGTGCTATAATCAAAGAGAGGAAAAGCTTCGGGGAACTGAGGTTTTTTTATTTTACAAATGAAATGAGGAGCCTTCAATGGAATCTTTTGAAAAAAATTGGTATGTATTACATACATACTCTGGATACGAAAACAAAGTAAAAGCAAATATCGAGTCACGTGCGCAAAGTATGAAAATGGCTGATTTTATTTTCCGTGTCGTTGTTCCTGAAGAAACAGAAACTGAAGTGAAAAATGGGAAAGAAAAAGAAATCGTTCATAAAACATTCCCTGGATATGTCTTAGTAGAAATGATCATGTCAGATGCTTCATGGTATGTTGTCCGTAACACACCGGGCGTTACAGGTTTTGTTGGTTCTCACGGAGCAGGAAGTAAGCCTGCACCTTTATTACCGGAAGAAGTAAATCATATCTTACGTTCAATCGGTATGAGTTTACGTCAAAACGAACTGAAAGTAGAAGTTGGCGAAGTTGTTAAGATCATCGAAGGAGCTTTTGCTGGATTAGAAGGTCAAGTGACAGAAGTCGATGAAGAAAAAGAAAAACTAAAAGTAAACATTGACATGTTCGGTCGTGAAACAAGTACAGAGCTTGATTTTGATCAAGTAGATAAAATCGACTAAACAGTGATCAGAATAATGGAGGAGTTGGGATGCCTAGTCATCTCAGCTCTTTTTTGTCTTGAATGAAAGGAGTGAGAAAAGTGATAAAACAAAATAAAGTGAATTTTAATCGGGTACTAAGTCGCATGGTGTTGCTGGTACTGCTAATCCTCTCTGGTTGTCAAACGCAAGAAAACAAGAGCCAAAAAGAAACTGCCTCCACGGAAACAACGAGGACAAGCCAAGTGAAATCTGTAGAAAAGGGGACTGTGCCTACCTTATTTGTTCACGGATATAAAGGAACAGTGAATTCATTCAAAGGAATGATCGATCGATTAGAAGGAGAAAGCAAAGGGCAACAAGAATTGACATTGACTGTAGATACCAATGGAAACGTTCAAGCGCAAGGGGAATTATCAAAAGAAGCAACCAATCCAATGATCCAAGTGCTTTTCGAAGACAATGAAAATAATGAGTGGAATCAAGCAGAATGGATTCGTGCATGTCTGGTTTATTTGCAGACAACTGATCAAATCAACAAAGTGAACATTGTCGGACATTCAATGGGTGGGGTCAGTGGCCTCCGTTATCTAGTCACGTATGGCCAAGAAACAACTTTACCGCAAGTTGAAAAGTTTGTAGCGTTAGGCGCACCTTTCAATGATTTTGTGGATGATAGCGGTCAGAATTTAGCTGATTTACTCGAAAATGGTCCGACAGTAGTGTCTTCAAGGTATCAAGATTATCAAACAATGATAGGGAATCTCCCTACCGACACACAATTTTTATTAGTTGCAGGGCAGTTGAGTGAAGTAGAGCTAAGTGATGGAACTGTTCCACTGAATAGTGCATTAGCAGTTTATGCCTTATTGAAACAGCATGGTAACCCTGTAATGGAAAAGGTCGAAGAAGGGGAAGGTGCTTCACATAGTATGCTTCATGAAAATGAAGAAGTGGATCGAGAAGTTAGTCGATTTCTTTGGGATATTGATTGAAGAAGAAAAAGCTGCATTCAGATGATCCACTAATAATATCAGATTTTTTTTAAATCCAATAGGGTGCATGCTATATAAATTTATTTCTTCATTTTATTTGAAGTAGCGTTTGATTTTCAAGTTCGTAGATATGATCTGCAAAGTCTTCCATCCTATCGTTATGACTAGAAAAAATTAGAATTCTTTGAGCATTTTCACTAAGGTAATTGTCTAACAAATTCAAAACATTTTCTCGACTGTTTTTATCAAGAGCATCAAAAGGTTCGTCTAGAATTAAATAGGTAGGTTCATCCATAAGCGCTTGAATGATTCTTAATTTTTGTTTCATACCAAGTGAATAATGTTTATACTTTTTATTCAGATCTTTTTCTAGATTCAATTGACTTGCTAAAAAACGAATTTTTTTTTCATTAGCTATTTTGCGGATATTTGCTAAATACAACAAATTTTCTGCACCAGTCCAACTTTTAATAAAATCAGGTGCGTTAATGAAAACTCCTGCATCAGGTATAAAATCTTGATCTAGGCCTATTATTTTTCCAGCAACTTTGACCATCCCGTTTGTTGGGGTAGAGTATCCTACAATGAGCTTCATAAGTACACTTTTTCCTGAACCATTTATTCCTTTAATAAAAGATTTTTTTCCTTCATTGAAGATAACATTCACATCTTGAAATAAAATTTTTTGCTTATATTGTTTTCCCAGATTAATTAATTCAATCAATAAAATTCATCTCTTTTCTTAAATCTAAGATTCAAAATCGTCATAGAAATACCTAGTATCGTTAAATCACAAAGCAAGTACAATAAATTTTCTATTGTACTATCTGAGATACGAATCAATCCAAAATTTAAAAGTAGATCTACTATCAAAACTGATAATAATAAAAAAGTTGATACTGGAAGAATAACTATATTATTTGATTTTAGCTTAAAGTAATCATAGTAAATTAGGAATATAAATAGTATGGTGAAATATTTAAAAAATAGGATAGTAAAAGTTATAATATTGACGTCTGAAGCTAGGCCATATATATATCCCCAAAAAAATAAAGTACTAAAAAAGCTTATAAATTGAATTGCGCTATTTAATAAAAGTACAGAAAAAATGTGTTTTATCCTTAGTAAAAAAAATCCTGATTTTTTATCTCTATATAAAATCATGGAATACATCGAAGCTGAAGATGTCAAATTATCTATAGTGAACAGTAAGGTAAATATATTCACTAAAAGATAAAAAACAATGAGTTTAGGATTTACTAATTCGATCAAGAACTTCTGATAGACAGACGAATTAAAAGTAATAATGCTGAATACTTCCTGTAAAGTGATATTGCTAGAAAAAATATAGATAACATAGATCACTTCTAATGAATAAACAATTGTGTAACATACTATTTTTTTTGTCATAGATCGATCTTCCGAGCTTTGATATGAAAAACAAGATGTCCAAGTCCCCAAAAAAGTAAATTTGAGAATAGAAAACCAAATATTCCAAAATGACTAAAATAGGTAGGTTCAGTTCCGTATCCTTGAAATTCGCTGAAACTTGTTATGTACGAAATAAAAGGGTTAAAGAAGGGTGATAAATTTATATTTACAAACGCATAAAAATAAAAACTATATATCATAATAATAGTAATGTACGGTGCCCAAATATTTTTGAAGGAAAAGGACGTTACTAACATGAGATACCCTGATAAGGATAATAATAAGATCAACGCAAGAGAATAGATTGAAATTATTTTGAAGTCCGCATTGCCAATTTTAATGTAACTTAATGTTGTAAATGTGATAGAGAGTATCGCCGTGTAAATGACATTACGATTAAATAATATAGCCAATTTATACCGGAAAAAACGAAAAATACTCTCGCATTTCACTACTTCCATTTGAATAAAACTATGTTTTTCAAATAAGTAAAAAAAGGATATCGTAAGTATTACTGACATTGATAGGAAATTAGAAAAAATCCATCCTGTAGTGATAATGGTTTTAGGCATAAAACTGACAAATAAAATTATTATTAAAGAAGAAATAGTCGGATAAATCAAAAACTTATAATTCAACATTCTGACTCCTTCCGTAAATCAATACTATACCAATAAATAATGGGATAGAGTTTGCAAGTAACAGAAGATATGTGTTAAATGTATAATAATCACCAGACGCCATAATCACTGTAGGATTAAAATACAACGAAATATCTTCAGAAAAAGCTGTCATCCCTGTACCGATAGCCGACATGCTATAGTAATATAAAGGTGCGGCTAATAAATATATTTTCGCTTCGGAAACGATCAATGAGATAGAAGTACCGAAGATAGTATATATAAATGGTATCCAGAAAAAACGAACAACTCCTTCTAGAAAAGACTGCAAAAACCTATGATTGACATAAAAATTGGATCCGAAAATATCTTCAAACATTGGACGTATCACAGTATCGTTAATAGAATCATGTAATGGAATAAAGCAAAATAAGTAATAGATAAAGAAGCCAAAAAATGTTGCCAATGCTATTTTTGTAGCCGTTGATAATATTTTCTTATAAACAAAATTTCTAAAATTTAAAACATGATAAATTTCAAATTTATAAATGGTTTGCCATTTTTGAGCAAATATTGCCGTTCCAATAGAAGCTACTAAAGGGATGAACATTTGAAATAAATTCGTTCCAAAAATCAGGCTATAATCAAAAGACCAAACAGACTCTGTTAAACTTCTCCAAAAGAAATCAAAAACATTATTAAAGGTTTGACCTTGATTCATTTCTTGTCTAAATCCTAAGTTTGTTACATAAAGAAAGGCATTTGAAATATATTCATTTAAAATAGAGAATACCATTATGAAAAATATGACTAAACTAAGTGAAATGTGGTATTTATTTAATCTCCAAAAATTATTCAAACATACATCTCCTTTTTTCAATCGGTATGTGACAAGAAGACGGTGTAAAAGTGTTCAGCCTCTATAAATAGGACGTAATCTCCAAAAATTTCTCTTTGAATGTTTGAGATTACGCCTTATTTAAAGAAGGCATCTCCTTTCTCGCTATTTATTTGATCTTAAGAGAAAAAATAGCGAAGTTATTTTGGCACGGATTCTTGACCATCATCTTTAAGGGGTCCATGTTCCTGAAATGTAAGTTGTAGGGTCAATGATGTTTTCTCTTTGTGAAGCTAAATGGACAGTTGAACCTGCTGAACCATTCCCAGGAAATGCAGAATTTGTAAGATAATTAAATAATCCTTGTCCTTTTCTTGACCCATTCTGATAAAGAGCAAACCATTGTTTGTGACTTTTTTGGTTGGAACTATTCCAATTAACGTATGTAGTAGCACTTGATGAAGTTTTGGTTACATTTGCAGATACTGCTGTATACGTATATGCAGTTGTTCCTCCAAAAGATTCAGCTTCAACTCGTTTTGTAAAATTTAAAAGCAAAATTCCTAAAATACTTGTCATTGTGACTAGTAATAGTTAGTTTTTCTTTGATAGAATTATGTGCTTGACCTCCAGTTAATTTTAGGATATATCCAAAAAAAATATATCATATCAATATAAAAATGCAAACCTTTCCATTGTGTTTTTTTGTTTTTTTTAATCTTTTTAACATGTATTTGTTATTGATATATTAGTTTTAGAGAAACGCTATTGGTAAATCTAATTGTTGTTTTATAAATGGATTTAACGTTCTGGAATAATGAATACCTCAAATGATTAACGACATGTAGATGCCTCGCGAGGTCGGGACAGAAGTGGATCGAGAAGTTAGTCAGTTTTTATGGAAGAGTTGAGTCTAATAAAAAGAGTAATTAACGAACGTTTTTGGATGAATGTTCGGTAATTGCTCTTTTTTGTTTTCCAGAAAACTGATTTTCTCTTTCAACTGAGATGTATTACTCAACACTTTTGATAATTAACTCGCATTAATTACGAATAATCGTTTGGAAAATAAACATAGATAACTAAAATAAATACAATTTTTTTGTATAAAACGGATAAACGCAGGTTTTTTACAATGTTTTTCATATAACTCATGTTTTTTTCTGAATATATTACAAAGTTTTCTTGAAAATGTTCGTATTTTTTCTTATAATGAGACAGAACACGAATGAGGGGGAGAACAATGAGGAAGAATGTTCCGTATTTGATCATTGCGCCGGGAACGATCTTATTACTATTTTTTATGATTTTGCCATTGGTCAATATTATATGGCCAACTATTTTTACTGAAACAGGTGCTAGTCTAAGTGCTTACACCAGTTTTTTGACAGATGATTTCAATTTGAAGATTTTTCTTCGAACAATTCGCGTTTCTGTCATTGTGACATTGATTTCTGCCGTTTTAGGTATTCCAACAGCTTATTTTATTGCAGGTGTGGGTAAAAAGTGGAAAAGTTTATTGATGGCAATGACGATGTTTCCATTATTGACCAATTCAGTCATCCGTAGTTTTGCCTGGATCAACATTTTAGGAAGGACAGGAGTGATCAATAATTTCTTGATTCGTATAGGACTGATCGAACAACCCATCGCCTTACTATATACGGAGTTTGCAATTATTATTGGGTCTGTCTATTTGTTCTTACCTACCATGGTCATGACACTTGTCGGCGTGATGGAAAATATTGAGAAAGAAACACTGGAAGCTGCCGAAACGTTAGGTGCGAGTCCGTTTAAAACGTTCTATAAAATCGTCATGCCACTTTGTATACCTGGAGTGATCGTTGGCAGTATTTTAGTCTTTACAGGCACGTTGACGGCTTATACGACACCACAACTTTTAGGTGGGAACCAAAATATGATGATGGCGACTTTCTTATACCAAAAAGCATCGACTTTAGGTGATTGGACTTCAGCAAGTGTCATTGCATTGATCATGATCGTTACGACTCTGATCGTGAATAAAGGATTGAATATGATTGCTGCACGTTTAGATCGGAGGGAAATGAATCATGCGTAAGCAAAAAGGGATGACGATCATCGCAGTATTAGTTTTTGCGTTTTTGTTTTTACCATTAGTGATTATTGTTGTAACGTCTTTTGGACAATCATCGACGATACAATTTCCGATTGATGGATTCTCATTAGAATGGTACAAGAAAGCACTAAGTTCTGAAACATTTATGAATAGCTTTAAATTGAGTTTAAGTATTGGCGTAGGGGCTACTCTGTTAGCTTTATTAGTAGGCGTGCCGACTTCTTACGCACTTTCTCGTTACCACATGAAGAGTAAACAGCTTTTTAAAAATTTCTTTTTGTCACCAACGATGATTCCGGGTATCGTTGTCGGCTATTCCTTGTTCCAATACATTGTGATCAAGTTTAACTTGCCGGTGATCCAAGCTTTATTGATTGGTCATTTTTTGATCAGCCTACCGTATATCATTCGCGTCGTAGGTTCAAGCATGGAGCAATTAGATTTTTCGATCGAAGAAGTTGCTTGGACATTGGGTTGTACCAAAACCCGCGCTTTTATGCAAGTCGTCTTACCAAATGTTTCTTCTGGAATATTTGCGGCGTTTATGCTGGCTTTTGTCAACTCATTCAATAATGTACCAGTTTCAATGTTTTTATCTGGACCAGGAGTAACGATGTTGCCCACTTCATTGTTGAGCTACATTGAATATACGTATGATCCGACTGTGTCGGCGATTTCAGTAATGATCATGGTATTAACCGTTTTCTTGATGTTTATTATTGAGAAAACGTTAGGATTGGCTTCAATCGCTTAACTGTTGAGTGAAGAAATCGAACGTACTTGAGAATGACTGGAAACTATGAGGGGGAGAACCGTGAGTTTTGTAAATTTGAACAATATCCGTGTGAGTTATGACGGAAAACAAAATATATTAGAAGATTTGTCTATTTCAATGGAAAAAGGAGAGCTAGTTTCTTTATTAGGCCCTAGTGGTTGCGGTAAAACAACGACGCTACGTGTGATTGCTGGATTGATTTCGCCGAATGAGGGCTCTTTTGTTCTGGAAGATCAAGAATTAGTGAAAGTTCCTGTGCATAAACGTAATTTTGGTATGGTATTCCAGAGCTATGCGTTGTTTCCTCATCTAACGATTGCTGAGAATGTCGCTTTCGGTTTGAAATTGCGTAAAGAAAATAAAGCGGATATCGCCAAGAAAGTAGCTGATATGTTAGCAATCTGTGGCTTGGAACAGTTGGGTGATCGTTACCCGAAACAACTGTCAGGTGGGCAACGTCAACGAGTGGCTTTGGCTCGAGCATTGGTTATTGAACCTAAGTTACTATTGCTAGACGAACCATTAAGTAATTTAGATGCGAAACTACGTGTCCAAATGCGGATCGAGATCAAACGTATCCAACAACAACTTGGTATTACAACAGTTTTTGTGACCCACGATCAAGAAGAATGCTTTTCGATCTCGGATAAAGTCGCGGTCATGAATAATGGCGTTATCGAGCAATATGATACACCGGAAACAATCTATCGACATCCAAAAACTCGTTTTGTTGCACATTTTATCGGTTTTGAAAATTTCTTTCCAGTTGAACAAATCGAAGGCATCCGCTATCAAGCTGCAGGGAATGTCATTGAGACACCTTATGAGCAACCGATAGCAGAGCGATTAGTAGCGACGATCCGTCCCGAAGATATTGAGATTGCCTCTGATGCGACACATAATCTTGTAAAAGGTGAAGTGAAAGTCAGAACATTTTTAGGGAAAAGTTACCAGTATGAAGTGACAACGGCTTTAGGTAAGTTCTTAGTAAACGGTACGGATAAACAAATTTACCAAGCAGGGGATCAAATCAACCTGCATTTCCCAAAAGATAAAATCGTTCTTTTGGAAGATAAATAAGTAGAGAAAAGGGGAAAAATCAGTGAAAAAAGGCTTTCTAGTAAGTTCAGTAGTTTTAGCAAGTATGTTTGTATTGACAGCTTGCGGTGGAGGATCTGAAACTAATTCTTCCGAAGCGAAAGAGTCAAAAGATCTAGTTGTATCAACATTTGGTTTAAGCGAAGATATCGTGAAAAGCGATGTGATGGATCCTTTTGAAAAAGAATTCGATGCGAAGATCACAATGGATCTAGGAAACAGTGGCGACCGCTTCAACAAATTAATCAGTAATCCTAGAGGAATCGACGTGATTGAGTTAGCGCAAGCGAACTCAGCGGATGGCGCTTCTCAAGAATTATTTGAAAAACTAGATGAATCAAAAATCCCGAATTTAGCGGACTTAACTGAAGGAGCGAAGGAAGTCTTTGATAGTGGTGCGGGTGTTCCGATTGCTGTAAACAGTGTAGGTATCGTTTACGACAGAGAAAAAGTTGGAAAAGAAATTACTAGCTGGTCAGATCTTTGGGATTCAGCATTAGAAGGAAAAATCTCGATCCCGGAAATTACTACGACTGCCGGTCCTTTGATGATGTATATTGCAAGTGATCATGCGGGTGTAGCGATTGAAGATGACAATGGCGAGGCAGCATTTGAAGCCTTAGAAGAATTGAAACCAAATATCGTTAAGACCTATGCAAGATCTTCTGACTTAGCAAACATGTTCCAAGCAGGAGAAATCGAAGCAGCGATCGTGATGGATTTTGCTTATGATATCGTCAAAGGGGATTCTGACACGATCGAATACGTGGTCCCTGAGAGTGGCACATATGCGAACTACAATACGATTAATATTCCAAAAGAAGCAGCGAATAAAGAATTGGCTTACTCATTCATCAACTATAGAATTAGCGAAGAATCACAAAAAACAAAGGCACTTTCATTAAATGAAGCACCGACGAATGATAAAGTGGAGTTGAGTGAAGAAGAAGCTGGTAATATGACGTATGGGGCAGTTGCTGATCGTGCAAAAAATATTGACTTTGATTTCGTGAATAGTCAAATGACTGACTGGATCGATCGTTGGAATCGTTTGATCAACCAATAAACATTTTCCTATCAACGGAAATCATTGAAAAAATAAACATTGGGGTGGTTGTGTCGGAAACGCACAGCCCCCTATTCGTGTCTAAGGACAATAAAAGTGAGGGAAAAATGTGAAGATTGACTTATTGATTAGAGATGCTCAAGTGTATAACACAGCCAAACAATGTTTTGAGAAGAAACATGTCACAGTCAGCGGTGAAAAATTTTATTACATCACAACAAAGGATCTGAGTCACTTGGAGATCCTTCATGAAATTGATGGCCGAGGGAAATACATGATTCCTGGCTTGATTGACAGCCACATGCACATTGAGAGTTCAATGACTACGCCAAGTATTTTTTCAAAGGCCGTTTTACCATTTGGTGTGACTACAGTGATTGCGGATGCGCATGAGATGGCAAATGTTTTTGGGCTTGAAGGGTTGACTGAATTTATGGCTGCAGAAACGGAATTAGATATTTTCCATGCTATCCCATCGTCCGTTCCTTCCACTACACCTGAACTAGAAACTACCGGTGGCATCATTGGGTTAGCTGAAACAGAAAAGTTGTTAGACAATCCAAAAGTGATTTGTTTAGGCGAAGCCATGAATTTTCACGGCATTGCCCATGAACCAACTTCGCTGATTCGCCAAATTATTGACCTATGTAAAGAAAAACGTCCGACGATGCCGTTAGAAGGACATTGTCCTAAAATTTACGAAGAAGAATTGGCAGCATTTATGTATAGCGGGATTTCTTCTGATCATACGCATCAGTTTCCAGAATCCTTAGCAGAAAAAATTGAGAACGGCATGTTTATCCAATTTCAAAACAAGTCGATCACACCGGAAAATATGGCGGTGATCACAGAAAATGAATATTATGACTATGCTTGTCTGATCACTGATGATGTGATGGCAGACGATTTACTCACTGGTCACTTAAATGAAAATTTGAGAAAGGCAGTAGAGGCGGGGTTACCGGTCGAACAAGCGATCTATATGACGACTTATACGCCTGCACGTAGAATGGGTTTGAATGATCGTGGATTGATTGGACCTGGACGAATGGCTGATTTTATTTTGTTAGATGATTTATCTACATTCGCTATTTCTGCGGTCTTTAAATCGGGCAAAGAAGTCTACAGGCAAGGTGAGGCGATCACTTATCCAGAAAAAATCGAACAATTTCCTGCTTCATACAGTCAAACGGTCCATTGTAAAAAGCTTTCTTTAGATGATCTAAGGTTGCCAGTCAAAACGGATTTGGCAAGTGTTCGTTGTAATGTTATTCGTAAACATGAGGTTGGTACGTTTACAGAACGGATCACGAAGGAAATTCCGGTGAAAGATGGATACCTCGATTGGGAAAATTCAGATTGCGCCTTATTGCTCGTGATGGAACGTTATGGAAAGAATGGCAATGTGGCGTATGCTTTGATGGAAGAACCCATTTCAAAACCAGGAAGTATTGCGACGACTTGGGCGCATGATCATCATAACGTGATGGTGATGGGGAATAACTGCCAAGACATTCTGCTGGCTCAGCAAAAATTGTTGGAATTACAAGGTGGCTATGTGGTAGTTAACGAGGGCAAATTAACAGCAACTTGCCCGCTACCGATTGGCGGGATCGTTTCACAAGCGCCAATTGAAGAGTTAGGCCAAGATTTAAAAACTGTGCGTAGAGAAATGCAAAATCTTGGCTACAAAAATATGAATGAGATCATGTCATTTTCTACGTTGTCATTACCAGTTTCACCTGCAATCAAAATGACAGATAAAGGAATGATGAATACGAAAACACAGGAATTTTATCCGTTGGTTTTTCCAAGTGATGGTGTTTTGTTATGAGTACATTGATAAAAAATGTCCACGTTCTAACGATGGATGATCAACTGACTGAATACAAAAACGGGTATGTACGGATTGAAGAAAATCGCATCATTGAGATAGGAGAATGGCGGAAAGGGATAGCGTCTGCGGAGGAAGTCATCGATGGAGCAGGGGGTATCTTGTTGCCGGGTTTTGTGAATACACATACCCATGCTGGGATGATTCCTTTTCGATCTTTAGGAGACGATGTACCAGATCGATTACGTCGGTTCTTATTTCCATTAGAAGCGTTCATGACCCCAGAGCTAGTGGCAGCTAGTACAGCCTATGCAATCAGTGAGATGTTGCTTAGTGGTGTGACAGGTTTTTGTGACATGTATTATTTTGAAGATCAAGTTGCGCAAGTATGTGATCAGTTTAAGATTCGTGCGATTCTTGGTGAAACGATCATTGATATGCCTGTGTGTGATAATGTAGAGCCTTCTGGTGGTTTGACTTATTGTGAGACATTCTTGCCAAAGTGGAAAGATCATCCATTGATTACGCCTGCGTTGGCTCCTCATGCGCCGAATACCAATACCTATGAAGGGTTGAAGCGGACAGTCGAATTGAGTGAACGATACGATGTGCCGATCACCTTGCATGTGGCAGAAATGGACTATGAAATGCAGGAATTAGCGAAGCAGTATCAACAAACCCCATTCGAGTTGTTGAAAGACTTAGGTTTTATGAACAGACCGTTGATCATGGCCCATTGTATCCATATGACAGAAGCAGATATTGCTTTAGTCGCTACAGCAGGAGAGCAAGTCGGAATTGCGCACTGTATCGGTGCGAACACAAAATCAGCGAAAGGTGTAGCGCCAGTTAAAGCGATGCTTTCTGCGGGTTTAACTGTCGGTTTAGGTACAGACGGTCCAAGTAGTGGCAACACTTTAGACCTCTTTGCACAAATGAAGCTATTTGCCAATTTTCATAAAACCTTTGAAAAAGATCGTGCGCTTTTCCCAGCGAAGGAAATTGTCCGTTTAGCCACTAGAGGTGGGGCGGAATTGTTAGATTTTAAAGAAACTGGCCAGCTTGTTGTAGGGAACAAGGCAGATTTTATTATCGTTGAGACGCAGTCTGTGAATATGTTTCCGATTTTTGATCCTTATTCTGCCTTAGTCTATTCAGCGAATGCTTCCAATGTGGCTCATGTGTGGGTGGATGGCAGACAGCTCGTACGTGATCATCAGTTAGTCCATCATGACTTAAAACAAATCAAAGCGGACCTCTATGAACAAATGGGGCAATTTGTGTTTGAAGCAAAGCGAAGGATGTAAGAAACAAACCGAATAACCATGGCAGCAAATTTGCTGCCATGGTTATTCGGCATATCTTTGGCGATAATGAATTTTTGTGCATTGTCTGATTCAGCTTTTGATATAAGAAGTAACTATGTTTGTTTTTCTAAGATTTCTTTCGTTAATCGTTTCGCGGTAGGTGTCACTGCAAGTCCGCCTTCTGCGGTTTCTTTGAAAATCGAAGGCATTTGTCTGCCCACTTGGTACATGGCAGCGACTACTTCATCAGGTGGGATCACGCTTTCGATGCCAGCTAAAGCCATATCAGCTGAGATGAATGCTTGTGACGAACCTAAAGCATTTCTTTTAACGCAAGGGACTTCGACGAGACCAGCTACAGGATCGCAGATCAAACCCATCATATTTTTAAGCGTGATTGCCACAGCTTGGGCGGCTTGGTGAGCTGTGCCGTTTTTCGCACAAACCAAGGCAGCGGAAGCCATCGCACTCGCCGATCCGATTTCTGCTTGACAACCACCTTCAGCCCCGCTGATCGATGCGTTGTTTGCAATGACCAAGCCAAAAGCGCCAGCTGTAAATAAGAAGTCGAGTTGTTGTTCATGGGTTAATTGCAAACGATCACGTACGGCCATCAAGACACCAGGGACAACTCCTGCGCTGCCCGCAGTAGGCGTTGCGCAGATCAATCCCATTTTGGCATTGACTTCGTTCACAGCAATCGCATTACGAACCGCGGTCAAGATTGTTTCGCCACTAAGGAAATCAGCGTGAGAAAGATAGTTGTCCATCTTTTTGGCATCGCCGCCAGTAATTCCTGTGACAGAAGTTACGCCGGCATTTCCTTCTGCGATAGATTGTTCCATCACGAGTAGATTCTTTTCCATGATCTTGATGATCTGCTCACGAGAACGACCGCTCATCTCCATCTCAACTGCGATCATCAATTCGGCAACGCTAGGGTAGTCTTGTGCTTGTTGGACTAATTCTTCAATTGATAAAAACATACCTCGTCTGCTCCTTTACTCGAAATAATTGACACTGTCAATATTTGGTAACTGTTTTAGTTTTTTTACGGTATCTTCTACTTGAGGATCGTCCACTTCCATGATCATAATGGCATTTTCGCCTTTTGACTCACGAGTAACTGTCATTGTACCGATATTGGTGTTGGTTTCTGAAAGAATATTGGTGACTTTAGCAATCATGCCAGGAACGTCTTGGTGGACGATGATCAAGGTCGGTGTTCCCATGCTTAATGAAATCTTGAAGCCGTTCAATTCAGAAATCTGGATGTTGCCCCCACCAATTGAGATACCTGTAACCGAAAGCTTTCGACTGCCTTTTTTCAACAACATTTTGACGGAATTAGGATGATCGGCTTTTTCACTTTTAGGTACGAATAATACTTCCATACCTGCTTCATGAGCCAACCTTAACGAATCTGCTAAACGAGAATCATCAGGTTCCATGCCTAATAATCCTCCAACTAAGGCAATATCAGTACCATGTCCACGATAGGTTTTGGCAAAAGACTCATATAGGTAGATGTCAACAGAATCTGGTTGATCACCAAAAATACTACGGACGATCTTTCCGATTCTTGCTGCTCCAGCGGTATGCGAACTGCTCGGTCCAATCATGACAGGACCAATAATATCGAATACACTTCTGTATTTTAGATCTTTCATTATTTCACCTCATTAGAATAGAAGAACTTATTTATTATATATATTATGTATTAGGTTCATACAGGCGTAAGTTTAGCATAAATAAGCGATTTATAAAGAGATTTCTTCACGTTTTAACCAGATATTTAGCTTTTTTTTGGATAAAGGTGAAAATAATCAGAAAAAATTGTTGAAAAAAAAGAATAATTTGCTATACTGTATCAGTGTGCATTCGTTATGTACATGATATGTCAATTGATTTTAAGATCAACTGACAATACGTGGGAGGAGAAATATGCATCTCCAATTAACCACATCACGGACTTAAGGAGGTATGTCTCGTGGCAAAGAAAGTAGAAAAAATCGTTAAATTGCAAATTCCTGCAGGTAAAGCAACTCCAGCTCCCCCAGTAGGTCCTGCACTAGGTCAAGCGGGTATCAATATCATGGGATTCACAAAAGAATTCAATGCTCGTACAGCTGATCAAGCAGGTTTGATCATTCCAGTTGTGATTTCTGTATACGAAGACCGTTCATTCACATTCGTTACAAAAACACCACCAGCTGCAGTATTATTGAAAAAAGCAGCGAAAATCGAAAAAGGTTCAGGCGAACCAAACAAAAATAAAGTTGCTAAAGTTTCTAGCGATCAAGTAAAAGAAATCGCTGAATTAAAAATGGAAGACCTAAACGCAGCTAACGTTGAAGCAGCAATGCGCATGGTTGAAGGAACTGCACGAAGCATGGGGATCACTGTAGAATAATCTGCACCCTAAGAAAGTAGCTTCTCAGTTGGCCCTGTATTGAAAGGTATAGGACACGTGGGAGGTACAACCGTTATAACCACAATCAAGGAGGAACCAAAATGGCTAAAAAGAGCAAAAAAATGCAAGAAGCATTGAAAAAAGTGGATTCAAATAAAGTTTATTCTGTCGCTGAAGCAGTAGCATTAGCGAAAGAAACAAACATTGCAAAATTTGATGCAACAGTTGAAGTTGCATACCGTCTAAACGTAGACCCTAAAAAAGCAGACCAACAAATTCGTGGAGCTGTTGTATTACCAAACGGAACTGGTAAAACACAAACTGTTTTAGTATTTGCTAAAGGAGACAAAGCAAAAGAAGCTGAAGCAGCTGGTGCAGACTTCGTTGGTGACGACGACATGGTTCAAAAAATCCAAAACGGATGGTTTGACTTTGACGTAGTTGTTGCAACACCTGACATGATGGCTACTGTTGGTCGTCTAGGACGTGTATTAGGACCTAAAGGCTTAATGCCAAACCCTAAAACTGGTACTGTAACAATGGACGTAACAAAAGCAATCAACGAAGTAAAAGCTGGTAAAGTAACTTACCGCGTTGACAAAGCTGGAAACATCCACGTACCAATCGGTAAAGTTTCTTTCGACAACGAAAAATTAGTTGAAAACTTTGCTGCGATCCATGATGTATTAGTGAAAGCTAAACCATCTGCAGCTAAAGGTCAATACATGAAAAACATTACTGTAACAACAACATTTGGACCTGGTATCCATGTAGACCAAGCTTCTTTCTAATCCAACGATTAGGACGTTGATTGATCCAACTGAAAAATAATTCTTGACTCAACTAGTTTAGCGTGCTAAGCTAGTTGAGGTTAATAATTAACTTGTACCGAAGACAGTAGGTGGCTTAGCCTTAATTTCCTACCGAGGACGTTTATTGAATATATTCAATAGTCCCTCTATGTCTACGGTGGCATAGAGTTTTTTGTTGTGAATCACTAAGAACGAAGTGATTAGATGATGAACAATACTCGTTGAGTTGAGCGAAAGGAGTTTCCTTTCGAGCGCAAGCGAGTAGAATCACTAAGAACGCAGTGATTAGATGAGGCACAAACGATTCAGTCGTAAAAAACTCTTCCATCAAAATTCAGGAGGTGAAACTCAAAAATGAGTGAAGCAATTATCGCAAAAAAAGCAGCAATCGTTGACGAAGTAAGTGCAAAATTTACAGAAGCAGCTTCTGTAGTCGTAGTTGACTACCGTGGATTAACTGTTGATGAAGTAACACGCTTACGTAAACAACTTCGTGAAGCTAACGTTGAAATGAAAGTTATCAAAAACTCAATCCTTTCACGTGCAGCTAAAAAAGCCGGCCTAGACGGCATGGACGAAGTTTTCACTGGCCCTACAGCCGTTGCATTCAGTAACGAAGATGTAGTAGCACCAGCGAAAATCATGGACGAATTTGCTAAAGATGCAAAAGCATTAGAAATCAAAGGCGGTATCATCGAAGGTAAAGTATCTACATTGGAAGAAATCACAGCATTGGCAAAATTGCCAAACCGCGAAGGACTTCTATCTATGTTGCTATCTGTACTACAAGCGCCAGTCCGCAACGTGGCTTACGCTGTCAAAGCAGTCGCAGACAAAGAAGATGGAGATGCAGCTTAATTGCCGCATAGCATAAACAATAAATAAAAAAAGAACATTTAAAATGGAGGAAACAAAAATGGCATTGAACATTGAAAACATCGTTGCTGAGTTAAAAGAAGCAACTATCCTAGAACTTAACGACCTAGTTAAAGCTATTGAAGAAGAATTTGGCGTATCTGCTGCTGCTCCTGTAGCTGCAGTTGCTGCTGGTGGCGGTGCTGCTGCTGAAGAACAAACTGAATTCACTGTAGAATTAACTGCAGCTGGAGACCAAAAAGTTAAAGTTATCAAAGCAGTTCGTGAAGCAACTGGCTTAGGCTTGAAAGAAGCTAAAGCTGTAGTTGATGGCGCTCCTGCACCAGTTAAAGAAGGCGTTTCTAAAGAAGAAGCTGAAGAATTAAAAGCTAAACTTGAAGAAGTTGGCGCTTCTGTAACAGTTAAATAATTTTATCGATTTTTGATTGGCTAAAAACCTTATTGATTAAGGTTTTTAGCCTTTTTTTGTTTCTTGAAATGCGCTGTGTTTCTAGTATAACTCGTGGCAACACAAGTAAAAACGTAAAAACCATTTGATCATGAGTAGTAGCAGAAAAGAAAGATGTTCATCAAGTCTATTGCTAAAACTTATTCGTGATTAGATATAGTTGGCGATAGATGATAGTAGCTAAAAGGAATTTGGGTACGTGTATAATCTTCTCGTAACTCAACTATTATCCAGAAGCGTTCTGGTAGTGTTTTTGTATAAAAAAACGACTCAAAATGAGTCGTTTTAACAGATTATTGTAATAGATCATTAATTTCTTTAAATTCTTTATCAAGTTCTTTTTCATCATATTTTTCGTATTTATCAGCTTCATGAAGAATTTTTTTGATTTCATGAATCGCCTTACGTTCAACTAACCATTTTTTTAGGTTGTGTTTTTTTTCTGGATTTTCAGATAACGTATCAAGTTCATTTAATTCTTTATCCAGTTTATTGACTGTAGCAACAATTTTGTCTAAAGCTTTTTCTTCTTTGTGTTCTAAATCTGACATTTATCTTCACGTCCTTTTTATTTGATAATTTAAGTATAGGACGTTGCCATAAATTCTTCCAAATAAAACCCTTATATATGCTTATTTGCATAATAGAGAAGAACATAATAAAAGTATATCATACTATATGTGAACAGCTTGTATGAACTAATGCTTATTGACGAAGTTAAAAATCATTCAACAAAATATTTTTGTCATTATATACAAAATAATCAATTTCATAACCGTCCATACACGTACCTTTATTATGATAACAAGTTTGTTGCCGCGATTTCTCATTTACATACTCAAAAATAAATTAGTGGTAACAACCTGTACCTTTAGCTCAGTTAGATAGAGTATTTAGCTCATAATAGAAGATGTGTAGGTTCGAGTTCTAGAGTATACAAAAAAACCTTTCATTAGAGTTATTCTCTATCTAATGATGGGCATAATATTCAGATTAAAATATATTAAACCTAAATTATATCTCGAATTTTTATATTGTCAATTCTTTTGAAATACTTTTGATTTATCTAGACTATTGAGCATAATTATATTGGAAAGGTTGAAATAGCAACATTTTTTAAAGAAGAATACTTTTGAAATACTTTTGAAATGCTTTTGAATTAAGATCAGGGGGTGTAAAAAATTAAGTTTATTGAATTGAAAGATGAAATCTTCACAGAACCAAAAGAAAATTTCCAACTTGAGTTTAAAAAGTCTCAAACTAAACTATCGAATGATGTATGGTCAACTTATAGTGCGTTTGCAAATACTAATGGCGGAATTATAATTTTAGGTATAGAAGAGCTAGTATCTAAAAAAGAATACCAAGTAGTTGGAGTCGACAACCCAGAAAAAGTTATTACGGAATTTTGGAATTGTATCCATGATAAACAAAAAGTTAGTGTTAATTTACTTACTAATGAAGATGTTCAAACATTCAAAGTATCAGGTAAATCTATTATAGAAATAAATGTACCCAAAGCACCGTATGAAAGAAGACCAGTTTATATAAACAACAACAAAAGTAAAACATATATTAGAACAGACGATGGTGATCGTATTGCAGATGATGCACAATTTAAATATCTAATCGTAGACTCGCAGAATGATATTGATAGTGAGCTGTTGCAAAACTATGACATAGACGATTTAAATCTTGAAACAGTGAACGAATATAGAAATCTACTTTATAAAAATACGAATAATTCTAAATATTTTGAGCTTAGTCATGAAGAATTATTAAAGAATATTGGAGTATTAAAAAAAGATAGACAAGATTCTAAGTCGCCATATAGACTAACAATAGGCGGATTATTATTTTTGGGCAAATATAATTCTATAACTGATAGATTTAAAAAATTTCAATTAGATTATTTTAAAAAACAAAGCTTTTTAGATACTGACTGGCGAGATAGGGTATCAAGTGGAGATATGAATTATCCTGAGATGAACTTGTTTTCGTTCTACAATTTAGTTATTCAAAAATTAGAACTCAGTGTGCCTGATTCCTATAGACAAGAAGAAAATATGACGAGAGGGTCCTATAGAACAGACTTATTACTTGCATTAAAAGAAGCATTAGTAAATACATTAATGCATGCTTATTATGTCTCTGATAAAGTAATTAAAATAATCAATTGTGATGATTACGTAAGTTTCTACAACCCGGGAGAAATGAAAGTTTCTAAAGATGAATTTATAAATGGAAGTTTTTCTGTAACAAGAAATTCGATTATCTCAACGTTATTTAGAAGAGTTGGAATTGCTGAAAAAGGAGGATCAGGAGGACCTAGAATTTTTGAGGTAGCTACAAAGAACAGCTTGCGTACTCCAGAAGTTGATACCAATTTTGATTCTACTGAAGTCAGGATATGGAAAATAAATATGTTAGAAAGTTTAAGTGGTCTGAACGAAGTAGAAACTAGCATAATTAAATATGCCATGGAAAAACCTGCTTTTAAAATTAAAGATATAGTAAATTCTACAAGCTATAAAGATCACACTGTTAGAAAAAATGTAAATAACTTAGTTGAAAAGGAGATGCTACAAAAGATAGGTAATGGTAAAGCCACCATGTTTGTTTTAAGCTCTTCTGAGGAAACTGGGGTGATGACGTTTAAAAGATTACTGAAAGAAATAGAAGTTGGTTTTATGAAGAGTAAGTAGATAAAAGTAAAATCTCCCTCAATGACACTTGTGAGATATTTTCCGTTTTTCAATTAATGTTCTGAATAATTTTTTATACTAAAATCACCGCGCAAACCAACTCCTAACTAAATGCCATTCCCATCCACCTTCGGGTGGTATTTTTTATAGCAGATATAAATAAAACGAATAAAAAAACTTTTTTTTATAGATTATAATTATATTGTGTTACATGATGTTAATCTGTTCTGCATTTACATAATCTTCTATCCAACTTGTTGGACAAAAGGCTTGTCGTTGTAACCCTCAATTAATATCGCCAGATCTTTTGTGTTTTCTGCCACTTTTTTCTAAGTTGCTTGAAAGAGTAGCCTTTACATAAATAATTTAACAAAGAAGGTATAGTTATGTATTATGTAGAAGTCCAAACGCGAGGAGTAAAAAATAAACAGTATGTTAAAACGGTACGCCATAATTATCCATTGTTAGGATCATGGGAAGAGGCTGAACCATTTTCAAAAGAATGTGCATTGCAAATAAAGTCAATATTAGAACAAGAACTAACTTGTGGAAAAGCAAATGTCACTATCATAGAAAAGTAAAAATGATTGAAACTTTAACCAGGCAAAGTAATAGAAGGACAACACGTGCTTAATTTCATAAAGCTTATCAGTGAGAAAGTGTGGATAGATAGACTTTAAAAATATATGTAAGAAGGGATAGGCATGACATATGAAGTTAAAGTCAGTAAAGAAATTCTGAATATATTTTCTGAGAATCAATCAAAAAGGTATCAAGAAATAATCTTATATAAAGTGAATGAGTATTTGACACACAACTTTTATCGAATCAAACTTGTTGATACACCTGTAAAACCATCGATTTATGAAATGAAAATCCGTTTAGGAAAAGAAAATTTTCGAATTGCTTTTATAATAGAGGATAAGGAGGTACAAGTTTTTTATATTAGTCGAACGTTAAAAAAAGAATTATTTGATAAAGAAGTAAACAGATTTGTTCATCGATTCAATAAAAAACACAGAATTACTAAGTCTATGAAGAAAGTAGAGGCATAGTAAAATGAACATGATTTGTAAAAAGCAATTAAAGCAATTTTTGAAAAGAGAATTTAAATCGAAGGATTGTTTTAAGTTAAAAATTCTTACGTTCAAAAAAGATCGCTATTTACTTATCAGTTATGATCAAGAACGATATACAATAGTTGAAGATGGATTCGAAAAGAGTAAGTATCAGTTCGACTTTTCAGATGAAGCAATAAAAGCAGTGATGAAAATGGCAAATATTGAATTTAAACGTAGCTATAGACTTTATGTACAATAAATCCTCTGATAGTAAAGTCTGGTGAATCGAAAAAATCCTCTTACGATGTAGAAACAAATAGGAAATATTAATGAAAAATTAGAAAGCCAGATATTAAAGCCACCAAGGTAAACTAAAAGCAGTGAATTATTGCAAAGTAAAAGTAATTAAATCTTTTCTATTCATTATTATGCACCGAAGCCTTTGATATGAGTGGTTTCGGTATTTTTTGAGCGAATTGTTTTGCCTTCAGCAAGTTTAGAATAATAGTGATAGAAAGTCTGGTATTTTAAGTATCACGTTTGTTCTGTTTCCTCATCTAATGATACACTAACAGTGAGTAAGTCTGATGAGAGGAAGAAGTCGCTATGAAAAAGCAATATATACGTAATACATTGATTGGTTTAGGATTACTGCTGATTTTGTTTGTTGGCTATCAACTTTATTTAGAGTATCGACCAGATATCCACTTATTGCTAGATCCACAGGCAAGCCGCAAAGAATGGATGCGAGAAATTCGTTCACACGGAGTATCTGCGGCGTTTATTTTGACGCTGTTGATCAGTTTGATGTGTGCGGTGCCAGGTATTCCTACTTCTGTGATCGGTGTGGTCGTCGGCCTAAGTTATGGTCCATTTCTAGGAACAGTTATCAATGTAACAGGCAATGCACTTGGAAATATCTTATCGATCATTTTGATGCAACATTTATCCTTTATGGATCATAGTAAAAAAGAGAATCGTTGGGTCAAAGCAATACGTCGGATGAAGCATCCAAAAATAGGAGTCATGATCGGCTATATGGTACCGGTGATTCCGTCTTCTGTCGTGAACTTTGCCGCAACCTCCTTAAATCTTTCGGTTCGTGAGTTATTATTATCGATCCTTATCGGCGTAGTGCCATCTTCCCTTTTATATGCGTGTGGCGGAGAAGCATTGTTTCATGGGGAACATATAAAAGCACTTGTTTTGGTCGCTAGTGTGTTAGTTTTAACAGTATTGGTGGTCATTATCTATCGTGATCGAAGAAAACATTTAGTTAAATAACCTTATTTATTTTATTTGAGCCTCCCTGTTTTCAATTATTCTAAGAAGTTGTAAACTAAGAAAGGAAATGGGGGAATCCGATGGAAATGAATAAGCAAACACCGCTTTCGAAATCATTGATTTTATTATTAGCGATCACCTGTGGGGTCGTCGTCGCAAATATGTATTATATCCAACCAATTGGCACAAAAGTAGCGGCAAATTTATCAGTCAATACGAGTGCTGTGGGTTTGTTGACGATGCTGACTCAATTAGGCTATGCATTAGGATTATTATTTTTAGTTCCATTAGGGGATGTTGTCGATCGACCTAAATTGATCATTCGCATGGCGGGATTATCTGCACTATCCTTATTAGCAGCCTTTTTTGCACCAAACTTTGCTTTATTTGCAGTTGCTTCTTTCTTGATTGGTCTACTATCGATCGTTCCGCAAATCATTATTCCTTACGGCGCCGTACTTGCAGGACCAGCAGCGCGAGGAAAAACCATGGGGATCTTATTGAGTGGTTTACTAATGGGCATCTTGCTCTCTCGAACTGTTTCAGGACTTCTTGCTAGTTGGTTTTCTTGGCGTAGTGTTTACCTATTTGCCCTTTGCCTAGTTGGAGCGCTAACTGTGCTACTCTATTTAAAATTACCGAGAACACAAGGAACGTTGGAAAAAGAGTCAACAGTCTCTTATCTTGCCTCACTAAAAAGTTTACCGAAACTCGTCAAAGAGCAACGATTGTTGCGTGAAGCTGCAATCAATGGCTTTTTTATGTTTGGAACGTTTTCGCTTTTTTGGTCAACGCTGATCTTTTATATCAGTAGTCCAGCTTATGGATGGGGAACTTTTGAAGCAGGGATCTTGGCAATCTTTGGTTTGTCGGGAGCAGTAGCTGCACCGATCGTTGGTCGCTTGGCGGATACTTATTCGGAAAGACGAATCGTTGGTATGGGCTTAGTGATGCAGACAATTAGTTTTCTCGCTTTGTTTGTTGCGGGTGACTATGTTGCCGTCCTATTAGTTGCAATCATTTTATTAGATGTTGGGAACCAGTTCGGGCAAGTAGCGAATCAAAGCAGAGTACAAGGGCTTGGCGAAGCAACAAGTAATCGCAACAACACGATTTTTATGTTTATGTACTTTATCGGTGGAGCAACAGGCTCTTTATTAGGCTCAGTGATGTGGCAGCATTATGGTTGGGTAGGTGTGACTGTTACGGGACTGATTTTCCAATTGTGCGCGTTTTTCTTTCAAGCAATTATTTATCCTGATAAAAGAAAATAAGATAGAATAAATTAATTAACTATATAAATTTCGTATACCAACTAAAGGAGAGGATAGGTTCTTTTTAGTTGGTATATTTTGTTATAGCATAATTATGGATTTAGATGTTGGTTATCAAGAAAAAATTGCATTCTATTTTAATAAATGGTATTTTTATTAAAATAGAGTGAAGGAGAAGTGGTGAAAATGAGCTATAAACCATTAAAAATTACTTTTTATGAAAATAGAAACGAATTTGAGGAAGAGTATAACTCTAGATTTAACTTTTTTTCTACTTTTAAGACTGGACTTAAAATTCATCCTTTTGATCGAGAGCAACGTATCACAACAGAAAGTTATGAACTATTTTACATACCATTATTAGAACATGAAAACTTAAAAGAAAGAATTCAAAAAAATTCATCAGAAATTGAAAGATACATTAGTATGCTTCCGCCGATTATCCAGAGAAACATCTTTAATTCGCAAATCATTGATGAAATAAAATCAACAAACGATATTGAAGGTATACAAAGTACAAGAAAAGAAATCGGAACAGCAATAAAGAAAAGAAATAGTGATGAAATAGTTAGATTTAAAGGAATAGTAAATATGTACATGAACTTGGGTGAGTCTGAGTTTGAGGAGATTCACGATATTGTGAAAATACGAAATATATATGATGAATTATTTCGTAAAGATATTCCAGAAGAGGATCAACCAGATGGACAGCTATTCAGAAAGGAAGTAGTCTATATAGGTTCTGAGAACAAACGAGTTCATCAAGGTAATCCTAACGAGGAAACAATCATAAGAGATTTAAATAATCTCGTTTTATTTATGAACAGAAAAGATATTCCTTTTTTATTAAAATGCGTGATTACCCATTACTATTTTGAATATATCCATCCTTTTTACGATGGAAATGGTCGGATGGGGAGATTTTTAATTTCAAATTATCTTTCTAGAAAATTAGATTTTTTAACTGGGATCACAATTTCAAATGCAATCACACATGACAAAAAAGCTTATGGAAAGTTATTCGAAGAAGTTTCAAATCCGAGAAATAAAGCGGATTTGACTCTGTTTGTACAAAATATGTATCAATTGATTATTGATGGACAAACTAAGGTGATTGAAGAGCTACAGATAGCAAAAGCCAAACTAGATAATGCAATTAATAATCTTAAAAAATTGGATCTGAAAGACAAAGATATGGTTGAAGTATTATTTGTATTGATTCAAGGTCATTTATATAATGAGGTAAATGAATATATTACGGACATTGAATTGAGAAAACACCTTAATATATCTTATCCTAAATTAAAACAAATCAATCAATATTTGATCGCTAAAAAGCTCATTGTACAGATTAAAAAGAAACCCTCAATCCATATCCTTTCAACAGAATTTCAAGAGAGGCTAGAGTCATTTTCATAAGAACAAAATTTTGTGACATGTTTTATTTACCTATTATTTATTTTCAAATTTGTAGGTGATCGTTTTGGTAAACGGAATAATGATAGTTAAACCTTAATAAATGATTTTTTTATATTTGGTCTATACAGATATTGTCATTTTGAAATAAAGGTGCTATAATTGGGCTATACCAAAACAAAAGGAGTAATCGTTATGGAAATCATTCGTGTGAAAAATGCTGAAGAAGGCGGAAAAAAAGCTTTTGAGATAATTAAAAATGGAATGGAAAATGGTGCGAAAGTTCTAGGTTTAGCAACAGGGAGTACGCCAATCACTTTATATAAAGAAATGACTTCAAGCGACATGGATTTCAGTAACATGACTTCTGTTAACTTGGATGAGTATGTTGGACTAGGTGGCTCAGATGATCAAAGCTACCGCCATTTTATGAATGTTGAATTATTCGACAAGAAACCATTTAAAGAAACATTCGTACCTGATGGAAAAGCAGCTGATTTAGATCAAGCTTGTCAATCCTACGACCAAATCATTGAAGAACATCCAATCGATATCCAAATTTTAGGGATCGGTCAAAACGGTCACATCGGTTTTAATGAGCCTGGTGCTCCATTTGATGGAAAAACAAGTGTTGTCGATTTAACTGAATCAACAATCAATGCCAATAAACGTTTCTTTGATAAAGTGGAAGACGTCCCAACGAAAGCAGTTTCTATGGGAATCGGCTCAATTCTAAACGGTAAAAAAATCGTCTTGATGGCTTATGGCGAAAGTAAAGCAGAAGCAATCAAAGGAATGATCAACGGACCTGTTACCACAGATATGCCAGCAAGTGCTTTGCAAAATCATGATGACGTGATAGTCATTGTTGATGAAGCAGCAGCAAGCAAATTATAATAGAAAAGGTTTCAGTCACTGGAGATCATCTGGTTTTTATCAGATGATCTGGCACAGTGGCTTTTTTTTAGGTCATAAAAAATAGTTATATTTTGTTTGTTTTTTTTAGTCGTGCTATATTTGATAAGAGGGGGGGATATTCATGGAGGATATGGTTTTATCCATACCAGAAATTATTATACGATTGAGTATCGCATTGCTTTTTGGCGGAGCAATTGGTTTTGAGCGACAATATAAAAACCGTCCAGCAGGGATGCGTACACATATTTTGGTTTGTATGGGGGCTTGTATTATTGCCTTGATCCAAGTGGAAATTGCTAGTGGTGCGTTGAGAAATGCATTAGAGTATCCTGAATTAGTTGGGACCCTCCGTTCAGATGAAGCTCGCTTGATTGCACAAGTTGTCAGTGGCGTCGGCTTTTTAGGAGCAGGTACGATCATTGTTACGAAACAATCAGTGACTGGGTTAACGACCGCAGCATCACTTTGGGCAATCGCAGGATTGGGTATTGCAATCGGAATGGGTTTTTATGCCATTGCACTCACTAGTTTCGTCGGTATTGTGTTTGCATTGACTGTAGTGAAGCGCATCATCCATGTACCAACAACAAAAAAATTAGTGATCCAATTTATTCATCGAAAAGAAACCAAGGATTTCTTGAATGATTATTTTGAAAAAAGAAACATTACGATCGAGGATGTCAATTTTGATGTAAAATTTGTGGATGATTACCGTATTTATAAAAACGTGTATACGATCGATTTACCAAAAGGATTGACGTATGCAGAAGTGATCGAAGAATTATCCACGTATAAAAATATTACTAACTTACATCTGGTTAGTTTATCTACCTGAGTAACCACTTTTTTTAAATAACAAGAAATAAAAGAAAAAATAGCGCTTTACCGATGAATAAATGATAAAATAAGAGTATCTGTAAGCATGAAATTTGGAGGATATCTATGTATTCAAGGTTCAAAGAGTCAAAATTGTTATTTTGGACAGTGGAATTAGTCTTAACGATTATTGGCGTTTTCTTTATTTTACGTATGCCAAATGTGTTTCACCCGATTTTGAGAATGGCATCTGCAATCATTATGCCACTGATCATTGCTGGATTTTTCTATTACATGTTTAATCCAGTTGTCTTATTTTTAGAAAAACATCGAGTACCACGCGTGTTGGGCTATCTATTGACATTGATTGTCTTATTAGTGATCGTCTTTTTGACCATCATGAACATCTTGCCTCAATTGGTTGATCAAGCAGTGCAATTAACTAGAAGTATTCCTGCGTATGCAGACGAAACTAGTCGTTGGTTGACTGAGATCATGCAAAGAGAAGAGTTTCGTTCATTGAATCTAGAAGAACAGTTTGCGTCTGCCAACTTGTCGTTGAGCAACTTGTTCAATATCTTGTTGGTTAGTCTGACAGGGAGCGTTTCAAGAATTCTTTCTTTTATGATGCAATTCTTTATTTTATTGTTTACTGTCCCATTCATCTTATTATTTATGTTCAAAGATGGACATAAATTTATCGATGCGTTGTCGCCTTTCTTTCCTCAAGCAATTCGAGGAGAATTACGCCAAACGGTCAGAGAGTTGAATGAAACGTTATCTGCTTATATCAGTAGCACGATCGTGGATGCAGTGATCATTGGCGTGATGAGTTTTATTGCAATGACGATTTTCAAGCAGCCATATAGTTTGTTGCTGGCAGTCGTTTGCGGAGTGACGAATATCATACCGTACGTTGGCCCTTTTATTGGTGCAGTACCAGCTATTATTGTCGGACTGTTTATTTCGCCATTTCAAGCACTCTACATGGCGTTATCCATTCTTGTTATCCAACAATTGGATGGCAATGTGATCAAGCCATTACTCTTCGGAAAAACAATGAACATTCATCCACTAACGATCATTTTAGTATTGATCGGTGCAGGAAGTGTTGCTGGGATCATGGGAATGTTAATCTGTATCCCTGTGTATGCGGTGATCAAAACATTAGTATTGAATATTCGTAAGATTTATTTATTGCGGAAGTTTGAACAAGTTCCAGCAGAAGAACAACCCAAGAAAATTGAATTAGAACATGAATAACTGTCAACGAAAAGAGACGAGGGTCATCAGATGATGACCCTCGTCTTTGTTTAGTTATCATTATCAAACACTTTGCTCAACTTTCGGTTCTATGAGAAAATCTAAAGAGTGGATCTCGACACCTTCTGTTTCGAAGATCACCACTTCATTTGCCCCTTGGTTAAGGAAATCTTTTGGACAATAAAGTGAATAGATGGGGCCACGATTCCAATAACGCCCTAAGTTGATCCCATTGACAAAAACAACACCTTTTCCATATGCGGAACAATCAATATACGTATCTACAGGTTCTGTTACATCAAATGATACCTGGTAAAACGAAGGGTGAGCTGGATTTTTGCCAGCTTGATAATCGATCAGCTGAAGTTGCTCGGCTGATAGTGGCAAAGGATAATGTAGATAGCCTTGATGGAAATGGATATCTTGCATGATTCCGCCACGAATCCCTTTTGTTTGGGTCGGGTTATTCAATTTTGAGCCATAATTGACTCTTCCATGATTTTCTACTAATACATCTAATTGGATTTCTTCGCTTTCTGTCTTTCCTTGGATCATGAACTCTTCACCGATCGTTGTTTGGTCTTGCGTCAATTGATAGGTTTCGTCCACATAAACGGAAACTCGATCACTTGCTTCGATGATCCGAACTTTGTTTTCATGGTAATAGTTTTTCAGCACTAAGGAATATAAGACATAGCCATATCCATTGCTGACTTGTTCCATCGTCATAGGATATGCGGTAGGTACCGCTTTTGCTAGTGTTTCTTTTGTATTTAGTAAAGAAACGCTAGTATCAATTGGGTAACTCCCAAGAGAGTCTAATTGTTTTGTACGTGGTTCTGCTTGCCATACGTCGGGGCAAACTTCTTTGATTGCTTGTTGGACAGCATAATATTTTTCTGTAGGTTCACCAGCTTCAGTGAGCAACGCATCGTAGTCATAGCTTGTCAATTGCGGTAAGTCGGTATTTCCACGAGCAGAACAGCCATTATAAAAACCAAAATTGGTGCCTCCATGGAACATGTACAGATTCAAAGAACCAACTTTTAACATATCTTTGACTTCATTCGCTAGGTCTTGAGCATCTCGTTTGATGATCGGCTCGCCCCAGCGATTGAACCAACCATCCCAATATTCCATACACATCAAGGGCCATTTTTTCCCATGCTTCTCAAAAAAGGCTTGCAAGACCGCACTATTCTCTTTAGAATGACTACCAAAATTACCAGTGACGAATACATCATCTTCAATCAGCGTTCCAGCATCCAATACTTCATTCCAAGCACCATCAGAAGTAAATAGAGGAACAGTGATTCCGGCATTCTCTAGTAGTTGCTTCGTTTCACGTAGATACGCTTTTTCCATTCCATAAGAACCATATTCATTCTCGATTTGGATCATGATAACAGGGCCACCGTTTGAAATCTGCAAAGGTAGGATCTTAGGCAGTAAGGCATCATAGTATTTTTTGACTTTTGTCATAAATCGTTCATCCGTCGAACGCAAACGAATACCTGGTTCTTTTAATAACCAAGCGGGTAGACCGCCAAACTCCCATTCTGCACAAATGTATACAGAAGGACGTAGGATCACCATTAGTCCGAGTTGTTGAGCAAGTGCAACAAAAGCAGTGAAATCATTCATTCTTTCGAAGTTGAATTCGCCTTCTTTGGGTTCATGGATATTCCAAGGAATATAGGTTTCGACAGTATTTGCGCCCAATGCTTTCAAGTTATATAAGCTATCTTCCCATTGTGATTGAGGAAGACGAAAATAGTGAATGGCGCCACTGATCAATTTGATCGGTTGCCCATCTAAAAGAAAGTCTTCTTTTATTTCAAAAGTTTGCATGTTGGTTTCTCCTTACCAATATTTTTTCCACGAGGGTTTTGCTAAACGCATCAGAGCTTCTAGGTAGAAATAATCGCCCCAAAGATTAGGTTCATCGATTCCTTTACCTTCTGCATGGGCATATACCCCATGTAGTAGTAGACCTTCATTATCAGGTTCGGACAAGGATGTGTAATGTTCGCCTAATTGGTAGAGCATTCCTTTCGCTAATTCTTCAGACTGAGGATACGCTTCCATTTTTGCGGCTTCTAATAATCCACAGGCGGTGATCGCTAAGGCTGAACTATCTTTGTCCGAAGGGTGTTCATCTGTGAAATCAAAATCCCAATAAGGAACAAGGTCTTCTGGTAAATGTGTCAAAAAGACATCAACGATTGCTTCATAATTTGTAGGTAAAGACGAAGATCTTAAATAACTTTCATTTAAAGGAATCCCAAGAACAGCCCAACTTTGTCCACGTGCCCAAATCGACGCATCGCTATTTCCCTGATGTGTGGCACCGTGAGTTGGTGTACCAGTTGAAGGATCAAAATAATACGTATGGAAAGTTGTTGCGTTTTCTCTAACAACGGTACGTAACACTGTTTCGTAATGTTTCTTTGCTACTTCTCGGTAATGATCATTACCTGAAATCTCAGAAGCTTGGAATAATAAAGGTAAGTTGATCAATGAATCGATGATCAAGCGATATTCTTTAGGATCGCCGTATGCGCCCCAAGCTTGAATGAATTGTCCTTTTTCTTGGAAACGTGCAAGTAAGACATCTGCGGCTTGAAGCAATTCTTCTTTGCATAATAAGCTGTTGGTCAAACGATAGCCTGCACCAGCAGATAAACTATATAAGAAACCAATATCATGATGATCTAATACGTGATGTGTGGTTAAACGCTCTTTGAAACTATGGATATTTTCCATGGCGCGTACGAGAAATTTCTCTTTGCCAGTCCATTCATAAGCCAACCATAACATGCCAGTCCAAAAGCCATTCGTCCAGTCATCATTAGGTTTGATCCGATAGATCCCATTTGTTGCGCAAGCCGACGGAAAATCTAGACCGTAGCGTGTCATATTATGTTCGATTTTTTTGCAACACCAATCAATTTGTTTCGCTAGCCAGGCGCTATCGACAGACTTGCTTATGGAAATAAGGGAATCTTTTGTTTGTTGTAATCCCATCATACCACTCCTCTTAATTTGTTAACATATTAACTTTAAACTAGTATAACCTAAATAATCAGAAAAAGCGAATGGCAAAATAAAAAAACAGAAAAATCGGAAAATAAATAACCTTATTTATTTTTTAAGTAGGTAACTCTGATCATGGATAGATATATATAGTTAAGAAGGAATCCACAAAACGTTCAAAGAACGGTCTGATGGATTCCTTCTGGTTTTGCTTATTTAATTCAATGGATGCGAAATTACGGCTATTACCGTTCTACTTATTCTGCTTCTACTTCGATTTTTGTTTTGAAATATTTCCAGTGTTTGTAACTGATGATATATTCGGCTACGCTACGGTCAGCTAGGAAAGAATGCTTGACTTGTTTGACGACTGGTTCGCGAAAGCTTAACTTTAACAAGTTCAATAATTCTGGATCATCGGGAAAGACGATTTCATTCGTCTCAACAGATGAAAGAGAGAAGAGGTCGATCCCAAAATCTTTTCTCACTCTCTCGTAGATACTGGAGTATTGAGATAAGTCTTTACTAATAGGTTCCTTGACCAAACGTTTTGGCAGATGAGTGATATGCACAAGGAAAGGGATATCCTCAAAATACCGCACTCGTTTGATGCGATAATAAGAACCATTTTTCGGTAGTCCAAGTTCTTCTAAAATGTCAGGTTCTTGCGCTTCTTCTATCGAAACGACCTTGACCTTTTCTTTATCTAATGAATGTAATTCGATATCAGAGAATTTGACTGATTGAGAGACTTTTGATTTAGAAACAAAGGTACCTTTTCCTTGGACGCGATAGAGATAGCCAGCGGTTGTAAGTTCGTTCAATGCTTTAACGGCTGTGATCGAGCTTACAGAATATTTTTTCTTGATATCTGCTTCTGAGTAAAACTTATCTCCAGGAACAAATAAATGATTTTTGATTTCAGCTAATAATTCTTGCTTAATTTGTTCATATTTGGGAATCACCACATGAGACCTCCTTTTTTGCGGTATTCAATTAATCTTACCATAACATGTTAACTTGTTTGTGGCAATGGATTAATTTTGGAACTAAATTTTTTAAGAAAAAAATATAATATGTTAAGATGTTAGGTTTACGTTTGAGTTGATATGTGATATAGTGTACGTAATCAATAGCTAACATGTTAAGTAGCTTAGATGTTTATTTAAGGGGGAAGAGAGATGAGAAATATCTTATTGGTCAGTCATGGTAGCATGGCCGATGGAGTCAAAGCCAGTTTAGAGATGATTGTTGGCGTGCAAGAACATGTTCATACACTTTCTTTAAGACCAGATGGCGATAATTTGCAATTTGAACATGAATTAACTGAGAAAATGAAAGCCCTTAACGGTTCGACCTTGATTATTGCAGATCTGCTAGGTGGGACACCATGCAACACAGCGCTAAAAAATTACTTAGAAGATGAAGAAGTTACAATTATTGCGGGGATGTCTTTACCTTTAGTCATGGAAGCGACCCTTAATCCACAAGCAACGATCGAGGCGTTGATCGATTTGGCACGCGGGGGTATCGTAGATGTCAAAAACAAGATGATCGCAACGGAAGCGGAAGAAACGCAAGTGGCAGAGGAAGATCTAGCACAATATAAGGAATTTAAAGGCAAAGCGAATATTGTCAATGTACGGATTGATGAACGCTTGATTCATGGGCAAGTGGCAGGAATTTGGTCCACAAGTTTGAATACACAACGGATCATCGTGATCAATGATGAGGCGGCAATGGATTCTTTACAAAAATCTTCATTAAGAATGGCAGCGCCTACATCTATGCGGCTATCCGTTTTAACTGTTGCTGCGGCGGCAAAAAATGTTCAATCTGGAAAATATGGCAAGCAACGTATTTTTTTACTTTTTAAAAATCCAACAGATGTCTTGCGGTATTTAGAAGCGGGCGGTGAGCTGGCTGCAATCAATGTAGGAAACATGAGTCACAAAGAAGGTGCGAGAGAAATCACGAAAAGCATCAAAGTCATGAAAGAAGAAGAAGCAGTGTTTGAAGCGATCGCAGCTAAAGACATAAAAGTGACCGCTCAATTGGTACCAAATGATCCAGTCGTCGATTTTATGGAAAAACTAAGAAAGTGATTTAGGAGGAAATAATCATGCAACATTTAGCCATGTATCAAATTATTCTTATTACAGTTTATGCTTTTATTGCAATCAATGATTCACTTATTTCAAATACGTTGACACAACCAGCCATTGCGGGAATGATCTCCGGGATGATCATGGGAGATTTAGAAACTGGCTTGATGGTAGGGGGAACCCTTCAATTGATGCGTTTAGGGATTGCGGCTTTTGGGGGCGCATCTGTACCCGACTTCTTTACTGGCGCTGTATTAGGAACGGCGTTTGCTGTCATTTCTGGTAAAGGCGCGGAATATGGGATCGGTCTAGCTGTACCAGTATCATTACTGATGCTACAGCTTGATGTCGTTGCTCGCTTCTGTAATGTCTTTTTGCTACACCGTGTAGATCGTGCGATTGAAGATATGCGTATCAACAGTATCCCACGGTTAGTATTATCTGGTTCATTCCTATGGGGGCTTTCTCGAGCAATCCCGATCTTATTGATGTTACTAGTCGGAGATGCGGCAGTCTCAACAATCACAGAAAATACACCTGAATGGTTGATGAATGGATTACGTACAGCAGGTGGCGTACTACCAGTTGTCGGTGTGGCCATCCTTTTACATTATTTACCAGCAAAACAGTATATTCCTTACTTACTTTTAGGTTTCTTCTTATCAGCATATCTACAAGTACCAATGCTTGGGATTTCAATCGTTGGTGTTATTGCTGCATTGTTAGTATTCAAACGAGATAACGAAAAAGAAGCAACTGCTCAAACAGTGACAACCACTGGAACACTTGAAGGAGGTTTTGATGGCGATGAGTAATCAAAAGTTAACGAAAAAAGAATTGAATGTCATCAGTTGGCGCTATATCCTTGGTAGCCAATTGAATTGGAACTATGAGCGTATGATGAGTACCGGTTATCTCTATGGTATTTTACCTGTACTGAAAAAATTCTATGGGGAAGACAAATCACAATTACAAGATATGATGAATACCCACAATCAATTTTTCAATACGAATGCGATTTTTGGGAACTTGATCATGGGGATCGATGTGGCAATTGAAGAAGAAGATGGTTACAAAGCAAAAGATACGATCGTCGCGTTGAAAACAGCGTTGATGGGTTCATTGGCAGGGGTAGGCGATTCATTATTCCATGTCATCTGGGGAACGATTTTTGGTTCAATCGCGGGTACATTAGCACAAAGCGGATCAGTCGTTGGCTGTGTGATCTGGATCATTGCCAATATCGCTTTACTTTTTGGACGAGCAGCATTATTACCACTTGGCTATAAGCAAGGAGTTAAATTAGTTACGACTCTGAAAAATAAACTAACAGCATTCACCAACGCAGCAACTGTTTTAGGGATCACAGTTATTGGTGCCTTGATTCCGTCAGTTATCAAAGCAACGGTTCCTTTCGTTTACAAACAAAATGGGGTGGAGTTAGTTGTTCAAGATACATTAGATGCGATCTTACCTTCATTAGTACCGGTTTTATTAGTCTTATTGACTTACTGGATGTTAGGTCAGAAGAAATTGAATTCAACTCGCGTGATCTGGATCATTTTGATTCTTTCGATTGCATTAAGTGCTGCCGGGATCTTAGCTTAAATGATTCATAAAAAATGAATGAAGTGATCGCAAGGTCGTGATCCGATCTGCAAGAAAGAATCGTTCGAAATAAGAATGCGCCTTTCTTGCAGATTTTTTTAGTTCAAAAAATATCTATAATCAAAAAGGAGAACAAAATGAAGCGTTGGTCAACAAAATTAGTGGTGACATTAGGGTGTAGTTTATTCGTTGGTATTGGGTTAGGGTACAGTCAACAAGTAGGTGCAGAAGGAACACAGACTGACATGCAAAAAAATACGACATCAGGAAACTATGAGTCAGATTTTTCGCAGCATTTGGGTACTTGGCAAGACATTGTTGGAAAAGCAGATAAATATACCAACGAGAATGGGTTACAGATCGCAAACCAGAAAATCAATCAACAATTTGAGTCTGTGTCGTTATTATTAGATGCAGGTGTCCGTAGCTCAGGTGATCTAGAATACACGTTTCTATATGAGGGACAGACCAATTTTGGACTAGTTTTTCGAGGAAACGATCAGACGACATCGAACTGGCAATCGTTTGCCTATATGCGCGATGGTGAATGGCAATTGGGGCAACCTGGGGGAAAGTGGTTGACAGCCATCAAAGGCCCTACACTGATTTCAGGACAAACCTATAAATTGTTACTAAGATATGAAGGAACATCGTTCCAAGCATATTTGAACGACCGTTTGTTGTATGAAAATCAAGAAGTTCTTTATTCTGATGGGACAACGATCAATGGGGACTGGTCAGGTTATTCAGGGATTCGGTTATTTGGGAATGAGAGTAAATTAACGATTTATTCCATGCGTAGTGGAGCGGTCAATAGTCTACAAGTGGAAGAACCGACAGAAGAATTTCAAACAATGAAAGAAAACTGGAAAGATCAACTTGTGTCAACAACGACCGATTTAGCTAATCCAGCGATTGCCAATTATGTAAACGCTCTTTCTAACGAAGCAGAAAAACTTTACGAGACAATGAATCAAGATCCTGACCGCACTTATCTATGGCCATTAGAATCTGGAAATACCGCTTCGGCAGATTTAACCACGCAATTTACAAAGTTGCAAAAACTAGCGTTAGCATACGGAACGAATGGGACAAGTTTTTATCAAGATGAAGTCATCAGTCAAGCGATTCAAAGTGGGTTAGATTTTATGATCACAAAAAAAGGCTATGATGGAACAAAGTATCATGGCAATTGGTGGGATTGGCAAATCGGAGTAGCTCAAAAATTTGTGGCGATTTTGATGGTACTGGATGAAGACGTGCCAGAGGAGAAACTTCAAGAGTATACGACTGTGTTGAGTAAATATGTACCCGATCCATTTAAACAACTCTACACAAAATCACAAGGAACTTTTGTCGCGCTTGATTTTATACCAAATTTTTCAACGACTGGTGCGAATCGCACAGATTTAGCGCAAACTGTCTTAGGACTAGGGCTCTTACAAAATGATCCAGCGAAAGTGACACAAGCAGTTGAGAGTATCACAGATGTCTTTAAATTGGTGACCCATGGCGATGGATTTTATCAAGATGGTTCATTTATCCAGCATGAAACGATCCCTTATACAGGCTCTTATGGGAATGTACTAGTCAAAGGCGTAGGCCAAATTTTATCGATCGTCAAAGAATCTCGCTATACGTTGACAGCTGATCAAATAAAGTCCTTTGTTGATAACGTACAATCGGCATTTATCCCATTAGTGTATCAAGGTGAAATGTTGCCTTTAGTCAATGGACGCTCCATTTCTCGAACGCCCGCTGCGACAAAAACGGGTTACGGATCAACAACGATGTATAATTTAATGATCGTGGCGAAATTTGCACCTGAAACACAGCAAAAAGCATTAAAGGAAGCAGTGAAATATTGGATGCTGTCTAATCCTGACTATTATTTGACAAATACGAGAGATTACAATGATTTGATGATGACAACGGAGCTATTGGCTAATACCACGGTGATGGGTAAGCAACTACCGTTCATCGGAACAAAGATGTACCATGCAATGGATCGATTTGTCCAACGAACAGAGAATTACCATTTAGGATTAAGCATGTATTCGAAGCGAATCTCTTCATTTGAAGCAGGAAATCTGGAAAATCAACGAGGCTGGCACACGTCTGACGGGATGATTTATCTTTACAATGATGACCAAGTCCAATTCGGTTCGAGTTATTGGCCAACAGTCGATCCTTATCGTTTACCTGGTACGACCATCGATACGGTACCTTTAGCAGATGAAGTTTCAGCATTTACTACAGTGACTTCAAATGAAACATGGGTAGGCGGTGCCGCGGCTGGAGATCAAGGTGTGGTAGGAATGGCTCTTAACAAAGAAGGAACAAAGAATAATGGAACGCCCTTACCGATGAATGTTCAAGGGAAGAAGTCATGGTTTACATTGGATGGGCAAATCATTGCCTTAGGTGCCGGTATTACAGGAGATACAACTGCCTCAATTGAAACAATCGTTGATAATCGCTTATTAAATGATTCGTATACGTATCAAGTGCTTTCGGATAAAGGAATGATTGATCAGTCACAACAAACGAAGGAAGCCTCTTGGTTATTGTTAGAATCAGATCATCAACATGCGTCGATCGGTTATTATTTCCCACAGAAGGAAACAGTCGATGTGATCAGTGAGACACGTACAGGTACTTATCGAGAAATCAATGAAGCATTTCCTAGTGATACACCATATACAGGTGACTACCGCACCTTCTCAATCAATCATGGACAGCAACCAAAAGATGCAGAATATGCTTATGTGATGTTGCCCGGCAAGACTCAATCGGAATTAGCAGATTATGCAGCAAAACAGCCAGTTGCGATTTTGCAAAATACCAAAGAAATCCAAGCAGTCGAAGTGAAAATATCTGGTTATTTAGGCATCAATTTTTGGCAAGAACAAGGCGGAGAACTGGTAGGAATCAAAACGAATAAACCAATTTCTTTACTAAAACAAACGAAGGCAGAACAAACAGTTTATACAATTGCCAATCCAACGCAACAAACTGAACCAGTAACACTTCGTGTACCAAGTGATTTTACTGACGTGGCGTCTACGAGTGAGGGGATTGTCTATGATAGTCAAACCAATACGTTTACCATTGATTTCGGTCAATTTGAAAGCAAAGAGATTGTTGTCAAATAGATCTACCTTTCTAGGTCATAATTAAACACAGATCAATTGAAAAAAACAGAAGCTTCCCAATCGTTTTCGTATTGGAGGAGCTTCTGTTTTTTATAAAGTATGCTCTTTCTTAAACCCACTTGAGATCACCGATGTCTGCATAAGAAAAGATCACTAATGGAACACGAGAAAGTCACTCATGGTCCATTAGTGAAGTTATATTTTTAATATTTCAGTACATATTCCTTATTTGAGAGAATTGACTGTAGATGATATAAAGTAAAATATTGCTATTAGTGATAATAATATTTCCAAAGTTATATAAAAATACTTTTCTATAACTTTCAGATTGTAATATCTAAGAATATGCAGAAAGCAGACACCGAATAATAGATTGAGGTAAAGTAATCCGCCACTATCTTTCAGATTAGTAACAAAATTTCCGACAATATTTATAATAATTGATAGTTTTAATAGCGCTAAAAACATTTCATTTTTAGTCCAGTTTTTATCGTGTACCAAATGTCCACCTACTTCTTTATAATAAATTCATATATAGCATCTATAGACTTTATACCTACTATTTTATCTATGGTCTTTCCTTACATAATCATCTAAGCCAAATAATTTAAACATTTCACTTTTACTATTTTAAAATAATCAACCTACATCGATTACTCCCAACAATTCTCCTTTCCTTTTTTCTACAAACATATAATATATTAAAAAAATGGTATAATTTATCGTGTGGCTCAAAGTCACATAGTTAGAAAATTCAGAGAAAGTGAGAAGAAAATCATGATTTGGAATTATGGAAATGTATATAGAATGATAAGAAAATCTAAAGGTATCTCACAAAATAATATATGCAATGGAAATCTAGAACGTTCAACCCTCTCTAAATTTGAGAGTAAGAATAGAGTACCGTCATTCGATACAATGCAGTACCTATTAGAACAAGTCAATGTATCGTTTAATGAATTTGAATATATTTGTAATGAATATAATAATAGTGAAAGACAAGAAATATTAGTTGATTTTTATTCCTTGGTATCTAATGCGCAACGAAGTAAGATAGATATGTTAATTAAACGATGTGAACGATATTTACAAAATAATAATGATTATAAAATTAACGAGATAAATCATATTTTACATATTTTTATAGAACTAAATGAATTAAATAAATTAACCGTTTCAGACATAAGTATGAAGTTGGCGACTATTGTGTGGGATAGGATTTCTTTGATTGATACTTGGACATACGATGATATCAGGACCATCAATTTTATTTTTTACTTTTTACCTTTAGAAACGATCAAAAGCATTGTTCCAAAAATGTTACGAAGTTTGGAGAAGTATAATAAATTAAAGGAAATATCAATTTTACGTTTGTCAATATTAACTAATTTTTCAACAATATTTTTAGAGAACGCTATGTATACTGAATGCAAAAATATACTAGATTATGCACATAGTTTTGCTGAAAATGCGAAAAGATATGATTACCTTGGGATTATTATGGTTAGAAAATCCATCTGTGAACAAAAGTCGGAAGAAGTGACTAAGTGGCTAGAATTTTTATCTATGGCGAGTGAAGAAGAAGTTGTTACCGAATTGAAAAAAGAAATCAGCCGACATTTGGTAAGGGGGTCTTCTAAATAAGGTTAGCTGAAATAAATCTGACATACAAGATAATTTTTTAACTAAATATAGTAACGTGGTTTTAAACAATGTGAATCATAAACTAATTTATCTGTATTCGGTGAGGAGAATATATGAATCTTAAAGCATGTAGTCAAACACAGATCAATTGAAAAAACAGAAGCTTCCCAATCGTTTTCGTATTGGGGGAGCTTCTGTTTTTTTATAAAGTATGCTCTTTCTTAAGCCCACTTGAGATCACCGATAAAGTTGATATTCAGCCATAAAGAATAGTCAGAGAAACCTTCAGTTACTTTGCGGTTGAGTTTATCTCTTAGATGATCTTGCGCGCGGATACTATCTAATTCACTATCGGGTAAAATCACGATATCTAGTTCAAGAATGACTTGATCCCCTACTTTTGCGATTCGTAAGACATAGGTTTCGATGGCGACATTTTGCAAGAGCTTATCAACTACTAACAATATTTTTTCGCGTAATTCATATTTTGGGGGTGCATAAGTAAGTTCTAATGTGGCATTTTTGATTTCAGTCACCGATAGATAAATATAAAAAATGGTGATTCCAATAGAAATCACTGGGTCAATCAGTTGTGCGATGGCAAGATATGGCGTTCTTGCTAGTAAACCAGAGACGATGATCGAGACCACGACTCCTAAACTGAATAGAAAACCGAAGCGCCATTGTTCCAGCTCCACCTTATAAAAGGAATGATTGATCGGATTTTTTTTCAAATAAAGATAAAAGACGAAACAAAAGAGTGTCCCAAACAAAGAAAAGGGCAAGCCAATCGCCAAATCAACATAGGTATCTGCATAAAGCAAACTGAAAAAAGACTCAATCAGGCCATAGGAAGAAATCAATAGGATGACACTGTATTGGATAAAAACAACCAAGGGCATCAGTGATTCCTTTCCAAATGGAAAACGTTCAAAATCTTGTGTCTGGATAAACTTAGCAATATATAATGCGATCAGAGACATCAGCGCACCGACCATCGTATAGACACCATCAAGCAAGAGGACATTGTAATTGATCATCAATCCCGTAAGTAGCGCTAAAAGACCATAAACGGTTCCTGCAATGATGGAGGCAGTTAATATTTTTTTTATTTTTTGCGTATTTTTCATATAACTAAAACCCTTTCTGGAATAGATGCTTTTTTGAGAATCATACTGATTGTAATAAAAGAGGCGAATAAATACTTGCGGTTAGAGTCGTTCTAAGCCTTATACTTTACTCATCTTATCAAAGGAGGAGCGTTGTACAAGTAAAAAATCAAAACTAGAGGTGGAAATAGATTGAAAAAGAACGTATTGATCCTTGGTGCATCAGCACCAATTGCTAGATATAGCTATGAATTTTTAAAAAATGATCCTACGGTGAATGTAACTTTATTTTTAAGAAATCCGGATAAAGTCTTTGATAAGGAGCGAAGTATCATTGGTGATGCGACGAATCTAGATGATTTGGTTCATGCAATGAAAGGCATTGATATCGTCTACTCTTGCTTAGGTCCTTACAACATGGTGCTTTTAGCTAAACATGTGATCGAGGCGATGAACCAGAATAAGATCAAACGCGTATATTGGATGGCAACACTTGGGATCTACGGTGAAGTTGACTTCAATGACGAAGAAGCAATTGCAGAGTTGGGCGACTATCGCGATCCTGATACTTATTTAGGGGATCAGCGTATTGCAGCAGATTTGATTGAGAACAGTCATCTAGACTTTACCATCATCCGCCCCAATTGGTTAACCGATAAAGAGATCATTGAGGATATTCGTATCGAGAATAGAAACGGAAAAAGTCTCATTGGTGAAATCAGCCGACAAACTGTAGGGAAGTACCTAGCAACTTTGATCAACGAGCCAACTACTCATATGTATGACTCTATTGCATTAACAGCAAAGGGAAAAATACACGAGTAAAAAATAATTGAGGTTTGACAGAAATTTTCAGCTTTGAAATAAGGCAGGACCCCCAGAAAGTATTCTTTGATTTTCTGGGGATTCTGTCTTACTATTTTTTGTGATGATCGAAAGGAAAGTAGTTAAAACAAACGTAAGATTCACTTTTGTCTGTGACCATACAAACAAATCAACGGCGGGAATCAAGTAGTCTCTTTTAAAATAAGGCAACTACCACAAAAATTGGAAGAGCAATTTTCATGGTTGTCGCCTTATTTGTTGAGGGGAAACACTTCTGTCCCAATATCGGATCGCTAGTTCTTTGCTGTCAATGCTCCAGCCTAACTAGAAAGCATGTTGGCACAGTCCAATTGATTGAACATTTTATAGAGATTGTCAAAACTTGTTTCGATCATATTTGATACTGCTTCATCGGTATTCGAACCAATATGTGGTGTAACGATCACTCGCGGATACATATCGATCAGCGCCTTAGCTGTTGCATCGATCAATAACGGATCTTCATCAAAATTTTTGTTGAAAATCAGCGCTTCATTAGGCAAGACATCTGTACCAAATCCAGATAGTTTTTTGCTCGTCAACGCATCAAGAATTGCTTGATTATCCTGTAATTCTCCTCTAGCAGTGTTGATCAAAATCGCATCATCCTTCATTTTTTCGATAAAATCTTTATTAATGAAACGTTCATTTTTACCGGGGATGTAAGGAATATGGATACTGACGATATCACTTTCTGCCAGTAAGTCATCAAGAGACTTAAATTCGATGGCTGCTTTTGCTTCTTCACTTGGATATAGATCATTCCCAATCACCGTTGCGCCTAATCCTTTGAAAAGTTTTGCTTCTGTTAGTCCGATGTTCCCCACGCCAACGATTCCAACTGTACAGTTTCGGACTTCTTTACTGAACATAAAGCGATCAATCGTAAAATTATAAGAAGCTGTTTTATTCGTTGTATGAGTTGTTCTACGTAAAAGCATCATTGCTAAAGTAACAGATAATTCAGCGATTGCATTTGGTGAATAAAATGGTACATACGCGACTTGCATTCCATGATCGTGAGCTGCCATTAAATCAATATGATTTGTCCCAACTGTACGTGTGAGTAGGAACTTGATCCCAAATTGGGCAAAACGTTCGATATTTATGCGATTTGCTAAACAGTTACCTCTAAGAATGACGGCATCCATTCCTTTTGCTTCTGTATAGTTTGTCTCATTCAATAAATCTTCTACGAGATTCAAATTGAATCCGTGGATATTCAACTGCTGAAAGAGAGATCTTTCAGCAGGACGAACACCATAACATACAACATTTAAATTTTTCATAGTATAGTTTCCTTTCGTTAATTAATTATATAATGTGGGTTAATTTCCAAGCAAGTTTAAGACGATGATCCAGATAGGGATCAACACGATCGAGAAGAGTGTAGAAAGCAAGGAGGCGTTAGAGGCAAGTACTGCTTCTTTTTCAAAGTTGATGGCATAAGCAACCGCAACTGTTGCAGCCGGAGTAGCCATCATAATGATTATCGTACTTAGACCAACTGCGTTCACTGGTAAAATATTCATTGCGTTCAACAGTAAAATTGAAAGTAAAATCACAAGTGGGAAGACAATGACTTTGATGAATGAATAGTACCAAGAGGTGTGACTGCTGAGGGTTTTTCCGAATGGCAGATCGCCTAATGTGATCCCGATTGCCAACCAAGCGAGTGGGGAGGCTAAACTAGAGAGGAACGTCAAAGGTTTAAATAGCCATGGCAACGTCTGATCGATTCTTAAAAAAGCAACAGATTCAGAACTAGACTGAGCAATTTGAGGTAAGCTATCTTGGAAGAGCCAAATAAATAATCCGATAAAAGTTGCCAATACGATTGGGTTCAAGATCATTTCTTTAATATTCTTGCGTGCCATTTTCAATCCACTCATTTTTAAATAAGCATAAGAGTATAAAAAGATACGATAACCAATGTTAAAAATCGATGCGTACAAAATCCCTTCTGCGCCAAAGACTGCACCGACAACAGGAATACCGAAAAATGTTGTTGACCCGAAAATAGAGAGTACACGCAATGTGTCTTCTTTATTTGGTGCATATCTAAAAAAGAAGAATTTACTTAGAAAAATCAAGAAAACGTGGACCAATATCCCAAGAATCAAAATGTTGATTCCTTGATTCAATACTTCATCATTCAAGTCCTGCATAAACGAATTAAAAGCTAATGCAGGAATTGCGACAGTTAAGACGACCTTAGACAATGTCTTTCCGACATCTGATGAGAAAATCTCGTGCTTTCTTAAAAAGTAACCTAATAATATAATAAACAGTGTGGAAGTGATCGCACTGATAATTTCCATGTTGATGACATTGCTCAATGTTTCTGATAGTGACATTTAAATTTTCCTCCTCAATTCTTGTGAATGTTTTAATTTGTTTATTTGAATCAGCTGTGCATGTTTACCAATCCTCCTCAATCACATCCTAGAGGTTAGAATCGTTCTAAGGTCAATATGCTTTACAAATAAAATTACAAAAGTATTTTTTCTTCTATATAAGTGATTTTTTACTTTTTTCAATGTAAGCGATTTTATTAAAATAATAAAAAAAGATTGACCTTAGAGTAGTTCTACCCTTTAGTCTTAACATGTAAACAGGAAAGCAGATAAAGGAGAGAATAATATGAACAATCGCAAGAAAAAGTATTTTTGGCATCCGATGACGGATACCCGAGCAAGTGAAGAAGAAACGATCGTTATCGAACGTGGAGATGGGAATTTTATCTATGATGATACAGGGAGAAAATTACTCGATGGTGTCGGTGGATTATGGTGTATGAACGTTGGTCATAATCGCCCTGAAATGAACCGAGCAATTGCTGATCAAATGGAAAAATTATCTTACTATCAATTGTTTACGAATATTGCCCATCCCAAGGCATATGACTTGGCAGAAAAAATCATTCAAATGACGCAAGAAGAAGAGATGGCGAAAGTATTCTTTACTTCTGGAGGAAGTGATTCAGTAGATACTGCGTTGAAAATAACAAGACAATACTGGCAAGCAGTAGGTAAACCGACAAAGAAAGTATTTCTGTCATTGGAAAAAGCCTATCATGGGATGCATTATGGTGGAACGTCGATAGGTGGTAACCCCATCTATCGGGAATTTATTGGTCCAGGTTTACAAGATTGTGTACGTGTTTCTTCTCCACATTTGAAGAAAAATAAATGGAATTGCCAAGATCCAGAAGAATTGACAAAACTCTGTATCGCTGAACTAGTTGAAACGATTGAACAGATTGGCGCAGATCATATTGCTGCATTTATTGCTGAGCCGATCCAAGGTGCTGGCGGTATCATCGTTCCACCAACTTCTTATTGGCCAGCTTTAAGGGAAGTTTGTGATACTTATGATATTTTATTGATTGCAGATGAAGTTGTGACAGGTTTTGGCCGTTCAGGATATCTTTTTGGTAGTCGTGGCTGGGGCATCAAACCAGATGCCATGGTTCTAGCAAAAGGATTATCTTCTGGGTATGTTCCACTAGGGGCAACTGTTTTTAACAAACGCATTGTTGAAGGCATCGAATCAGCGACCAATGGAGCTAATGTCATTATCCATGGGCATACTTACGGTGGACACCCGCTCGGCTGCGTGGCAGCATTAGAAGCTTTACGTATTGTGGAAGAAGAAAACTTAGTTGAAAATGCTCGTGAAGTCGGTGCATATTTATTGGAACGTCTAAAAGGTATTGAAGGAAAATATGACTGCATTAGTGATGTTCGTGGAAAAGGCTTGATGATCGCTATCGATTTTGAGAATACAGGGAAATATGATGTGGAACAAACAGCAAAAAATGTGCAAGCAGTTGCTGATTATGCCATCAATGCAGGTGTCTTGCTCCGTGATGAATTACAAACGATTATCATTTCACCATCGTTGACCTTTTCAAAGGAAAACGCAGATCAACTATTCGATGCGATTCATATGGGCTTTGAGGAGTGGCAAAAGCAACAATAATTCAAAGGAGGATATAATATGACAATCATTGGTGTACCAAAAGAAATCAAAAATTCAGAGAAACGTGTAGGCGTGACACCTGCAGGAGTAAAAGAGATAGTTACAGCTGGTCATACCGTTTATGTGGAAGAACGTGCAGGGGAAGGGTCAGGCTTTACAGATAGTCAATACCGTGAAGCTGGCGCTCAAATCAAAGCTGATCCAGAGACAGTCTGGTCGGCAGAAATCGTCGTGAAAGTCAAAGAACCACTAGCATCGGAATATCAATATTTTAGAAAAGACTTGATTTTATTTACGTACTTGCATCTAGCCGCAAATCTTGAATTGACCGAAGCGTTGATCAAGTCTGGGACAACCGCAATTGCCTATGAAATGGTTACGAAAAACGGAGCATTTCCATTACTCGCACCAATGAGTGAAGTCGCTGGCCGTTTAGGGGGTCTATTGGGTGCGGAGATTTTAGCGAAGCAAAGTGGAAAATTGATTTCAGGTGTAACCGGTGTTTTACCAGTTCAGGCAACTATTTTAGGTGGTGGGATCGCCGGAGTGAGTGCCGCGCATTACTTGCACGGATTAGGGGCAGATGTGACGATCTTAGATATCAATGTCGACCGCTTACGTGAATTGTCAGAGATGTTTAATGGGCAAGTAAAAACCCTCTACTCAAGCCCAACGAATATTGAGAAAATGGCATTGACTAGTGATATCGTGATTGGTTCAGTCTTATTACCAGGTAAAAAAGCCCCACATCTTATCACAGAAGAATTAGTGAAGCAAATGAAAGAAGGAACGATCTTGGTGGATATTGCGATTGACCAAGGGGGCTGTTTTGAAACGAGCCAGCCAACCACCCATGAAGAACCGACTTTCGTTAAACATGGAGTGATCCACTACTCGGTTGCGAATATGCCAGGTTTAGTTCCTCAAACGTCTACGTTAGCTTTAACGAATGTCACGATGAGATATATCAAAGGATTAGCCTCTCAATCACTGACTGACGTGATCCAAACCTATCCAGAAATCATTCCAGGTATCAGTACGTATAAAGGAAGACTGACCTGTCCTGAAGTAGGTGAGGTGTTTGAGCGAACAGTAGTTGATGTTCGTGAGCTTGTTTAAAAATCTTTAAAAAAAGTGAGGGAATAAAATGACTAAAAAAATTCGTATGGTCCAAGTCGGCTGTGGAAAAATGTCGAAAGAGATTATCAAATATGCCTTGGCAAAAGATATTGAAATCGTTGGAGCTGTAGACAATCGTCCAGAGGCAATCGGTCAAGATCTAGGCTTATATTTAGGCTATGAACAAGCCTTAGGTATTAAAATCTCCAGCGATCCTCATGAAGTATTTCAAAACTGTGATGCCGATGTCGCTTTAGTCACGATTGCTAGTTATATCAAAGATTTCATGCCGAGTTTAGAGATACCCTTGACCTATGGAGTCAATGTTTTAACGATCGGTGAAGAAGCTTTGTATCCTTGGACGACTTCGGTTGCAGAAACCAATCGTTTAGATAAAATCGCAAAAGCCAACAACGTGACGATTTCAGGAACAGGAATGCAAGATATTTACTGGGTGTCGTTTCCAACGCTGCTGGCTGCTGGCGTGAATGATGTACAAAAAATCAGTGGGGAAGTTAGTTATGATGTCGAACACTATGGAAAAGCGTTAGCGGAAGCGCATGGTGTGGGCTATGATCAAGAAAGATTTGACAAAGAAATTGCCAATGCAACCGATTTGCCTTCCTATTCTTGGATGACCGCTGAAGCGATCTGTGCCAAAATGGATTGGTCGATCAAACGCATTTCTCAAAAAAACGTTCCAATCATTTTAGATAAAGATATTCCGTCAAAAACCATGGGGCGGACAATCAAGGCAGGCGAAGCAATTGGGATGTCTGCCGTTGCAACGATCGAAACGGTACAAGGACCAGTTGTGGAAGTCGGTTGTACTGGAAAAGTCTATCAGACAGGTGAAGGAGATCTATGTACTTGGTCGATCGAAGGAACGCCAAGTATGCAATTTGAAGTAACCAAACCAGATACACCAAAGCATACGTGCGCTACGTTGATCAACCGGATACCGACAGTGATCAATTCCAATGCAGGCTATGTCACGATCGATCAATTGCAACCTGTCGAATATATGACGTATCCAGCACATCTTTATTTAGATAAAAAATAGGAAGAACTAAGGTTGTCAGTTGGTTAAAGAGAAACAAAAAAAGAGCGAGGATGCAATATCCAAGCTCTTTTTCGTTTAGTCTAAACCAATCAAGTAATCTTCATCTTTCATCGCTTCCACGTTACCTAATAGGTAGCCGTTTCCGACTTGAGAGAAGAAATCGTGGTTACTTGTACCAGTAGAGATCCCATTCATCACGATTGGGTTGACATCGTTTGCTGTATCAGGGAATAGTGGGTCCATTCCTAGATTCATCAATGCTTTATTTGCATTGTAGCGCAAGAATGTTTTGACTTCTTCCGTCCAACCGATTGGATCATATAATTCTTCTGTGTAGCGCTCTTCGTTTTCGTATAATTCATATAACAAATTATACATCCAGTCTTTCAATGTTTCTTGTTCTTCTTCAGGTAATTCGTTGTAACCTAGTTGGAATTTATAGCCAATATACGTGCCATGGACAGATTCGTCACGAATGATCAACTTGATGATCTCTGCCACGTTGGCTAATTTATTATTTCCTAAATAATAAAGTGGTGTATAGAATCCTGAGTAAAATAAGAAGGTTTCTAAAAAGACACTCGCAATTTTTTTCTCTAACGGCGTACCGTTTTTGTAGATCTCATTGATACGCTCAGCTTTTTTCTGTAAATAAGGATTGGTATTCGTCCATTCAAAGATTTCTTCGATTTCTTTTTTCGTATTCAATGTACTGAAGATCGAAGAGTAACTTTTCGCATGGACAGACTCCATGAATTGGATATTGTTCAATACCGCTTCTTCATGGGGCGTGCGGACATCTTTACGTAATTGATCCATCCCGCTTTCTGATTGGACGGTATCAAGTAAAGTCAATCCACCAAATACGTGACCAACTGTATCTTTTTCTAATTGGGAAAGCGTACGCCAGTCGTCTAAATCATTTGACAAAGGGATACGTGTGTCTAACCAAAATTGCTCAGTTAATTTCTCCCAAGTCGATTTATCAATGATATCTTCAATTTCATTCCAGTTTATCGCTGCATAATAAGTTTCTGACATGAGAATGCTCCTTTATTAAAATCCAGTAACGGTTCTATCACTAAGTGAAATTAGATCACACAGCTTTCACATTGGTTGCTGCCGATTTCTTCTGCATCGTCTGTAAACGTACGTACATAATAAATCGATTTGATTCCTTTGTGGAAAGCATAGTGTCTTAGAATATTTAGATCACGTGTGGATTGTTTTGTCGTTTCTTTCCATTCGTACAAACCTTCTGGGATTTCTGAACGCATAAACAACGTCATACTCATTCCTTGATCCACATGTTTTTGTGCTGTGGCATAAATATCGATCACTTTACGCATATCCATATCATAAGCAGAAGTGTAATACGGGATTGTTTCATTTGATAAATAAGGCGCTGGGTAATAGATTTTCCCAATTTTCTTTTCTTGGCGTTCTTCGATCATACGAGTGATCGGATGGATACTTGCACTCGTATCGTTGATATAAGAAATAGAACCATTAGGTGCTACAGCTAAACGATTTTGGTGGTACAAACCATCTTTCATGATTGCTTGCTTCAAGTTTTCCCAGTCTTGGGCAGTCGGAATAAAGATACCATCAAACAAAGCAGCAACTCGTTCAGATTTTGGTTGGAATTCGCCAGTGACATATTTATCAAAATAAGTGCCGTCTGCATAAGCTGATTTTTCGAAATTATGGAAGACTTGTTTTCTCTCACGTGCGATATTGTTACTTTCAACAAGTGTCCAGTAATTCAACAACATGAAATAAACATTGGTAAAATCAATTGATTCTTCGGAACCATATTCCATTTGCTCTTTGGCAAAATAAGTATGAAGTCCCATAGCACCAAGTCCGATCGTATGGTTCAATTTGTTCCCGTTTTGGATCGGTGGAACCACGTCAATGTCTGAAGCATCTGTGATATACGTCAATGCACGAGTCATCGTGCGGACAGAACGACCAAAGTCAGGGCTGTCCATCAAATTGACGATGTTTGTAGAACCTAAGTTACATGAGATGTCTGTCCCTAACTCTTCATATTCTTGCTTGCCATTGATGACAGAAGGTGTCTGTACTTGTAAAATCTCAGAACATAAGTTACTCATGATGATTTTACCGTCTACAGGATTTTCACGATTTGCTGTATCAATATTGATGATATACGGATAACCAGACTCTTGTTGTAATTTAGAGATCTCGTTTTCTAAATCACGGGCTTTGATTTTTTGTTTACGGATATTTGGATTTGCTACCAAGTTGTCATATTCCGCAGTGATATCTACATAAGAAAATGGCACACCATATTCTTTTTCCACACTATAAGGACTGAATAGATACATTTCTTGATTTTTACGTGCTAATTCATAGAATTTATCTGGGACGATCACACCAAGTGATAAAGTCTTCACGCGAATCTTTTCATCTGCATTTTCTTTTTTTGCTGAAAGGAACATCATGATGTCTGGGTGGAAGACGTTTAAATAAACGACACCCGCACCTTGACGTTGTCCTAATTGGTTCGAATAACTAAAGCTATCTTCAAACAATTTCATTACTGGAACAACACCGCTAGCTGCACCTTCGTATCCTTTGATCGGCGCTCCGGCTTCACGTAGGTTAGAAAGAGTGATCCCAACACCGCCACCGATTCGTGAAAGTTGTAAGGCAGAGTTGATCGAACGACCGATCGAATTCATATCATCCGTTACTTGAGTCAAGAAACAAGAAACAAGTTCACCGCGACGTTTACGTCCAGCATTCAAAAATGAAGGGGTTGCTGGTTGATAACGTTGGTGGATCATTTCATCAGCTAAAGCTAAGGCTAGTTCTTCGTCGCCATTCGCAAAGTACAACGCATTGAATGCGACACGATCTTCATAAGATTCCAAGTAGGCAGAACCATCATTTGTTTTTAACGCATATTGAGAGTAGAACTTATAGGCTGCCATGAATGATTTAAATGTAAAGTTTTGTTCGAATAGGAATTGATAAAGTTTTTCAATAAATTCACTACTATATAATTGAATGAACTCTGCTTCTAAATATTGGTTGTCGATCAAATACTGGATTTTGTCGATCACTGTTGGAAACATCATCGTATTTGGTTTGACATTTTCTTCAAAAAAAGCAGCTAAAGCTTCTTTATCTTTATTTAAAGGGATTTGCCCGTTGACTGGTCGATTGATTTCATTATTCAGCTTAAAGTAGCTGACATCTTTTAGATTTTTAAGACTCATACATACGCCCAACCTTCTTTTTGATTTTGATGATACATGTTTGACCACAAGATATAGTGGTGTTCATTGCTGTAAAAAAGGATTTGGGGAGGTTACGGAGAATATCCGTAAGTCCATCAAATCCATGGTGGCAGAGGATCAAGTAAATCCTCGATCTATTTGACAACTGTTTGAATGATTCTTAGCTAGCTAAGTGACGTAGTTGATCTGGTCTAAAACCAATGACAGTCGCTGCGTCAGAAGTGATGACCGGAACACTTTGGAATCCTTGGTCTTTTAACCATGAGATTGCTTCAGGTTGTTCATCGATATTTACTTCTTCAAAGTCGATTTTATTTTCAGCTAAAAAGCGTTTCACCATTTTACATTGCATACAATTATTTTTTGAAAAGATTTTTACGTTCATTATTATTTGCCTCCTGCCCATGTGTTTTCTCTATAATCAATAGTATAAATCTATTAGTAAAAAAGTCAATCAACAAACACTACATCTTGTGTTGTGGAAATTGTGGAATACTATGTTTTGTGGTTTTTGAAAAACAATGAAAACAAGTATCTCGTGCAGATTCGCTTGTATTAATACAGAAATGCTTGTGGAAAACTCCGTTAAAAAATATTTTTTTAACCTTTACTTGCCAATAAATGAATGTTCGATCGAAAAATCACAAACGAAAAAGGTATGCAAAAAGATGGAAAGAAGAAGAGAAATAATTGTAGATCAAAACCAGAAGAAAAAGGTATTTATACATTTTAGAGATAGAAATTTTTTCACAAAATGAAAAATGATCATGAAGCGTCTAGGGATCATCGAAAAGAGAAACTCGAATCAAAATAGCAAAAGTCAAAAGAGTACTTACTATATATAGTAGTAAGATGATAAATATTGTAAAAATTGAACTAACAATATTTTTATTTTTTAATAACAATGTTATGTTTAAAAATTAGTTAATTGTCATGTTATCTGTTTTTTTATTTCTTGATTTTTGGTTAAATGGAGCCAACAGGACGTCTTGTTGATGCTTTGAAAATTCAATAAAAGGAAGCGATCCAAGATGCGTACAATGATCAAATGGGTAGGTGTTATTTGTTTTACTTTACTAGTTTACGTTGGAGGAACAGCACAGGCAACTTTGATTCCAATCAAGCCTATGATTACTGAAAAAAATCAACATGAGTTAGGTAGCAGCAGCCAATTCTCAGAATCACTCACTCGAAGTCTGACAGACGATTCTGGAATCTCCGCTGCCGAATCAGGAAGACCAGCTAAAGATTTTATTGACATATCTTCTAATAACGGCAAGATATCGAGTGAAGAGTTTCAAACGATGAAAAACTATGGCATTAAGGGTGTAGTCGTGAAATTGACTGAAGGAGACTCGTATAAAAATCCGCTTGCTCCTGAACAGATTGCTTCAGCCGTTGCAGCAGGTCTAAAAGTAAGTGTCTATCATTATGCGTGGTTCAATGAAGAAGCTGATACAAAAGGGGAAGCCCAGTTTTTATTGGATTATATGAAAGAGTTGAACCTGCCATCATCAACTGTGGTTGTCAACGATAGTGAAAATCCAAAGATGAACTTGGACAAAGTGACAGATAATGCGTTGATTTTCCAAAAAGAGATCCAACAGGGAGGCTATCAAAACGTCATCCACTATTCGAGTGCTTCTTGGTTTACCGAAAACAAGCTAGATATGACACGTCTAGGAAAAGAAAATTGTTGGGTTGCACAGTGGCCGTATGATCCTTCTGATAAAAATCCTTTGCATACAGATACAGCAGCATGGCAGTGGGCAAGTGATCTGTATTTCCCAGAATTTCCTGCCCGTCATTTTGATGTAAGTACTGACTATTTGAAAAAATTTACAAGTTAAATGAAGTTTGTTTTTTAGCGTAAGAAACAAAAAGACAACCACGAAAATTTTTTGATTTTCGTGGTTGTCGCTTTATTCTCAAAGTGTGTGATACGAACTGTTTAGTTTGGAAAAATCAACTGACAACTACCGGATTTCTTGTATAGAAGAAAAAAATAAAACCAGTTTACTTTTGCTTCTTTGAAGCGTCCATAGTAAGATGTTAGCTGACAAGTAGATGAAAGAGGAAGAATAAAATGAGTGAAAAAACCAAACTGGTTCGCCCACGTTATCAACAGATCGCCGTTGACTTGGCTGAACGAATCGTAGAAAATCGTTATCAAATCGGCGAGAAGATCCATGCAAGATCCACTTTAGCAAGCACATATAACGCTTCTCCAGAGACGACTCGTAAAGCAATCAATGTTTTGGTCGATCTGGGGATCATGGAAGTCCGTCATGGCAGTGGTGCGTTTGTAGCATCTAAAGAAAAAGCAAAGGATTTCCTTTTACAATACCAAGATGTGCAATCGATCCAAGAAACAAAAGCAGAAATCATGGAAAGCGTGAAAAAACAACAAGAAGAGTTGAATCATTTTTCGCAACTATTGGACCAACTTGTTAGTCAAACGAAACGAATACATAAGATGAACCCACTTCTGCCTTTTGAACTTGCTTTGACAGAGGAAGCGGCTCACTTAAACCAATCCATCAGCGAATTGAATATCTGGCAAGCAACTGGTGCAACAGTGATTGCTATTTCCCACGATCAAGAGCTGTTGGTCTCTCCTGGCCCATATGCTAAATTCTCAGCGGGCGATACCGTCCACTTCATTGGGAACGAGTATACGCTGCAACGAATGACAAACTTTTTTTATCCAGATGGGCAGTGAACGATCGGATAAGAAAAATCTCATTTAATTCTAATTTTGGTCAATCCCTATACTGATAAGGGATTGGCCAATTTTTTGTGTAGTTTCCCTAAGAATACAGATACTTGAATTTTGACAAAGTGACTACATGGTGTTATCGTAGTGTGGTCACTTTTTTCAGAAAGAAAAATGAATTTACATACAAAGGAGAATTTGTTTGGTAAAAGTAGAAGTCAAAAACTTAACGAAAATATTTGGTAAACGAACACAAACTGCTTTGGAAATGATGAAAAAGCACCAATCGAAAACAGAGATTTTACAAAAAACCGGCGCAACTGTCGGTGTATATGAAGCGAGTTTTGATGTACAAGAAGGTGAGATCTTCGTGATCATGGGACTTTCGGGGAGTGGGAAATCAACCTTGATCCGTCTGTTAAATCGTTTGATTGAACCAACATCTGGCAATATCTTGATTGATGGAGAAGACATCTCAACACTTAGTAAAGAAGAACTTCGTGAAGTTCGTCGTCACAAAATCAACATGGTGTTCCAAAACTTCGGTCTCTTCCCGCATCGTACGATTTTAGAAAATACAGAATACGGACTTGAAGTTCGCGGTGTTCCTAAAGAAGAACGTCAAGCAAAAGCAGAAAAAGCGTTAGAGAACTCAAGCTTGTTATCCTTTAAAGATCAATATCCTAGTCAATTATCTGGTGGGATGCAACAACGTGTAGGGTTAGCCCGAGCATTGGCAAATGATCCAGAGATCCTATTGATGGATGAAGCTTTCTCAGCGCTTGATCCATTGATTCGTCGTGAAATGCAAGATGAATTATTGGAACTACAATCCAATGTGCAAAAAACGATCATCTTCATCACACATGATTTAAATGAGGCCTTGCGTATCGGGGATCGCATTGCGTTGATGAAAGACGGAGAAATCATGCAAATCGGTACTGGGGAAGAAATATTGACCAATCCAGCCAATGATTATGTGAGAGAATTCGTGGAAGAAGTCGATCGCTCGAAAGTCTTGACGGCGCAAAACATCATGGTTCCTGCACTAACAACAAACATTGAATCAGATGGTCCAAACGTTGCATTGACACGTATGCGTAATGAAGAAGTCAGCATGTTGATGGCTGTTGATAGAAAACGTAACTTAAAAGGGATCATCACAGCAGATCAAGCATTAGAAGCAAGACGTCAAAAACGTCCATTGATCGATTTCCTTGATGAAAATGTTACAGTGATCGGTAAAGATATGTTAGTTAGTGATATCTTCAATATTATTTATGATTCGCCGACGCCATTAGCCGTGGTTGATAATGGGAAATTAAAAGGTGTTATTATCCGAGGTAGCGTAATCGAAGCATTAGCAGCAACAAGTGAGGTGAGCGAACATGAATAATCTATTGAACTATCAAGTACCCGTCGCTGACTGGGTCGAAACGATCACTGATTGGTTGACAACAACGTTCGCAGGACTGTTCTCATTCCTTCAAACGATTGGTCAAGCAGTGATGACAGCTATCACGAATCTTTTATTAGTGATACCAGCACCACTATTTATTCTTTTAATGGCAGTTGCAGCGTTCTTTATTTCAAAAAAACGTCCCGGATTGACATTATTTACGTTGATTGGCTTATGGTTCATTTATAATCAAGGGTTATGGACAGATTTGATGAATACTGTCACATTGGTTTTACTATCTAGTGTGATCTCGATCATCATTGGTGTACCTCTTGGTATTCTCATGGCAAAAAATGATAAAGCGCAAGGAATCATTAAACCGATCCTTGACTTTATGCAAACAATGCCTGGTTTTGTTTATTTGATTCCAGCGGTTGCCTTTTTCGGAATCGGAATGGTTCCAGGGGTGTTTGCCTCAGTGATTTTTGCCTTACCACCAACGGTTCGATTTACGAACCTAGGTATTCGCCAAGTACCGAAAGAGTTAGTAGAAGCTTCTGATTCATTTGGTAGTACGAGTTGGCAAAAACTAGTGAAACTTGAATTACCACTAGCAAAAGGAACGATCATGGCAGGGATCAATCAGACAACTATGCTTTCTCTTTCAATGGTCGTGATTGCCTCAATGATCGGAGCGCCTGGTTTAGGTCGTGGTGTCCTTTCTGCTTTACAACGTGCACAAGTCGGAAACGGTTTTGTCAATGGGGTAGCATTAGTGATCTTAGCCATTATCATTGACCGTTTTACGCAACACTTGAATCAACCAAATGATCAAAAAGCAGCAGGTACTGCGAAACAAAAAAATAAAAAGCGCCAAGGAGTGATCATTGGTGCAGTAGTCGTCGTTTTATTAGGTGCGATCGGTGTTGGAAGTTTTAGTTCTTCAACAAAAGAAACAAACACGATCAATCTTTCTTATGTGGAATGGGATACAGAAGTTGCTTCAACGAATGTCGTAGCAGAAGTCTTAAAAGAGATGGGCTATGATGTGAAAGTGACGCCTCTTGATAATTCGATCATGTGGGAATCTGTTGCAAAAGGAGAATCAGATGGAATGGTGGCTGCTTGGTTACCTAAGACTCATGGTTCTCAATATGAACAATACAAAGATCAAGTCGATGATCTAGGTGCAAACTTGAAAGGTGCCAAAGTCGGATTAGCTGTTCCAGCATACATGGATGTTAACTCGATTGCGGATCTAACCGATGAAGCAGGCAAAAAAATCACCGGTATCGAACCTGGTGCAGGTGTGGTGAATGCTGCAGAAAATACGATTGCCCAATATCCAAATCTGGAGGGTTGGACAGTTGAAACCTCTTCTTCTGGTGCGATGACGGTTGCATTAGGACAAGCAATCAAAAACCAAGAACCAATCGTCTTTACTGGTTGGACGCCACACTGGATGTTTGCGAAGTATGACTTGAAATATCTAGAAGATCCAAAAAATGCGATGGGAGATGCGGAAGAAATCCACACCATCGTTCGCCAAGGCTTAAAAGAAGATCAACCAGAAGCATATGCTGTGTTGGACAAATTCAATTGGACAGAAAAAGACATGGAAGAAGTTATGTTGGAAATCAACAGCGGCAAAGACCCACAACAAGCAGCAAGAGAATGGATTGATAAGAACCAAGAAAAAGTTGCTAGTTGGAAAAACTAAGTAAATAAAAAAAATCGACTTTACTGAAACAAAAACTGTTTCGGTAAAGTCATTTTTTTTTAAAATCACCGTGTTTGATCCGCAAAAAAATTGTTTTGACCATGTCAAACAATTGGAAAAATTTAAAAAACAAGCCTATATCGTTGCTTCAGAAGCCGCTTGGTTCGATATCTCAAATCATAATGTCCATAAAGGAACAACAGTGACAGAATTGCAAAGAATTCTCCACGTCACACCAGAAGAAACCATGGTATTTGGCGATGGTCTAAATGATGTCGAATTATTAGAACGTGCAGCTTACAGCTTTGCGATGAGCAATGCCTTTGAGCAAATCAAAGAAGTTGCACAATTTGTGACAAAGTCGAACGATGAAGATGCGGTGCTCCATACCATCAAAAAAATGATTGCTTTACAAGCATGAAAACCCAGTGAGTTGATTTCAGAGAAAGAGCCTTCAACCATTTAATTGGAAGAAGACTCTTTTTTTGTCTGTAAATATTTAACGAATTCATCCAGTGTTACATTAACCGCTTTAGCTAATAAAATCATTGTGCCAAATTTTACACTGTTCCAGTCATCTGATTGATTTAGACGTGTAAAGCTACTAGCAGTGATCCCATTTTTTTATAATTGTTTCATATAACTCAAAAAGTTGTGATAACCACTTTTTTGCAAGATTGCTTGTTGAACATCTTCACGATCCATCAACTCTAATAAAAGATTATAGATTTCTTCGGTATCTTCATATTCGTCTTTTTGAATCGCAAAGAGAAAGACAAATCTAACCAAGTCACCATTTCCCCAATCAACGCCATCAGGAATGATTGCCACTGAAACAACCGAGCGTTTCGCCATCAATGTCATGGGATGGGGGATAGCTAGCCACTCGTTGATATTTGTCTGATTGATTGCTTCTCGTTTCTTCACACTGTCATAAAAATCTTTTGGCACAAAATCTTTTTGGTACAATTGCTGTGCCATTTTCTCTAACAGGGTCTCTTTATCTGCATGATTTTCATGAAGAAAAAATGCTTCTTGAAACAATGAATAGATGCCGTTTTTTGCTTCGCTTAGTGTTTCAATGAACGATTCGATTTTGCTGATTTCCTTGTCTAGTTGTGCCATGTTGATATAAATTGAAGGAACAGAAAACTGCTCTAATGGAACGGTTGTGATTACAAAATCAATTGCAGAAAGATCACATTGTTGTAGTTCAACATAAGAAAAGCGATCAACGACTTCGATCGTTTCTTGATAGTGCTTGATGATTTTCGCTTCAATAATACGGCTCATGGCTCGACCGGTTCCACAAACAAGGATGACGCGATGTTTATGATGATTTCTGATGGAACTCCTTTCCATAGCACCTGCGATGTGCAAAGCAATATAACCGATCTCATCAGAAGAAAAATAAAAACCATGTTTCATGCTTACCGTTTCTAAATGGGTCAAACATAAATCATAAGCCTGTGGAAAAGATTTTTTGATCGTTGCCAGTAATGGATTGCTGCGGCGTGCATCCATTAGATTCATATTGATAAAACCTTCTATATGAGAAGTCAGATCTTCTATTAGCATCTTATCTGTCTCTAATGCATAGTTTGACGTCTGTTTGATCGCAGTTAGTAATTCTTCGACGATAGCTTTAGCAGTTTCTGTGGAAGAATCGTTTGAATCGCCAGTTTCAACTAAACGTGGTGCATTCATCGCAAGATAGTAAATAAAGTATTGTTTTTCTCCTGCAGTCAATTGTATATCAAATGCATGATCGATTTCTTCTAAGAAATGACCAACTACTTTCTGGGCGTCTTTTTTGAGCGCAGGCACGTGCAAGGGAAATTCGTTGATCTCATGGCCAGCTATAAAGCGGCTGATTGCTAAAGCAAAATGAGAAAGAATGTTTTTATGATAGTAGTCAGAGTCTAACAAGTCTAAGGATGCCAGATGATTTAATGCCAATTCTTGTAAGTGGACTAGATTGATCGTATCAAACAACTCAAGTTCCATTTCTGTAAAACCGATCAAGTACTCTTGTAGATCTTTTTCAATCAACAGATCACTGATAGCCTGACGCTTGGCGAATTCGTTACCCAAGACTTCAAAGCCAATATTTGGACGATTTACTATTTTTAAGTGATAGGCGGCTAAATTGTCTCGAGCCGTTTTTAAGTATGAGTAAAATGTGTTTTTACTAATAAATAACCGATCGAGAAAATCATCCAGGGATAAAGGGTTTTCATTCTTGAATAATAGGAAAAGTAGGTAGGTTTGTCGTTCTTCACTAGTGGTTAGAAAGGACTCTGTGGTTGACATACTTTCTGTCCACCAGTCATGAAATTGTTCTTTTGAACCAATGGACAACAAATAGCCTTGCCCTCGAATCAACTTGATGGAGGCTCCCACGTTTGTTAATAAATCATTTAAATTCGCAATGTCTGTCCGAACCGTTCGTTCAGAAATCGAGAAGTTTTTCGTTAACTCCTTCATTGGTAGCGGCACCGTTTGTCTAGTTAATACTTCCAATAGATCATCTAATCGTTGATAAGCAAGTTTTGACAATTGTTTCACCTCCGTGCTCTTCCTCATCATACAATAGAAAGAATAAGAATGAAATGTTTCACTAGTACTGAAAATTTCCAGAAGAGTTGGCAGTCATTTTGGAAAACGCTTTACTAATGATTGCCACTTGAATTGGAAATTTGGTGTGTTTACATCGTGTATCAGAAACCGTAAATTAAACGTGTACAGAAAATAAACCACACGAATTACTATGATGGTTTCAGAATAAAGGAAAGGAGCAGATGAGATGGACTTTCAGGAAAAAAATATTCTCTTGAATGTGGCTGTTAGATCAAAAGAAGAACTGTTTCACGTGATTGCGAATCATGCCTATGAATCCGGAATCGTTACCGATGCAGCAGACACATGTGCGGCATTCATTGAACGGGAAGCACAATATTCAACCGGCTTACAAGAAGGCTTTGCTATTCCGCATGCAAAAGCTGAACCGGTTTTGGAACCGACCGTTTTGTTTATTCGCTTAGAACAAGCCATCGAATGGGAAACCTTCGATGATTCTGCAGTCAAAAATGTGTTTGCTTTGATGGTTCCTAAAAAAGATGAAGGAACGGTGCATTTGCAAATGTTGAGTCGCCTAGCAACAGCGTTGCTTGAAGATACATTCATCCAGCAGATTCAACAATCAAAAGATAAAGCTTATTTAGCAGAATTGATCAAAAAGGAAATGATGGGAGAGAAAATCATATGAAAATAGTAGGGATTTCCGCCTGTCCAGCAGGATTGGCACATACACCGATGGCCGCAAAAGCTTTAGAAAAAGCTGGTGTGAAACTGGGCTATGAGGTCAAAATTGAACAGCAAGGTTCGTTAGGGCAAGTCAACGAGATCACTGCAGCAGAAGCAAAAGAAGCAGATTTCTTGCTTTTAGCGACTGATCAAAAAGTTGTTGGGATGGAACGGTTTGAAGGAAAACCGCAAATTCGGGTAAATATTAATACGTGTATCAAAGCACCGGAAGCGGTGCTAAAGAAATGTGTCGCAGCTGTGGAACAAAGAAACGCAAACTAAAGGAAAGAGGCAAGGATGATGAAAAGAGTTCTAGCAGATGTAAAAGGCCACTTGATGAGTGGAATTAGTTTTGTACTGCCGTTGATTATTGGCGCTTCACTAGTTGTTGCCATTCCGAAAATGATTGCTCTTGGTATGGGGATAACAAGCTTAGATCCTTATGCTGGCACTGAAGGCTTTAAACATGCGCTTTATTTGATTGAACAAGTAGGGTGGACAGGAATCGGTTTGATCAATACTGTCTTAGCTGGGTTTATAGCGTATTCTGTTGGAGATAAAGCTGCTTTAGGGGCCGGCTTTATCGGCGGTGCGGTCGCTTCTAGCACAAATGCTGGTTTTTTAGGGGCAGTTATTGCTGGGTTCTTAGCAGGATACTTAGTGAAGTGGGCTAAAGAACATATCAAATTACCGGAGTCATTTGCTGGAGTGATGCCGCTGGTCATTTTACCCTTGATTGCTACATTATCCGTAGCGATCGTCATGGGCGCATTACTCTCTGAGCCATTGGCATGGATCAATACTAGCTTGGTTGAATGGATTCGAACCATGATTGAAAACGACGTCAACAAAATTTTGCTTGCAGTCATCATGGGGGCAATGATTGGCTCTGACTTAGGGGGGCCTGTAAACAAAGCTGCTTGGATGGCAGGAAATGTTTTACTAGCTGAAGGTGTGTATTTACCAGCAATTATCGTAAATGTTGCGATTTGTGCGGTGCCATTTGGATACGCCTTAGCAACTTTATTCCACAAAAATCGATTCAATAAAGAGCTATTGGATGCTGGCCGTAATAACTTTATTATGGGCTTTATCGGAATCACAGAAGGAGCAATTCCTTTTACATTAGTCAATCCATTACGGCTTGTACCGATCAACATGTTGGGAGGAGCAATCGCTTCAGGTTTGGGGATCGCGTTAGGAATGTATGACAAAATGCCGCCTGTTGGAGGGATTTATGGCTTCTTCACTGTTGGGAACGGTTGGGCGTATTTGATTGGACTATTTGCAGGAGCTGCTTTCATCGGTTTTGTCGCTCCTTTATTTGTGAATTTCAATAAGCAAGAAGAACAAAAAGAAGACATTACGCTTGATGATATTGAATTGAGCTTTGAAAATTGAGTAACAAAGCCGATTAGCTAAATAGTAGCGAAAGAAAAGGCACGAGCAGATGATTTTCTAAGAACGCTTTTAGCTTGTACGAAAATGGCAAAATTCGAAATATTTTACGTAAGGAACAAATTATGCGTACCAGATGGTAAAAAAATTGAGAAAAATTAATAGGCACTAACGACAACCATCGTTACGTGCCTTTTTTATAACGGGAGAGGAATGATTGAATGAAAAAAACAGTACATGTCGTACCCCACAGTCATTGGGATCGCGAATGGTATTTTACTACAAGTCGCTCGAAAATCTATTTGATGCACAATTTAAGAAAAGTCATTGAACAACTAGAAAAGGATGATCCCTATGAGAGCTTCATTTTAGATGGACAGGCTTCGCTGTTAGATGATTACTTGAAGTGGCGTCCGCAGGACAAAGAAAGGATTCAACAACTTGTTCAACAAGGGAAGTTGATCATTGGCCCATGGTACACTCAAACCGATCAATTAGTGATCTCGGGAGAAAGCATTGTTCGGAATATGTTATACGGCATGAAAATTTGTGAAGAATTCGGGACATACATGAATGTTGGGTACGTCCCAGATTCTTTCGGCCAAGCAGCCAGTATGCCACAAATCTATCGTGAGTTTGGTATCAATGATACGATGTTTTGGCGTGGTGTCAGTGATGACGACGTTAAACATACAGAGTACAAATGGCGTGGAGAAGATGGTTCGGTGGTCAATGTCTACCAGATCCCAAGTGGGTACTACATTGGCGGTGCCATTCCTGAACGAGAAGCAGAATTAGCAGAGTTCTTACATCAAGAACCGTTTAAAACGACTTGGGGACGCAGTGCTACGGATCAAGTGTATTTTCCAAATGGTTTCGATCAAGCACCAGTCAGAGAAAATCTTCCAGAATTGGTTGATCGAATGAATCAACTTTATGAGGATGAGTATGAGTTACAATTTTCAACGATTGAAAAATACATTGCCGCAGTCAAAGAACGCCATCCTGAGTTGGAAGAAATCGCCGGTGAACTGATCAATGGCAAATTGATGCGAATCCATAAAACGATTTTTTCTTCACGTCCTGATTTGAAGGCAATGAACACTCAGATCCAACATTACTTAGTCAATGTTATGGAGCCTATCTTAACGATGGCCATGCAATTAGGATTTGAGTACCCCGTGGAAACAGTCATAGAGATTTGGAAGTTAATGTTTGAAAATGCGGCGCATGATTCCATTGGTTCTTGTGTTTCTGATACGACCAATGAAGATATCTATATGCGCTATAAGCAGGCGCGAGATATTTCCATGAATCTTGTCGAATTGACTTTACGACAGATTTCTACTGCAATCAATAACCCACAAGCACAAGAAATTACTTTCACACTCTTCAACACCTATGATACAAGACGCAATGGGGTCATTGAAGCAGAAGTTTATTTGCCACAAAAAGAGTTTGCGATTCTTGATCAAGCTGGTCAGGCGTTGCCTTATACGATTTTAGAGCTTACCGACCAAACGGAGTATGTTTTGAATCAAGGAAATATTTTAAATCCAGTCAAGGAAATCTATTTGCCGGAGAAAGTCTATAAAGTGAAGATTGCCTTAGAAACGACGGATGTGCCGAGTATGGGTTATACCCAGCTGACGGTTGATTTGAAAGGTGATACAAGCGCACCATTGCAGGAGGTAAAAACCAATACGGTTGAAAACGAGTACTATCAGATCACTGTCAATAACAATGGTTCTTTGGATATTCTTGATAAAACCAATGAAGTGCTTTACAAAAACCAAGGGATCATTGAAGAAAATGGCGACGATGGTGATTCATTCAATTATTCACCACCTGTGAAAGATTTTGTGATTTCATCAATTGATGCGCAACCAACGATCACCATTCAGCAATCAGAAATCTACCAAAAGATCCATATAGCTTTCACGTTGAAGGTTCCGAAGGATTTAGCTGAACGTGCAGAAAAGAAAGTCTCGTCTTCACTGCCGATCCAATTGACGATGGTGTTGAAAAAACAATCACAACAAATTGATTTCAAATTAACGGTTGAAAACCAACAAGTTGATAGCCATCGGGTATGTGTGCTATTTAATACTGGGATTGCCTCGAAATTTTCGCTTGCTGACCAACAGTTTGGTACGTTGGAGCGTCCAGTTGTATTTGAAAAAGAAATGGCCCTTTGGGAAGCCAATAAAGAGCAATGGAATGAGCAACCGATTGCCATAGAAACTTGTCAATCCTTTGTCGGTTTATTCGATGCGTCCCATGGCGTAGCAGTTATGCCCCAAGGGGTACGTGAATATGAGATTGTGGGGGAAGCGTTTGATACGATTCGCTTAACGATTTTCCGGACCTATGGCTTCATGGGGAAAGAGAATCTACTGTATCGCCCAGGGCGTGCTTCAGGAGAATCAGTGATTGAGACACCAGCTGCACAGTGCCACAAAACGATGCATTTTGATTTCTCCATTGTTTACTTTGCTCAGGGATTTGACCAAGCAAATGTCGCACAACGTGCCAAACAAGCAGTAACACCGATCACTCTTTATCAATACGCAGAATTCCTGAATTCCCGATTGATTTTTACTTTAGGATCGGTTGAGCCAACTTTGCCGACAAACTTTAGTCTTTTTGAGATCAATGGCAATCTAACCTTGAGTGTATTGAAAAAGGCGGAAGAGCGTTCAGGTTACATTTTGCGTCTATACAATGGGCTTTTAGATGAAGTGGGACATGCGTCTATCACATTCAACCATCCAGTGAACGTAGTAGAAACAGTCAATCTAAAAGAAGCTAAGAAAGAAGCACTTTTGGTGGAAAATAATGCCGTCACTCTTGAAAAGATTAACCATGCAAAATTTGTGACATTGTATGTGGAATGATCGCTACTGAGAAAAAGTGACGCGAAGTAGTGAGTCCGCTTATGAGACAGAAAAGTGAAAAAGGTTCGTAAGTCCTATTAAAGTACTTACGAGCCTCTTTGTTTACTAATGCGAAACAAGCAAGAATCTGGCTCTTTGTCAATAAGGACTAATAAGTTGTGTAAAGTCAAATCTGGAAAGCGTAACTAGTTAACTTATGTCACGTGCCCATGACTTCAGCACAAAAATAACTGAAAAAAATGGGTCGAACTCTAATAAGGGTAATTGGCGCTTGGATCAAAAAAAATAAGGGACCACTGATCCTCACCAATATGGTAAAAGATGGAGTTGAAGTGGTGAATAGTACTATCGGATCGAAATTAATAGTGTTAAGCGAACATAAATGAATCGAAATAGTAATACAACTATTTACTGACTGTAACATAAGTATTATATATACAGAATAAAAGTGGCAATCGTTGTTCAGGATGCTACTTTTTGTGGTTTAAAAGAATAATTACTCTATTATGCATTGTATAGCAAGTCTTAGCCTTTTAAGTTATGATAATCAGATAAAGAGGACAAGGAGAACGACGATGAAAGAACAATTACTTGCTTACTTACAAAATCAAACAGCTTTTTTCTCTATCGAAAATGTAAGCGATATTTTCACCGCGAAGGATATTGCTGAGAAGTTTTTAGTCAAGAGAAACACGATCAGTCACTATTTAAATCAGTTAACGGAAGAAAGACATCTAGTAAAAATTACTACCCGGCCAGTGTATTTTTTTCATAAACAGGCATTTGAAATCCAAAATTACCCCTTAACCCAAAACGTATATGATAGTCTAGCTGCTGTTGGAGCAGAAAAGCCCTTTTTTGATCGAAAAGAAGATTTCTTTTCCAGTGTAATCGGCAGCAAAGGCAGTCTGGCAGAAGTGATTGAACAGGTCAAGATGGCAGCCTTCTATCCAAATGGTGGGCTTCCCTTCTTGCTGACGGGGGAAAGTGGAACTGGGAAGAGTTTTCTTGTAAAAATGTTCCATCATTATTGTGTGGAAAATGAATTATTAGAGAGCGATGCTCCGTTGATCACGATCAATTGCGCGCAGTATGCCAACAACCAAGATTTATTGACGAGTAATTTATTTGGACATGTGAAAGGAGCCTTCACTGGAGCAGAAGAAGATCGTAGAGGTGCATTTGAAGCAGCAGCCGGCGGGGTACTATTCCTAGATGAAGTTCATCGACTGAATGCCGAAGGACAGGAAAAATTATTCACTTTTATGGATCAGGGAGTTATCTATCGAATGGGGGATAAGAGCCGGTCAATCCCAGTGGATTGTCGGCTGGTGTTTGCGACGACCGAAGATTTGAAACAAACATTTCTAACAACCTTTTTGCGACGAATCCCAATTCAAGCAACACTGCCTGCTTTGGAAGAACGGACGATTTCCGAACGGAAACAGCTGACCTTGCAAGCATTCTTTGACGAGCAAAAGCGTATTGGCCTGCCCTTGGAGCTCTCGCCCCAAGTAATCGAAATATTAACGACTAGTCATTTTTCTGGGAATGTCGGTGAATTGAAAAGTATGATTAAGATTATTACAGCTAAAAGCTATACAGCCAGTCTAAAACGGGGGGTGAAAAAAATAGTGGTCACTGTGTATCATTTACCAGAACAGTTATTGCAGTTGACAAAGGAACCCAATGAATTAGTGATGATGCAACCGATTCTTATTGATGGGCAAACGCAAATCCAGCAACTAACTGCGGAAAGTGAGCCAGAACAGCAAAAAATCATTCAAACGTATGAACAGATTTTGTTCAATTATGTCCAAGCGGGACAGGACTTTGCAACAGCTGTCCCTCCTATTTCTAAAGTGATTGAAAGGCTGTTTGAAAATTTATTGTTTGACCATAAGCAGGAACAAAAACAGCGGACAATGATTTTTGTGACAGAGCATGTTCAGCGAATGATGGAGCAAATCGAGCATTCTTTCCAAATTAACTTTAACGGTAGTATGGTTTATACGATCAGTTATTATTTGTGGCTGCGCAGAAATGTGGAGTGGCTGCCAGATGATCAAGACAAACTTTTATTGACAGAAGACCTGTTGAAAAGTGTTAAGAAGCATTATTCTACAAGTGATCGCTACACAGAAAATCTGATAGGTTTAGTACAAAACGCATTGGATATTGAACTAACGAGTATGGACCGAATCATTTTTACACTTTATATCAACGATATGGGATATTCCAAAGAAACGTTGCTTCCACGAAGCATCATAGTAGCCCATGGCTATGCAACTGCTAGCAGTATCGCAAATGTTGCGAACCGCTTACTGAATGAATCGGTTTTTCAATCTTTTGATATGCCATTAGAAGTTACTCCTAAGCAAATTGCGGAAAGAGTCACCGCATATATTCAGAAAAACGACGTATCTAATGGACTAGTTGTCTTGTTCGACATGGGTTCTTTGAAAGAAATCTATCAATATATTCCAGAATTGAAGGTACCGATTGTCATGATGAACAATGTAACGACAAGTGTAGCCATCGCTGTCGGAGAATGCATTCAGCAGAACGTTTCGTTGAGAGAGATTCCTGAGCGGGTAAATGCTTGCCACCAAAATGAATGGGAGATCATTCTTCCGAAAGTTAAAAAAGAGAAAGTTGTCATTACGACTTGTTCAACTGGAATTGGAACCGCTGTTCAAATCTCCACCTTATTAGAAAAAAGTATTCCTGATCATTTACAGATTCGGATCCTTCCTTATGAATTCAACCAGTTGGAAAATAGTGAACATATGAAACAGATATTAACATCTTATGATGTTGTTGGTATTATAGGAACCACTAAACCTCGCCAAGAGCTGGCACCTTTTATTTCTTTAGAAGAACTGATTTCAGGCGCTGGGACAGAAGTGTTATTAAGTTGGTTAAAGGAAGAATTGGATGAAGAGATGATCGCCTATGTGAACAATCAATTAGTAAGAAACTTTTCATTGAATCGAGTGATTCAATCGGTAACGATTCTAGATACAGAAAAAGTAATTTCCCAAATGGAATTTTTCGCGGGAGATCTGGAACGCATGTGGCAGCAACGGATCACCAATGATCGCAAACTTGCGTTGTTTGTCCATACGAGTTGCTTGATTGAACGTCTTATTCGAAACGAAGCCATTGATAATTATCATGCTAGCAACACATTACTCCAGTGTCATGAAAAACAGCTGAATGAAATCAAAAAAGCGTTTAGTGTCATTGAGAAGGTTTACAGTGTCGCGATACCGGAATCTGAAGTTTGCTACATTTATGATGTTTTATTTGGAAACACTGATTATTCAATGGGTGAAGCGGACTTTTAATCAATAAGAAAAGCGTGCCACTTTTTTTGGCACGCTTTTTGCGTTTAGTAAGGTGTAACTTGGAGCAAAGTGAGGTGAAAGCAGTGGAACAAATCGTTATTTTAGCATCACACGGAAGATTTGCATCAGGAATCTTACATTCGTTAGAACTTATCTGCGGTAAAAAACAATCAGTCGTTGCGATTGACTGCTATGTGGAAGAAACATTTGATCTGACGACAACGGTGGATACCCTGATGCAAACATATAAACATTCTGAAGTGATCGTTATCACAGATATTTTCGGCGGTAGCGTGAACAATGAATTTTTGCGTTATATCCAACAACCAAATTTTTACTTGATTGCAGGCTTGAATTTGCCATTGTTGATTGAATTGACGACACAATTTCAAAGAGGAGGTGCAATCTCAGAAACGATCCACCAAACGCTGGCCAATTCGAAAGAGATGATCCAGTTTTGTAATGATAGTGTAGAAAAAGAAATCGAAGAAGAAGAATTTTAGGAGGGACAACATGATTATTTTGACACGAGTCGATCATCGACTATTACACGGACAAGTCGCATTTTCCTGGACGCAAAATTTAGGCGCAGATTGCATCTTGATTGCCAATGATGATGTGCCGACAAATGATATTCGTAAGACAGCGATCAAACTAGCAAAACCGCAAGGCATCAAACTGGTGATTAAAACAATTGAGGATTCCATCCAAGCATTACAAAGCGGCGTGACCGATAAATACAAATTGTTCATCGTAGTAGATTCCATCGAGGATGCCTATAGATTAGCAGAACACTATCCAGAAATCACTAAAGTCAATTTGGGTGGGATCAAAGCCAAAGAAGGAACTAAGAATATTGGAAAGGCAGTTAATATTTTACCTGCGGAAGAAGAAATTTTGAAAAAAATGATTGCTAAAGGAATTGCTGTCGATATCCGTCAAGTACCTTCGGATAAAAAAGTCGCTGTCGAAGATGTTTTATAAAGAAAGGAGCAAAAGAGATGCTGCAAGCAATATTACTTGGAATTGTTGCATTTATTGCGCAGTCTGAATACGCATTGGGAACGTCATTACTGTCGCGTCCGATTGTTACTGGGTTGTTTACAGGAATCGTATTAGGGGACGTAAACACAGGAATTATTATGGGTGCCACACTGGAATTAGCTTTTATTGGTTCGTTTTCTGTAGGTGCTTCTATCCCACCAGATGTTGTAACAGGAGGAATTCTTGGCACAGCATTCGCAATTACAGCTGGAGCGGGAACTGAGACGGCTTTACTATTAGGACTTCCAATCGCTACATTAACGCTAATCCTGAAAAATGTATACTTAGGACTGCTTATTCCAATGATGAACCAAAAAGCTGATTTATACGCGACTGATGGGAATTACAAAGGCGTGGAACGAATGCACTTATTAGCCGGTTTTGGCTTGTCTTTGATGTTAGCCCTTATAGTTACGATTTCCTTCATGGTGGGCAGCAATACGATTAGTAAGTTATTGGAGATGATTCCGGTATTTGTACAGAATGGATTATCAGTTGCAACTGGTTTGATTCCAGCCTTAGGGTTTGCCATGTTGGCTCGGTTGCTGATCAACAAACAAGTTGCTCCTTATTTCTTTTTAGGTTTTGCATTAGCAGCTTATTTAGAGATTCCTGTTACGGGGATTGCGATCTTTGGAGCGATAACTGCTGTTGTAGTTGTGAATTTAAGAAACATTCGTGAACAAGGGCAATCTGTTCAAATGACTTCAGGGGAGGTACTTGATGATGAAGAAGACTTCTAATGAGAAACCCGAGATTACCAAGAAAGAGTTGAATCATGTCTTTTGGCGTTCATTTCAAATGGAGTTCTCATGGAACTATGAGCGACAAATGAATTTAGCCTATGTCTATGCTATGATTCCGATTTTGAAGAAACTCTATAAAACAAAAGAATCTATGGCTGATGCGTTGAAACGACATCTGGAATTTTTCAACACGACCCCGCATATCGTCACGCTTATTTTAGGAATCAACGCGGCGATGGAAGAAGAAAATAGCAATGATCCGAATTTTGATTCATCAGCAATCGAAAACATCAAGACTTCTTTGATGGGGCCTTTAGCAGGGATTGGCGATTCTTTCTTTTGGGGAACGTTACGGTTAATTGCCACAGGGGTAGGAACTTCATTGGCATTACAAGGGAATATACTAGGTCCGATTCTGTTTCTATTGATTTTCAATGTCCCACATCTACTATTTCGTTATTTTGCGACTGGTTGGGGATATAAACTTGGATCGGGATTTTTAAAGAAAATTCAGGAAAACGGTTTGATGGAAAGCTTAACCTATGGCGCGGCGATTATTGGGTTGATGGTCGTAGGAGGAATGACCGCTACGATGATTGATATCAACATTCCGTTGCAGATCGGTTCAGGAGAGAATGCGGTTACGGTACAAAGTATCTTTGATGATATCGTACCGAAAATTTTATCATTAGGTGCATTTGGCGCTGTCTTTTATCTTTTGAAAAAAGAAGTCAAACCGTTGATTATCCTGCTTGGATTAGCAGTCTTAGGTATTTTGGGATCCTTGATTGGACTCTTTTAAGGAGGAATTGTTGTGGCAACAATGATGGACTATATACAGGAAGAGCAAGCAACATTAGTTAAGATCTTGCAGGAATTTGTTCCTAAAAAAGAAGAAAAAAGAGCTGCGATCGAACATCTATTGATTTTGGCAACAGGTTCTTCTTCAAATGCCTGTTTAGCAGCAAAGTACGCGATGGAGAAATTAGCGGGGATCACTGTCACTATTGAAGAGCCATACCACTTTAATCATTACGGACATCTTTCTAAAGAAATAGAGACAGTTTTGGCGGTTTCTCAAAGCGGAAAAAGTACCTCTACTATAGATGCAGTGGCGCATTTGTCCGAACAAGGTTTTTACACAATCAGTTTAAGTAGTGATTCCCAAAGTCTTCTGGCTCAAAAAGCAAACGAAAGAATTGATCTAGGAACTGGGATCGAAACCGTTGGATTCGTGACAAAAGGATATGTAGCAACGGTATTACAACTCTATTTAATGGGGGTATCTATTGGTTACAGTAAAGGAATACTATCCGATGAACAAGTGTCGATGACCAAAAACCAGTTAGAGGAGATGATTGAGGCCATTCCGCAAGTTATAGCTAAAACGATTGATTTTTTTGAGAAAAACGCAAGCATCTTTAAACTAGCGAATCGGTTTGTGGCAGTCGGTTATGGACCAAACTGGGGAACCGCTAAAGAATTTGAAACGAAATTCACCGAAACCATTCGAGTGCCTTCTCAAGGGTTTGAATTGGAAGCTTATATGCACGGACCTTATCTTGAAGCCAATCATCAACATGTGCTCTTCTTTATAGAAGCACCAAGCTCGAATCAATCAAGAGCCCAACTATTGCATGATTATATAGAATCTCATGTAGGAAAAGCTTATACGATCACCACAGCAGTAGCAAAGAATCCCGATACACTTGGGCTGGATGTAGCATGTGAAGAAACTTTTTCTTCTTTGCTTTTAGTTATTCCGTTCCAAATTTTCTCCTATCTCGGGGCAGGTGCTAAAGGGATCGATTTGAATAACCGTATTTTTGATGACTTTGATCAAGTTTTAAAAAGTAAAATTTAGAGGTGGAAAAATGCTTAAATTTAATGAACAACAACAAATTGATGATATCCAAGGAATGTTAGAGCTACGTCCTGAAATTGAAAAAATAGTCGATTTCCTTGATGAACAAGGCTTTGATGCGATTTATTATCTAGGGATTGGTGGTACGTATGCTTCTGCCATGCAAGCAGTTACCTACATCAATGGAAAAAGCGACCTACCAGTTTACGTCCAACATGCGGCAGAATATTATACAACCGGTAACCGTCGTTTGACTAAAGACTCGTTAGTTATCTTGTCCTCTGTTACTGGAACGACACAAGAAGTGGTTAAATCAGTTGAAGAAATCAAAAAAGTAGGAGCAACCTTATTAGGGTTTATTGATACAAAAGGCAGTATTTTGGCGGAACAATGTGACCATATCATTACGTATCCTGCAGCAGGAACAGAACAAATAAAATTCTTTATGGTGGCAGATCGGTTAATGAAAAACCATGGAGATTTTCCTGATTACGAAGCCTACTATCAAGAATTGGAACAATATTTAGCAAAAGGATTAGTAGAAGCTGAGAAGCAGGCGGATGAATTTGGGCGAGGATTTGCGGAGAAACATCGTCATGATGCCATGCATTATTTCATCGGTGCGGGAAATCAATGGGGTGCAGTCTATTCTTACGCCATGTGCTACTGGGAGGAACAAAGCTGGTTACGTTCAAAATCGATCCATGCTGCTGAGTTTCTTCACGGAACGTTGGAAATCGTTGATGAAACTACACCTGTCACAGTGTTTTTAGGAGAAGACGAACAACGCCCATTATCAGAAAGAGTCGCTAAATTGTTACCAAGAATTTGTGCAAACTATACATTGATCGATACGAAGGACTATCCTGTTTCAGGAATAAGTGAGAAATATCGTGGCCGAGTGCTTTCTCACTTATTGATGCATTGCGTGACACAGCGGATTGATGCCTATGTCGAACAAATGAATTGCCACCCGCTGGAAATTCGACGCTATTATCGCCAATTTGAGTACTCATAGAAAAAAAGGGTAAGATGATAGAGAAAAAGACAATTTTAATGGATCTCAGAGGGAGTCTGAAACATAATTTTTCTATGGAGTAGATAGGGAATCAATCTGAATAAGAGAAAGTGATCTATCTTTAAATGATATAATTGAACAATGTATAGAGCGTTTCGTTAACCAAATGTTAATGGAACGCTTTTTTGGTATGTTTTTGGGGGACAAAAAGAAGAAAATGTTTAGTTTGGGAACGCTATTACAAGTACTCGATGAAGAGGATGAGACGATTAGCGAGGGAAAGAAGGCAATTAATTTAGTTTAAAGTTAACTGGAAAAGGAGGGGGTTTTTTGAATCAAAAGGTTCCTAATATTTTTGAAAGATATGGTGGCAATCTATCTTTGAAAGATACCCGAAAAGCGGAAATTCTTTCTAAGAATTTAGACAGAAATATTTTGATTCTTGAAAAGAGCATAGATCATCTACTTAGAGGCGAAGCGTTTTGGGAGTAAATAGATAAGTGGTGAAGATAATGATAATCACGTAAGTATCCCAATAATCAACAGGAGAGAATAAAACCCTTGTACGCCTTTTTAAAGGTGATAAAAAAATGTTTAAAACAAAAAAATGCCACCACGTACACTCTTTTCCAAACTACCGAAGTAGCCAAGAGTGTACTGGTGACGTGGGTTTGGCACCCAATGGGCCGTGAGGGGCTCGAACCCGCGACCCGCTGATTAAGAGTCAGCTGCTCTACCAACTGAGCTAACGGCCCATATGAAAAAGTACTTTATTATAGTAGCACTAAGCATTTTAAAATGCAAGGTACGTACAATAAAAAATCTACGAAAACTTTACTACTTCCTAGAAATTCATTCATAGTTTATTCATAAATGACCGTTATGATAAATGTATCCCAACCAACAAAGTTCTTGCAAAAGAACAACCCATAACACTTTTTCATTTTTTTACTCCTTTCCCGTCATGAAAATGGCGGGTCTTTTTTTATTTCAAGAAGAACCTAGAACAATCCTCGTTTAAACACTTGTTATTGATGTTTATTTTTGTTATTAATTTATCTAGTTTGAGTAACTAGATTGAATGTTTTTGAAAACTTTGATAAGATATTAATGAGAACATTAAAGGAGCTTTCATAATGGAAAAAATGCGCCAGCAATTAATTGATTGGGCTGTCAGTATCGAAACGTTTCGTTTACCTCATTGGGAAGAACTTCCAGACTTGGAGCTATACATGGATCAAGTTAAGACCCTGGTGGATCGTCACTTATCACCAGTGATCCAAGGAGAAAAACATCCTTTGTTAACTTCTTCAATGGTTAATAATTATGTGAAACTAGGTTTGGTACCGGCGCCAATCAAAAAGCGATACAACAAACAACATGTGGCATTTCTGATTGCTATCACAACGCTTAAACAAGTGTTGACGATTCCTGAAATCAAAGAAGGAATTTTGTTTCAAGGAAAAACAGTGGGCATCCGTGAAGCATACAATCTTTTTTGTGATGAACAAGAAAATGCAATACGAATGGTCAGTCAATTAGCCCAAGGAAAACAACATGAACAATTATTGAATCAAGAACTTCCATTAGAATATGTTGCTGTACGTTCAGCGACGATTTCTTTTGCAATGAAGCTACTAGCGGAAAAAACGATCAGCCTAGAAAGCGAATATTTACAAGAGACAAAAAAGGAGAAAGAAAATGAAGAATAAGATTGCGATTTTAGTAGACTCAGGAACAGATGTGCCACAAGAAATCATCGATATGTACAATATTTATGTGATCCCTTTGAAAATCATTTATAAAGATAGAGAATATACAGATAAGGTCGATATCACTCCTGAAGAGATTTATAAGCGTTTACCTGAGGAAATTCCGGGTACTTCGTTACCTGATGGAGAATCAATCACTAAAATTTTTGATCAAATCAAAAATGATGGCTATGATAAAGTTCTAGCAATCACTATTTCAAGTGGTTTGAGCGGAACGAATAATGTGGTTCGTCTTGTTGCGCAAGAACAAGAAGGAATCCAAACACATGTATTAGATACTAAAAATATTGGGATCGGTGCTGGTTTTACAGCAATCCAAGCCGCAAAATGGATCGAAGAAGGCATGGAATGGGAAATGCTGATCGATGAATTAGTTGCATTAGCAGAACGGACGAAAGTCTTTTTCAATGTAGCAACACTTGAATACCTGCAAAAAGGCGGACGTATCGGTCTAGTTGCCTCAATTTTAGGAAATGCCTTAAAATTGAATCCCATTATCTCTTGTAATGAAGAGGGCATCTATTATACAGTAGGTAAAGCACGAGGCAGAAAGAAAAGTTTAGACAAAACAATGTCCTATGTGAAAGAAACTGTCGGGGATGCGAAAGTCTTCAACTTGGCAGTCGCACATGGTGCAGCGGAAGAAGAAGCAATTGAAATGAAAGCTCGCTTTGAACGTGAATTCCCAAATGCCCAAGAGATTTATTTTGGACAAATCTCACCGGCATTGGTTGTCCATACTGGCCCAGGTTTATTAGGGATCGGTGTACAAATACTTGAAGCATAATATGATCAAAGCGAAGTGATCATCAAAGAACAAATTTATTTTTTATCTAAAATAATTAGAAAAAAATAGTGGACAGGAAAAGAATCGTAAATAGAATCCCGCTCTTTAGAAGTTAGATATTGATCTGACTTCTCTAGGGCGGGATTTTTTATGGGGAAATTTAATTTTTGAATTTAATGGAACATGCTTCAAGAGTTTTTGGAGAAGAAAAAACACTATTCCGGCATTTTTGATTTTGTATAAAACATTAGGTTGACCTTAGAATCGCTCTAACCAATATCATTAAAGTAGGCATAGAAATGCGGATCATATCGATTGATCACTATGCCAGTTTATTTTTAGGTAGAAAGAAGGAGTTTAAAAATGAATTATTTAGAATTAAGTGCCCACAGAGAAAATCCAGCGGTAACGATCATGTTAGGGATGCCAAATGACGAGAAAAGTGCTGAAAAATATAAACTAGTGTTAAAAAATCTAGTCAAACAGATTATTTTAGAGTTGGAAGAAAGGGAAGGAACAGCGGCGAGAACAATGATTCGTAAAATCGATCAAGTGTTAAAAGGCTTTCAACCTACGCATAAAAGAGGAAGCATTGTCTATTTTATTTCGCCAAGCGTCAATGAACAAATCGAAGTACCGTTTGTGTTGGAGAGTCAATTTTTTATTGATGCGTATTTCCATACAAAAGAAATCTTACGAAGTGAAAGTAAAATGAACCATTATTATGTGTTAACGATTGGGATGGATTGTTCACGTCTACTAGAATATGTAGATGATACGCTGATACAAGAAGTGAAAGACGCACATTTCCCAATCAGGAATAAAGGCTACTGGACAAAAGACCGCGTATTGAATTCAATGGGAAGTGTTCAAACGAATTACAAAAAAGAGTTCTTCAAATGGATTGATTCTGAGTTACAACCTTATTTGAATCGTCATCCACACCCAATCATTTTAGCTGGAACAACAGAAAATATTGCGACATATAAACAGATGTCACATAAAGATGAACGGATTGTTGGAGAAATCTATGGGAACTTTACAGTTGATAGTGGCGAAAATGAGTTGGCAATAGGAGAGCAAGCAAATCAGGTGATTCACGAATACATTCGTCATCAAAAAGAGACGATACTACACACTATAGTAGGGATGGAAAACCAAGGGCGTGTAGAGCGTGATGTAGCCAACATCTACAGACAAGTAATTAAAGGAAAAGGGCAAAAATTGATTGTGGATCACGCTTACTATCAAGAGGCAGTGATTAGAGATCATCAAGTCAAATTAGTAGATATCTCACCGAGTGACGAAGGCTATGTCGAAGATATCATCAATGAAATCATTTATGAAGTCATGCGTTACGGAGGAGAAGTTATCTTTGCCGAAACAGAAGTATTAGAAAATCAATCGCCGATCCTGCTGCAATTACGCTATTAAAAATCGATTCATACAAATGGGAAACTAGGAAGCTTAGAAGAATAAGGAGATAGCCCAAGCTCAACACTCGGATACATTCGGAGGTTGGGCTTTTTGATGAAAGATAAAGTCTAAAAAGTTTTGAATAGCTAAGAAAACACCCGTAATCTTAAAAGATAGTATAAGATTCTTTTCAAATCAGCCTTGAGGCGTAGGTTATCTTATTGACCTTATAGTACAATGTTTAAAACAGAAAACAGCTACATGGAGGTTATGTATGAAGAAAACAAAACTTATTGCCACTCTCTTGGTCTCAAGCCAAGTTTTACTAGCAACACCAATCGTATTAGCAGACGAGACAGCAACAACGCAAAGTATTGTCCCAATTTCAGGAACGGTCGACTCGACAGTTGCTACGGATTCCTCCGAGTCAACAACGACAACCAGCTCTAGTGAACGATTACAGATCAATGCAGTAGCAATCGGTAATGCGTTAACGAAAGAACAAGAAACTTATACATTAGATAAATTAGGGATCAAAGGAGAAACACCGATCTATAAAACGTCCGGTACAGACTTGATGTCCTATATTCCTGACGGTGGATTTACCAAGGACTGGGCAGTTTACAGTTCTGTACGTATGCAGACGCTTGCTGAAGGCGAAGGGATCACTGTTGATATCGCGACACCAGAAAATATCACACGGATCACAGCCGCTCAGTATCAAAATGCAGCGTTAACAGCTGGGATCACCGATGCAAAATTGACGGTCGCATCTGCAGTACCAATCGATGGTTCAGGTGCTTTAGCTGGTGTGTACAAAATCGTAGAAGAGTCAGGGGGCATCATTAATCAAGACCGTGTCAGCGTGGCTCAAAATGAGATGGATGTTTTATCGTCTATCACAGAAGAAAACAAAGACAAAGATGGCTATTCCGATGAAGCATTAAATAAAGCACAGGAGCAAGCGAAAGAAGAATTAGCAGCTAAGACTGCTGATGGCAAAGAGCTGACACAAGCGGATATTCAAACGACAGTAGAAAAAGCTCTGAAGGATAATGGACTAGAAGATGTAATGACAAGCGATCAAGTCACAGAAATAACTTCGTTGATGAGTGAAATGAAAGATAAAAATATTTTTGAAGACTTCGTGAAGGAATTAGACTTGACTGAGGCAAGCAAGCAAATTCAAGAAAAATCAAAAGGGCTTTGGGAAAATATCAAAGGATTCTTTAGTGGCATATGGGATTCGATCACTGGCATGTTTTCTGGTGACTCTCAATAATCGAAATAGTTTTTTATATATGAAATATTTGATTTGAGCTACCCTATACGGATCTTTAATAGATGAAGCAAGAATAAACCGCTGTAACTTTTCCGAGTTAGCGGTTTATTTTTATAATCATCTAATCGCATACTTTAATAAGCTACAAGTGGGATTCGTGGAGGTTTGTAGGAATCCGAATCCGCCTGTTCAATCATGCAAATTTTATCAATAACGTCCTATTTTTTTAGAAAGATGAAACCTGATAAGAAATGCGGTATAATGGAACAGAATGACAATACTAACTAAGAGGTGGCTCTTTATGAAAAAAATACTAGTTGTCGACGACGAAAAACCGATTTCGGATATCGTCAAATTTAACTTAGCAAAAGAAGGTTATGACGTCTATACAGCATATGATGGGGAAGAAGCTTTAGCAAAAGTAGCCGAAGTGGAACCTGATTTGATTTTACTAGATTTGATGTTGCCAAAGATGGATGGCTTAGAAGTGGCTCGTGAAGTACGAAAAACGTTTGATATGCCGATCATCATGGTGACAGCTAAGGATTCTGAAATCGATAAAGTGTTAGGCTTGGAACTGGGAGCAGATGATTATGTGACCAAACCGTTCTCTAATCGTGAATTAGTGGCACGTGTGAAAGCAAATCTTCGACGTGGCGCTTCTGCTACCAAAGAAGTGGAAGAAGTCACACCTTCTGAACTGATCATCGGGGACTTAACGATCCATCCCGATGCATATATGGTGACGAAACGTGGCGAAACGATTGAATTGACTCACCGTGAGTTTGAACTGCTCTTTTATTTAGCAAAACACATTGGTCAAGTCATGACACGGGAACATTTGTTACAAACCGTCTGGGGCTATGATTATTTTGGTGATGTTCGTACAGTAGACGTGACCGTTCGTCGTTTGCGTGAAAAAATCGAGGATAATCCAAGTCATCCTAGCTATTTAGTTACACGCCGAGGCGTAGGGTATTACTTGCGTAATCAAGAACAGGAGTAATTGGATGAAAGGAAAAGTCCGTTTTTTTCGATCAGTAAACTTCAAAATAGCTATTACATTTATTTTGATTTTACTGATCTCAATTGAAATTATAGGTGCTTACTTTATTAGAGGATTGGAACGTTCAACGATCAATACCTTTATCAAAGATATGAACCAAACAGTCGAAACATTAGCGACAACGATCAGTCCAGAACTGAACGGGAAAAGCAATGAAAGTGCGACTATCGATGATGTCAATGGGAATATCAAGCGTTTTATTGAGACCAGTGCTTCAAGTGATATCATCGAGATCCGTGTCGTGGATGAAAAAGGCATCATTCGAGCAACGACAGAGGTAAGCGAACAAGGTTCAGTCGGCAAAAAAAATGATTACGTCGATATGAATGATTTTACAACCAAACGCTATGTCGCATTAGATGATGACGGAAAACGAGTAAATATCAATATTCAACCGATTTTGTCCCCGACCGGCGACGCCGTCATCGGGGCTCTTTACGTCAAAAGTGATATCGAACAAAAATATTCAGAAATCAATAATACAGCACTGATTTTCTTTACGGCTTCGTTAATTGCTGCATTTATCTCAATGGTTGTGTCTGTTCTGGTCGCACGTTCCATTACGCAGCCAATCGGTGAAATGCGTGAGCAAGCGATCCGCATTGCTCGTGGTGATTATAGCCGTAAAGTAAAGGTCCATGGTCAAGATGAATTAGGTCAGTTGGCTGAAACGTTCAACCAATTAGCAGAACGGATCGAGGAAGCGCAAGATACGATGGAAGCTGAACGAAATCGGTTAGACAGCGTCTTGTCACATATGACAGATGGCGTTATTGCAACCGATCGTCGAGGGAAGATCATTACGATCAATGATATGGCTGTCTCATTATTAGACTTGAAAAAAGAAGAAGCAATCGGACAGTCAATCTTGACTCTTTTAGCAATTGAAGAAGAATACACGTTACGAAAACTGTTAGAAGATCCGAATGAAATGATTTTAGATCGATCCACTGGAGCGAGAGAAGCTGACCAGATGATTTTACGCGTCGATTTTTCGATGATCCGTCGAGAATCTGGCTTTATCAGTGGGTTGGTTGCAGTTTTACATGATGTAACGGAACAAGAGAAAACAGAACGGGAACGTCGTGAGTTCGTATCGAACGTTTCCCATGAGTTGCGTACGCCTTTAACAAGTATGCGTAGTTATATCGAAGCACTGAGTGAGGGTGCTTGGAAGGACGAAGAAGTCGCACCGAACTTTTTAAAAGTGACCTTAGATGAGACTGATCGTATGATCCGCATGATCAATGATCTACTGAATCTATCTCGCATGGATACGGGGAATACCCAATTACAATTAGAATATGTCAATTTTAATGAACTCGTTAATTTTGTGTTAGATCGTTTTGATATGATGGTTGGTAATCAAGAAAAAAATTATACGATCCGTCGAGAATTTACGCAACGAGATCTGTGGGTCGAGATCGACACAGATAAAATCATCCAAGTTATTGACAATATCATGAACAATGCGATCAAATATTCACCCGATGGGGGAGCAATCACTTGCCGGTTGCTTGAAACACATAACAATGTGATTTTAAGTATTACAGACCAAGGACTAGGTATCCCTAAAAAAGATTTGAATCGTGTATTTGAACGTTTCTATCGAGTGGATAAAGCAAGAGCTAGAGCGCAAGGTGGAACAGGATTAGGCTTAGCAATCTCTCGCGAAGTAGTGAAAGCACATCGTGGCGCAATCTGGGCAGAAAGTAAGGAGGGACAAGGTTCAACCTTCTATATTTCTTTACCTTATGAACCGTATGAGGAGGAATGGTGGGAATGAAGATTTCTGAAAAATTTATACGAATTGGTTTGATCTTGATGGTTGCATTAAGCCTGTACTTCTCTTATGCAATTTGGTTGAGTCCAGCAGGGAAAACTTCAATCAACTTAGAAGAGAGCAATTCACAAGTGATTGAATCACAAAGCTATCGTAAAGCATCAGAAATTTATTTGCCTTTACACCTCACATGGTTTCAAACAGATACAGTGAAAGAAACGAATAGTGAGAACCTGATTTCTCAAATACATGGGTTGATCGAAGGTGCTCGTTTTGGCAAGCTGACAGAAGTCGTGGAAGCAGACCAAGAGAAGTTCAATCAAAAGAAGTCTCTCAATGAAGGAATCGAATTCTCTTATAACGCACCTTATCTACTCAGTGGCTATGTGAAAGCATTTGGTTTGAATATTGATCTAGGTTCAGTCCAAAATGAAGATGTCTATTTTACGAGTGTCCAATTTGATCTAAAAGACGAAAAAGTTAGTTTTATTGATTATGATCAGCGGACGATTTACGAAGCCAGTCTATCGATGGATTGGAAAGAAATAGAACATGATTTGAATTCTTCAGATGTCAACTGGACACCTGTATTCAGAACGCCAGAAAGTATTGAGACACAGCACAGTATCAAAGAACCAATGAAACTAAAAAAATACAGTTATATCTTATCTCAGCAACCATACACCGTCTTTCGGAATGCTTTTTTTTCCCAGCCAGACGCGGTTAAAAACAATGATGAAAGTACGGAATTGATTTTTTATGATGGCAATGAAACAATGACGATCCATTCAGAAAATCAGATCGTCGATTTTAGAGGAGATTTACCGACGATTGATGAACCAAATAATATTTTTACGGACAGTTTTCCTTATGTCAGCAAACTAGGTGGCGCGTTAGGCAATGTTCGATATTTTGATCGTAACAAGAATACAATCGATTATCGTATTTTTGTAGAAGGATTTCCCGTATTTGGTTCAGATAGTAAAGGAAAAGTTGGAATCGAAATCGGTAATGAGCAAGTGAATAATCAAGTAAGTATCCAAACGAGTTTAAATACCATCCAAGTCCCGATTCCTTCAGATGAAGAAGTCGAGTTGCCTAGCACCGACGATGTATATCAGGAATTAGTAGATAATGGGGCAGAAGAATCGAAAATCGAGTTGATTATTGTTGGCTATACATGGCAAAACATCGAAGAAACGAATCGGGTGGTTGATCTATTCCCAGAGTGGTATGTGAAATATCAAGGAGAATGGTATTCTGCAAATGACTTATTGACCAAACTACCTGAGAAGGAGGCGGAGTAACTATGGATTTCAAAAAAATTGAATGGATTTTCTTCGTCGCCTTTTTAGGATTGAATGTTTTTTTGTTTAGTAGTTACCATGAATCGATCAACCAAGAGCATACGGTAATACGCTCAGATCAGACAGAATCGATCAAAAAACGGTTAGCAAATGATGATATTACTTATACGGGTGATTTTTCTTCAGAAAGTAAGCAAGGATACTATTTAAGTGCGGAGGAAACGGAACTGAGTCAAACGTTGTTCAAGTATCGCCAAGATAATAATCGACGTGGTTTATTAGAGAGTGGCGTTTCGATCAATGATAATATATTGACTAAAACGTTATCGGACTCTGAATCTGAAAGCAAAGTGCTTGATCCAAATCGCATAGCAAGTTCACTCAATGACTTTTTAGATAACGAGGAAGATGTTTTATTTGGTAATGAGTATATCTATATGAAAAATTTCTCTGTATTAGAAGGTGATTCTCCTGAAATCACAGCGAGCCAAACGTATGAAGGATTGCCATTCTATGATGATACAGCTAAACTTATTTTTTCCCTCGAAAAAAAGGGGGATGAGTATCGCATTTTGAAGTATACTCAAACCCATTTAACGAATATTGAACAGTTGCGAGAAAAAACAGAATTGCATACGGAAGAAGAAGCCATTAATACATTGTATGTAAATAATAAAATCTCTCGAGGATCGAATATCCTTTGGCGTCAACTGGCTTACTCTCGTATTTTGAAAGTACGAGAGAAAAATGTGTATGTACCGGTGTGGTATGTCGCAATTGAAACGCCGGATAAGACCTATCAGATCGAAACGGTCAATGCATTTAGTAATACGATTATTACAAATAATTCGATCCCAAAGGTGGAAGATCATTAAAAAAGTAGGTATAATGAAAAAAGTTTACAAAGTAAGAAGGGAAGTAGTAGTAAAATGGCTGAAGGAAATACAGCTTTTAAAATCAGTATCCTTGCAAGTGGGAGTTCAGGAAACTCATTATATATCGAGAGTGACAAAAAGCGACTTCTGGTAGATGCAGGACTGAGTGGGAAAAAAATTACTTCCTTAATGGCACAAATCGGTCGGACGCCCGATCAATTAGACGGTATTCTTGTGACACATGAACATCGAGATCACATTCATGGGGTAGGTGTTTTGGCGCGTAAGTACCATTTAGATATCTATGCAAATGAAAAAACATGGGAAGCAATGGCTCCGATGATCGGAAATGTCCCAATCGAACAAAAACATTTATTTCAGATGGGGAAAGTCCAAACATTTGGCGATTTAGATATCGAGAGTTTTGGTGTTTCCCATGATGCAGCTTCACCACAATTTTATCGTTTCCATAAAGAGAATCGTTCGTTTGTCATGCTGACGGATACAGGTTATTGTAGTGATCATATGCGAGGGATCATTGAAAATGCTGATGGGTACTTGATGGAAAGCAATCATGATCTAGAGATGTTGCGTATGGGACCTTATCCTTGGAATTTGAAACAACGTATTTTAGGCGATCGTGGTCATTTATCGAATGAAGATGGTGCGTTAGTGATGACTGATGTAATTGGCGATCGTACAAAACGAATCTATTTAGGCCATTTAAGTAAAGAAAACAATATGAAAGAATTGGCCCATTTGACTATGGAAAATATTCTTAAGGAAAAAGATCTAGGTGTGGGATATGATTTCAATGTGTACGACACTGACCCGGATGCTGCAACAGAATTATTTTCAATTTGATCAATCAGTTGTGACGGAAGTGAACAGCTCATAGAAATAAGCGGTAAAGTCCGAAAATTTGAAGGAATTTTTGGGCTTTACCGCTTATTTCATAAGGAGTTACCTCCTGAATGCTATTTATTTTATTATAGGGAGTGCCTGATGATGAAAGTCACAGGTTTTTTTTATTATATTACAGTAAACCTTGTTGCAATGCCAATTGTACAATGACAACTAGAGTATTCATACCAATATGGGTGATCATTGGTGCCCAGATTCGCCCAGTGGATCGATATAGTAAACTAAAGAAAAATCCTAAAAAGAAGTAGACGAGTAAATGCCCATCATTGTGTGCTAATGCAAAGAGCAAGGAACTAACACTTGCACCTACCCAAAAGTTAGTATAGTGACCAACGATGCCAAGAATACTCCGACGAAATACAAATTCTTCCATGATTGGTCCGGCAATAGTTGTAGCAATAATAAAAGCAGGAGTATCTAAAATCAGTTGGATAATATTTTGCGTATTTTCAGATGGAGAGACTTCTCCAAAAAAGAAACTCTCGATCATAACCGCAATACTTTGTAAAATCAGAGCGATAAAGATACCAATGACTCCATATAAAATGATTTTTGAGCGAGAAGCAACTGGTACGTTTGCTTCGATTTCAATCGGTTCTTTATGCTTGAGGTACAAGAACCACAGAATGATTGCACCTAAGATATACGTAACTGTTGTTGCATTGATCAAACCTGACGTTGAATTTACAAGTCCGACAGATGTCAGAAGTAAAGGCGAGACAAACACTAGTCCGTAACAAAAAATGCTAAAAAAGCTATATTTTTTTAATGACATATGAAACCTCCTTGAGCTAAGTGAAAAGCCAAGTATAACTTTCTTTCTTGCTCTAATAATATAGGAAAAGCAACCTTTCGTTGAACTTTAAGTGAAGAAACTTAGTAGCTTAATCAACTTCTGTGTTACTAAACACTATCCATTATTCATTATACCATATCAAGATGTTTCTCTGATCAGTTAGTATTGATCGGCTTTTTCACGACCTGATAAACGGTGTTCAAGAAGCAACACTTCAACAATAAGTCAAAAAAATCCAAAATGTAAAAGCCATTTTTGATTTTTCTGTCTTATTACTCAGTGCTGAGCGCTTCTTTCACAACCTAGATAAACGGTGTTCAAAAGCCAGCTCCTTCAATATTAAGTCAAAACTTGAAAAAATATGAGAAGCTATTTTCTCAAATTTTTCCTTAACACTTGGAGCTGATTGGCTTTTTCACAACCTAGATAAACAGTGTTCAAGAAGCAACACTTCAATAATAAGACAAAAAAATCCAAAATGAAAAAGCCATTTTTGATTTTTCTGTCTTATTACTCAGTGCTGAGCGCTTCTTTCACAACCTTCTTTAAAAATTTTTTTTCTATGATTTAAAAAGCTTGCAAAAGAATAGGAGAATGAGTATTATTAAAAATGTAGGTTAGCACTCGATGTGATAGAGTGCTAACGGATTCAAAAAAAGAGTTATCGGAGGGATTTATCGTGTTAAAACCATTAGGTGATCGCGTCATCATTGAAGTCGCGCAAGAAGAAGAAAAAACTGTTGGAGGAATCGTTTTAGCTTCATCAGCGAAAGAGAAACCTCAAACTGGAACAGTTGTAGCAGTGGGTGAGGGACGTTTGCTAGAAAACGGCGAAAAAGTTCCTGCAGCTATTAAAGTAGGCGACCAAGTAATGTTTGAAAAATATGCCGGTACAGAAGTGAAATTTGAAGGAACAGAATATTTGATCGTCTCTGGAAAAGATATCATGGCGATTGTTGAGTAAGTACAAAACAAAAATAATTGATGAGGTGACGAAAAAATGGCAAAAGAATTGAAATTTGCAGAAGATGCACGTGCAGCAATGTTACGTGGTGTAGATAAATTAGCAGATACAGTAAAAGTGACATTAGGACCAAAAGGCCGTAATGTTGTTTTAGAAAAATCATATGGTTCTCCATTGATCACAAATGATGGTGTGACGATTGCAAAAGAAATCGAATTAGAAGATCATTTCGAAAACATGGGTGCAAAACTAGTTTCAGAAGTTGCATCTAAAACAAATGATATCGCTGGAGACGGTACAACGACAGCGACTGTCTTGACTCAAGCAATTGTCCGTGAAGGTTTGAAAAACGTCACAGCTGGTGCTAACCCATTAGGTATTCGTCGTGGGATCGAATTAGCCACTAAAACAGCAGTGGAAGAATTACACAACATCTCAACTGTTGTTGACTCAAAAGAGGCTATTGCACAAGTTGCTGCTGTTTCTTCTGGTTCAGAACAAGTGGGCCGTTTGATTGCAGATGCAATGGAAAAAGTCGGCAATGATGGTGTTATCACAATTGAAGAATCTAAAGGAATCGAAACAGAATTAGATGTCGTAGAAGGTATGCAATTTGACCGTGGTTACTTGTCACAATATATGGTAACAGACAACGACAAAATGGAAGCTGTTTTGGAAAATCCATACTTGTTGATCACTGACAAGAAAATTTCAAATATCCAAGATATCTTACCTTTATTAGAACAAATCTTACAACAATCACGTCCTTTATTGATCATTGCTGATGACGTGGATGGCGAAGCGTTACCAACATTGGTATTGAATAAAATCCGTGGAACATTCAATGTTGTTGCTGTAAAAGCACCAGGTTTCGGCGACCGTCGTAAAGCAATGTTAGAAGATATTGCTGTCTTGACTGGTGGTACAGTGATTACAGATGACCTAGGATTAGAATTGAAAGATGCAACAATCGAAAACTTAGGAAATGCTTCAAAAGTAGTTGTGGATAAAGACAACACAACAATCGTTGAAGGTTCAGGCGATAAAACAGCCATTGATGCACGTGTTCAATTGATCAAAAACCAAATCGCTGAAACTACTTCAGACTTTGACCGTGAAAAATTACAAGAACGCTTAGCGAAACTTGCTGGCGGAGTAGCAGTCGTAAAAGTCGGAGCAGCAACTGAAACAGAATTAAAAGAATTGAAACTACGTATTGAAGATGCGTTGAACGCTACTCGTGCTGCTGTTGAAGAAGGTATGGTCTCTGGTGGTGGTACAGCATTAGTGAACGTGATCAACAAAGTAGCCATGATCGAAGCAGAGGGCGATGTAGCAACAGGTATCAAGATCGTTACTCGTGCATTAGAAGAACCAATTCGCCAAATTGCTGAAAATGCTGGTTATGAAGGATCAGTTATTGTTGATAAATTGAAAAATGTTGATTTAGGAACAGGATTCAATGCAGCAACTGGTGAATGGGTAAACATGGTGGAAGCCGGAATCGTTGACCCAACAAAAGTAACTCGTTCAGCATTACAAAATGCAGCATCTGTATCTGCATTACTATTAACAACTGAAGCAGTTGTGGCAGATAAACCAGAACCAGCAGCACCTGCTGCACCAGCTATGGATCCATCAATGATGGGCGGCATGATGTAATAACTCCAGAAGAACCTTGTTCAATCAAGGTTCTTCTTTTTTTTGTCTTCTTAGAAAAAAAGCATAAATAGAGCAAAATACGAGTGTATAGTAATGAGATTGTGCATTCATATTGTTTAGATAGAAACGATATAAACCACTGAATAGATAATCAAATCATCATCGTTTTTTGTATGTTTATTTCGTAAATATTACCTTTGACGGAAATTTCATTTCTCTTGACATTTCTTTCACTCTTTCGCTAGCGAAGTTCACAAAGTTATGCTATATTTGTGATATCATTATAATGTATACGCATTCATAGTGATAGGAGATCGAATTGTAGGAGGATGAAAATGAATAAATTGATGGAATGGATGGAGAGATATATCTTGCCAGTTGCCACGAAGATTGGTTCGGAAAAGCATCTGGTTGCTTTACGTGATGCGTTTATTGGAACCATGCCGGCAACGATGGCTGGGGCAATTGCTGTGCTATTGAATGCGTTTATGCGTGATTTTCCTAACACGTATCTAGGTGACGGGAATGCCATTACGACTTTCTTTACACCAGTAATTGGTGTGAATGGGTTGATTTGGAATGGTACGCTAGCGATTATGGCGGTCGTATTCGCATTGTCACTAGGTGCAAATTTGGCAAAGGCATATGAAGTGGACCCTGTATCAGGAAGTATTGTATCTTTAGTTGCATTTATTATTGGATTACCTGATGCTGCCACAGCTGTTTTGACGTTGCCAGAAAAATTGTCACAAGATGCGATGGACATGATCACTACAGCAGGCGGCGTGATTGCTGATGGTGCTGATGGTGGACAGACGCTTTCAATGGGCGCTTGGGGTTATTTCAACTTTGGGAAATACATGGGCGGTTCTGGTCTTTTTACAGCTATGATCTTTGGTTTTATTTCTGTTATCATTTTTGCACTATTGATGCGTAAAAAAATTATTATCAGAATGCCAGAATCAGTGCCACCAGCAGTTGCACGTGCTTTTGCCGCAATCATTCCTGCAGTTGTTTCTTTATATGTTGTGGGAACGATCAATTATATCTTCCGACAAACAGCAGGAGTACCATTGATTGACTGGATCTCTGAAGCGATTCAAAAACCTTTGATGAATTTATCGCAAGGGTATGGTGCAGTATTTATTATCGTGTTACTTGTTCATGTGCTTTGGTTCTTTGGATTACATGGAACAAACATCATGTCACCAGTATTACAGACACTTTATGGTACAGCGATGGTCGAAAATACCAATGCTTTTCAAAATAATGAACCAATCCCTTTCAAATGGGTAGCAGGTTCATTTGAAGCATTCGTATGGCCTGGTGGTGCCGGCGTAACGTTGGTATTGATCGTCATGATTTTATTTTTATCAAAACGTGCCGATTATAAAACAGTTGGTAAGCTAGGGATTGCTCCTGGTTTGTTCAATATCAATGAACCAGTGATGTTTGGTCTACCAGTCGTATTGAATCCATTGTTGATGATCCCATTCATCGTCGCACCACTTGTAACGGCAACCATCGCTTACTTCGCGACAATGGCCGGACTGGTTCGCCCAGTGGTGGTAAATGTGATTTGGGTCATGCCAACGATTATCAGTGGGTTCTTAGCAACCGCAGGTGACTGGCGTGCCATCGTCTTGACGATCGTCAATCTCTTAGTCGCTGCTTTGATTTGGGCACCATTTATCTTGGCTGCAAACCGTTTAGATCCTAATCTAGGTGAACCAGAGGAATAAAAGAAGCAAACTCCTTGCTATGAGACGCGTTTCATACCGTATACTCAAAGCATAAATAAAGGAGGGCTTCTTATGAATACCTATATCAAAGCAACGCAAGGCACAAAGGATCAATGTTTTTACGCATTTGTTGAATTTAAAGATTCCATGCTCGTGTTGTCTAGTTTTCAAGGCCTTAATCGATCGGTGATCAAAAAAATCAATTTAGCAGATATTTCTGGTTTGACCAAGGATAATTATTGGGGTGGTCAACGAATCAGTTTCTACGACCAAGGAACATTGTATCAATTTTTCGAATGTGGACCCGCTGTGGTAGACTATCTACAAGAAAATCTTTTTGTATAGGTGGCGAACAGTAGTCATGGCAAACATCCGAGATATAGCCAAACGAACAGGATATTCTGTTTCGACGGTATCCCGTGTCATCAATCAACATCCTTATGTCGATGAAGCGAAACGAACAGAGATCTTGAAAGTGATCAAAGAATTAAATTATGTACCGAATGCCAATGCCAGACAACTAAGTTCTGGAAAAACTAAAAATATTGGTGTCATTTTACCTTACACAAATCACCCATATTTTGATCAGTTGCTCAGTGGAATCATTGAAGTCGCTTTTAGTGAGGGCTATAAAGTGACATTGTTGCCAACAAACTACCAAATAAAACGGGAACAACAATATTTAGAAGAGTTTGCGGCGAAAGCATTTGACGGATTGATCATTACATCAAGAGCAAATCCCTTAGAGTTGTTGCTTGATTATCAACGCTATGGCCCTATCGTCTTTTGCGAAAAGATCGAAGACTTGGAAGTAACGAGTGTCTATATTGATCGGAAACAATCGATTACTGATGGCTTATCCTTTTTAAAAGATCAAGGTGTCAAACGTGTAGGTGTCACCTTAGGAAGAACCGGTCGAATGAGTTACAATTCAAAAATCACATTGAAACTGTGTAAAGAGATTTTTCCTGAATTTAATGAAGCTGATGTCTACTGGCAGTGTATTGATACCGAACATGGGAAACAAGCAGGGGGATTTTTTAAGGAACGAGGAATTGATGGCATTTTCACGAATTCAGACACAGTAGCAGCCGGAGTTCTCCAAAGTTATAAAAACCAAAAAATACCGATCGTTGGTAGGGAAAATATGCTGATTAGTGAATTATTAAATTTTTCAACAATTGATCACCATCTGAAACAATGTGGTGAAACCGCTTTTCGTTTGTTTTTGAATGATACAGTCGAACAAGTAAAGATTCCGTATACTTTTATTCAACGTCCGTAAAATAAAAAAGACAAATCCACAAAAAGGATTTGTCTTTTTTTATTATTGTCTTTAGACCAAGTTGAGCTCGCAAAGCGAGTGAAACAGAAAACCACCTGCTATGCGGGTGGGGAATAAAAGGTTCTACCAAAAAGCCCTTCCTATCGTTAAAATATGATTGTTCAGGTCATATTGATAACGAAAGGAAGGGAAAAGAAATGGCTAATAAAGCAAATAGTTTAGCCCATACAAAGTGGCTGTGCAAATACCACATTGTATTCACACCAAAGTATAGAAGAAAAATCATCTATAATCAATATCGAGCAAGTATTCAAGAAATTATCAAACGACTATGTAAGTATAAGGGAGTAGAAATCTTGGAAGGACATATGATGCCAGATCACGTCCATCTATTATTGAGTATCCCACCAAAAATAAGCGTGTCAAGTTTTATGGGTTATCTTAAAGGAAAGAGTGCATTGATGATTTTTGATAAACATGCAAATTTAAAATATAAATTTGGCAATCGACATTTTTGGGCAGAAGGATATTATGTAAGCACAGTGGGATTGAATGAAGCGACCATAAGGAAATACATTCAAGAACAAGAGAAACATGATATAGCGCTAGATAAATTGAGCGTTCGAGAATACGAGGACCCTTTTAAGGGTTAGAGAGTAGAACAAACACCTTTTTAAAGGTAGGCAAAAGTGACAAAGGCAATATGGCTTGAACATGAAATGAGAAAGCCAGCGTCTTTAGGCGCTGGCCGGTGTTAAGGGCTTATAGCCCTAGAGCAAACCACCCTTTTGAAGGGTGGTTATGATTTTATGCATGAGCTTGGATGATCTCATTCAATGCTACAGCGGCGCCTTTACCACAACGAGAATCATAGTATTCAGTAAAACGTTCATCTGAGATATACAGCATACCTAATCCTTTGTGGGCTTCTGCTTGATACGTGGGCCAACTAAATGATAGCCATTTTTTATGTGCATCAAAAATTTCTTTTGCACGTGCCTGATTTGATTGGTCAGACAGATAAGACGTTAAGTTCGTTAGTAATTGTTGCTCAACTTCTTGCATTTCTTGGTATTTTTCTTGGGAAAGGTTTTGCCATTGTTCGTTCGCTTTATCGATCGTTTCTTCTCCGTATTTTCCACGGATCTCTGTGCCATAGTTTGTTTCATTTTCAGTTATTTTTTGTTTTTTAAATCCTTCAAATTTTTCTTGGTCAGTCATCTTTTTTCCTCCTTTGAATTGTGCTAATGTTTGTTGGACGGTTGCCAGGAGAGTATCAATTTCTGCTCGTTTCTCTAGTAGTTTTCTCTGATGTTCGATGAGTGCATGTTGATGATCAAAGGTAGGATCATCTAATAATTCGCGAATTTGGTTCAGTGGAAAATCTAAGGATCGATAAAATAAAATTTGTTGTAGACGATCGATTTCTTGAGAACCATAGATACGATAACCAGCTGAATTGATCCGTTTGGGTTTGAGTAAATCAATTTCATCGTAAAAACGTAGTGTACGACTACTTACTCCTGAGAGCTGTGCCATTTTCTTAATTGTGTATTCCATTGTTTTCCCTCCTGACAAAACTAGCATAATCCTTGACGTAACGAGAAGGTCAAGTGAAAAATCATCTTTTTTATCTAATTGATTATATGTTATACTATTAAACGAAGAGAGGGAAATCAAATTGTTTTTTTATCGTCTTTATGAAAGCGATTTATTTTGTTGATTAAAAAAATTAAGAAAAGAGGAAAAGTATGAAACTGATTGAAACCCCGATTACGAGTAACTTGAATATCAAAACTTTTTATCCAAAAATCGTTGATTTCTTTTTTAGAAATTCTGCTATTCGATTTTATAAACTATTTTCTTTAGATCGTACACAGATTTTGTTGATCGATACCTATAATCAAGTCCAATTAGTGATGATCAATACAAAAAAGAAAATCACTAAACAGGAAATTGATTATGCAATCAAAAAAGTGTTGAAAACAGAACGCTCAGCGGTCAATATCCATGTAGGTGTCAAGCAAGAATTAGAAGAAGCGGGTGTTCAGTTCAAACGGCCGAATAAGGACATCGTCATTGTAGAACAAGCCATTGCAACGATTGCATAGCTCGATCAATACAGCAAGAAAGTTATGGATGATCTTAAATTGAATAAGCGATAGGAAGTAAAGCGCCTAAATTCCAAGATAGTTTGATTTTTGGGATTTAGGCGTTTTTTTACAACTTAGATAAACGGTGTTCAAGAAGCAACACTTCAATAATAAGCCAAGAAAATCCAAAATGAAAAAGCCATTTTTGATTTTCCTGTCTTATTACTCAGTGCTGAGCGCTTCTTTCACAACCTGGATAAACGGTGTTCAAGAAGCTGACCTTCAACAGTAAGATGAAAAATCAAAAAATATGAAAAACTATTTTCTGATTTCTCATCTTACTGCTCAGGTCAAAACGCTTCTTTTACAACCTAGATAAACGGTGTTCAAAAAGCAACACTTCAATAATAAGCCAAGAAAATCCAAAATGAAAAAGCCATTTTTGATTTTCCTGTCTTATTACTCAGTGCTGAGCGCTTCTTTCACAACCTAGATAAACGGTGTTCGAAAGCCAACTCCTTCAATAGTAAGGCAGAACTTGAAAAAATATGAGAAGCTATTTTCTCAAGTTCTGCCTTACTACTTGGAGCTGCCCGGCTTTCTCACAACCTGTCTCTTATTTCTTTACTTTGTACAAAATAAAACAAGATTTCTTTTACTAGGGTATTTTTTTGTTATAATGGATAAGAAATGAAAATTGGCTAAGAGGAGCAATAAAAAAGATGACGACAACTTACTCAGATGACAGTTTGACGCTACATACGGATCTTTACCAGATCAACATGATGCAGACTTACTGGGAACTAGATAGAGCAGATAAACATGCAGTTTTTGAATGTTACTTCCGCGAGATGCCATTCAACCATGGTTATGCTGTTTTTGCAGGGTTAGAACGATTAGTAGATTATTTAGAAAATTTGACATTTACAGATACAGATATTGCGTATCTTCGTGAGATGGCTGTTTATCCGGAAGGTTTTTTGACGTATTTACGTGAATTCAAATTTAAAGCGACTGTCCGTTCCGCTCGTGAAGGAGAACTTGTTTTTGCGAATGAGCCATTGATCCAAGTGGAAGGTCCATTAGCCCATTGTCAATTAGTAGAAACAGCCTTATTGAATATGGTGAACTTTCAAACGTTGATCGCGACGAAAGCGGCTCGTATCAAATCAGTGATCGGTGACGATCCATTATTGGAGTTTGGTACACGTCGTGCGCAAGAATTGGATGCTGCGGTTTGGGGGACTCGTGCTGCTTACATTGGTGGAGCAGATGCAACGAGCAATGTTCGTGCAGGGAAAATTTTCGGGATTCCAGCAAGCGGTACCCACGCTCATTCTCTTGTTCAAAGTTATGGGAATGACTATGAAGCATTTATGGCGTATGCAAAGACACATAAAGATTGTGTTTTTCTAGTGGATACTTACGATACCTTGAAATCGGGTGTTCCTAGTGCGATCCGTGTGGCAAAAGAACTTGGCAACAAGATCAATTTCCAAGGTGTACGTATCGATAGTGGCGATATGGCGTATATTTCGAAACGGGTCAGAGAACAATTAGATTCCGCTGGTTTTACAGAAGCGAAAATCTATGCCTCAAATGATTTAGATGAAGCGACGATTTTAAACTTAAAAATGCAAAAAGCGAAAATCGATGTTTGGGGCGTGGGAACAAAGTTGATCACCGCCTATGACCAACCGGCTTTAGGTGCAGTCTTCAAACTGGTATCCATCGAAAATGAACAAGGTGAAATGATCGATACGATCAAATTGTCTAGCAATGCTGAAAAAGTTACTACACCAGGTAAAAAACAAGTATGGCGTATCACTCGTAACTTTGATGGAAAATCAGAAGGCGATTATGTGACGCTATGGGATGAAGATCCTCGACAAGAAGAAGAGATCTTCATGTTCCACCCGACACATACCTTTATCAATAAAACCGTTCGTGATTTTACAGCTCGGCCAATTTTACAAGATATTTTTGTTGAAGGAACGAGAGTCTATGACTTACCGACATTAGAAGAAATCAAAGAGTATACCAGAGGAAACTTAGATTCTCTTTGGGAAGAATACAAACGTGATTTGAATCCGCAAAAATATCCTGTGGATCTATCAACAGATTGCTGGAATCATAAGATGGCAATCATGGAACGAATGAAAAAAAGCGTCACACAATTAACGAGTGAACTATAGGAGGAATGGAAGATGAATCATTTACAACAAGCAATCATCGAAGAATTAGGCGTGAAATCAGTCATCGATCCTCAAAATGAAATTCGTGTGAGTATCGATTTCATGAAAGAATATTTGAAAAAGAATCCCTTCTTAAAAACCTTGGTTTTAGGTATCAGTGGAGGACAAGATTCTACTTTAGCTGGACGCTTAGCTCAATTAGCAATGGAAGAAATGCGGGAAGAAACGAAAGATGACAGTTACCAGTTCATCGGTGTACGTTTGCCTTATGGAGAACAGGCAGATGAAGAAGATGCTAAAGCTGCGTTAGATTTTATCCAACCAGACGTCCAATTACGTGTAAATATCAAACCTGCAGTAGATGCGCAAACGCAAGCGTTGATTGAAGCAGGTGTAGAAATCAGTGATTTCAATAAAGGAAATATTAAAGCGCGTCAACGAATGATCACGCAATATGCGGTTGCAGGACAACGCGCAGGGGCTGTGATCGGTACCGACCACGCAGCTGAAAATATTACTGGCTTCTTTACGAAATATGGTGACGGTGGGGCAGATATTTTGCCATTGTTCCGCTTGAATAAACGCCAAGGAAAAGCATTGTTGAAGGCTTTAGACGCGCCAGAACATCTCTATACCAAAGTGCCAACAGCTGACCTTGAAGAAGGCAAGCCGATGATTGCTGATGAAGTCGCATTAGGTGTCACATATGATGAAATCGACGACTATTTGGAAGGAAAAGAAATTCCTGCAGATGCACAGCAAAAAATCGAGCAATGGTGGAATAAAACACAGCATAAACGTCATTTGCCAATTTCGATCTTTGATGATTTTTGGAAATAAATGAAGTGAAAAAATAATCAAATAAACCGTGAATCCTTTGTTGATCAAGGGATTCACGGTTTGTTTTTGTTTGTATTCGTTTTTTGCTCTCCAGTGTATTTTCAAGATGGAAATTTTTATTGCTTTGCTTCATTCTCATAGAAAAGAATGCTTAATAATCAAATTGTCCACATTAGAAGAGTCAATATTGAAAGAAACAAAATAGGATTGGCTATCCTTGATTGGCACTCTTTGGCAGTCTGAAACAAATCGATGTTCCTTAAGAAAATCATTTGATAGCGACAATAGCATCTATTTCTACTTTGAATCTTGGATCAATCAATCCAGCTACTATTACTACTGTCATTGCCGGTTTATTTTCTCCATACAGTTTTATAAGTGTCGTCCTATCAATAATAAGCCAAAACCATCAAAAATGAAAAAGCCATTTTCGATGGTTCTGTCTTATTACTCAGTGCTGAACGCTTCTTTCACAACCTATGATAAACGGTGTTCCAAAAGCTGACCTTCAACAGTAAACTGAAAAATCAAAAAATATGGAAAGCTATTTTCTGATTTCCCAGCTTACTGCTCAGGTCAAGACGCTTTTTTCACAACCTAGATAAACGGTGTTCAAGAAGCAACACTTCAATAATAAGCCAAAACCATCAAAAATGAAAAAGCCATTTTCGATGGTTCTGTCTTATTACTCAGTGCTGAACGCTTCTTTCACAACCTTAACTATAATACACCTTCATCTTGATATCTTGATCGTAGTTGCCGAAGCCTTTGCCGAATAGGGTGCAGCCACCGACGTTTTTGGCGTCTTCTTTGACTTCGATGCGGAAGGTCCAGACGTCTTCGTTTCTTGGGATGTCATTGATCGTGATTTCAGATAATGGTTCGCCGTTGATATTGGTCAAATGTTTAGTGATACGGATTGTTTTCAATAGTCCGTATTGATTTAGATTATCTGGGTACCAGTCTGGGGTATGTTTTCCACGAATGTCTGCGAAATCTCCTGGGCTTGTCCAGTTACCTAATTCCACGCCGTTTAGGCTGAAAGTGATATCCGATGGCCAATTGTCGTTCGAAAAGGGAAACTCGGAAGACAGCTCAACGGACAATTCCAACATTTCCAAAGTATCTTCTTCGTTTAGGAAGTTTGGTGTTTGATATTCAACAAATCCGCTTGTAAACCACAGAATCCGTGCATCCATTCGTCGTGGATCGGCAAAGTAACGTGGTTCATCGACTTTGCCGATAAAATCATGGATCGTTGCCAGACCGCATGTCGGCTCGATTGAATAGCGGGTATAATGACCGATAGGGATCGATGTTTCTTTCGTATCAAAGGCATTGAAGATTTTTTCTGGAAACGTGATGTTGATTTTATCGACACGTAAGCTGGAAATTTTTTTTTGACCTATTTTTTCAGATTTGATGATATTTGCTTCTTCAAGTTTTTTTACATGCATTGTTGTAATCGCACTACTGATACCGAGTGCTTGGGCAAGCTCTTTGATATTCATTTTGTTTTTTGAAAGTAACTGGATGATTTTTATCCTTGTTTTACTAGCTAAAGCTTCATAAACAGGTAATGATTCTTCATTGATTTGGAGTTGCATGATTTTTCACCTCTTATTTAGGTTTTTGTTTAACTATATATTAACATAAATATTAATTTATAGGTTAATATCATAAAACTAATATATATAATTAATATTTATGTTAATTATAATGTAAAAATATTTTTATATTTAATAATATTATTATTGACAACGCTTTCAAAGAAAGATATGATTCATGTATAAATTAAAGGAGGGGACATATGGAAGCTGTAATGTCAGTTAGTCGTGTGCAAAAGATAGGGGAAATCGATCGTCGTTTGTATGGCTCGTTTATTGAACATATGGGACGTGCAGTGTATGGAGGGATCTATCAACCGGATCATCCGACTGCAAATGATAAGGGATTTCGCCAAGACGTCATGGAGCTGGTCAAAGATTTATCGGTACCATTGATCCGGTATCCAGGTGGGAATTTTGTTTCTGGGTTCAATTGGGAAGATAGCGTGGGTCCTATAGCGGAGCGGCCGAAAAGATTAGACCTTGCTTGGCGATCTTTAGAAACAAATCAAGTGGGTGTGCATGAATTTGCTGCGTGGTGTCAAGAAGTGGGCGCTGAGATCAATATGGCGGTCAATCTTGGAACACGTGGCTTAGATGCTGCAAGAAATCTAGTAGAATATTGCAATTATCCTAGTGGTACTTATTGGAGTGAGCAAAGAATAGCAAATGGACAAACCGAACCTTTTGCGATCAAGACGTGGTGTTTAGGCAATGAAATGGATGGTCCTTGGCAAATCGGTCATAAGACAGCAGCGGAGTATGGACGGCTGGCAGAAGAAACAGCGAAAGCAATGAAACTTGTCGATGAATCGATCGAAGTCGTTTTATGTGGCAGCTCGAATAGTCAAATGCCGACATTCGGTGAGTGGGAATTGACTGTATTGGATCAAGCCTATGAACAAATCGATTATCTTTCATTGCATCAGTATTATGGCAATCAAACAAATGATTTGAAAAATTATTTAGCTCGTTCAGTCGATATGGATCAGTTCATCTCTGGTGTTGTTGCGATGTGTGATGCAATCAAGGCGAAAAAACACAGCAAGAAACAAATCAATCTATCTTTTGATGAATGGAATATTTGGTATCATTCGACAGAACATGATCAAACAGTCAAGCCATGGCAAGTTGCCCCACCTTTATTAGAAGATCACTATAATTTTGAGGATGCTTTAGTATTGGGCTGTTTATTGATCACTTTGTTAAAACATTCTGATCGAGTAAAAATTGCTTGTCTGGCGCAGCTAGTCAACGTGATTGCTCCGATCATGACAGAAGAAGACGGTGAAGCATGGCGTCAAACAATCTATTATCCGTTTATGCAAGTCGCGACTTTAGGACAAGGTATTGCTTTACGACCTGAAATCACTGTCGATACGTATGCAACGAGTGAGTTTGATACAGTCCCATATTTAGAAAGTATTGCAGTGCTTAATGAAGAAAAAAATGAGTTGGTGATCTTTGCAGTGAATCGTGGAGAAGAAGAGATGAGTTTAGATCTACAATTTTCTGACTTAAAGATTGAGGAAGTCATCGAGTTTTCAGAGATGTCTGGCTATGAAATCAAAGCGGTCAATCAAGCAGGAAATGAGCAAATCAAACCTGTGTCTTCAAAAGCCTACGAACATAAAGAAAATCAGTTGAATTGCAAATTGAAACCGTTATCTTGGAATGTGATCCGTACAAGCTTGACCCCGAACAAATAAGGAGGAGATAGAGATGCGAGGAAAAAAATTGATTATTGGTTCATTGTTGTTGGCTGCGACTGGAATATTAGGTGCTTGTGGCGGTGGTGCTTCTTCCCAAAGTAAAAATGACGGAGAAGTCACACTCTCTTTTTGGAATGGGTTTACAGCTTCTGACGGGGAAATCTTACAAGAAATCGTCAATGATTTTAATAAGAATAATGACAAAAACATCACGATTGAGATGGATGTGATGACATGGGCTAATTTGAATGAAAAATTACCAACGGCTATTTCTTCAAAAAAAGCGCCAGATTTTGTTGCACTGAACTACGCTGATTTTGCTCAATATGTGGAGAATGGGGCTGTGCAGCCTGTAGATGATTTCTGGGAGTATGACGGTGTGGATAAAGGAGATTTCAAAGATACTGCGGTAGATCTAGGAATGGTGGATGATCAGCAATATTTTATTCCGATGCAAGTACAAGGGATGTATATGTATTGGAACAAAGAATTATTCAAACAAGCTGGCTTGGATGAAACAACACCACCAACTACTTGGACAGAATTAACAGAGATGGCTCCGCAACTGACCGATAGTAGTAAAAATGTCTCAGGTTTTGTCTTCAATAAAGATGGTACTGCGCCACTTTATAACTGGATGAAGGCAAATGGAGGAAAACTTGTCAGCGATGATTATACAAAATCTGAGTTCGCTTCACCAGAAAATCTTGAAACACTAACAGCCATCCAAAAAATGATCCATGTCGATAAAGCAGGACCAGAATCGATTTCAGGAGCAGAGATGGATAACTTGATGAACGCTGGGCAATTATCGATCATCATCAACGGACCGTGGTTGAATAACGGCTTGAAAGCAAACGAAATCGATTATGGTGTAACGACATTACCGCAAGCAAGTACGGACGGTGAAAAAACAGCGATTTTAGATGGTGTTGGTTATGCCATCCCAGCAAGTACAGATAGTGATAAAAAAGAGGCAATCTATGAATTCCTAAAATACTGGAACACAAGTGAAATCGGTAAAAAATGGAGTATTGAAAATGGCTTCCCTGCCTACTTATCATCAGTTGCAGAAGATGAAGAAGTGAAGAATGATCCTATCGTATCGGAACTATCCAAACAAATGGAATATGCTGAACCTTATCTACCAGGATTCACGAAAATCGCAGCAATCAATAATGATATCATCAATCCATTGATCGAAAAATTGTTGGCTGGTGAAGATCCAGAGCAACTCATGAATGATGCAGATGATCAGATCAATGATCTATTGAAGGAATAATCGAGTAACAGTTCACAATGAAATCAAAACAACAAAGGAAACAGAAGTAATCTCGTAGAAGATAAGGCGAAAGTCTATAAATTGCAAAAACATATTTATCGCTTTCGTTTTCCTTTTTCGAGAAAAACTTCTTTCCTTTCTTGGTCTGATTTTTTATCGCTTGAACTTTTCATCAAGGAATCCATCGAATAAGAAAGAGGGGAAATAGACGAAATGAAAGCATTCACCAGATACTGGAACCGACCGGATCGAGCGGCTTATTTGTTTTTAGTGCCATCCTTTTTGATTCTACTGTTATTCACAGTGGTGCCACTGATTGGTACATTTGCGATCAGTTTTACTGATTTGAACATCTTTTTTACTTCAAGAGAGTTCGTAGGCATGGATAACTTTTTGCGGATCTTTGGGGATGAACGTGCGGTCAATTCACTTTTCCATACGTTGTATTTTACCTTACTTGAAACACCAACACAGATTATCGTTGGTTTATTAGCTGCGGTGATCTTGTCAAAGAATACTCGTTTCAATCGCTTTTGTCGCTCAACTTTTTATATCCCTGTTATTTGTTCCTTAACATCCATTGCAATCATCTTTTCAATGTTGCTTGACCCAAACGTTGGGGCTATCCCTTACCTTTTCTCACAAGTAGGTTTGCCGATTCCACAATTTTTCCGTGATCCAACATTAGCAATGCCAACAGTTGCGCTGATGACGGTTTGGAAAAATTTCGGTGTCACAATGACGATCCTGATCACTGCTATTCAAGGAATCTCCCCTTCGCTTTACGAATCAGCGCAAATGGATGGAGCAACCAATCGTCAACAATTCTTTAATATCACGTTACCGCAGATCGTCCCATCTCTTGGTTTTTGTATCTTGACCAACTTGATTGGTTCCATGCAAGTGTTTGACCAAGTATATGTGGCAACGAACGGCGGACCACAATTCAAAACGGAAACAGCTGTCCAATACATTTATAGTCGCGGCTTCACCGCTCCATATGAGTTAGGCTATGCTTCCGCATTATCTTCAGTACTGTTTGTCATTGTAGCTGTGCTGGCAATTTCGACCAATTTATATATGTCAAGAAAAGAAAAACAAATGAAATAGGGGGGAGTAATAATATGCTTTCGGAAAGTTATACAGCAGTTTCAACGAATCGTCGGAAAAAGTTTGATGGAAAGAAATGGTTACGTGTCGTCGGAATGTTACTCGTATTATTGATTATCGCTTTTCCTTTTCTATGGTTGATCATTTCCTCGTTCAAATATGAAAAAGACATTATTTCTTTTCCCCCGAGAATTTTTGCAGATGAATATACCTTTGAGAATTATATCAAGGTTTGGACGACTATTCCGTTGTTAGATTACATCAAAAACACAGTAATCTTTGCAGGTGGGACAGTGATCACTTCTGTTTTCTTTGATTCTCTTGCAGGGTATGCTTTTGCTCGGATGCGCTTCAAAGGGAAATCGGTGTTGTTTTACTTTGTTTTGTTAACGATGATGATCCCATTTCAAGTCTTCATGATCCCACTGTTCATCCAAGCAAACTTTTTAGGTATGTTAGATACGTATGCCGGATTGATCATTCCTCGGATGACTACTGCTTTTGGGATATTTATGATGCGGTCGTTTTTTGTGACTTTACCAGATTCATTGGAAGAAGCCGCACGTATTGACGGGTTAGGTGAGTTCAAGATTTTCTTGAAGATCATGTTGCCTTTGAGCAAGCCAACACTTCTATCACTAGCAATCTTTACGTTGATGAACAGTTGGAATGATTTATTGTATCCACTGATTTTGACAACAAGTTCGAAAATGCGGACGTTACCTGCAGGATTAGCTTTATTCACTGGACAAAATATATCATTTTATGGACCGGTGATGGCAGGAACAGTTATTTCGATGTTGCCATTGTTGATCATTTATATTTTTGCTCAAAAATACTTTGTACAAGGAACTGCAATGTCTGGCATGAAAGAGTGAGAAGATGAAATTAGTCGAAACAAAATGGTATGGTCAATTGATCCAAATTTCCGATCATATCTTATTAGGGATTTTATGGGTCGTCGTTTCTTTGCCTTTAGTCACAGTAGTACCAGCCACAACAGGGGTCTTTACAGCGTTGAATAAATGGAAGAATGGCGAATCAGGGCATGTTTGCTATTCCTTTTTTCAGGGCTTTAAGCGTAAGTTTTTCCTTCAATTAGTGATGAGTGGCGTGACCATCATCAGTTATTTTGCGATGAATCTTATTTTGCAAGAATCTGCTATTTGGTTAGTGATTTGTGGGTATGTAACAATGTTGGTTTTTACGATGTTTTTACTTTCTTGGTGTAGTTCTCTTGCCCAAAATGACGCTCTTTCCGGAAAGGAACTTTTTCAAGAAAGTACGTTGTGGGTGTTGACCAACTTTTTGAAGAATCTTGTATGTTGTGGCATATTATTAGTTTTTCTTGTGCTTGTGTTTATGTTTCCACCGATTATTTTTGTATTAGCAGGTGGGGTTTGGTGGTTGATCAATCATTTAGTGGGAAACATAAATAGGAAAGGAGTGTGGCAATGAAAAAAGTTGAATTAAAGGTACGTCAAGGATTTTCTAAAGGAGCTATCAGTCCACGACTCTTCGGTTCTTTTGTTGAACATATGGGAAGTGTCGTGTATAACGGAATATTTGAACCAGGACATCCGACCGCGGATAAGAATGGCTTTCGACAGGACGTGCTTTCTTATGTAAAAGAACTGTCTTTAGGGGTGATCCGTTATCCTGGAGGGAATTTCACTTCAGGATATGACTGGCAAGATACGATTGGTCCAGTCACCGAGCGTCCAAAAAAAATCGATCTTGCATGGCAAGGAATCGAACCAAATACATTCGGGCTACATGAATTTTTCAAATGGTTAGACATGGTAGAAGCGGAGCCAATCATGACGGTGAATCTAGGCACAAAAGGAATCGATGATGCGCGTAATCTAGTAGAGTATTGTAATTTTCCTGAAGGAACCTCTTGGAGTGAGTTACGCAAACAAAACGGACAAGAGCAACCTTTTAACGTGAAACTTTGGTGCTTAGGAAATGAGTTAGACGGTCCTTGGCAAATTGGCGCAAAAAGTGCCTATGAGTATGGCAGGTTAGCCAATGAATCTGCCAAGGCGATGAAATTAGTCGATGAATCGATCGAAACGATTTTAGTCGGTAGTTCGACGCCACGCTTAGCGTCTTATCCTGAATGGGACCGAATCGCCTTAGAAGAAGCATATGAAAACGTAGATTATATCGCTTTGCATAATTACATCGATAAATATGACGAAGAAGATTTGACTAAACCTCCAAAAAATGAGCGAGCAGATACCAAAACTTACTTAGCTAAAGCGGAACGGTTTGATCGACAAATCGAAGAAATCATTGCGACGTGTGACTATGTGAAAGGCTATCTACGCAGTGACAAGACGATGTACTTAGCTTTTGATGAATGGAATGTTCATAGCCAACCAGAACAAACCTATCAAAAATTCCAAGAGGGGTCACCAATCGATTGGTGCCAGTTCACTATGGAAGATACATTACTGTTCGGCACATTGGGTCTTGCGATTTTACGGCATGCAGATCGTGTCAAAATTGCTTGCCAATCGCTTTTAGTCAATACCATCCCGCTTATCTTAACAGAGAAAAATGGGATCGCATGGGTAAATCCGACCTATTATGTGATGCAACATCTGGCAAAATATGCGAAAGGCACTGTATTAGATCAACAAACGTTTTGTCCCACTTATGACTGTGATACTGGAAAAGAAGTGCCGATCATTGATAGCGTCGTTGTCGAAAATGAGCAAGAAATCGTACTGTTTCTAGTGAATCGCACAGAAGAGAAAGTGTCCATTACGACAACGCATGATTTTGAGCTAGAGACTAAAGCAGTCCAACTAGTCGTAAAAAGTGATCATTTGCTTGATAAAAATACGAAAGACGCACCGAATACGATCCAACCGATAGAGCATGTAATCGATGTAAATGAAAAGAACACGATCCATATGGTGCTTGAAGCATATTCTTGGAATGTCATCAGACTAAAAAAATGTGAGGAACCTTTATGAAAAAAACAACTTATGCTAATCCAATCGTCCTTGAACGAGCCGATCCTTGGATCTACAAACATACGGACGGCTACTATTATTTTACGGGTTCTCTACCTGGTTATCAGTCCATCGAATTAAGACGTGCGAAAACGATCGATGGCTTGAAGCATGCAGAAACGTTACTGGTTTGGCATGCACCTAAAACTGGACCCATGAGTCAGTTGATCTGGGCACCAGAAATCCATTATATCCAAGGAAAGTGGTATATCTATTTTGCAGCCAGTGATCATGCAGAGATTCGTGATCGTGATCATCACCATCGGATGTTCGTTCTTGAAAACACGTCAATTGATCCAATGAATACTGAGTGGGAAGAAAAAGGGCAAATCAACACGGCTACAGATACGTTTAGTTTAGACGGCACGACTTTTACACATCAAGGAAAGTTGTATTATGTTTGGGCGCAATTAGACCCACGCATTCCGGGGAACTCCAATCTCTATTTATCAGAAATGGCAAATCCTTGGACACTGACCGGGAAACAACTATTATTAGCCATCCCAGAATTTCCTTGGGAAAAGCAAGGATTTGCAGTCAATGAAGGACCAGCCGTACTGGTTCGTAATGGGAAAATATTCATCACTTACTCAGGGAGTGCCACTGATGAAAATTATGCGATGGGTTTGCTGTGGGCAGAAGAGTCAGCGGATCTACTTGACGGTTATTCTTGGCATAAAAATCCTGAACCTGTCTTTGTCTCTTCGGAGAAAAATAAGCAGTTTGGACCGGGACATAACTCCTTTACTCGCTCAGAAGATGGCAAAGAAGATGTATTAGTTTACCATGCACGACCAGAAAAAAATGAAGGAATCGATCCTCTGAACAATCCCAATCGTCATGCCAACGCACAAGTATTTTCGTGGGACACAGAGGGGTTCCCAGTTTTTGGTGAACCAGTTGCGTATTCGGCTGATATTTGAGCATCATTTCAATCAAAGTGACATAAAGCCCTTCAAGAAATAAGCGGTAATAGCCACAATTTGTTGTTCAAAATTGTGGCTATTACCGCTTATTCTTTGCGAGTTGGAGAGACTAAGACACAGTTTCATTCCTTTTGTTTTCTATTTATTTTTTTATAAAATTGGTCGTTCAGACTACTTGTTTTTTGAACTTTACTTTCATTTGTGAAGCGACTAGAATAAAATAGGCGTTAAAGTAGTTTAGAAAAAGTGAAGGAGCGCTCTCTTGAACAAACATTTAGATAAGCTTTCAACCAAACAACAAAAAATTTTACGAATCACTACTCTGGGGGTAGTAACAGTCTTAGTGATACTTATAAGCAATTTGTATTTACAATGGTGCCAGAATAATCTTTCAGTTGATTTAGCCTTGAAATTTGCTTTTTCATGGCACACAGAAAAATTTTTACTTGCTTGTTTCGTATTACTTACTGTCTTCTTATTTATGGTCGCTTTCGCGGGTTCTTACTTATTTGGTCTGCTTTTTTATCTCGTAAGTATCGGTATATTAGGTTTTGCAAATTACTTGAAAATGAGCTATCGTCAAGAACCCATCTATCCAGATGACTTAAAGATGATCACAGAGTTCAATTTACTCAAAGACATGACCGGAACACCGATTTTTATTGGGTTGATGCTAATAGCGGCACTTGCCTTTGGTGGAGTGGTCTGGGCAATTGTCCGTAGTTTCAAAAAAGATCGAACATTCCAAATCTATCGTATCTTGACTTTAGTCATGACCGTTGCAATGATGGGCTATTTCAGTAACTTCAATAATCCCAATAATTTGTTGCGTAAAGCTTATAATCAAACGGCTTTGTGGATTCCTTATAGTCAAAAAATGAATTATTATAATACAGGATTCATTGGTGGCTTTTTGTACAATCTAAAAGTTGAACCGATGGAACGACCAGAAGGTTATTCAAAAGAAAAAATCAATGAAATCACTGAAAAATATCAAGCAATCGCAGACGAAAAAAATCAAACGGCAAGCGATGAGCAGCCAAATATCATTTATGTGATGAGTGAAAGCTTTTCTGATCCAAGTCATCTAAATGGTGTCACGGTGACCGGTGATCCCTTAGCGGATTATCGTGAAGTGGCAAATCAAACCTATAGTGGGCGAATGCTTTCGCAAAATTATGGTGGTGGAACAGCAAATATTGAGTTTGAAGCCTTAACGGGTCTATCCATGGCATTATTCAATGGTCAAATGACCACACCATATACGATGCTCGTTCCCAAGCTGGATCAATTACCATCGCTTGTTTCCACGCTTAATGCACAAAACTATCGAACAACGGCGATCCATCCTTATAATACATCGATGTATAAACGTGAAGATGTCTATCAGACGCTAGGGTTTGATACGTTTATCAGCGAGGGAAATATGACTTACACCGATACTATTGATAATAATCCATATATTTCAGATGAGTCTGCCTATAAAGAAATTTTAGACTTATTAAAAGATGAGGAAACGCCTCAGTTTGTCCATCTGGTCACGATGCAGACCCATATGCCTTATGCAGGCAAGTATTCGCAATTAGATTTTTCGGCTACAACAGAAGATGATACTGGAACAGACACACTCAACAATTATTTGCAAGATATTGCTTATAGTAGTCAAGCATTGAAAGCATTCACTGAGGCGCTGAAAGATACTCCAAGAAGAACGCTAGTCGTTTTTTGGGGAGATCATTTACCAGGGATCTATTCGGACGAGATCAAAAATAAAAATGAGAAACAAGCCTTACATCAGACAGAGTTTCTCATGTTCGATACAGCAGGTGAGTTAGAGAAACGTGAAACCAATGATGCTGTCACTAGCCCTTTTTATTTTGCAGCGAATCTTTTAGAACAAACGAATCAAAAGACCACTGGTTTTTATCAATTACTGCTTGAAATGGAGTCGGCTATTCCCGCGTTTGAACGAGAACTGTATTTTCAAAATGGCCAATGGGGAAAAGAAGCACAGTTGAATCAGGCGCAAGAGGAAGTATACGAGGCGTATCGCTTGATCCAATATGATCTAGTTTCAGGAGAACAATATAGTTTAGATGCAGGATTTTATGAAAAATAAACGATAAAAATAACATTTTATTGATGTAATGACTTGTTTTCTACTAGAATAAACAGGTAAAATAGAGAAAGAAAAAGAAGAAAGTAGGAAAACCTATGTTACCGAATCTCGGTTATTACGTGCAGACAGTCGATAAAATCGTGAAAGAAACAGAAGCAATCGGCGAAACGATGCACCCAAAATATGAAAAAATCAGAGAAGCAATCGATCAAAAGAAAACAGCTGAACTAACGCAAGCCGAGCTTGTTGAGACGGTTGAGTTATTTGATCAAGGTACTGAAAAATATCGTAATATGCTAAAGAAAATCAGTACGTTGCGTCCACCAGCCAAAGTAATGGGTATCCATAAGAACTTTGAAAAAGCCTACAAAAATTATGTAGCTGGTTGTGAAGAAATGACTCAAAGCATCCAACCAGAAAAAGGCATCGATGCTGAACAATTTGATGCGTCAGAAGCAAAACAAGACCAAGCGACAGATGATATTTCCGCAGCGATCCAAAAAATGACTAACTTATTGATGAAATAATCAAAAAGCCGAGACGACTGAGAATAGGTTTCCTATTCTCGATCATCTCGGCTTTTCATTTATTCTTGTTGCTTTTCTTCATAAAGAGAAGAAATCGTAGTGTACCATTCAAAAATGTGAGAAATCAATACTTTCGCTGCGGCATAGACAGGTATCCCTAAAATCACACCGACCACACCAAATAATTTTCCAGATGTTAATAGGACAAGTAAAATCGTCACTGGATGGATCGACAACTGATTGCCAAGTACAAGTGGCGAGATCAAACGGCCTTCGATGGTTTGCTCTAAGGCGAAAACGATCAATACTTTGACCAACATGATTGGTCCTGCAACGATGGCTAAAAATACCGCAGGGATCATCGCTAAAAATGAGCCTAAGTAAGGGATCAAGTTCAAGAAACCGGCAATGATACCTAAAGTGACAGCATAATCTAACCCAATGATCGCAAATCCGATCATAAACATGATTGCAACCGCAAAAGCGACAGTCAACTGTCCTCGAATATATGAAGAAACCTGATCATTCATCTCACCTAAGACTTTCAAAGTGGGGACTCTCATCCGAGTAGGTAAGAATTTCACCAAATAAGGCGCTAATTGTTTCCCATCTTTCAACAGATAAAACAAAATAAACGGCATCGTCAATACGGCAACAACGATCGTAGCTACAGCACCAACAAAACTACCTAAACTTTGAACCGTGCTTTTCGATAGATTTTGTAAAATATCACCAGCAGAATTCATGAATTGGTCGCCTGTATTTTCCAGTTGCTCTCTGAATTGGCTGAATAGTGGATCACGAAAAATCTCGGTTAATTTGTCATCGATGGTCTCGACGTATTGTGGAAAATTGCTGACAAAGCTGACGGTTTGTTCCTGGATTTTCGGAATGATCACTACACTTCCCCAGACGATCAAAGCGACTACAAGTATAAATAAACCGATGATGCTGTAGAGCCTTGGAATCTTTTTCTTTTCAAAATAATCGACGACAGGATTCATCAGGTAATATAGAATACCCGACAGAATGATCGGTAAACCAACGATTGCTAGAAACTGCCAAATTGGTTCAAAAAGATAAGAAACTTTCGTAAACAAGAAAACGATCAGTAAGACCAAAAGAACGACTAATAAAGCCGTGACTACTTGATTATTCAAAAACCAACGCCAAAACCATGAAACAGGTTTGATTTTTCTCTTTTTATCCTCTTCCATTAGTTCACCTGCTTATAATCGATGGTCGTGCCAACAGCGATTTCTGGTAGTTGATAGGGGGACAAATAGATTCCATTGACGATTCTGTCACCTGCTGGTGGTTCTTCAAAAACTAGAGTCACATGACCAACCGTTGTTAAGTTTTCATTGGCCAAAGGACCAACATGTTCGATAGTATATTCTTGCTGATCAAAAGAAATTTGATCACCTTGATTAAGTGAAAAATTCTCTTTTGTACTAAATTCTTGAATGATCGTATAGTCACGCAACGCGGATGTTGCCGACTGATCGAATAAAATCAGCATAGGTTCCTCTGAATTGATTGCTGAGGTGCCAATTTCTGATATCGTTGCTTGAGTCATCTCATTTCTCTCCTTTACTCCTAAAAAATCAATGATTCTATGGTTACAAAAACAGTATAACATATTCTCTTTGATTAACGTCATGAATGGATGTATGATAGAATAAATTAGAATTCTTAATTTGAGGAGGATCAAAATGATAAAAAAAATCATTCTAGGAACATATACAAGACGAAAAAGTGAAGGGATTTATCAAATCGAATTAGATACAGATAAAGGAACTTTAGAGAATCTAACATTAGTTGCTAAAGAAAATAGCCCAACGTATGTGGCAAAAAGTCAGGCAGGCAATCTGTATTCAGTAACCAGTGTTGATGGCTTAGGTGGGGTAGCTGCATATGATGATTCTTACAATTTTTTGAATGCGGTAACAGAAGCAGGCGCACCTTTGTGTTACGTGACAGTCGATGAGCAACGCCAACTGGTTTATGGAGCAAATTATCATAAAGGGGAAGTCAATGTTTACCGTATCACTGAAGACGGTAGTTTAGAGGCGACAGACGCAGTCTTTCACCAAGAACCGACTGGTCCACACAAAAACCAAGATCATGCCCATGTCCATTACACAGACTTAACACCTGACCAACGATTAGCGGTCTGTGATTTAGGAACTGATCGTGTGTACACATATGATGTAGATGAAAATGGTAAGTTAGCTTTAAAAGCTGTATTAGAAGTAGAGCCAGGAACCGGCCCACGTCATTTAGTTTTTCATCCTAATAATCAATTCGCCTATTTGTTTGGTGAGTTAGACAGTACAGTTCGTGTTCTTTCCTATGATAAAACAACAGGCGAATTCAAAGAAGTACAAAAAATCAGTACATTGCCTGAAGGATTCACCGAAGAAAATGGTGGTGCCGCCATCCGTATTTCAAACGATGGACGTTTTGTCTACGCATCAAATCGGGGACATAATTCGATTGCTGTATTTGCTGTGAATGAAGAAGGTTCACATGTAGAACACGTACAAACAATTTCAACTGAAGGAGATTTCCCAAGAGATTTCGCCTTAGATCCAGAAAATGATTACGTGGTATCTGCCAACCAGAATACGGATAATCTTACCTTGTATAAACGTGATGCTACAACTGGAGAATTGACATTGATCCAAAAAGACATCTATGCACCTGAGTGTGTCTGTGTTTACTTTGATTAAGGAGTAGTGACATGAATAAAGAAGAAGTGTTAGACCGTTTACGTGAAGAATTAGAGATTCCGTTTTTTCAAGGAAAAATCGAAGACAAAGAGTATAGTGAAGAAGAATACCAAAAGATCAAAAATGATTTGATCCAGTATTTTGATGACTATGTTCGTAATGTTGAAAATTAAAGAAGGAAATATAGCCTAGAGTAAAATGATTTCTATCTTATCTTGAACCAACACGCTAGCATGCCAAAGCTGTTTAGTGGGATAAAAATGGGGGACGTATGAAAGAGTTGAAAATGATTTTTAGTGCGTTTCTTTTGTCGCTACTTTTAAACTGGGGCTTATCCTATCTATTAAATCGTCCATTCAAATGGTGGATTACTTTAGGTATGTTCATAGGATTCTCCATTGCTTATTTAGTTGGTTCAAGAAAGAGTTCAAAAAACAAATAGATGTTTTTTGAACTCTTTCTTTTATTAACATCTGATTTCAACCAAAGTTTATTTTGCGTAAGACTATAGTAATATTCCTTGAAATTAAGAGAAGGAGCAACAGTAAATGAGTCATCTAAGATGGTTTTCTGGTGGAAACGATCGACGTAATAGAGCAGAAACAATCATTAATGAATTGATAGCTGATTTAGCGTTAGACCTTGGAAATGAATCTCTTAGAGAGGTTTTACAAGCTTATCTAGAAAAATTACAAAATGATGGAGCATCAGTGCCGTTCATTCTAAGCCGTATGAATTTAGATATATCCGATGCATTGAAAAAAGCTGGTGTATCTCTCAACGAGTATCAATCCGAAAAGCTACATGAACTGATGGCTATTTCTAGTATTAGATATGGTTATTAATTACTTTAAGCGTCGCCGAACAGCCACTTTACAACAAATAAAAAAGGATTTCACGAACATTCGCAATGAATGTTTAGTGAAATCCTTTTTTCTTTTCTCAATATTTTTAGAGAAATGTTTATCTAATAGTGACTAGAAGTCTTTACCAAATGCAGTTGCTTTATCTAAAGCAGCTTGCATCAATTCTTCTGCACGATCAGGTGTATAGTCGATCCCTTCGATAAATAATTGGTCGACTTGTTCAATACCGACAAAATTCAAGATTGCTTTTACATATTGAGAAGCAAAATCTTGACCATTGTAGATTCCGCCGTTTGATTGGATGTGTAGTGCTTTCTTACCAGTAACTAAGCCAACAGGACCATTTTCAGTATACTTGAAAGTTTTACCAGCAACATTGACAGTATCAAACCAAGCTTTTAATTTTGTAGGAATGTTCAAATTCCATAAAGCATTGGCAATAACGATTTTATCTGCTGCTAGGAATTGCTCTGTCAATTCATTGAAACGAGCAATTTTTTGTTGTTGGTTTTCAGATAGACTAGAGAAATCTGCACCTGCACGAAGCGCTTCCCATCCAGAAAGCAATTCTTCATCAATTTCTGGGATATCATCACGATAAAGGTCTAAAACAGTTACCTCGTCGTTTGGATGATTTTCTTTGTAGCTAGTTAAAAAACTAGTTAATGCGTTAACTGAACGTGATTCTTGTGCAGTTAATGGATGTCCTTTGATTACTAATACTGATGCCATAATCTCTCTCCTTTAGTCGTAATTGTTAACTTTACTGCTAACAATACCAGTTTACTTGAAACAGAAAAGGCTATCAAGTATTTTTACTGATAAAAAGTAAGTTATTTTCCAGTACGATCAAAGAGGACTAGTTAATTCACGATTTTCAAATAGTTTCATGTTGTCAACGACATAAGTCGCTTGCAGACCATTTTCTATTAGGTAACTAGTAACTTCTTGTGCTAAATGATTCGCTGCCCCAACAATATAATACTGTTTTTTTGTATCAAGATTATTTAATTGAGCGGATAAACTGGTAATAGGAATGGATATTGAATGACTTAAATGTTTTTTTATATACTCGTTCGTTTTACGGACATCTAAGATCACTATATCCCTTTTTTGATAGACGAAATAGAGTTCGTGGACGGTGATTGATTTGTTCATGGCATTCTTCCTTTTTATATAATGATCCTATTTTAGATGCATAGAATAGTAGAAACAAATCTTTTTACTCGATTTATTCTTTTTTTAATAATTATGAAAAAAGAATGTAAATGACTTGCAAAACAATCGGATGGTGTTATAATGACAAGGTGTCATATGACAGAGTGTCATTTTTATGTGGGGAGGAATCAACGATGCCGACACAGACTTTTTTTCATCTACCTGAAGAAAAACAGCAAAGACTTTTAGAAGCTGCCAGGGTCGAATTTTCAAGAGTGCCATTGAATGAAGCTTCGATTGCACAAATCGTGAAACTTGCGGGGATCTCTAGAGGTAGTTTTTATCAATATTTTGAAGATAAAGAAGATCTTTATTTTTATTATTTTGAAACCGTTCGTAGTGATAGTACAAAAAATATGATCCAACTAATCAAAGAATCGAACGGAGACTTATTTATCGGTTTTGAACTTTATTTTGGGAAAATGATTCGAGATATTCTAGAAGGTGAAAATGCCGCGTTTTACAAACATCTTTTTATGCACATGGATTACCGTGCCTCACGAAAAGTCGTGCCGCATCCACAAGGACATCGTCCATCACCACATAAAAATCATAAAAAAGCGTCCAAAGAGTTGATTGGTTTGATTGATCGTTCCAATCTTAGAGTAAAAGATGACCATGAAATGGAATTATTGTTTCAGTTAGTCATGAGTACACTATTTACAACGATTGCTCATGCCTATAAATCATTTTCAACCTCTGAGGAGTATTCTGTTGAACAAGCCATTGCAGAATTCAATCTAAAACTGTCATGGATAAAAAATGGCGCTTATAAATAGAAAGAAGGGGAACGAATGCTAAAAATTGTCAAACGAATTTCATTGACCTCAGCAATCGCTGCAACGGTTTTTATGATTATTCAAGTGTTAGCAGATCTTTATTTGCCAACGTTAACATCTAATATTATTGACAAAGGCGTAGCAAAAGGTGATGTCGACTATATTTGGCAGACGGGATTTGTCATGATCGGATTTTCTTTGATCAGTATTTTAGCCGCCATTGCCAATACGTTTTTTGCTACACGAGAATCTCAAAAGTTAGGAAAACAATTACGAACAGAAGTCTATCAAAAAGCCGAAAATTTGACGAAAGACAAATTCGACAAGTACGGAACAGCTTCATTGATCACTCGTACAACGAATGATGTGACGCAGATCCAATTGGTGATGCAAATGTTTTTACGGATGATGATCAATGCGCCGATCACTCTTGTTGGGGCAAGTATCCTTGCTTATCAAAAGGACCATCAACTGACAAGGATTTTCTTAGTCGTGATTCCTGTCATGATCATTTTGATCGGTGGTATCATGTATTTTGCTGTTCCGCTATTCAAGAGTATGCAAAAGAAAACGGACCGCTTAAACCTTGTTTTTCGTGAAGGATTAACCGGTGTACGTGTCATCAGAGCGTTTGACAAAACACGTTTTGAGGAAAATCGTTTTGATTTAGCGAATAAGGATTATACAAATACGGCAATCAAAGTCAACACGATCGTTGCATTGATGATGCCAATGATGACGTTGATCATGAGTGGGACGAACGTAGCGATCACATGGTTTGGTGGGCACTACATAGCGGATATGACCTTAGAGGTCGGAAATCTGATTGCTTTCATGACTTATGCGATGCAAATTTTGATTAGTTTCATGATGTTATCAGCGATCTTTATCATGGTTCCTCGTGCCCAAGCTTCGGCTGATCGGATCAATGAAGTACTTGAAGAAGACGCAGGTATCGTTGACCCAGAACAACCAGAAACGGTTGCTTTAGCTGGAAAAGACGCAAGTTTGTCATTCAAACAGGTGAATTACCGTTACCACGGTGCAGAAAAACTAGCGTTGGAAGATATCAACTTTGAAGCTTCATCCGGCGATATCGTAGCTATCATTGGTGGTACTGGCTCAGGAAAAACGACTTTAGTGAATCTGATCCCACGTTTGTATGATATTGAATCGGGCGAGATCGCGATCAATGGAACGAGCATCACTGATATGACGCAATATAACTTGCGTGAATTGATGGGATTTGTTCCCCAAAAAGCTGTCCTTTTTTCTGGAACGATTCGTGAGAATATGCAATATGGGAAAGAAGACGCAACAGATGAGATGATTTGGAAAGCATTAGAGATCGCCCAAGCAAAAGACTTTGTTTCTGAAATGGAAGATGGTTTAGATAGTCATGTCGAACAAGGTGGCGGAAATTTCTCTGGTGGACAAAGACAGCGATTAGCTATTGCGCGTGCCTTAGTAAAAGAAGCCGACATCTATGTCTTTGATGATTCATTCTCAGCACTAGACTTCAAAACAGATGCGAAACTCCGTCAAGCACTAAAAGAAAATATGACAGAAAGTATCACCGTTTTAGTGGCGCAACGAGTAAGTACCGTCATGGATGCAGATACGATCTTAGTATTAGATGAAGGAAAACTTGTTGGAAAAGGAACGCATAAAGAATTACTAGCAACAAATGAAACATACAAAGAAATCGTCAACTCACAATTGAGAGAGGAGGATTTAGCATGAGTAAAGGAAACAATCGATCTCCTCAAGGACCAATGGGTGGGGGACCAGGACGTAACATTGGTGCTAAAGGAGAAAAACCAAAAAACTTTTGGGGCACTGTTCGTCGGTTATTCGGCTATATGTCTAAGCGTTTAGTAGCGATCATTGCTGTATTTGTCTTAGCGATTGCAGCTGTCGTCTTCCAAATCCAGACACCAAAAGTATTAGGGAAAGCAACCACAGAAATTTTTAACGGTGTGATGCTTGGCGCAAGACAAATGCAAGAAGGGCAACAAGTCACTAAATTCCCAATCGATTTTGACAAAATTGGTCAAATCATTGCGACAGTGATTGTTATGTACTTGATTTCTGCCGTGTTCAACTTCTTGCAACAGTTCATTATGACTCGCGTGTCGCAACGTACGGTATATGAGTTAAGACATGATTTAGAGACAAAAATGAATCGTGTGCCGATCTCTTATTATGATACACATACGAATGGGGATATCATGTCTCGAGCAATCAACGACATGGATAATATCGCCAGCACGTTACAACAAAACTTGACTCAATTTGTCACAAGTGCGGTCACACTGATCGGGGTCATCGTCATGATGCTATCCATCAGCTGGCAACTGACATTAGTGGCGTTGTTGATGATTCCATTGAGCTTGATCATCGTGATGATCGTTGCACCGAAATCACAAGTTTTCTTTGCGGATCAACAAAAGAGTTTAGGATTATTGAACAACCAAGTCGAAGAAACCTATGCTGGACATACGATCGTCCAAACGTTCAACCATACAGCAAAAGACCAAGCAGTTTTTGAGATTGAAAACCAAAATTTATATGCCTCTGGTTGGAAAGCGCAGTTTATTTCTGCAATCATCATGCCATTGATGAACTTCGTCAAAAATCTAGGGTACGTCTTTGTGGCTGTACTTGGTGGGATCAAAGTAGCCAATGGGAATATGGCATTAGGGGATGTGCAAGCATTCTTACAATATACGACGCAATTTTCTCAACCAATCACACAATTGGCAAGCTTGATGAATACGATCCAATCAACAGTCGCTTCGGCTGAACGTGTCTTTGAAGTCTTAGACGAAGAAGAGATGACCAATGAAAAATCTGGTTTACCAGTCGAAGAAAATACACCGTACAAAGTTCGTTTTGAAAATGTGCAGTTTGGTTATACGCCAAATCATTTATTGATGAAAGATTTCAATTTGGATGTGAAGCCAGGTGAAATGGTCGCTATTGTCGGTCCGACTGGGGCTGGTAAAACGACTTTGATCAATCTATTGGAACGTTTTTATGATGTTTCAGGCGGAAGCATTCGGTATGACGGTGTCGATACGAGAGATGTTTCTCGTGATGTATTACGTGCGCAATTTTCAATGGTACTCCAAGATACATGGTTATTTACTGGAACGATCTATGACAATATCAAGTATGGAAATGATGATGCAACGGATGAACAAGTGATCGAAGCTGCGAAAGCTGCCCATGTCGATGAATTTGTCCGCAAATTACCTGACGGTTATGATACGATCTTAAATGAAGATGCAAGCAATATCTCACAAGGTCAACGTCAATTGATTACAATTGCCCGAGCATTCTTAGCAAATCCAGATGTCTTGATCTTGGATGAAGCAACCTCAAGTGTCGATACTCGTACGGAGATTTTGATTCAAAAAGCGATGAACCGTTTATTGAAAAATCGTACAAGTTTTGTAGTTGCGCATCGCTTATCAACGATTCGTGATGCGGATAATATTATCGTGATGAACCAAGGATCGATCGTTGAAACAGGAAACCATGATACACTCATGGAAAAAGATGGGTTCTATGCTGATCTGTATAATAGTCAGTTTACAGAAGAAGCTTCATAATAAGATAAAATAAGTTATAATAATCTTTATAGGATTATGGGAAAGCGGCGTTTAAAAAAATAAAAAAGTTTTATCAAAGATTCGCCGCTTTTCTTACATATAGAATGATTTTCCCTTCCCATTCTGATAATTAGCTAAAAAATAAGACAATCTAAGAATTAATTCAACAAAAAATAAGATATTGCTTGAAAGAAAAGAGAAGCATCGTTAAAATAAAGCTTAACGTAGAGGGGAGCAAGAAATTATGAAAGTTTTTGATTTGGGGTCTACTACTTATTTGAAAAGTATTGCGATACGTGTAAAAGACCGTGATAAAATGATCGAGTTTTATAGAGACACGATCGGTTTCGATTTAAAGAGAGAAGAAAATGAATTAGCGATTTTCGGTACAGTAGAAAATGACAGCGAGATGTTATTATTAGAGGAAAGTCCACGAGCAAATGATCACTTTGGGGAAATCAAAAAGCTCAATCGCTTTTCTTTGATCATTCCGACATTAGAAGAAATGGCAGATGTGCTGTATCGCATTCGCCAAACGAATCAAACGATCGAAGAAGCACTGGAAAGTGATGGCAGAATCGGTATTTTAATGAAAGATCCTGAAGGCAATATGTTAGAGATCTATCATGAAGAGACTCACACTTCACAACAACAAGCGGTGGAACAATTAGACCAAGAAGCGCTATTAAGACAATCAAATGAACGCTTTAAGAAATTGTCTGCTGGTACTTATTTCCAAAAAGTCCACCTAAATGTACTAGATATGGAAAAGGAACGAGAATTTTTATCAGAGCTTTTAGGTCTGACTGTGCATAAAGAGGAAGAGAAAGAATTTATCTTGAATAAAGGTGATTTTCATGTAGGACTGACTCAAGCTGAGAGTCCAGTGATTGCCTTACCGACTGATGAAATCTTAGGATTAGACTTTTTGAAATTTGTTGTTGATCCAGAAAGTATGCAACGTCTGATTGCACATTTGAACACAGAAACGATCGATTTTTACATTGACAAAAAACAAAAAGTTTTGACTTTGTATGATGCAATTGGCATCGAATGGTGGTTCGTGGACGAAACAAAAGCAACTAATGTTATCCAATGAACAGTGGCTAGGATCAGTCGATTGCTCGACCGTTGGAAAAAGCAGGAAAAGTTCAGCTGATGCTGAAAGTTTCCTGCTTTTTTATGTCAGCCACTAAATACTGGGATAAATGAGAAAAACAATTGATTCTTATGGAAGAAAGAATTATGCTTGGGGAGCAAACAAGCATATCCAGAGATAAATAAGGAGAAACTATGTACGCTAAAACGAAAGAATATATACTAAAAAAAATGAATGAGGGATATTATCCAGGGGTCGTCGCTGCTTTTATGAAAGAGGATCAGATTGAAAAAGTGATCGCAGGTGATGCGCAGATCATTCCTACAATCAGACCAATGACCGAAGATTTGCTCTTTGATGCAGCCTCCCTGACAAAAGTGATTGCAACGACAAGCCTTGTCTTGCGATTGATCGAAGACGGGAAAGTTGAATTAGATGAACCTTTGCATACGTACTTGCCGACTTTTGAGAATCAAACGATCACGATTCGCCACTTATTGACACATACCTCAGACATCCAGACATTTATTCCTGATCGAGATCATCTATCACAAACAGAATTGATTGAAGCTTATTTGAAACTTCAACCAGGCGATCAATTAGGAATCGAAGTTCGCTATACGGATGCAGGCACGATTCTTTTAGGATTGATGTTAGAGGAGATTTTCCAGGAAGAGGCGGTCGAGCTTTTTGAAGAGCAAGTACTAGCACCGTTAGGAATGATGAATAGCTTATTCTTACCACGTCCTTCAGAACGGATCGTTCCGACTGAACAACTTCCTTCTGGTGAGGTGATCCATGGCTTGACACATGATCCAAAAGCACGAGTGTTAGCAGAACATGCAGGTAATGCTGGTCTATTTATTGATCTTGCGGATTGTGAGAAGTTTGTCCGGATGTATCTGCAATACGGAAAGTTAGATTCTGGTCATTTTTTGGAAGAGACAACTATCCGTTCCTTATTGGCTGATCATACGCCAACTGGTAAAGGTGGTCGCTCACTCGGATGGGATTTAAAACAAGATAAAAAGGATGGGCATCCATTACTATTCCATACAGGCTATACAGGGACATTTCTATTGATCGACCCAATCGATCAAGAAGCCTTCATCTTTCTATCCAATCGCCTACATCCAAACGATCATCGTGAAGAATATCTAAAATGTCGGGATGAAATCATTGAAATTTATTTACAAGAGAAAGCGTTACACTGAAAATAATGCTATAATAGCAATTGAAAATCGAGAGGAGTTTGACGTATGCAAGAACCATTATTTTTAAAACCTGTTTTTCAAGAAAAAATCTGGGGAGGCAGTCGCTTACGTAGTGTGTTTGGCTTTGATATCCCTAATGATAAAATTGGCGAAGATTGGGCGATCAGTGCGCATCCTCATGGCGTGAGTGTCGTTGAAAATGGTCCATTCAAAGGTTGGAAACTAGATGATCTATGGAAAGAACATAAAGAATTATTTGGTCATCCATCAGAACCAGTTTTTCCGCTATTGATCAAAATCTTAGATGCAGAAGATGATCTATCTGTCCAAGTTCATCCGGATGATGCTTATGGTATGGCACATGAAGGAGAGCTAGGAAAAACAGAGTGCTGGTACATCATTGATGCCGAACCAGGTGCAGAGATCATCTATGGTCATCATGCAAAAACACGTGAAGAGTTAGCCGAAATGATCCAAGATAGTCGCTGGGATGATTTATTGAAAAAAGTTCCTGTCAAAAAAGGTGATTTTTTCTACGTACCAAGTGGAACGATCCATGCAATCGGTAAAGGGATCATGATTTTAGAAACACAACAAAGTTCAGACACAACTTATCGTGTTTATGATTATGATCGCAAAGACGACCAAGGAAACACTCGGGAATTACACATCCAACAATCAGTCGACGTAACAACAGTACCAGCAAAAGCTCCTGAATTACAGATCAAAGAGATCCGTCAAGGGAACTCTTCGATCGTCACTTACGTAGAAACAGAATTTTTCAACGTCTACGAATGGGACATCAAAGGAATCACATCCTTTAAAAAACAAGCACCGTATACATTGATGACAGTTATTGATGGTGCGGGAGAATTGGTGATAGACAACCAAACATACCCATTAGAAAAAGGAACAAGTGCGATCTTACCAAGCGATATCACGGAGTGGAAAGTTCAAGGAGAACTTTCGATCATCGCTTCTGAGCCAGGAAAAAAATAATAAGATAAAACTGTCGTTGCTAGGTTCAGCGACAACAATAAAGCGTACCAACCGAAAATGGACTTGCTATTTTTGGTTGGTGCTTTTTTTTTAGATCAGTGATTGGCTATCATTGATCTAGTGATATAAGAACAAAGAAGGTACAAATTACAGTTAGTTTTATAGTCGAAAAGTTGCTTGTTGAAATCACTTACAAAATATGTTATATTCTTCTCGTAGAGTTAAAACGTTTTAATAGAACGTTAAAATGATTTTCTTGTTAAAGGAGAGGGAAAACGATGAATACTGTTACAGTTATCGGAAGTATCAATTTAGATCGAACCATCCGTGTGACTTATATGCCAAAACCTGGAGAAACGATCCATACGAAAGAAACTTTTTCAGCTGGTGGAGGGAAGGGAGCTAACCAAGCGGTTGCTGCTAGACGTTCGGAGGCAAAAACTTACTTTATTGGTGGAGTGGGTAAAGACGAAGCAGGAAAAACGATGACAGAATTACTTGAACAAGAAGAAATCGATTTATCTGGTGTAGCGACATTAGAAAATCAAGCGACTGGACAAGCGTATATCATTGTTGATGACCAAGGTGAAAATAGTATCATGATCCATGCTGGTGCAAACAATGCGTTTACCGTAACACAAGTGCAAGAAAACAAAACAATCATCCAAAAAAGTGATTTTATTATTGCTCAGTTTGAAAGCGCTATAGAACCAACGATCGAAGCATTCAAAATCGCTCGAGAAGCTGGCGTGAAAACGATCTTGAATCCGGCACCTGCGCTAGAAAATGTTCCGGATGAGTTATTAGCAGTGACAGACATGATCATTCCGAATGAAACAGAAACGGAGATCTTAACAGGCATCACTATTACCGACGAAAAAAGTCTGAAAGAGGCGGCACAAGTCTTTCATGGATTAGGTATTGAAGCCGTGATCATCACGATCGGAAGTAAAGGCGCTTATTATGATATTGCTGACGGCGCTAGTGGGATCGTACCAGCTTTTAAAGTCCATGCAGTGGATACAACGGCTGCTGGGGATACCTTTATTGGCGCGATGAGCAGTATATTAGCCAAAGACTTCAGCAACCTAGAAGAAGCAATCAATTATGGTAATAAAGCCTCTTCTGTGACTGTTCAACGTTTTGGTGCTCAACCGTCTATTCCATATAAACATGAATTAATCTGATTGCGGAAAGGATGAACAAATAATGAAAAAAACAAAAGTAATCAATTCTGATATCTCACGAGTGATTGCACAAATGGGACATTTTGATAAATTAAGTATTGGCGATGCAGGAATGCCTGTACCTATGACCACTGAAAAAATCGATTTAGCAGTCACGCAAGGGGTTCCTAGCTTTATGGAAGTCTTACGCAATGTGTTGTCAGAATTAGAGGTGCAACGTATTTATCTAGCAGAGGAAATCAAAAAAGAGAATCCTGACATTCTTTTAGAAATCCAAAAAGAAATGCCGGAGACACCGATCACGTTTATTCCGCATAGTGAAATGAAAACTGAGTTAAACAATTGTCACGCATTTATTCGCACAGGTGAGATGACTCCTTATGCGAATATCTTGTTAGAAAGTGGCGTCGTATTCTAAAAAAGGAGATGTAATAAATGAATGCAACAGCATTATTGATCGGATTAGGACCATTACTAGGTTGGGGACTTTATCCAACGATTGCTTCGAAGATCGGTGGCCGTCCTGTGAACCAGATTTTGGGATCAACAATAGGAACTTTGATATTCGCACTTATTTTTGCCCTGATCAATGGCATAGCACTGCCATCTGGAATGGATCTTGTCTTTTCTATTCTTTCCGGTGTGGGCTGGGCGACTGCTCAAATCATTACTTTTCAATCTTTCACACTGATTGGCTCGTCACGTGCAATGCCTATCACCACAGCTTTTCAATTACTTGGGGCTTCATTATGGGGTGTTTTTGCGCTAGGCAATTGGCCAGGAACGACAGCGAAGATTCTTGGTGGATTAGCATTGATCTTGATTATTTTAGGCGCATGGATGACTGTTTGGACTGAGAAAAAAACCAAAGAAAATAGCAGTTTACTGAAAAAAGCGGTTTTATTATTAGCAGTCGGAGAGATTGGGTATTGGGCATATTCCGCAGCACCTCAAGCAACAACCATCGACGGAATGCACGCTTTCTTGCCACAAGCAATGGGGATGGTCTTAGTGGCGATCATCTACACCGCTGTATTAAGTATGAGAGGGCATGAAAAATCAGCATTTACGGAAGTTGTTTCTTATAAACAAATTTTTTCTGGCTTCTTTTTTGCCTTTGCTGCATTGACCTATTTGATTTCTGCACAACCAAATATGAATGGTTTGGCAACGGGCTTCATCTTGTCGCAAACTTCTGTTGTTCTAGCAACCTTAACTGGTATCTGGTTCTTAGGACAAAAGAAAACGAAAAAAGAAATGACTGTCACGATCATTGGGTTGGTCCTAATCTTAGCGGCTGCAACGATGACTGTTTTGATATAAGTGTTATTTTTAAAGAATTGGGAAGTAACTGCGGTTACTTGCCCAATTTTTTTTGTGGAAAATAGATAACGGTAACTGTTAGAATAGAGCTATCTGAAAAAAAGCATAAGCGCAGTCTGCTGAAGTAGAAAGGGCAGGTGATCAACGTGGGGGAGAATTTGAATGCGCTTCCTGCTAATGCAGTGGCGAAATTAACCTGGTTTCGTCAATTACTACATTATTTCAAACAAATGATCATGCCAAATCTAAGTATTTTTATTGCTTGGGGTTTGTTATCGATTGTATCAAATATCGTATCAGGTGATTTGCGCCAAACGCTTGTACATGTCACTGACTGGCTGATTTATCTGTTATTGCCTATTTTGATCAGTTACTCTGGAGCAAAGATTTTTGATCAAAAAGCAGCTGTAGCAGGTGGGATTGCTGTCATCGGTATGATAGTAGTTTCTGATCTTCCACAACTATTCGGAGCGATGATCATCGGTTTGATCACGGGAGGTATTTTTCATTGGGTAGATCGTTGGCTGGCGCCGAAAATCAAGCCTGGGTATGAGATGTTGCTGAATAACTTGATGATCGGTCTAATCGGTGGGGTTGTCTGTCTATTAGGCATACTGGTCATACAGCCACTTGTTGAAGGTAGTTTGTCTTATGTTGGACGCTTTGTTTATTGGCTCATTGAACAACATTTGTTACCAGTTGTCAGTTTAGTGTTGGAACCGTTAAAGGTCTTATTTTTGAACAATGTCATCAATCACGGCATCTTGACACCTTTAGGAATGGAGATGGCACAACATACGGGGCATTCGATCTTATTTTTAATGGAAGCCAATCCTGGGCCAGGAATAGGGATTTTGAGTGCATTTTTATTTGCTGGTGATCGAGAAAAAAGTGTCAAAGCAGGTGGAGCATTGATGATCCAAGCAGTGGGAGGGATCCATGAGATCTATTTTCCTTTTGTTTTGATGCAACCTGCGCTTTTTTTTGCAGTCATGGTTGGGGGAGCGACTGGAACGTTTGTGTTCCAACTATTTGCTAGTGGGTTGAATGCTCCGGTTTCACCAGGTTCATTGGTGATTATTTTAGGGAATACACCACCCTCACAATTAGCAGGTGTCATTTTAGGTATTATTCTCAGTGCGATTGCTACATTTGTTTGTGCCATACTGTTATTGAAAAAAACGAAACCTGTGGAATCGATCCTCCAAGAAAGGAGCCAACTAATGAATCATGAAGCGGTCAACCAAATCATCTTTGCTTGCGATGCCGGGATGGGTTCTAGTGCAATGGGCGCAGCCATTTTGAAGAAAAAACTGCATGCGCAAGGGATAGATATACCTATAAGCTATACATCGATTTACGATCTGCCGAATCACAAGAAACAATTGGTGATCGTACAAAGCGCCTTTCAATCTTTGGCGCAAGAAAAAGCCAAAGAAAGTCAGATCATTGCTGTCGATCATTTTTTAGAAGTTGAGTCGTATCTACCATTGATCAAGCAGCAACTTCATGAAATAAACATTGAACCTCAGATCAAAAAACAACAAGAAGTTGAACAACCTAGAACCAGAGTTGTGTTTTTATACCAAGGAAATCGACGAGGCTCACAAACGATGGGGATGACGATTTTAATGAAGCTAGCCAAGGAATATCAGTTCGATCTATCTGTAGAAAAAACAGCCATCGAAGACCTAGTACCTGAAAAAGAAGTGGTATATCTTGCGAATGAAAGTATGGCAAAGGCGTATCAACTGGAACAACAAGTGGAGCATTTGTTGATCATTGATCATTTTGTCAGTACCAAAGCCTATCTATCATTAGTAAAGGAAGTGGACTAAGATGTATTTGTCACCAAGGGAAAAAGAATTATTGACAGAACTCATCAATAGTCCAGCACCTGTATCTATACAAAAAATGGTCAATGTTTTACGTGTCAGCAAACGGACTGTATACCGCGAGTTGGAGCAATTAGAACGATCGCTCGAGGAAGTAAATGCTTCGCTGAAAAAAATAGCCCGAGGGTCATTTGCGATTGAAGCAACACCTGAAACAATGACACAATTGCGCCAACTATTGAACGAAAAAGAGATGGAACTATCGACAACCGAAAGGCAACATGCGATTTTATTAGAACTATTACTTACGAAAGAACCGTTGTCTTTAAGTTATTTTTTAGAAAAGTATTTGATTAGTAATACGACTTTTTATGCTGATATCAAGCAACTTGAAACCAGTATGAAACAACTGCCATTGTCGATCACGCGTAACCGTGGCTATGAAATCACTGGACCGGAAAAATACCGCAGATTGCTGATAGCGAATATCTTAGAGTTGGAGATCAATGCGTATGAAATATTTCACTTGCTGGAATTTGATACGACAACGAATTTCTTTTTTCAATTTATCACGACAGATAGTTTATTACTGGCGCGTCAAGTGGTACGAGAAGAATTGGTTCAACAAAAGAAAGAATTAAGTGACCGGAAACTGGAACATTTAGTTTTGATACTCAGCATTACGATCGACCGTGTCAAAAAAAATCAAGTGCTGACGAATGAAACCTACACTGGACTAGTGAATAAAGAGTTATTACGTATCGCCAAAGCTTTATTTTCTAAAATCGCTAAGGAAACGCAACAACTTTATCCAGTCAATGAAATCGTCTTTTTTGCTAGTCTATTAAATGATTTCTCGAATTCCTTTGATCAGGATTTCTTTGAAGAAACATTTGATACGCAACTCGCTTATCTTGTGAAACAATTGATCCAAGTAGTCAGTGAAGCAACAAATAATCCATTCTACCAAGATGAAACACTCTACAAAATGTTGTTGACCCATTTATCAGGAGTATTTTCTCGAGCGGTACTTCAAGAAGAACAATTGACTAATCCAATCTTGGAAAAAATCATGGTCCAGTATCAAGAGATCGCCCAAGCCATCCGTCAAGGAATCGAGCAGATTTTTCAAGAAAAGAAACTATCCGAAGAAGAAATTGCTTATATGGTTCTTCACTTTGCGAACTCGTTAGAAAAAACACCAAAGGACAGCACGATCAAAATCGCTGGTTTTTCACCTAGTGGCTTAGCTTCGACAAGTATGCTTGAGTTAAAACTAAAGAGATACTTCCCATTTGTTCAACATATCCATTTTTATCGAATTGCTGATTTAAAGAAAATCAATTTAGAAGAAGAGTATGATCTCGTCATTTCTACCTCGATCTTAAGTGGCTATGAGGGGAAATATCTATTAGTTTCACCATTACTTCTTGAGGAAGAAATTAAACAATTAAAAGCAGAATTTGCTCGTTTGACAGCACATCGAACGGAGCATATCCGGTTAGCTGATCAACCTTCTGTTATCGAAGATACTTATGAAGAAACGGTGTTGATGATGAGTAAAATCAATCAGCTACTCCAGTATTTCTTCATTCAAGAATTAGACAATCCAACGACAGTAGAAGCTACGTTGAAGGATATTTTCGACTATTTACCTACAGGGGTGGTCCAAGATAAAGAAAAAGTCTATCAGCGTTTAATGAAAAGATATCAACAAGCGCCGATCGGGTTACCTCATACCAACATGGGGCTTTTCCATACCTCTAGTTCTGAGATCACGGAACCTTTATTCTGTATTTTTCAATTGAAGCAAGTATTGGAGATCGAGGGAATGGACAAAACGAAAGTTGATTTATCAAGAATGTTAGTGATGCTAGCACCTTCCCCTATTGACGAAGCTACTGGAAAATTACTTGGAAAAATAAGTGGTGCATTGATCATGAATGATTTGAATACTGAGATTTTTCGATCAGGAAATGAGGCAATCATCTATCAGTTGTTATCTAAAATTTTGATCGATGAAATAAAAAAATAAAGGGGGCTCTATTGATGCTTGAGATTTCATCTGAACATATTTGGTTGAACCAACAGTTTGGTAGCTGGCAAGAAGCCATTCAGCAGATTGGTGAACAACTACTTGAAAAAGGAGTCATCCAAAAGGAATATATCGATGCGATGGTTGCTCGCCAAGAAGCAGCAAGTGTCTATATCGGTAACTTTGTGGCACTTCCTCATGGAAAAGCAAAAGATGAACAGATTGTTGAAGAGGGTATTTTTTTGTTCCAAGTACCTGATGGCGTTGACTTTGGTATCGACGAAGAAAAGAAAGTCGCAACGATTTTATTTGCAGTGATCATGCGAGAAAACCAACAATTAACAAGTTTACAAGAACTTGCCTTTTTTTGTTCCGATGTCGATCAAGTGATGGCATTGAGCGATGCCCAAACAGTAGAGGAAATCCAACAAATCTTAAAACAAGCTGAGGAGTTTTGACGTAAAATACGCGACGACCAATCAATTGATTGGTCGTTTTTTTTTCTATTTTTTTGGGAGAATCTCGCCAAAATCGTAATTATATAGTGAAGGAGGTGCGAGGAGAAGACATCACGTTTTCAGTTGATTTATCTCACTAAGGAAAGGAGTCAAAGAATGAAGAAATCCTCTGAATCACTATTTTTGATGCTACCGATCATTATTTTAATCACGATTTTTTTTCAAATGAAAGTAAGACCAGTCTCGGCAGAAACATTGCCTGACCTCCCCACGTATCAACAAATCACTGCCTGACCTCCCCACGTATCAACAAATCACTGCATCAGCCCCCAATCAAACTTTACTTACAGCTGAACAATCAATCCCACCAGATAATAGCTGGACAAGTTTCAAAAAAAACTATCAATTAGTCCAAAGGGCCAATGGGAAATTGATTACTATTGGCTCGACGAATTATATTGAAGCGGCGATCCATGAACATTCTCCAAGATTGGCTGATCCATTTGCAAATGAAAGTGTCGTTGTTGATCCAGCGATCCATATCCCTCATATCGATATCCATCTATCTAATGGTGGCAGAGAAATTGGTTGGTACGGCAAGCGAGTGAAGGGAGAGATTGCGCTTTGTCTGGAACAAGGAGTAGCGCTGAATATCGGAGAAAATAGCGGGTATAATTCAAGTATTCAAAATACAGAATTATTGAAGAAAATTTCTTTGATCAAATACTATGGGGTGATTGCGACAAACTACACGATGGAAAAAGAATTGATGACGCAACTCCTTGCTTGGGAGCAACAAGGAATCACCCCCACCAGTATTTCTGGTGTTTTGACAATGAACGATTACCAAACATTCAAACGAACAGTGATGGAACAAGTGGAACGGTTCTATACCCAACCGAGTTTTGATGGACAAATATTGGATATAAAAGCTGGCGAAAGCCAAACATTGACCGACACAACAGGAGCATTTTCGAATTATAGCTCATCGCCTGTTCAACAAATCAATGGAGTAACCATTGAAAAGCAAGGGAATCAAGTAACTGTCACTGCATCGAAAGAGGCGTCGGCGACAAGTGAGATCGCATTTGATTATCATATCCCCAGTAGTTATCAAGGAGCAATCGTCGTGTACCAACATCCTTATACACAAAATATGGTAGTCGGTAGAGTGCCGCAGCTGACAAGAACTTCCTTTCAGTTACGCGTGCAAAAATATGGACATGCAGGTATCCGCAAAGTCGATCAACAAACAAAACAACCATTAGTAGGCGCCGTTTTTCGTTTCACGACTGCGGATGGACAGATAAAAGAATTGACGACAGATTCTGATGGTGTTGCTATTTGGCATGATCTACTCGTTGATACGGTTGTTACGATTCAAGAAATCAAAGCGCCAGAAGGCTACGTTTTAAATCCAACGCCCCAGACTATCACTGTCAAAGTGAATGAATTAACGAGTATCACGTTAGCTAATCAAGAACAGACAGCTAATTTGATGGTCATCAAAGAAGATGCAGAAACAGGCAATCAGCCTCAAGGAGGTGCCCAATTGATCGGAGCTGTGTATCAATTAACGGCCAAAGACGGAGAAACAGTTGCGGAATTGACGATGGAAGAGGTTAATGGAAGTGCATCAGCTGAGCTAAAAGGGTTAAGACTAGGAACCTATTATTTACAAGAGACCATTCCACCGAAAGGCTATAACTTAGATCCGACGATCTACCCTATACATTTGACCTACGCAGGACAAAATGAAACAGTGGCTATCCATAGTAAAACAGTCACTGATCGCGTCATCAAGGGTCATGTCGAAGGGTATAAATTTGGTTCAAAACCTCTTATCCCCACTTCTATCTTCGAAATTTTACACGCATTAACAACCAATCAAACGAATCATAAACCACCACTCGAAGGAATCGAACTAACAGCCACCGCTCATACCACAGGAAAAGAATATGTCCAAGTCACTGAAAAAAACGGCTACTTTAAATTTATCGATTTACCCTATGATACGTATACGATCACTGAAACAAAAGGAACGGATGGCTATTTGATCATTGAACCATTTGAAGTGACGATCAGTGAGGAAGATTATACACATTTCTTTTTATTAGAAGATGAAATCATCGAATCACGCGTACATCTCATCAAGATCGATCAAGAAACAGGACAACAAATTCCCTATGCTGGCGCACAATTCAAGATTTTTGATACTTGGGCGAATGATGGACAAGGGGCATTTGTAGCAATGACGCGTCCGAATGATACAGAAAAAACTGAGATTTTTGAAACGAATCAAAAAGGGGAATTAGTGACAACTGAGAGCTTACCTTGGGGCGTGGATCGCTATGAGCTTCATGAAGTCAAAGCGCCAGAAGGCTATCTCCCGTTAGAAGAACCATTGATTTTCAGTGTAACAGTGGAAAATCATAGTGCATTGATTCGCTTAGAAGTCCCTAACCGTTTAGCAAGACAACCCATTGAGTTGATCAAACGAGATCGCTTGAATGAACAACCTTTGGTGCAAGTACCATTTGGCCTATATCAAGTAGAAAAATCAGAAAATGGCGAGGAAAATCTTCAATTTATTGAAGAATATCTCACGGATGATGAGGGGAGAATCGAAGTAGGCGATTTGCCCTATGGCACCTATCAATTTATTGAAGGAAAACCATTAGAAGGGTATTTACCATTAGAAGAACCTTTAGACTTTTCAGTAACTGTTGAAAAAGATGGTGAGTTGATCGTATTAGAAGCCTATAACGAACGAGAAAAATTAGCATTGACGAGTTTGTTCACATCTCTCGATGGAAGCAAGGAGCTTGACCCAACCAAAGACAATCAATTGAAAGACGTAGTCTGGATCAAAGGAGCAGCCATTGAAGTCGGTCATACGTATACCGTAGTGACGCAGTACCGAAAAGGTGACACCGGAGAAGTCATCAACGAAGCAATCTCAACCTACACAGCAAAGAGTAAAGAAGATCAGTTTGAAGTTTTTCTGGAACTGAAAGCCAATACGCTAAAAGCCAATGATCAGCTGATTGCCACTCATATTTTGTACTACGAATCTGAACAAGAAAATGAGGTTGCACGTGAAGATGATCTGACTAATAAAGAGCAGACTGTTTATTTCAATACACCAAAAAACGAGAAAAAAGAAGAAGCGAAAAAGCAGGATAATACTCGGAATTTACCTAAAACGAATAGTCGTACTTCTGTCTCTCTAGTAGGGCTAGGTAGCTTATTTCTAGGAGTGAGTGGTGTTTTGATCTATCAACAAAAAAGGGGTGGGTTGAATGACTAAAAGGAAAAAATACATGAGATTTGGCTTGTTCATATTCAGTTGTTCAGTTGTTTTATTAGTTACTGGTTGTAAATCACAACAAACAGAAGTCTCACCAACAGTGGGGCCCGCTTCAAACAAAACGAAACAGGCAATCAAAGTGAAAACACCAGAGGAGAGCCATCTGAAAAAAGAGGAGAACTCTTCTCAATTGTTTGAGTTTGCTTCTCAATTTCGAAAACCATTGGCTCTCCCCGCTGAAGCAACAATCAAGGATGAAACCAATCAGCTGAGGATCGCTTACCTTGAAGCAACAACAGTACCTCAAAGTCTAGAAAATTCAGTATCAAGAAGCAATCTCACGCATCGCCTCGCAGAAGACGAACAAAAAGTTACGCTATCGGAGGTTGTAGCAATTCCAGAGAGCGACAATCACTGGCAAAGTCCCTACGTGCATGTAAACGACCCATTGCAGATCTTACCAAGAGGAACAGCAATTGATCCCTTTACCTATTTTACTGTTGTTCAAGGAAGTGATCCCGTTCCAGTGATCCATTATACGCCCGTCAATCCTAACGAATCTGGCTATCAAGTGATGCAGATCACAGCAACTGATTCAAAAGGGAAAGTGAGTGTTGCGACAGTCACATTTCTGTTTAATCACTCCCCGACCATTCAACAAGTAAGACAAAGTCATCACGCTACGATCGGTTCAAGTATTGACTTATTGGCTGGCATTTCCGCTCACGATGAAGAAGATGGTGAATTGACCGCAGAGGTTCAAGTACAAACCACACTCCAGACAGAAAAAGAAGGAAGCTATGAAGTGATTTATTCTGTGAGTGATCAATTTGGAGCAAGTGCCAACCTGATAAGTAATATTACGATCACCAATGAAGCACCAATAATAAGTGGGCCGAACCAACTGATTTTACCTGTTGATCAATCATTCTCTTTATTTGATTATTTCTCCGTAAATGATCAAGAAGATGGTGCCATCAATCTTACTTCGGAAAACATCTTAGCATCCAATCTTGTCCCCTATGTACCAGGAAACTACTTCGTAAGAATTGGGAATGTCATTGACCGTTATGGCAAACGAGCGGCAGAGCGTACAATCTATGTTCACCTAACAAATGAAGCGCCGACTGTTACAAATACGCATATGACTCTTCCTGTATTTAGTGAACTGAATAAAGAAAGCTATCTAGCAAAACTATTTCTTGCAGATCGTGAAGATCCGGTTGATCAATTACAAGTGGCAATCGATCTGCCCTTTTGGGAGAAAATCGACACTTCCCGATTAAATACCTATCGTTTTCCTCTTCAAGTCCAAGATACGCATGGAAAAATCACCAAAACCTTTGGGAGCATCCAAGTAATCAATGAACCACCTGTATTTTCTGGGATAGAGGATAAGAGAATCATTGTAGGCGAAGAAAAGCCAGATTTATTAGCAGGGATCTCCGTGTCGGATCGTGAAGAGAGTATTGGAATAGAAGATGTTGAGATCATAGAAGAAATCGCTTGGGATACACCTGGAAGCTATCCTGTTTATTTGACGGTCAAAGATACATTTACAGAAACGACAGTATCTTTTCATGTCATTATTCAAGACAACAATCCAGAAATGCCAGAGAAATTGGGAGAATAAGGAGAAACTAAACAGCAGTGATTTTTATATACAAATATCCACAAAAGTAGTTTTATGTGCTGTGGTTTTTATGAGAGGAGAAATAATGATGGAGCACCAAAGCATATGGCAGAAAGATTAGGGGGTTCTGTGCAAACGCTACAACGTTGGGCTAACGATGGTATGTTAAAAGCACATCGGACACCAAAAAATCGAAGATAGTATACAGAAGACCAGTATTTAACTTACATCAAAGGCGATAAAACAAGTGGCAAAAAGAACATTGCTTACGCTCAATTGTCTAGTGTCGGACAAAAAGATGACTTGAACAATCAAGTGGAGTTTTTGAGAAATTATGTAAATGGAAAAGGCATAAATTTAGATGATGTATTTGTGGATATTGGCAGTGGTCTTAATTACAAGCGCAAAAATGGAGTCTGTTGTTAGACGAAGTAATGGCGGGAAACATAGACACCATTTATATCACATCCAAAGATAGATTTGTACGGGTTAAAAACATGGGCAAAGTTTCGTATGACGATTATTGTATGTTATAACCCAGATTATAGCCACAACAGGAATTAGTTGAAGATTTAATTTCAATCATTCACGTTTTTAGTTTCCGTATTTATGGAACTCCGTAAGTATAAAGATGAGATTGAAGGTGATGAAGTTGTTAGTGGCATACAAAACGGAAATTCTTCCAACAGAAGAACAAAAAGAAATTATTAATCGAACCATTGGCGTTGCACGTTTTGTAAAGAACTTTTACATTTACCACAACCAAGAAGTTTACAAAGCAAACGGAAAGTTTGTATCAGGTATGGATTTTTCAAAGTGGTTAAATAACGACTACATTCCGAACCATCCAGATAAGCTGTGGATCAAAGCTGTTTATGCGAAGTCAACGAAACACGCGATTATGGAGACAGAAAAAGCCTTTAGAAAGTTTTTTCAAGGAAGAGCTAATTTTCCTAAATTTAAAAAGAAGAAGCACCAAGATGTATCGATGTATTTCGTGAAGAACGATAAAAAGACAATCATCCGTTGTGAGCGTCATCGGATAAAAGTTCCCTCTTTGAATTGGGTAAAACTGAAAGAAAAAGGCTATATTCCTAAACACGATGACAAACATATCATAAAGAGTGGCACCATCAGCCAACAAGCAAACCGCTACTACCTGTCGGTCATCGTGGAACAGGACTGTACCGCTCAAGTACTGAACGATACTCCTACCGAAGGCGTGGGTATCGACTTAGGATTAAAAGATTTTGCGATTCTTTCCACAGGGAAAACCTATAAAAATATCAATAAATCAGGAAAAATTCGTAAAATCGAAAAACAATTAAAACGACAACAACGCAAGCTGTCGAGGAAATACGAAAGCGAAAAAAAGCGTGTCAACGAAAAACAATCAAAGAGAGGAGAAGCTACTCGCAAAAATATTGAAAAACAAGTCTTGAAAGTACAAAAACTTCATAAACGGTTGACAGATATCCGTAGGGACAGAGTGAATAAAATTGTGTCAGAGCTAGTAAAAACCAAACCAGCTTATATCACAATTGAAGATTTGAATGTCAAGGGGATGATGAAAAACCGGCATCTTTCAAAAGCTGTGAGAGAGCAATCTTTCTATGCTTTTCGTAAAAAATTAGCAGATAAATGTAAAGTCTATCATATTGAGTTAAGACTAGTCGATCGATTCTATCCTAGCTCGAAACGATGTCATGAATGTGGGCATAAGAAAGTGGATTTAAAGCTATCTGAGCGTACCTATCACTGTGAGAAGTGTGGATATGTAGCAGATAGAGATTATAACGCGAGCATGAATTTGAAAGATGTGAAGGAATACAAAGTGATTGCATAAGATCGGAACTTTGCATATGTACCGATGGCTTAGTCGGGAATTAACGACTGTGGAGAATGAGACAAACCGTAGTAGTGTGGAAGTGACGAGGCGGCATTCGATGAAACAGTAATTCTAACTACGTGAAGTAGTAGAGAAATCTCGATATAGATATATTTGTCTATATTTTGAGTAGCAGATGCAAATGGATTATTTCAATCAAGCAATGTCTTTATTTTCCAACGGGGTGATTACTGCAGGAAGCTTACTGACCGTTTGGGGCATTATCCAATTAGGCGTTGCAATCAAAGAGCATAATGGGCCAGGGATGCAACATGCCATTTTTCAAATCGTTGGGGGTGCTGTGATTTTAGCTGCTGGTGCGTGGATCACGAATATTTCAATGTGAGGAGCGAAAAAGGATGGACGGTGCGATCGAATTTTTACTACAAACGATTGCAGAACAATTAAGTTTATCGACGAATCATAAAAATAGTCTTTTACAAAATCTCGAACACTATTTGCCGGAAATCTATCATTACAGTGTGACGATCATGGAAAGTGTCATCAAACCTATTGCTTATTCCCTATTAGGTTTTCTATTGTTGATCGAATTTCAACAACTCGCACATCGACTATATGGCAAGCAGTCAGAGTTTGGTGGACTGGATCTTTTCTTGCCATTGTTTATCAAAATCGGATTGACCGTACTGCTTTTACGTCACTTGATGGTTTTCCTCAATGCCATTATGGATGTAGGTATTTTTGTTAGTCAAGGAATCAATCAATTGGAGATCCGAGGTGTGACAGATCAGACAATGGATATCTTCAACGTGATGGAGCAGATCGATCAGCTAGGTTTTTTTGAAAAAATGGTGTTGTTGATGATTTTACTCGTTCCCTTGATTCTATCGATCATTGTTAGCGTCCTTGCTCAAGTGCTGATCTTTTTACGTTTTTTAGAAATGTATCTTTATTTGAGTATCTCACCTTTACCGATTGTCGCTTTAGTGAATACAGAACTTGGTCATGTTGGAAAGAATTTTTTTAAACTATTTGGTGCGGCATCTTTACAAGGTGTATTGCTTTTTATCGTTTTGAACATCTATCCATTATTAGTGAGTACTGTTTTTTCATTTGATGAGACGCAGGGGATGATTGCAGTGATCAGTGCGATTGTCGGTAATTGTTTGGCACTATCCATGTGTTTGTTTTACACCATGAAATGGTCGAAAGCGATCATCGTTGCGGCCTGAGTGAGAAAAGGAGTGTGAAAAATGGCAATTGAAGTCGTGATCAGAAAAGAAATCAAAGAATATCAAGAGAAGATCTTTTTTGGCTTCTCTTTAAGACAGGTTATCGTTATCGCATTAGCTTTAATCGTGATTTTACCGGTCGGTCTAGTTAATCATTTTATTTGGGGATATTCAATTGATGATCTAGGAATTGTATTGATGTTTTTTACTAGTCCGATTTTATCGGTGGGGTGGATCAAAAAAAATCAGTTGCCTTTAGAAAAATATCTTTTTATTCGTTGGCGCCATCTTATCGCAACAAAGCACTATCCATATCAAAATGCTCGGTTGGAGGAAGATCATGAAGGGATTTCAACGAGGAAAATCAGTAAAACAGAGAAATATCGAAGTGAAAAAGGGAATTAAAAAGTCTTCCTTAACCAAACTATTACACAAGCAAAAGAAAAAAAGAGGAAAAAAAGAACGAAAATCAGCACCAGCCAAACATGCACAAAGGAAGATTCGTTATGAAAAAATGTATGAAAGTGGAATTTGTGAACTCACTTCTGGACGATATTCAAAAAGTATCCAGTTTTCAGATGTCAATTACCAAATTGCACCTGTAGAAGACCAACAAGCTATTTTTCAAGGGTATTGTACCTTACTAGATAGTTGTGATGACCGAACACATCTAACGATTACCTTGAAAAAAAAGCGAATGGAACAAAAGGAACTTGAAAAGCAATTGTTCTATAAAGAAACAGGGGAGAGACAGGACATCTACCGTCGAGAATTGAATGAAATGCTTCGACGAACCATAACAGAAGGAGGAACGAATTTTAGCAAACAAAATCTATTGACCTTCAGCACGCAGGCCACTGATTATGACCAAGCCAAGCATTCCTTGACACGTATCGAACAACAACTTAGTCATAGCCTTTCGGAAATCGAATCAAGTAGTCAAACACTTTCTGGCAAAGAACGGTTGCAACTGCTCCATGAATTGATCAAACCTAATGAATGGTTTCAGTTCAATTATACAGATTTAGTTTATAGCCGTTTGTCGACAAAGGCAGTGGTTACCCCTGCAAGTTTTAGCTTTAAAGCAAAAGACTATATCGAAATTGGCTCAGACTATGCCCAAGTCCTTTATTTGAAAGATTACCCCACCAAACTTTCAGATAAATTGATCTTAGAATTAATGGATATTGGCGAAGAGTTGTGTTTATCGATCCACATTGAACCAGTGGATTCTGAAAAAGCAAATCAGTTGGTTCAAATTAAAAAAGCTTATATGGAAGGAGACAAAACAACTGCTGAAAGAAAAGCGACACAAAAAGGCTATGATCCTTATTCAAGTATTCCGTATGAATTGACCAATAGTATCAAGGAAGCCGAAGCTTTATTAGACGATCTAGTCAAAACCGGCCAAAAATTATATTTTGTTACCTTACTCGTTTATTTCCGATCTCAGACCAAAGAAAAACTAGCTGATATTGCGGAACAAGTCCAACATGTTGGACGTAAAAATCGTTGTCATTTCAATGCATTAGACTATCTACAAGATGAAGGATTCAATTCAGTCTTACCTTTAGGCAAAAATTGGATCGAACAACAACGGACGCTGACGACAGAAAGTACAGCAATTTTTATTCCATTTTCAGCGCAAGATCTTGATCATATAGATGGCAAATATTATGGGCAAAATGAAATGACCAAAAATAGTGTAAGGATCGATCGTAAGCAACTAAACACGCCGAGTGGCATGATTTTAGGTAGCTCTGGTTCAGGCAAAGGTGTAGCAAAAAAATATGAAGAAATCACGACGTTACTTAAAAATCCCGAAGATGAAGTCATTTCGATTGATCCGGAAGATGAGGATACGATCATCGGCAATGATTTTGAAGCTCAAATCATCAATATCGCCCCTAATACCAATACATTCATCAACTTACTAGATATTTCAGAAGACTTGAGAGGAGAGGCAGATCCAGTAAAATTGAAATCTGACTTTTTGTTGACTGCTTGTGAAGCTTTGATCGGTGGTCCAACTGGTTTAAACTCAGCACAACGATCGATCATTGACCGTGTCACGCGATTGACGTATTTCAATTTTCAAAAAAACTCAGAAAAATCAGCACCGACATTGGCGGAAGATTGGTTTCCGCTTTTAAAAGAACAACCGGAAAAAGAGGCGCAGACATTGGCGTTAGACTTAGAGTTATATATCGATGGTTCACTTTCGATGTTTTCTAAACCAACTAATGTTTCTTTAAATAAACGTTTTGTGATTTACAATACGAAACAACTAGGGAACCAATTGAAAACTTTTGGGATGATGGTTGTTTTGGAACAAGTGTGGAATCGGGTCGTTCGCAATCGAGACCGAGGAATCACTACTTGGATCTATATTGATGAAATGCAACTCCTGTTAAATGATCCCTACTGTGAAAATTATTTTTTTGAACTATGGAGCCGAATCCGTAAATGGGGCGCGATTGCCACTGGTATTACCCAAAATGTCGAAACCTTATTATTATCAGATAAAGCACGCCGAATGTTAAGTAATACTGAATTTATCATTATGTTGAAACAAGCGAAAAGTGATCTAGATGAGCTGTCTTCTTTGTTCAATCTTTCGTATCAGCAACAAAAACAATTGCTCAATCCTATCAAAGGGGCAGGGCTGATACGCGCAGGCAACGCCATCGTTCCCTTCTCCAATACTGTTGATCCAACAACAAAACTTTATGAATTGATCACCACTGATCCTGTCGAACGTCACAGATTACGACAGGAAGTATCGCCATGAAGAAACATCAAGTAGGCATTGAAGAGACCACGAAAGCACGAAGTAAACGAAGGAGTAACAGACATTTTCTGCGTAGAAACACCAAAGATCCTCGCAGAGTCATGCTTGACTACCAGAAAAAAATAGTTGATTTCTCTTTACTTGGAAATAAAACTTCGATCAGTAGTAAAGTCAGCCTTTACCTATTTGTTGGTGTTAGCATTCTCATATTTTTTCTCTTTTTCAGTATGATCGGCTTCGTTTCGTCTGCTACGATCAAAATCAATGAGCTTGAATTGACGAAGGTCTGGAAATATTTGACCGAATTGGATGCGGAATTGACACTAGAATTAAACTCAACTAAGAGTTCGATTCTAGTAAATGAACGAGTAGTGGCTGCAAATGAAGTCGTGATCAGGACTGACATTGAAGAGGTGCTGATTTATTTAGATATGGTTTATGGCGATGACCAATTAGGAAATCCAGATGTTCTCAAAGAAACGATCCAAGGATTGCATGAGCAGATGTGGCAAGTAGACAGTGACGGGAGACAAATCGAAGTAACATCACAGCCATTGTCGCAAGTGATCACTTGGACGCCAGAGTGGAAAGAACGTAGACAGCTGTTAGCAGAAATTGGTCTTTATGCAAGTTTGACTGAATTAAGCAATCCATTGAAAGAAACAGACTCTTTACGCATAAAACAACGCTTTGGGTATTACGTAAGCAATCAAGAAAAAAGCTTACTTGAAGGACTGCTCATCCAGACAGAACCGAAAGAAAGTATAGTCGCTGTGATCGCTGGAGAAATTACAAGAGACCGAGAGAACGTAACCATCACAATGGACGATCAAACCATTACTTATCATGATGTAGATCTAACAGCTACTGAAGGACAGATGGTATCGGTGGGTACAGAGATTGGGCGAGTAAAACAAGAGGAACTGCATCTGTCTTACCAGAAAAAAGGTGAAACCGTCAATCCAGCTTTTTATCTCCCCAATGTAGTCGATAACAATGAGACACAGCTTGATCCCATTGAAACAGATACTGCATTCAATGAACAGAAATTTCGAGAAGTGATTCTACTACATTGTCACGCATTTAGTGATCATGCAGAAACAATCATCCAAGAAGCTAAAAAGAATAATATCTCCCCCATTGTTCTAGCAGCCATCATGATCCACGAAACTGCTTGGGGGACGAGCGAAGGAATTCGAGAAAAGAACAACCCCGGTGGCTTGATGCGAGAAAATGAGTTGCTTTCCTACGCCACACTTGAAGAAGGGATTGCCGCCACCGCTCGAACACTAAACCAATTGATCGTGAACCAAAGACTGCTGACAGTCGAGCAACTCGGAAGTGTGTATTGTCCTGTAGGTGCAAGTAATGATCCCCTGGGATTAAACCAATACTGGGTACCGGCGATCAAAGAATTATTTGTGCAACTGGGTGGCAGTAAAGAGATGAGCTTACTCTGGCAATCGAATCACACAGTGGGTCAAGAGGTGTTGACACAAGCCAGAACATTGTATCGTCAAAACGTTCAATACTCACAAGGCTTTGAACGAGGCACCTTTCCTTATCATGATTGCTCTTCTTTTGTTTTATGGGCGATGAGAAGTGTCGGCTTGCCTGTGCCACTAGGTAGCACTGAGACATTGTATTCTTTGGAAGGGACACTCCTGGTACCGATCAGTCGAGAAGATGTCAGAGCCGGTGATTTGTTTGTATGGGGGAAGAAAGGCCACTCTTTAGGTAGTTATGGGCATACAGGGCTATTTTTAGATGATGGTGGTAAAACGATCCTTCATTGCACACCTGCTACTGCACGAGGGTATGGTCAAGAAGGCGATATCGTCATCACTCCATTTGAAGGCTATGCGGGTGATCTCCAGCTGGCGCCTGTTTATTTCTATCGATTGTTGGGAGAAAACAAATGAACCCGAAATCCAGATTTCTTTATCTTATTATTGTTTTCTTACTGTTTAGCAGTGTGACTTTTAGTGTTGGCCGGTCTATAGGCTTTCGTTCACAAGAGTCTGAACAGAAAGCTGGCCCAGTTTCGGAAGCACAAGTCAGAGAGTTTTTACAAGCTTATTATACGTTTGAAACAGTCGGCGACAATTACTCTGCATATGTTGATGCTCTTTCTAACAAGATGAAAGATAAAGTAAAAACAGAACAAGGTAAAAAAACGCATAGTCCGCAGCGTTTTGGCTTCAGTCGCTGGCTCAAAAGCGAGCATTATTTTAAACAAACGAACGAGGAAATGGTTGAAGTCCTCTGTTTGGTTGATTTTACAACGTCTTTATTGAATGAAGAAGGCGGAGTTGTAAAAAAAGATATTCGCCATCGTGAGGGTGTCAAACTGACTTATCTCTACGACACTAAAAATCATCGCTATGTCTTGGATGATCTCGAACAGCTGTCTTCTTTTATGGAAATACAATGATTGAGTAAGGAAGACCTTACAAATGGACGCAACAAAAATGAATGAGGGGAGTGACAACGTATGGCGAAAGAAACTGTAATCATCGATCAGATCCATCACTTACAAGTAAAAGAGACTCAGTTGGATTTGTTTCAGGCTTTGGAAGATTTAGAAACTGAAAATCGACGAGTCTTGCTGGCAAACACACAAGGACAATGTCGCATACGTATTTATGATCGTAAGGGAGAAATGATGATAGAAAAAGTGCTGCAATTTCCTTTGACAGAGGAGATTGAAGAGATCTTAAGTCAACACTGGGAGCAAGAAACAGCCAATACAAAAAAGAAGAGTCAGTTCCCTCATTCAAGCAACACGCTGAAAAAAAATCAGTTGTTACAAATCGATTGGAAAAAAATCATCAAGCGATTACTTCTTAGTGGAGTAATCGTTTTTGCTGTGGTTCAAGGCAACATGTGGATCGAACAAAGAACGAATAACGAGCAAGCGACAACCAAAGAAAATCAGAAAAGTTCATGGCAGTCATTGGTAGAACTAGGTGCATATGAAGAAGCAGCTGAAGAATATCCCGCTCGGTATCAGCGATTGATCGATCACTTAGTAGAAGAACAGGAATTTTCTTGGGTAGAGAAGTTGAATGAGCAAAAGCCAACAGGAAATGCCACCTTTGATTTGGCTTTTTATCAAAACGATTGGGAAACAGTAATTGTGACCCACGTGGAACAATTGACGGAAAAGCGCCAAGTCAAGTTAGCGATTGCTTATTTGAAGCTAGAACAAGTACAAGAAGTCGTTGTCTTGAATCGCCACTTAAAACATCCGGAGGTCACGTTAGCACTGGATCAGTTTTATTTTGAAAAAAGTCTTGATTGGTTGAAAGTAAAAGAAATGGAAAAAGCGAAAGACGCATTTGAACAGATCCAAACGGAAGAATTAAAAGCGGTGATGGCGGCATACATAGAGCAAGGAACGATTATTTTAGATTTCATTACATTCTATGAGGCATCGTCCAACACGTCTGAAAATGTAGCGCTTTGGGAAGAGCGACTGGCTCGATTAGGAGAAGCAACGGAATAAAAAACTCACTTTGCAAAAAAGAGTCTAAAAGATCACGAGGATGCACTTTTTCGTAGGTATCTACAAAAAAAAGCTCCCTTAAATGAAGAAAATAATTGTTTCAGCGTCTCTAATCGGTACCAGAATCCTTTCATCAAATCACTCATTTTGCTCACTCCATGTTTTGGCACAAATGATTGTGACAAAATCCGACTATTTATCTAAACGGTAAGCGGATACAATTTGGTTAAAGAAAGAGATAAAGGAGCGATTGAAGTGGAAGAGACGATACCAAAAAATAAAATTTCATTCAAAGCAAAAGTACAAAAGTTAGGAAGTACCTTATCTAGTATGGTGATGCCGAATATCGGTGCGTTGATTGCTTGGGGTGTTTTGACTGCCTTATTTATTCCAGATGGCTATTTACCAAACGAAGCGTTTGCTACGATGGTCGGCCCAATGTTGACGTATTTAATTCCTTTATTGATCGGCTACACCGGAGGGAAAGTCATCGGTGGTGATCGTGGTTCAGTCGTCGGAGCAATTGCGACGATGGGTGTGATCGTCGGGACAGATATTCCAATGATGCTAGGTGCCATGATTATGGGGCCGTTAGGTGGCTTTGCCATCAAGAAATTCGACCAAGTGTTTCAAAAACATATCAAATCAGGGTTTGAAATGTTGGTCAATAATTTCTCCGCAGGATTGATCGGTTTTGCGTTAGCATTGATCGGCTTTTCTGCAATTGGTCCAGTAGTGGATACACTGACGCAAGCAATGGCAACAGGTGTTGAAGCAATTTTAAATGCAAATTTGATTCCATTGACGAGTATTTTTATCGAACCAGCGAAAATCTTGTTTTTGAATAATGCGATCAACCATGGCATTTTGACTCCTTTAGGAACAGAACAAGTGGCTACAGCCGGTCAATCGATCCTATTCTTGTTGGAAGCTAATCCTGGACCAGGTCTAGGTGTATTGTTGGCTTTTACATTATTTGGCAAAGGCGCGACAAAATCATCTGCACCGGGTGCAATGATCATCCATTTCTTAGGTGGAATCCATGAAATCTATTTCCCATACGTAATGATGAAACCGTTATTATTCTTATCAGTGATTTTTGGTGGGATGACGGGTAGTTTCGTTTTCCAATTGATGGATGCAGGATTACGTGCGCCAGCTTCACCGGGTTCGATCATTGCCATTTTAGCAATGGCACCGTTGAGTGCTTACTTACCAGTTATTTTAGGGATCGTCGCTGCAACAGCCGTTTCTTTCGGGATCTCTGCAGTCATTCTAAAAGCTGATGCGAAAGAAACAAGTGAAGATTTTGAAAAATCAGTGGAAGCGACTCGTCAAGCGAAACAACAAGCGAAAGGAACTGGAACAACTAGTCAGGGACAACCAGCTTTATCAGCGATCAAAAAAATCATTTTTGCCTGTGATGCTGGAATGGGGTCAAGTGCGATGGGTGCTTCCTTGTTAAGAAAAAAAGTCCAAGAGCATCACTTACCTCAACTCGTGACGAATCAAGCCATCAGTCAATTATCTGATGAAGCAGACGTATTGATCGTGACTCAAGTTGAGTTGCAGGAACGAGCAAAACAAAAAGCGCCACATGCTCATTTTGTTGCAGTAGAAAACTTCTTAAATTCACCAAAGTATGATGAGATCATCCAAGCATTAGGAAGTAAGGAAGAAACACAGCCAAACCAACCAGTCTCTACTACTCCAACAGATGATTTGGATTTATCTGAATTAAAAGATATCAAAGAGATTTTACTTGTTCATGACGATCGTGCAGGATCAGCGACAATGGGATTGTCCTTATTGAAAGATATTTTGAAGAAAAACCAACTGGAGATCCCTCTGAAAAAAATCAATATTGATGAGTTGACGGAGCAACCGAATACACTGATCGTTTCAAGAGAATCCTTGTCTGAGGAAGCACGTTCAGTGGCACCGCATTCACTTCATTTTTCAGTGGCGACGATGGTCAGTCCACAAAAATATGAAACGATTGCTCACTATTTGAAAAAAGTAGCGTAAGGAGGAAATAAAATGTCTGAATTAGCATTTGATATGATCGAGTTGAATAAGGCTTTTGCCACAAAGGAAGAGGCCATCCGATACTGTGGAAGAAAATTAGTGGAAGCCGGTTGTGTCGAAGAACCCTACATTGACGCAATGGTGGAACGTGATGCGATGTTATCCGTTTATATGGGGAATTTTATCGCGATCCCTCATGGAACAGATGAAGCCAAAGCATTCGTAAAAAAATCAGGGATCTGTGTGATCCAAGTGCCAGATGGTGTCAATTTCGGCACTGAACAAGAAGAGAAGATTGCGACAGTCTTGTTTGGTATCGCTGGCGTAGGTGAAGAACATTTGCAATTAGTGCAACAAATCGCTCTTTATTGTAGCGACATGGACAATGTTGTCCAGTTAGCAGATGCACTAAGTAAAGAAGAAGTCACACACAATCTAGCAATTGCCTAAGGAGAGAAGACGAATGAGAGCAGTACACTTTGGTGCCGGAAATATCGGCAGAGGATTTATTGGAGAAGTTTTAGCTGAGAATGGGTTTGACATCACTTTTGTTGATGTCAACGAACAGATCATCGATTCATTAAATGAAAAAGGACGTTATACGATCGAACTAGCTGACGAATCGAAAAAACAACTTATCGTTGAACGCGTTCGCGGATTGAACAACCAAAAACAGCCTGAACAAGTGATCAAAGAAATAGCACAAGCAGATCTTGTGACCACAGCGATTGGTCCCAATATTTTACCATTTATTGCTGAACTGATTGCAAAAGGGATCGAGCAAAGAGAACAAGAGGGCAATCAGCAACCACTAGATATCATCGCTTGTGAAAATATGATTGGTGGCTCTGAGCATCTAAAAATGGAAGTCTATAAATATCTGTCAGATACTCGCTTTGCAGATCAATCCATCGGATTTCCGAATGCAGCAGTGGATCGCATCGTGCCGATGCAACAACATGAAGATCCTTTGTTTGTACAAGTGGAACCTTTTAAAGAATGGGTCATTGATGATACGCAACGAAAAAATAAAGAGATTTCGTTAAATGGCGTACTATACGTCAAAGATTTGGAACCATATATTGAACGAAAACTATTTAGTGTGAACACAGGGCATGCGACTGTAGCTTACACCGGTGCATTATTAGGATATGCAACGATCGATGAGGCAATGCAAGATTCATTAGTCGTTGCCCAACTAAAATCAGTGCTACAAGAAACAGGAAGCTTACTGGAAGCAAAATGGGGCTTTGATAATAAACAACATGAAGCCTATATTGAGAAAATCATCCAACGTTTCCAAAATAAATATATCTCAGATGCCATCACTCGGGTAGCTCGAACGCCTTTACGTAAGTTAGGCTATCAAGAACGCTTTACTCGTCCGGTTCGGGAATTGCAAGAATACAATTTGACTTGTCCACATTTGACAGCTACGATGGGGATCATTTTCAACTATTATGATCCTGAAGATGAGCAAAGTCGTGAACTGCAAGAGATGAAAGTGCGAGAAAATATGGATCAGTTGATCCAAGAAGTCACAGGTATCCATGATCCGACAACGATCAGTAACATCAAGCAAAACGTGATGCGTTATGCGAAACAAGTGGCTTGATTCTTGATATGATCAATGGAATAAACAAGTGGATTGTAAAAAAACCTCTCAAAATATCTTAGATATTTTGAGAGGTTTTTCGCTGTTTACTTGATTGGAGCTGCGGCAACTGTTGGTAGATCAAGTTCTTTTCCATAACGTTTCTCTAATGCTAAGCGAACCAAACGCTCCGCTAAATGTTCATTACGTGCTAAGATCGGACCATGGAAATAGGAGCCGTAAACGTTGCGGTAAATGACACCTTCTGATTGATCTTCCCCATTGTTTCCTTGACCTTTGACGATTTTTCCCAATGGGCGTTCGCCTTCGCCAAGAAATGTTCGACCATTATGATTTTCAAATCCATAATAGGTTTCGTTGAACTCTTCGTTGTGGATCACGATGTCACCAATGAAGCGATTATTCTCTTGGCTTAAAGTGTAATGATCCAACGCACCGATTCCTTGGATTTTTTCACCGTTTGCGTCCATATAATAATGCCCCAGTAGTTGGTAACCGCCACAAATCGCAAGTACGACACCATCATTTTCAATATAATGAGTCAATGATTCTTTCTTTTCTTGAATATCTTTTGAAATGATCATTTGTTCAAAATCTTGACCACCTCCAAAGAAAACTAAATCATATTTCTCTGCCTCAAAGGGTTCATGGATGCTGACGATCTCAGTATGAGAAGTGACCCCCATTTTTTTGGCGATATATTGGAGCATCAAGAGATTGCCATTGTCACCATAAGTATTCATCAGATTCCCATAGAGATGGGCAATGCGTAATTCGTAGTTAGCCACGATTCATGCCTCCTTTGATAAAGCCTTGACTCGCTAATTCTTTTCGTAATTGTAAGACAGCTGTATAGGTCGCTAAAATATAGACATGATCCGTCGGTAGTTGCTTGATTTTCTCAATGACATCAGTCAATTCTTTTGATTGAGTCAATTTATCTTCAGCGATACCCGCTACTTTCAAACGTAGTGCCATATCTGTGTGGCGATCGCCACCAGCAATCACAGCAGGGATCTCCATATCTGCAAAGCGTTCAAATTCTCCGTCCCAGATCCAACTCACATCGATGCCATCTGCGTAGTTCGCATTCAATAGGGCAACTAGTGAAAATGGATACGGTGCATGTCCCATCATGTCGATGACTTGGTTGATCCCTACAGGATTTTTGACTAGGACTAAGGTACAGGACTTGCCATCGATTTCGATGACTTCTTGACGACCAAATACTTTTTCGTCATACCCTAAGCCTTGTCTGATTTTTTCAGGAACAACACCATAATATTCAGCCACCGCAGTAGCTGCTAAAGCATTATAGACATTGTACATGCCACCAACTTCGATGCCATATTCATTGCCATCAATGACGAAATCAGCTGATTTGTTGTCCATTCGTTTCATTTCTGTCAAACGATAATCCAGTTCTGGACGTTTAAAGTCACAATTTGGACAATAGTATTTACCTAAGTTTGCATAAGTGATCATTTTGTAGTGCAAGATGTGATGACATTTCGGACACAACACGCCATCTGTATTGTAGTGGGCCATCTGTTCATGATCTTCTTCGTGATCAAATCCATAATATCTTCTAGGGTTGACGGTCTCAACTGAATTGAAGATCGGTGAATCGCCATTACTGATAATCGTAGCATTTGGTGATTTTGCGGCACCATCTACGATCATTTTATAAGTGGTATAGATTTCACCGTAACGGTCCATTTGGTCACGGAAAATGTTTGTAAATAAAAATAGCTCAGGTTTGATGTATTCAGTCACTCTGCTTAGACTGGCTTCATCGATTTCTAATACCGCAAATTTCTTTTGGCCTTTTCCGGCTTTTGCTTGTAAAAAAGTCGAAACGATTCCTTGGACCATGTTTGCGCCAGTAGGGTTCGTCAAGACTTCATCAAATTGTTGTCGTAAGATATTGACGGTCAAAGCGGTCGTCAATGTTTTTCCATTTGTTCCAGTTACGACGACGACTTGATAGTCTTTTGCTAATGTATCTAAAATATGAGGATCGATCGATAAAGCAAGTTTACCAGGTAAACTTGATCCTCCTTTAAAAAAGGTTTTTAGTCCCCATTGTGCGGTTTTACCAACTGCAATCGCAAATTGACTGCGTATTCCCATTATGTAACCTCCAAAACGTCATAATTACAAATAAATTCAACTAATCATACCATATGTTGAAAAAAAGGTTAAATTGCTTTGTCTTATTTTACAAAAGTTTATACTGTTCGCAAAACAAAAAAGAAAGAAGCAAGAAAACGAAAAACGATCGCTTCCTTGCTTCTCACATATCGGTTTTTTTAGGTAACGATAGACTGGCTTACCCGATAATGATTTTCTCTGTAGGATATTCATAACCTAAATCTCGTGTTTCTTTTGGCACAAATAACATTAATGTATACAACATCCCAATACGTCCAATAAACATCAAAGCACCAATCGTGATTTTACCGACTGTTGATAGATCACCGGTAATTCCTAGCGATAACCCCGTTGTACCAAAAGCAGAAGTCACTTCCACGATAATCGAGATCAATGGTTGTTTCTCCGTGGCAGATAAAAAAAGAATACAGAAGAAGCACATCCCTAAGGAGAGCATAAAAACGACTACTGATTTTCGGACATCATCTTCGTCGATTCGACGACCAAAAATATTAATGTTATCTTCACTTTTCAAAAATGAGTAAAGATAAAGACCAATGATCGCCACAGTCGTGGTTCGGATACCACCACCGACAGAACTCGGACTACAACCAATGAACATCAATAAGGAAAAGACGATTAAGGTGGTGATTTGAAAATCTCCTAGATCATGGATCTGTAACCCCGCATTACGAGTTGTCATGGAATAAAACATTGAATTGATCCACTGGACACTAGGATGGAGATCTTTGAACAGGTGATTTTTTTCAAGTAGAAAAATCAAGACAGTCCCGCTGACAAATAAAATGACAAAGGCGAGGACGGCGAGTTTTGTAAACAAAGAGAAACGAAAAGGAATCTTGGCTTTCGTTTTTCGATACAAGCGCCATTCTCGAAACTCCATCAATACCGGAAAACCGATTCCACCAATGAAAATCAGGAACATGATCATAAATAAAAAAGGATAGTCATGTTCAAATGGCTTGATCGACTCACCAGTAATATCGAATCCCGAATTTGTGACCGCGGAAATAGCTTGATAAAATCCATGGAAAACGGCTTCGTGCCAATGATCGAAATAGCCGCGAATATAGAAATAAACGGAGAACAAGGCACCAAATAGCAATTGGAACCAGAGCAATATGACAAAAGTGATCCGAATCAAACGAACGATACCAGATAAACGTGGTTGGTTCATATCTGTCATGATCAATTGTCTTTGACGTAATGTGATCCGTCGCTTAGAAAAGATAATAAATGCCGTTGAGATCATCATGATCCCTAAACCACCCACTTGAAACAACACTTCGAGTAAAATAATGCCATTGTTATTAAAAATCGCGTGGATGTCAAATGTCGAAAGACCAGTGACACTGATCGTACTGATAGCCATAAAAAGCATGTCAATAAATGAAGCATGACTACCCGGATTTCGGAAAAATGGGATGTAAAACAAGCCCAAAGAAATCATAGTCATTAAAATATAATAAAATACGATAATTTGAATAGAAGAAAAGTGACTAGAAGCATATCTTGCACTACGCCTTCGCCATTTCCGAAAAAAAAGATTCAATTGCACAAATTCGATCCTCCTTGTTAGATGTTTCTTCCAGTATACCGACAATAAAATAAATACACAAAGAAATAATAAAACTAAAATTTACTAGGATTTTAGTTATTGGAAAAGTGTCTTATAATAAAGATGACTTTACGAAAGAACTTGGAGGGAGATCCATGATAAAATGAAGTGTATCAACCAGTCATAGACTGTCTGATTACGACTAAAGCATCATTCGAGTAAATCTACACAAAAGTTTCATGAAAAAATAAGAAAAAAATAAGAAATTTATGGTAAAACTAAAGAATACGTGTGAGAAAAACCAATTTTTGCCAAACGGATCAAGACTTCAAGCGGCAACAAGGAAAAGGATGAGAGAATATGCGAAAAGTAGCACCTATATTAAAGCCAATCGCTGTATTGACGATTTCGACGATTGTTGCTACCACAACAGGCATTGTTAATAGTTCTAGCTATCGTGCACCAAGTCGTTCCACAGAGACTACGACGACTTCTACCAATGAAGGAACAGGGCAAACGAATGACACGGTAGAAACAACACCAACGACTGTAGAACAAGACACAACCAATTCTACATACAACCAAAACTCAATACCAGAAAGTTCCGTGGATGAAGGGAATACAGGATATACGACCGATTCGACTAGTCAAAATCAAGGGGACGACAGCGGTTCAAGTACGACGCCAAGTGCCACTACACCAAGCAGTACGACGCCTAATACAACGCCAAGTACTTCTACGCCAAGTGAAGGCAATCTAAATGAAAATAATGCACCTACAGAGCAATCCGCTGAAACACAGATGTATAATCAACAGGCAGGTGATGAAGAATGACATTTATATTAGATATCATCAATGGGATACACAAGTTTTTAGGATATTTAGATATCAGTCCTAAATATTTGAACCGAGGCTATACTATATTAAGTGTGATTCCGACCGTTTACCTTTTACGGATTGTTTATGGATTATGGCAAAATCAAAACTATTTACAATTCTTTTTATACGGATTAGGCTTTTTAGTTCTTTTATATTTCACTGTTCTAAATGTGTTTTATTACTTTTTTGATAAAAATTCAAAAGCCGATGTGACCCAAGTGATCGTGAAATATCTACCTGATGAAGCATTCAATATTGAAGGAGAAACGGTTCGCGGGAACAACGGCAATATCGACAAAGTCAATACAGAAAAAGCCAATGTTCTATTCGATGAAGACTACCAATTGAAACTAGCAGAGAATATGCGCTATTTGATTGAAAAAGGGGAGATCAAGGTCAATGAACTTGGTCGAATGGACGGGTTCTTGATTGATCGAAATACACTTTATCCGTACTATTATGTGAAAAAAATCTCCAACAAAACTTATCAATTAAGTATCGGTCGTAATTATTCCAGCATGGAAAAAGTAGGGACGATCAAGGTCGACTCGCCAGAAGATCATATTGAACCCGTAGGCTTATTCCTTGCAGGCGGTGATTTTGTCAAAGATGGTCTTAGATACCATGAACCTTATCGTTTGAAGTTGATCATCAAGAAAAATCAACCAAAAGAACAAGAAGGTGAAGTGACATATAGTCGAAGCCAACGAAGAAAAAAATCAAAAGTGTAGGATAAATCTTCTCCATCGAGTATTTATTTCGCTCTAATATGAAAGATACATGAAGTTCAAAAAAACATTTCTAAAAAAAACGGATTATTCCCAACACGATCCGACACTTATTCTTTCTTTTAATCGATAAAAAATGTAAAATAAAGAATAGCTAACAAATAAATAAAAAATAACATAAAAATGTTTGGTTAATAGGAGGTATAAAGTGAAAAACTTTTTAAAAAATTGGGGAATCTTGATCGTTGTTTTAGCCGCTATCATTTTGGCAAGAGTCTATGTATTCACACCAGTCACAGTGAGTGGTCATTCCATGGACCCTTCGTTACATGATGGACAACGTTTGATCTCATCTAAAATCTCAGATTTTGATCGCTGGGATATCATTACAACAAAAGAACCTGGGGACGAAGAACGGATGATCGTCAAACGAATCATTGGGATGCCAGGGGATACTGTCAAAATGGAAGATGATCAACTATACATCAATGGGGAAAAGCAAGATGAACCCTACTTAGATGAGTATAAAAAAGAATTTTCAGAAGACAAACTACAAGAGGAATATTCTTATAATTCAGCCTTCCAATCGCAAGCTGAAAATGCTGAAACGTTCACCAGTGATTTTGAATTCACTGTTCCTGAGGGACAATACTTGGTACTGGGCGACAATCGTTTGATCTCAAAAGACAGCCGCATGTTTGGTTTAGTCGATGAAGATTTGATCCAAGGCAAAGTCGTTTTCCGTTACTGGCCGTTGAATAAGATCAATATCATTTAATCAATACTACGTAAAGTGGTAATGATATAACTCTAAAAAGTAAAAACATACCCTGAAAAACCTCAACATTCGTTTGGAATGTTCGAGGTTTTTTTGTTATATAAACTACATCAACAGTTGATCAATTATAATTTTTTTATAAAATTACGTTATTTTCAAAGTTTGTTCATAAAGTAAGGCTAAAGTGAAAGGCACATAGATATAAATAACTATTAAAATATATAGGAGTGACAGCATGAAAAAATTTATCTCAATATTAGCTGTATCATCAGGACTGGTTTTGTTTTCTGCATGTTCAACAAATCCGTCAGATCAAGCTGCAGTGACGTATAAAGGTGGTACGATCTCAGAGCAGGAATTAGTGGACCACCTGAAAAAAATCAAGGGTGCGGAGACCGCTGTCCAAGATTTGATCATCTTCCAGATTTTTGAAGAAAATTACGGCGATAAAATTTCAGCTGAAGATGTAGATAAAGAATACAACGCTAGCAAAGAAGCACTCGGTGATTCTTTCGATTCGCAATTGAAATTAGCGGGCTATACGACTGAATCTTATAAAGAAGAAATAAAAAGAGGGTTAGCTTACAAAGCAGGTTTACGAGCGAATGTCGAATTGACGGATGAAGATCTTAAAACAGCATGGGAAAACTTCCATCCAGAAGTAGAGGCACAATTGATTAAAGTAAGTAGCGAAGATGAAGCCAAGGAAATTAAAAAGTCACTTGATGAAGGGGGCGACTTTGCTAAAATCGCCAAAGAAAAATCGACCGATGAAGCGACAAAAGAAAAGGGTGGAGAAATCACCTTTGACTCGCAATCTACAAGTGTGCCAGCAGAAGTCAAACAAGCAGCGTTCAAGCTTAAAAATGAGGAAGTATCTGATGTTATCACAGCGACTAATTCCTCTACGAATGCAACCGAATATTATCTTGTGAAAATGGTCAAACAACAAGAAAAAGGCAATGATATGTCGAAATATAAAGATGAATTAGAAAAAATAGCAACAGAGACAAAAATAGCAGATCCAACATTCCAACAAGAAGCTGTGCGTAATGAATTGAAAAAAGCAAATGTAAAAATCAAAGATGAAGATTTCAAAAACGTACTAAGTGGCTTGATGACGGAACCATCCACAAGCGAAAGTTCGACCGATGCTTCAACTGAAGCTTCGACAAGTACTTCGACAGATAGTTCAAACTAATTGATCAGTGGAAGAACTAAACAAATACGAACTCAATTAAAATAAGCAAAAACCCGAGAATAATTTTTTTATTCTCGGGTTTTGCGTATTTATGAAAGGTTTTTTTATAGAAATAGAAAATGCTTATTCTTTGATTGCTATAGCCAAAAACAAAGAAGCATCTTGTTTCATAAACAAGTTTTTTCCGTGATGGAATGTTTCAATTGAGAGTGGTTTAAATCCAGCAAGCTTCAATTGTTCTCTTAGCTCCTCGTGGTTAAAACCATTATGGACGTTTGGATGCTGGATCTTTTCGTTCTTATCGAAGTCAACGATATAAAGTTTTCCGCTTGGATGAAGCATTTGCGAAAGTTGTTTTAAAATGACTTTCGTTTCTGGAATATGCAACAAGACTAAAGATAGTAAGATGATGTCGGCTTTCTCTGCCGGCAAATCCCTTGTAGCATCCAATTCAAGTGTTCGTACATTTGCTTGTTTTGCTTCTTTGATTTTTTTATCAGCCATCGCCAGCATTCCTGCGGCTGAATCTATGATGATTACTTCGTTAAAACGTGAGGCAAAGGGTAACGTGACAAGACCAGTTCCCCCACCGTAATCGATCAATTTCTGGTCATGAGTCTGTGCAGAAAATTCTTTTTCAACAGCTGAACGAATCGTTGCTGCTAATTGGATTCGCTCGGGGGTGTCATAATGGTTCGCCATTTGGTGGAATATTTCGGACATAAGTGCCCTCCTTCATTTTTCATTCGATTATACCAAAAGAAGTGCGGGTAGTTTATTGTTTTGTAACAAAAATAGCAGCATATTCACTAAGGAAATCTCGCTTCGAAAATTCTCACTGTAAAAATGATTGAAAATCAAGTATAATACCATAGGAACAAACTGGAAGGTGAATGAGGACATGGCACAACTATTTTTTAAGTACGGCGCAATGAACAGCGGCAAGACAATCGAGATCTTAAAAGTCGCACATAATTATGAAGAACAAAACAAACCGGTTGTTTTGATGACCAGCGGAATCGATACAAGAGATGGTGTTGGCGTAGTTTCAAGCAGAATCGGGCTGAAACGTGAAGCAATTCCCATTTTTGAAACGACCGATGTATTTGAAGTCATCCAGCAGATGGAACATCCACCATTCTGTGTATTGATCGATGAAGCGCAGTTCTTAACAAAAGAACATGTCTTAGCATTCACGAGAATCGTTGATGAACTCAATATTCCGGTGATGGCGTTCGGATTAAAAAATGATTTTAGAAATGAATTATTTGAAGGATCGAAATATTTATTGCTTTATGCAGACAAAATCGAAGAAATGAAAACAATCTGTTGGTTCTGCCATAAAAAAGCAATGATGAATTTACATTATATAGACGGAACACCGGTGTACGAAGGAGATCAAGTCCAAATTGGTGGCAATGAAGCCTATTATCCCGTATGTCGAAAACACTATTTTCATCCATTGATGATCACAGAAGGAGATTAAGCATGTACGATCAATTACAATCAATCGAAGACCGTTACGAAGAGCTTGGGGAACTACTGAGTGACCCAGAAGTGATTTCAGATACGAAACGTTTCATGCAGCTTTCAAAAGAAGAAGCAAGTACACGTGAAACGGTCGAAGTTTATCGTCGTTACAAGGAAGTTGTTCAAGGAATCAAAGATACAGAAGAATTACTCGGCGAAAAGTTAGACGACGAAATGGCAGAGATGGCTAAAGAAGAATTAGCTGATTTGAAAAAAGAAAAAGAAGAACTAGAAGAAAAAATCAAGATTTTATTGCTTCCCAAAGATCCAAACGATGACAAAAATATCATCATGGAAATTCGCGGAGCCGCTGGTGGTGACGAAGCTGCACTATTTGCAGGGGATCTTTTCTCAATGTATCAACGATATGCAGAGGGTCAAGGCTGGAAGACAGAAGTCTTGGAAGCAAGTGTGACAGGGATCGGTGGCTATAAAGAAGTCATCATGATGATCTCAGGTGAAAATGTCTACTCGAAATTAAAATATGAAAGTGGCGCACATCGAGTTCAACGTGTCCCTTCAACAGAATCTCAAGGACGTATCCATACATCAACGGCAACCGTCGTTGTCATGCCTGAAGCAGAAGAAGTAGAGATTGATTTGGCTGACAAGGATATCCGCGTAGATATTTACCACGCTTCTGGAGCCGGTGGACAGCATGTCAATAAGACAGCTTCTGCGGTACGTTTGACTCACTTACCAACTGGAATCGTGGTGGCAATGCAAGATGAACGTTCACAATTGAAAAACCGTGAGAAAGCGATGAAAGTCTTACGTGCGCGCGTCTACGACAAGATCCAACAAGAAGCACAAAGCGAATATGATGCGAACCGTAAATCTGCGGTAGGGACTGGGGATCGTTCAGAGCGTATCCGTACGTATAACTTCCCTCAAAATCGCGTAACTGACCACCGTATTGGCTTGACGATCCAAAAATTGGATCAGATTCTAGCAGGAAAACTAGATGAGATCGTCGACGCATTGATCGTGTACGACCAAACATCTAAGTTGGAAGAGATGCAAAATGGATAAAACCTATCGAGAAGTCCTCACACGGGCTTCTTCTTTTTTAGAAGAACAAGGAGTAGAAGGGTATAATATCCAGTTTGTCTTTCTTGAACGAAAGCAGTGGACGAAACTGAATTGGCTCATGCGAATGAATGAACCGATCACAGCCGAGGATCAAGCCATGATCGATTCAGATATGCAACGACTAGTACAACATTATCCGCCCCATTATTTATTAGGTTATGCTGAATTTTTTGATCACCGCTTGAAAGTCACGGAAGCAACCTTGATTCCTCGACCAGAAACCGAAGAATTAGTCGCACTATGTTTGGCAAAAACAAGCGAAGAAACCTTAAATGTCGTGGATATTGGTACAGGAACAGGAGCAATCGCCATCAGCTTGAAAGCCGCTAGAAAAAATTGGCGGGTCTCAGCAACTGATTTATCTTTAGAAGCACTAGCTGTTGCTAAGGAAAATGCAGAACATGAACAAACGACGATCAATTTTTATCATGGTGATACGTTGGAACCTGTCATGGATCAAACCTTTGATGTCATTATTTCTAATCCCCCTTATATTAGTCGAGCAGAATGGTCGGTGATGGATCAGAGCGTACGGACCTACGAACCGAAAATGGCATTGTTTGCTGAAGAAGATGGTTTAGCGATCTATCAGAAAATCGCAAAGGAAGCTTCACAACTATTAGCTAGCGATGGACAACTTTTTTTAGAGATTGGTTTCCAACAAGGAGCAGCTGTCAAAGCAATCATGGAACAAGCCTTTCCCACAAAAAAAGTACGGATCAAAAAAGATATGGCAGGCAATGATCGGATGATTTTTGTTACCAATTAGTTTGTGGATGAAAAAATTTTTTTCTGTTTTTTTATAATAAAAAAACACTGATTTGATAAGGATGAAAACGAATATTTTAGTTATCAACATACTTATCCACTATTGACAAACTAGTTATCAACAGATTGTGTATAACTGCCAAAAGAAATGGAATGAAACAAGGATTTTGAAAAAAGAGGATGTGGATAGACTGTGGAAACAATTAAATATGATGAAACACAACTGAATGAAGCTGCGAAGGAATTAGCAGTAGGGAATCTAGTGGCTTTTCCAACGGAAACTGTCTATGGATTAGGGGCTAATGTCCTTTTGCCAGAGGCTGTCAAACAGGTCTTTACAGTGAAAGGTCGACCACAAGACAACCCATTGATCGTCCATGTCGCCTCCTTCGAGCAAGTAAAAGAGTATGTGGACAACTTTCACCCACTAACAGAACAAATTGTGAAAAACTTTTGGCCAGGACCACTGACTTTGATTTTTCACATCAAAAAAGGTAGTTTACCAGGGATTGTCACTGGTGGTTTATCCACAGCTGCTTTTCGCATGCCAGATAACAAGAAAACGTTAGAATTAATCCAATTAGCAGGTGTACCACTTGTCGGGCCAAGTGCCAACACTTCAGGTAAACCGAGTCCAACAACAGCAGACCATGTCTTTCATGATCTAAAGGGGAAAATCACAGGAATCATTGACGATGGTGCGACGAGGATCGGTGTGGAATCAACGGTACTTGATCTGAGTGACCCATCTGCACCGCCGATGATCTTACGACCAGGAGCAATCACGAAAGAGCAACTAGAAGTTGTCATTGAAAGTCCAGTGGCGACAGACCGCCATTTGGTCAAAGAATCTGAAACACCGAAATCTCCGGGGATGAAATACAAACATTACTCACCTGATACTCGAGTACTGATGGTTGAAAAAACGGATTGGCCAGAGGCGATCATCTGGACAAAAGAACAAAAACTACGTACCGGTGTTTTAGCTGGACCAACAATTGCTGATCAAGTACGCAAGGATGTCGCCGCGGTGTATATGTATTACGATGATTCAGTAGAGGCAGCAACGAAAGGGTTGTTTGCGGGGTTACGCGGCTTAGATGATGATCGATTAGCTCTTGATTTGATTTTAGTACAAGTTGCACCCGAAGAAGGTCTGGGCATTGCGTATATGAATCGGTTGAAAAAAGCCGCAGGACAAAATTATTATAAAAAATGATCCAGAAGTGATTGCTGCAAAATCATTCTGTGATACAATCTAGGAAACAAACTAAAATAGCTATTTATGAAATAATGTTCGTATTCTTAGCTAGTAATGTTTGGTCAACATCAAAAAAAGACAAATAAGCTGAACAATCATTTGAAATTTAGAGAAGTTGACACATAAATAAATAAGGAGTTGTTGTTTGTGGTAGACTACAAAACGTTTGACCCTGATTTATGGGCAGCAATCGCAAAAGAAGAGGAAAGACAAGAAAACAATCTGGAGCTGATCGCTTCTGAAAACTTTGTCTCTGAAGCTGTGATGGCAGCACAAGGAAGTATTTTGACGAATAAGTACGCAGAAGGGTATCCAGGACGTCGCTATTATGGTGGGTGTGAATTTGTGGATATCGTTGAAAATCTGGCGATCGATCGTGCCAAAGAATTATTTGGTGCCGATTTTGTCAATGTTCAACCACACTCTGGATCACAAGCCAATACAGCTGCATATCTTGCGTTAGTTGAACCGGGGGATACGATCTTAGGAATGGATCTTTCTGCTGGCGGACATTTGACACATGGCTCTCCAGTCAATTTTAGTGGAAAAACGTATCACTTCGTTGCTTATGGCGTAGATCCGACAACAGAAGTCATTGATTATAATGTCGTACGCATCTTAGCGAGAAAACATCAACCAAAACTGATCGTAGCAGGAGCAAGTGCCTATGGTCGAACGATCGATTTTGCAAAATTCAGAGAAATCGCGGATGAAGTCGGGGCAAAATTGATGGTCGATATGGCACACATTGCAGGTTTAGTTGCAGCGGGTGTTCATCCAAGCCCAATCCCTTATGCCGATATCACAACAACTACTACTCACAAAACATTACGAGGACCTCGTGGTGGGATGATCTTAACGAATAATGAAGAACTGGCGAAAAAAATCAATAGCGCAGTCTTCCCAGGCATCCAAGGTGGCCCCTTGGAGCATGTGATTGCCGGAAAAGCTGCTGCCTTTAAAGAAGCATTGACGCCTGAATTTAAGGAATATAGCGAACAAATCATTGCCAATGCAAAAGCCATGGCAAAAGTATTCAATCAATCGATTGGTACCCGAGTGATTTCAGGTGCCACAGATAACCATTTGATTTTGATCGATGTACGTGACTTAGAATTGAACGGAAAAGAAGCAGAAGCAATTTTGGACAGTGTTCATATCACCGTCAATAAAAACTCGATTCCTTTTGAAACACTAAGCCCATTCAAAACAAGCGGTATCCGTATCGGGACACCAGCAATTACGACCCGTGGCTTCCGCGAAGAAGATGCGGCAAAAGTAGCTGAATTGATCGTCAAAGCTTTACAGGCAAAAGATGACGAAGCACAATTAGAAGAAGTGCGTACAGGCGTCCGTGAATTAACAGAGCAATTTCCATTATATAAAAAATAAATAGTTGAGTTATCAATAAGAAGGTAAGAGAATAGAAAAAGGTGAGACAATCAGGCATGTAGCTGTTTGGTTGTCTCACCTTTTTTCTGGTTGTTGAAGTGTTAGATGGCTCTCTGGAAACTAAAAAAATATGAAAAGCTATTTTCTGATTTTTCATCTTACTGCTCAGGTCAAAGAGCTTCTTTCACAACCTAAGATTAATGGTGTTCGAAAGTCAACTCCTTCAATAATAAGCCAAAACTTGAAAAAATATGGGGAAGCTATTTTCTCAAGTTCTGTCTTATTATTCGGAGCTGAGCGACTTTCTCACAACCTAGATAAACGCTGTTCGCAAGCCAGCTCCTTCGATATTAAGGAAAAAATTGAAAAAATATGAGAAGATATTTTCTCAATTTCTGCCTTAATACTTGGAGCTGAACGGCTTGCTCACAACCTAGATAAACGGTGTTCAAGAAGCAACACATCGGTCATAAGCCAAAAAAATAAAAAATGAAATAGCCATTTTTAATTTTTCTGTCTTATGCCTTAGTGCTGAGCGCTTCTTTCACAACCTCTTTCAATCTGATTTTTTGACTTTTGTCTGGTTGCTCTCTAGTATATGAGGTGTAATTTTATTTGTTGCATTCAATTTAGGGAGGAATCCGTATGACTGATCGAATTTCATTAGAAAAAGAAGCAATTGAGTTTAGTGATGCTAATGCACCGCACCCGCGTATCTATGAATTACCTCCGGAAGAAGGGCGTGATCTTCTAGAAGAAGTTCAAAGTTCTTCTGTGGAAAAATTACCTGTGGATATCGAGGATTTGAAAATGGATACCAATGATTGGGGACAAATCAATGTGCGTTTTATCCGTCCTGAAGGAAATGTAGAAAAATTACCTGTCATTTTTTATATACATGGTGCTGGTTGGGTATTTGGTAGTGCTAAAACACATGACAAATTGATTCGGGAATTGGCTGTTCGTACAAATTCGATCGTGATTTTTCCTGAGTATAGTCGTTCACCAGAAGCAAAATATCCTACTGCCATCGAGCAAAACTACGCGATTTTGCAAAAACTTGCGGAGCTTTCTGAGTCGAAAGGCTTGGATCTTGAAAACTTGACAGTCGCTGGGGATTCCGTAGGTGGGAATATGGCAACGGTGATGACGATCCTTACAAAGCAACGTCAAGGATTACCAATCAAAAAACAATTACTATATTATCCTGTAACTGATGCAAATTTCGATACAGATTCGTATAACCAATTTGCAGAGAATTACTTCTTAACAAAAGAAGGGATGCAATGGTTCTGGGATCAGTATACGACAGATGAAAAGAAACGAGCAGAAATCACTGCCTCACCTCTACGTGCAAGTAAAGAAGAATTGACAGGTTTACCGCCTGCAATGATTTTGACTGGTGAAGCGGACGTGTTAAGAGATGAAGGAGAAGCATATGCTAGAAAACTTCGTGAAGCTGGTGTGGAAGTTACGCAAGTACGTTTCCAAGGGATCATCCATGATTTTGTCATGGTAAATGCGATGGACCAAACCAATGCGACACGAGCAGCAATGACTCTTTCCACAGAATGGCTAAAAAAATAGTTGTTTTTTGTCATCTTTATCCATTAATAAATTAGAAAAATAACAAAAAACGTCTGATTTTCAGGCGTTTTTGTTATTTTTTGCTGATTTTAAAAAGAACACCGCTTTGTTTTTTTATTTCTTTGATTTTCTTTAGGAAAATGACGGGTTAGACTAGTCAAGTCAGTGATTTTGTTTTACAATTAAAAAGAAACGAGAGAAAAAGGAGACAAAAAAATGGGCAAATTTCAAGTAATCGACCATCCATTGATCCAACACAAATTAACGATTATTCGCGACAAAAATTGTGGTACAAAAGTTTTCCGTGAGGTTGTTGATGAAATCGCTATGCTGATGGCATATGAAGTATCACGTGATATGCCACTTGAAGACATTGTCATCGAAACACCGATCACAGAAACAACACAAAAAACATTGTCTGGTAAAAAAGTAGCCATTATCCCAATCTTGCGCGCAGGTATTGGAATGGTTGACGGAATCTTAGAATTGATCCCAGCAGCTAAAGTCGGCCACATCGGATTATACAGAGATGAAGAAACATTGGCACCGCACGAGTATTTCGTTAAATTACCGGAAGATATCGACGCACGTCAATTATTCGTAGTTGATCCAATGTTAGCGACAGGTGGCTCAGCGATCATGGCGATCGATGCTCTGAAAGCACGTGGCGCTTCAAACATTAAATTTGTTTGCCTTGTTGCAGCTCCAGAAGGTGTTAAAGCCTTACAAGAAGCACATCCAGATATTGATATCTATACTGCTTCATTAGATGAAAAATTAAACGACAAAGGCTATATCGTTCCTGGTCTAGGCGATGCCGGCGACCGTTTATTTGGTACTAAATAGGAAAAATGAGCTATACAAAAAAATCTGGGGTCTTCCCAGATTTTTTTTATTTCATTCAGCCAAAATAAAAACCATCCACTTGATGGATGGTTGAAAAAACTAAATCTTACTCATATCTTTGTAATTGATAATGACGACGCCTTTACTTTGGGTCATCAAATCGGCATTCTCATTAGTTTCATCAATTGCAACAACAGCAGAGTTTTTCAATTGCTTGGAAATCGTTCCGGTTTGCGTTTTTCCGTGAATCATAAAGGTAACATGTGTATCAGTGGTAAATTTTTCTCCAAATTCTGACGGTTCGACCTTTGTTTCAAATTTTCCAAAAGTTGCCATTTTCATAAAACCTGCCTTTCATCTATAATTATAGCACATTTTTTGAAAAAAATCATGAAAGTAGAAAAATCTTCCACATTACCCCTTTACATTTCTTAACATAACGACTATAATTTCTCTTGGAAACGCCAGCTTAGCTCAGTTGGTAGAGCAACGCACTCGTAACGCGTAGGTCACAGGTTCGATCCCTGCAGCTGGCATACTAGATAAACGCCGTCATATCAAGGTTTATACCGAGATATTGACGGTGTTTTTTTAATAGTTTTCGTTTTCGTGGGCAGAAACGTGGGCAGAGATTTTAAAAAATGGAAAAATAAGTAACAAGTAGATATTGGACTAGGATAGAAAATAATCACTTACGCTCTTTATTTTTTTGAAATTAGGTTAGAATTATTAATAAACGACAATTTATTGACAGTAGTTTTTTTAGTGATAAAATTTAGATAATCATAAAGAAGAGTTGCTGTGCGGCTAACCAAAAGAGTCTGTCATTTATTTGATAGACTCTTTTGTGTTATAAGGAAGAGAAATCATTGAAATTACTAAGGAAGTTAGAAAAGTAACTAGTATTTCTATTTCGAAATTTTTTTCACATACAAGAAAACGCTATCAAAAACACCGCCACACTGTTACACTTTAACTAAATGATTGATTGAAAGGAAGTGGACAGCAATGGATTTAGTGATTGCGAAGGATTATGAAACGCTTAGTAAAGTAACGGCGGGGATCGTCTTGGAAAAAATGTTGAAGAAAAAAAGAGTGAATTTGTCTTTGACGACAGGAAATTCGCCTAAGATGGCCTACGAGATTTTGGTGGAGACGCTTAGTAAACTACAGATGGATACATCGATGATCCATTATTATAATTTTGATGAAGTGGCGTTAAAGGACAAGCAGTATGGTCTGACTATGTCAGGACTGAAAGAAGCCCTTTATGATCCTATAGGGGTCTCTGCTGAGAATATCCATGAACTGACTATTGATAATTATCAAGAGGTGGATAAACGAATCGCTCAAGCGGGTGGCTTGGATCTAGTCTTGATGGGGCTTGGGGAAGATGGTCATTTTTGTGGAAATATGCCTGGATATACGGATTTTAGTAAGAAGACTTATAGCATTCCAGTCATTCCAGGAGATCAGATGTATGAATCGTTAAAAGAACATCTGGGAGAAGAACCTGGTGATTACTTTGTGACATTTGGACCAAAGACGGTCATGGCAGCGAAACAGTTAGTATTTATCGTTAACGGGGAGCATAAAGCAGAGATCATCAAACAAGTGATCGAAGGACCAGTAACAGAGGAGATTCCTGCATCGATCTTGATGACTCATCCCAATATCACAGTGATTTTAGATGAAGCAGCTGCAAAATTATTAAAATAAATAGGCATATCAATGGATTGTTTCAAAGAGCAACACAGAATCCACGAAAATCATATTGCCGATTTTTGTGGATTTTTTTGCATGTCTGAATTTATCTGTAGACTCGTTTTTCATCGTATTCTCCGGTAAAATAGATAAGAAAACAAACCATATTGTTCATTGGCGAAAAATTGCCAGAATAGGAGAAAGAGATGAATCAATTCTATAAGAGAATCCAATATAAATTTTCTGAATTAAATCAAGTGGAAAAAAATATCTTAGATTATTGTTTGCATCAATCAAGAAAAGTTTCCTCCATGACAGCCGAAGAATTAGCGAGTGAAACATTTACCAGCCAATCGACTATTACTCGAATGGCAAAAAAGCTTGGCTTTAAAGGATTTCAAGAATTTAAGTTTGCCCTTAAAAGTTATCGGTCATTAGAAGAAACGAGTGATTCTAATGATGTGTCGGATGAATTCAAACCATTGATCAATGAAATCCTTCGTCAGTTTACGGAGACGTTAGAAAAAATCGAACCGAAACAAATCGATCGCGCAGTCAATATGATTAAAGAAGCAAAACGTATTGAACTGTTTGCTGTAGGGCAAAGTATCCCGGTCGCTGTTTCCCTGAATCGAAAATTGCATTTTCTTGGTAAAAATGTGGGGCATTCAACCGATTGGGACGAATTGCTAGCAGTGAGTAAACAACTAGGAGAAGGAGATCTTGCTATTTTTATTAGTCATAGTGGGGAAACATTAGGAATGCTCGATTATGCTAAACGACTAAAGGAGCGAAATGTTCCTCTGTTGTCTTTTATTGGTCAACCGACAAGTTCTTTAGAAGAATTGTCGACGGTCGCATTTATTGCAGAAATGTTGACGATCTATCATCAGAATATTGATTTGAGTCCAAGAGTTTCAATGGATATCTTGTTAGATATTTTGATGATCCATTATGCGAAACAAGTCACTTCTCAGAATGGAGATTCTAATTTATGAATGCCCATTCTACATGGACAGGAAGTATTGCAACCGCCTTTGTCATCGCTTACATTTTAAGGGTAAGAAATAGAGTAAGGGGGAAAAGGGATGCAAAAAGGGAAGAAAGCAAGTTGGATGGAAATCTTTCAAGGGTTAGGCAAAACGTTCATGTTACCAGTCGCACTGTTAGCTTTCATGGGATTGTTCTTAGGAATCGGGAGTGCGTTCTCCGCTGAATCAGCAATCACTGCTTTTCCATTTTTAGGTGCTGCTTGGCTACAGGTGATATTTCGTTTTATGTCGACGATCGGAGGGTTTGCTTTTAGCTATTTACCTGTGATGTTTGCCATGGCGATACCTTTAGGCTTAGCTCGTAAAGAAAAAGGCGTGGCTGCTTTTTCAGGATTTGTTGGGTATGTAGTGATGCAATTATCGATCAATTTTTATCTGCAAGAAACGAATCAATTGGCAGCAAGTGAACAATTACGTGAAGCTGGTCAAGAAATGGTTTTTGGTATCCAAACATTATCTATGGGGGTTCTGGGAGGGATCATTGTCGGGCTGATCGTTTATCAGCTCCATACGCGATTTTATCAATTCCAATTACCAGATAGTTTTGCCTTCTTTTCAGGGACACGTTTTGTACCCATCATTACTTCAGTAACTTTAGCAATTGTTGGCGTGTTGATTCCGGTGGTTTGGCCACTTTTTGCCATGTTGATCACTGGGATCGGAAATTTGATCCAACGCTCTGGTGCATTTGGCCCGTTCTTATTCGGTTCTGGAGAACGACTCTTATTGCCATTTGGCTTACATCATATTTTAGTATCGATGATCCGGTTTACAGAAGCTGGAGGAAGTCAGGTCATCAATGGGCAAGAAGTCTTTGGCGCACTAAATATTTTTTATAATGAATTGCAACAAGGATTGGCGATTTCACCTAGCGCCACTGCTTTTCTTTCACAAGGGAAAATGCCGACATTCATGTTTGGCCTTCCCGCAGCGGCTTTAGCGATGTATCAAACCGCAAAGCCAGAGAATCGTGCAAAAATAAAAGGATTATTGATTTCAGGTGTGATTGCGACTTTTGTAACAGGAATCACTGAACCAATCGAATTTCTCTTCTTATTTGTCAGTCCTCTATTATGGGGATTCCATGTGTTGATGACTGGTGCCGGATTTATGGTCATGAGTTTGTTGGGCGTAACGATTGGGAATACTGATGGCGGAATCTTAGATTTTATTATTTTCGGGGTCATGCAAGGGACTTATACTAAATGGTGGTTGGTTTTACTTGTGGGTGCTTGTTGGTTTGGTATCTATTACTTTACATTTAAAACGGTGATTTTACGCAAAAACTTAAAGACCCCTGGACGTGAAGAAATGACAGCTGAGACAGAATATACAGACGAAGAAGTAACGTATAAAGGAAAAGGCACAGTTGATGCACGAGGAATCTTGGCTGCTTTAGGTGGTGCTGAAAATATTACTTCTTTAGATAATTGCATCACACGTCTAAGGTTAGTCGTGAATGACGGTTCGATCGTTGATGATGACCGACTGAAAAAATTAGGTGCATTAGGCGTGGTCCATTTGGATGATACGAATGTACAAGTCATTATAGGAACAAAAGTGACGACTGTTAGAAATCAACTGGATGACATCTTGTCGTTCTGAAATCGGGAGAGTGTAGAAGATGTCTTTCAATGAACAAATTGATCGTAAAGGGACGTATTGTACGCAATGGGATTATATTGAAGACCGCTTCGGTAAAAATGATCTCTTGCCATTTACGATTTCTGATACAGATTTTAAAGTACCAACAGGCGTCGAAGCTGCCCTCCAAGAAAGGTTAAGACATCCAATTTTTGGCTATACTCGTTGGAATCACGCAGATTTCAAATCAGCAGTCACTCACTGGTACAAAGAACGTTTTGGACACCGGATCGACGAGGACTGGTTGGTTTACAGTCCTTCTGTTATCTATAGCATCAAGCAACTGATTTGTTTATTAAGCGAACCTGGAGAAGGTGTGATTATCCAAACGCCTGCTTATGATGCCTTTTATAAACTGATTGCTGGAAATGGACGCAAACTGGTAAACAATGAATTGATTTATCAAGGAAGCACCTATCAATTGGATTTTGAGGACTTGAGGCGCCAATTTGAGCAACCGGAGAATAAAATTTTGTTATTGTGTAGTCCCCACAATCCAACAGGTAGAGTGTGGACCAAAAAAGAATTAGTAAACATCATCGAGCTTGCCCAAAAAAACGAGGTGTTCATTATTTCGGATGAGATCCACATGGATATTCTCAGAAAGGGACAACACCATCAACCACTGACGGAATTGATCCAAAAAAATGTCGCAGTCGTCACATCAGGAAGTAAAACATTTAATTTTCCTGGATTGATTTTTTCTTACGGATTGATTCCAGATTCGTCCTTGCGCCAGCGGTTTTTGCAACAGATGAAAGAAGCCGATGGACTCGGTTCTACGAGTATTTTTGGATTAGTTGCTACGATTTCGGCGTATGAAAAAGAAAGCAACTGGGTCACTGAACTCAATCAGTACATTGATGACAATATTGCTTTTGTCACTACGTACCTCAAACGACATCATCCAGAAATCATCGTGACCAAAAGCGAAGCCACCTACTTGATGTGGCTCGATTGTGCCCGACTCCCATTCACTATGGAAGAACTTCAGCAACGAATGATCGAACGAGGCAAGGTTGCAATCATGTCAGGCGAAGTATATGGGAAAGCTAGTCACAATTTTTTGCGATTGAACGTGGGATGCCCACGTAAGAAATTGGAAGAAGGATTGCGGCGATTGACGGAGAGTTTGGGGTAGATGGGATAGTAACAAATACAAATAAATGGAACTTAGTATAATAAACGAGATAAAAAGTTAAAGGTAAGCGGGTATCTGGCTTATGTTTAAAAGTTCACGCGAATAGCTTATATGTATAGGTTCAAGAAGTTGAAAAAATATGGAGAAAGTGCGTTTCCTGAAAAAAGGAGCGCACTTTTTGGCATCCATTATGAAATAAAGAAACTAGAACAAGAAAGTCGTTGCCTAACAGAGGAACTAGATTTATAAAAAATTCAGGACTTCTTGAACCCAAACAAGAAGTCCTATTTCTATTCTTAAAAAGAACGTAAAATGAGTTGGATATTTGAAGGGCTTTCCAAGCATTGGTCGTTTCAAGCAATAGAATTGGCTAGGAGAGATTATCTACATTCTTCTGAAAGAAGTCCATTCTTTTAATTAACCGTTTATTCGGTTTAGGTGGTGCAAGAGGACTAATGTCCCAGACACGTTTCTTCGTTGATATACATTTAATAAGTAGATATTTTTTTTATTTTATCTCGGCTTGTTAGGTCAGTTCTGATCACTTTGCTGAGTCCTTTTTTTGTTGGATAAAGAAAAAATAGGTCATTCAGATACGTAAAAATTAAACAATAAATCTTGAGGATAGTTCCCCCAACGATCGCCGAAGATAGTCAAACCACCAGCATTTTCAGCAGTGGCAGGCGCAGCGATTTTAAAGGTGAAAAAGTCACTATGATCTAAGTCGATTTCATTAAGGTTGTGGTCTGTTAATTTCTCTCCATCGAGTGAAGTGTCATAGCGATTGATGCGTAAATGCTTAAGTAATCCATATTGACTAAATTCATCGATCCACCATTTCGGAGTCAAGGAACCTCTAACATCTGAAAAGTTCCCTGGAATGGTGTATTTACCAATGCAGTGGTTGTTTAAGTAAAATGAAAGATCACTTGGCCAATAGTTATTAGAAATTGGGAACTCAGAAGCGATTTCCATGCTGATTTCCAGTAACTCGATTTTTTCACCAGTTTTCAAAGGATTTGGAATTTTGTATTCTAGAAACCCATTATTTAGCCAGATGATGCTCGCATCAACACGATCTTGGTCAAGAAAAGACTTAGGGTCGTCTAATGCGCCAATCAATCGATCTTTCGTCGCCATACCGCAGGAAGGCTTAGCTTCAAAATCGGTAAAGTGGCCTATTTTCACTGATTGGGAGGTTAAATTCATTTGTGGAAACACTTTTGCGGGGAAATTGATATTAATGAAATCAGTTTTTAGAGATAAGTATTTTTTCTTCCAGTCTTGCCCCGATCCTTTTTCTGTTTTGATCAACTGTGCTTGTTCAAGTTTTCGGATGTGCTTTGTCATCAAAGCATTGCTGATCGCTAATTTTTGCCCAATTTCACTGATGCTTTTCTTACTATCTCCTAATTCTCTTAAAATCGCTAAGCGAGTTTCATTTGCGAGTGCTTCGTAGATCGGTAAAGATGCTTTCGTTAAATCCAATTCCATAGCTATCACCTCGTTATACTAATTAGTTTAATGAAAAGATGGATTAATTATATCACATGCTTTTGGATTTACAAAATTGTAAAATGATGGAATTTACCGTAATAAGCTTGCTAAAATAATATTGATAGCGCTTTATTTTTATAGTAACTTTACGGTGTAAACATTGATAGACGATAGTCTAACAATTATGTTTATTGATAATCAGGTATCATTTTACTTTTTAGTTAAATAAAGGGGTGTGGAAATTGAAAGTAAAAAAATTAATTGTTTTAGTAGGAACAAGCTTATTATGTACGTTGTTGTTAGCTGCTTGTGGTGGAAGTAATAGTTCAAGCAATGATTCGGAAATTTTGCTTTGGTCTTCGACGACGGGACCGGACGGTGAAAAAATCCAAAAAACGGTTGATCAATACAATAAAACAAATCCAGACTTTAAAGTAAAGTTAGTTAGTATGCAAGGTGACACCTTTACTTCGAAGTTGACGACTGCTGGAAAATCTGGCAAAGGCGTCCCAGATTTAGCTTTGATCGCATCGGAAGCTTTACCCACGTATAAGAACCAAGAGATGCTTGAGACTTGGGATGACATGATCGAAGGAACTGAATTGACACGTGGAAATTATGTAGAAGCTGCTTGGGATACTGGTGTGGTGGAGGATAGTCAATATGGGATTCCAGCAACGATGGGTTCGTGGGTGATGTATTACAACCAAGATTTGGTGGATAAATATGTTCCAGGAGCGTTGGATGATGGCGTAGTGACATATGAAGAAATCAGACAGGCTGGGGAAAAAGCAAAAGCAGATGGTATTTATAGTTTTGGCTATACATGGGGCATGCAAAATTATTCTAATCTTTACCAGCAAATGGGTGGAGAATGGCAAGATGCACAAGGAAACATCACTATCGATAATGATATTTCTTACAATGCCGTCCAAGAGTTTAAAACGCTATATGATGCCGGTTATATGGTCCCAGATGGCGAAGATGCAAACAAACTTTTTGCAAATCAACAGCTGATTTTTCTTCCAGAAGGAACATGGATGTTAAGTAATATGGAAGGAATAAGTGACTTCACTTGGGGTCAGACATTTACTCCGCAATGGGATGCTGGACATATCGTTCAAGGTTCAGGCGTCGATCAGTTTGCGATGCTTAAAACGAGCGAAGAACGTACGGATGAAAAGAAAAGTGGTATGATCGACTTTCTCACTTGGTTACAAGCAAACCAACTAGAGTGGGTCAAATCAGGCGCAAATCCAACTTCCTTAGCAATGCTAGACAATGAAGAATATGTGGAGATGCCACAATCATTCTTGTTGAAAACAGAAAAAGGACAAGCGGCAATTTCTGTCAACACGGTGGATGGCTTATCTTACATTTTTAGTGAATATGATAATCGTTCATGGGATATGATCACAGGAAAAGCAGATATCCAAACAACTTTTGGTGAGATCCAAAAAGTCGTAGAAGAAAAGATGAAATAATATTTTCACTTGGAGACTGTGGCAGAAGGAAGGGTGACCGTAAAAAGAATTCAGTCGGTTTTTTGATGGGCTAGGAATTCTGATGGGTAGGCTAAAATGCTGTCACAGTCGTTTCTTGTTGAAGGGTTGACTAGAAATACAGAGAAGGATGTGTATTGATGAAAAAAAGATTAAATGCCTGGCCAGTCGTTTTTATTGGTCCGCATATGCTCCTTTTTCTTTTATTCTTTTTAGTTCCTGCAGTTATTGGGATTTATGTTTCTTTTACTGAATGGGATTTGTTCAGTACGCCGGTTTTTATCGGATTTGATAATTTTAAAACGATTTTATTTGATCAAGACTCGTTATATCATACGCAATTTTTTAATGGAATGAAAAATACGCTGTTTTTTGCGGCAATCTCAGTTCCACTATGTATCGCGATCCCTTTATTGTTAGCAGTTGCGTTGTCTACTAAACCAAAATGGATGCGTTTTTTTCAATCGATTCTTTATTTGCCAACATTATTTGCAATCTCTGCGGTCATGATCATTTGGGGATTTCTTTTGAGTAAATCATTTGGACCGATCAAAGAAGTATTCGGTATCGATATCAATTTTGTGGGCACTCAACCATGGGCTTGGATCGCTATTTTGATCGTGACGATTTGGTGGACATTAGGTGGGAATCTGATTATTTATGTGGCTGCATTAAATGGCGTCTCAAAAGAACAGTTAGAAGCAGCGGAATTAGATGGTGCGAATAGTGTTACTAAATTTTTCCGTATTTCTTTACCTAGTATTCGCAACCAACTCATCTTTACAACGGTCATGACGACCATCGCTCAGTTTAATATCTATGGTCAGCCACTAATGTTGACGGGAGGCGGACCCAATAATTCCACTCGGGTGTTGATGATGTATATCCAAGAAAATGCCTTTGGTAGCAGCACCTCGGTTGCGGGCATTTCTTCAGCGATGGCCATTCTATTAGGTTTTGTGATCATGGCAGTTTCGATTGTGCAATTTCTGGTCATCAAAAAAATGGAAAGATAGGAGGGAAGAAGATGCGAGAAAATAAACTAGGGAAAAGGATTGCCTTTATTTTACTAGCAATCGTGTGCGTTATTTGGATCTTTCCTTTGATATGGGCAATTTTCACCTCATTTAAATCAGAGGCAGAGATTCAAAAGGTTGGGTTCAGTTTGCTTCCACAAGATTGGACGCTTGCTAACTTTTTGAGCTTGTTACACGGCAATGATTCTTCCCCTGTGTTCCGCTGGTTTGTGAATTCCATGATTATTTCAACTTCACATACCCTATTAGTTATGGTGATCGTCTCGTTTGCGGCCTATGGCTATACACGACTCACTTTTAAGGGCAGAGATTTTATTTTTGCTTTATTGTTAGGAACCATGATGTTTCCCGGAGTGGTCAATTTGATCCCGAACTTCAAAATCGTTGATACTCTAGGTTGGACAAATACATTTCTAGCAGTCATCGTACCTGGAGCAGCAGGTGTTTATAACATTTTCCTCGTTCGACAGTTCATTTTAGGAATTCCCAAAGAATTGGATGAATCGGCTGTGATCGATGGGGCAAATGAGTTTCAAATTTTTTATTATATCATTTTACCGCTGATCAAACCTGTATTGACTGTGGTTGCATTGTTTAGTTTTACTGGCTCATGGAATGACTTCTTGTGGCCTTCGATCGTGATCAACGATATTGATAAATTACCGATCACACCGGGGTTGCAATTGCTGCAAGGTCAATACATGACCTATCCAGGAATTGGAACTGCTGGTGCAATCTTGGCGTTGATCCCTACCTTTTTATTGTATTTGGTGGCGCAAAAGAGCTTTATGGCGTCGATGTCGTTGCAAAGTGGTATAAAATAATTTGTTTTTTTGGAGGAAATATGATTAGAGAAGAATACCCGAGACCGCAATTTGAGAGAGGGAATTGGTTAAGCCTAAATGGTGAATGGCAATTTGCCTTTGATGACCAAAATCTTGGTTTGAAAGAAAAGTGGTACACAAATAAAGCAAATTATGCTTACAAGATCAATGTTCCTTTTGTCTATCAAAGTGCATTAAGTGGCATTGATCAGCGAGAAGTTCATGATATTGTCTGGTATTATCGGACCTTCAATGTACAGGTTCCTGAAGAAAGCCGTGTCCTTTTGCATTTTGGTGCAGTGGACTATGAGGCAGATGTATTTGTCAATGGACATCATGTGAAAAATCATTGCGGGGGGCACACCTCTTTTGATATCGACATTACGGATGCTCTTGTGGCGGGAGAAGAGCAGATACTAAGTGTGCGAGCATTCGATCCGCATTTTGATGAAAGCATCCCACGAGGGAAACAATTTTGGGAAGAAGAATCAGCAGGGATCTGGTACACAAACTCAACGGGGATCTGGCAGCCGGTCTGGCTAGAAGTAGTTGCTGCGACCCACTTGCAACAAGTGAAATTTACTAGTGATTTTGATGCTGGCGCCGTGATGATCGATGTTGAATTGAATCAGTTAAAGCCACAATTAGTGTTAGAGTATCAAATCTATTTTAAAGGTGCTTTAGTCATCAGTGGGGCTGCAGAGTTTGTGACTTCTAAGTTGAGTTTTGCAGTCGATATTTTTCAACAACAAATTTTTCGGACCAATTTTCATCACGAGGGCTGGTCTTGGACGCCCGAAAATCCACAATTATTCGATGTTGAATTGACTCTTAGGGAAGCTGGAAATGCGATTGATCAATTAAAAAGTTACTTTGGTATGCGTAAAATACAGACAGAAAATGGCATGATCTACTTAAATAACAAACCTTACTATCAGAAATTGGTTCTCGATCAAGGCTATTGGCCTAATGGCTTGTTGACTGCCCCTACAGATGAGGCATTTAAACAAGATATCTTATTAGCAAAAGAAATGGGTTTTAACGGTTGTCGTAAACACCAAAAAACAGAAGACCCGCGCTTTTTATACTGGGCAGATAAATTGGGATTTCTGGTTTGGGGCGAGTGTGCAGCACCGGCGATCTATACCGACCTTTCTGTGACGCGCTTGATGCAGGAGTGGGCAGAGATCATTACTCGTGACTATAGCCATCCTTCGATCGTCACTTGGGTACCGATCAACGAGAGCTGGGGTGTACCAAAAATCTCTTTTGATCGCCAACAACAGCATTTTTCTCAAGCAATGTATCACTTCATCCATTCACTAGACCAGCAACGATTGGTTATTTCAAATGATGGTTGGGCGATGACGGAGACAGATATTTGTGCGATCCATAATTATGCTCATGGACAAGAATCCGAAAGGCAAAAATATCTTTACTTTAAAGACAGTCTCAGTACGAGAGAAAAATTGGTGAATCGAGTATCAACACCATGGCCGATTTTCGCTGGAGGATTTTCTTATCAGGATCAGCCTATTTTATTAACCGAGTTTGGCGGTATTGGCTTTGATGTTTCTGGGCAACCAGGTTGGGGTTATACCTCAGTGGAGAATAAACAAGATTTCTTGAAGGATTATCAACGAATAATGACGGCTGTTTATGATTCTGTCGGACTTTGGGGGTATTGCTATACCCAATTGACAGATGTCGAGCAAGAAATCAATGGGTTACTGACCTATGACCGACAACCGAAAGTTGATTTAGCAGCTATTAAAGAAATCAATGATCAGTTCCATCCAACGCAGGTGGAATAATCCGATTGTTGTGGAAAGGGGCGATGTCTGATGGGAAAATCAGTGGTTTGGCTCAGTAGTGTAAGTGTCCTGTTTGCTGCACTTGTGATAACAGGTTGTGGGGCTGGAACTGATGCGGGGGAAGAAGTGTCCGATTTTACTTCTATTATCGATAATGATGGAGCGGATCCTTGGATCTTGCAAACGGAGTCTTACTTTTATTATACCAAAACGACTGGGAATAATTTAACGCTATGGCGTGCTGAAAACCTCTCTCTCGTGGCAACCGGTGAAAAAAAGATCATCTGGGAAATGCCAGAAGAATTTGAAAGCATCTGGGCGCCGGAGCTTCATTACTTAGATGACCATTGGGTGATGTATTTTGCAGCGAATCGCCCTTCAGAAACCCACCGAATGTTTGCATTAGTTAATCATCAAACAGATCCATATATGGGTGACTGGCAATTGGAAGAGATCAAAGGGATGGATGATAAATTTGCGATTGATGGCACCGTCTTAGAGATAAGTGACAAACGCTATTTTCTTTGGTCTGGTTGGGAAGGATATGAAAATATTGCTCAAAATCTTTATTTAGCAGAAATGGTTTCTCCTACAAAAGTAGTTGGTGAAAAACGGCTTATCTCAAAACCAGAATATGAATGGGAAATGCGTCAAACGCCATTAATCAATGAAGCCCCTCAAGTGATCATCAAAGATAAGACAGTCAATTTGGTATATTCTGCGAGTGGGAGCTGGGACAACGATTATGCGCTAGGTCTTATGACCCTAGATGTAGCTGATGATCCGCTAGAAAAAGCCAATTGGCAAAAGAAACCAGAGCCAATTTTCCAACAGACAAACACTGTCTATGGACCCGGGCATAATGGATTTGCTAAATCAAAAGATGGCTCTGAAGACTGGTTGATTTATCATGCTGCTCGATGGGATCATTCGGGCTGGGAACGTTCGATCCGCTTGCAAAAGTTTGGTTGGGATCAAGAGGATAAGATCCTGCTGGAACCTCCCTTGGATGAACGGTGCGTTCAATCGTTGCCAAAAGGTGAGCCGAATCGGATGAGATTACCCGCCAGTCGTGCGTTGCTTGAAGGTGATTTAGCGATTGTCGAGGATGATGCGGCACTCTCTAAGAAAGTCGTACAAGGATTTGAGTCAATTACTGACAAAATTATTTTTACCCCGCAGATCGAGAAAGCAACTGAATCTCTAGTGATTGTCTATGTCAAAACGAACGATCCTCTTATCATGAATGAACCGATCCGGATCAAGATCGAAACGAAACAAGCAAGTCAGTTGGTGGATGCGTATCCTTCCAAATATTATCAACCGCTACAAGTCCGTATGAAATTACCAAAGGGAGAGCAGGAAATCATGATTTCGTCCGAAATTGGGGTTGATACCCTGAGTATTGATCGTTTAGAAATCGTAAAATAAAGAATATGGAGGAATTCTTCTAACTAACAACGATTGGTGACACTCATTTGGTTCATACTAATTTGTCTTTATATGATCTAGCATGAGTCTTAGACTGTAGACAAACTCTTAAAGCTAGAGTTTTGTTTATAGTCTTTTTTATGTTAGTTGTATAAATAAGTTGGGTTCTTTGTCAAACGATGTAAAGAGAAATCTTAGAATGATTGGTTGATCTGAAACAAAAGCAAAAATTAACTTTTGTCTTTCACCTTAAAACCGAATAAATGACAGAAACAGAAGTGACCTCTTTTTTATTTCATTAAAAATCCTTTCCTGTGCCGTATCAAGACTCGCAAGTTAAAGTGATAAAAACTTCGAAAACCATTGGCATTTTTTTGATTTAGGAAATATGAGTGAGAAATTTCTATATCAGTATCAAAAGCCATTATTTTTTATACTGATACTAGGCAGTGTGTTTACATAAAAGTAAAATAAATGAGCGAAAATGAACGGAAAACAGATGAATTTTAAATAACTAACATCACATATTTATATTTATATAAATATGCCCAATAAGAAGTTAGATTACATTTGGATACTCTATTCTATTGATGAAGCTATCCTCTGAAATAAAAAATATAAACATGCTAGGCAATGCATCATAAGTCTAGATTAAGGAGAAAATCAAAATGAAAAAAATTCTATTATTCGTTGGGGTGTTTGGAATAGTAACATTAGGTGATGCCGTTTCTGCGCAAGAAATCAATCCATTGAGCGAGCAAGAAAGGGAAATTGCTAATAAGGTAGTTAATTCAGTCGATTTTTACGATAAGGTAAGTATATCCTTTCGAGAAAAATATGGGAATTTATCTGACAGGGAGTATCAAGTACAAGCAAAACTAGACTTTTCTAAAGGTATTCTGGATGAAGAATTTGTTGAGGTATTTGAAAATGAAACAACGGGTGAGCAAAAAGCAATCATCTATGATAAGTCTAAAAATAAAAATTTAGTTGATGTGAATTTTAAAGAAAACGATTACTTTGTAAGTCAATATAACGTTGATATTGATCGAGCCAATAAGGGTAAATCAATTGAAAGCCGATTAACAAAAAATGGTTTAGGAGAAACGGTTTTGAATCAACGAGATTCTGTTTTACCGCTATCTATGTCAGCAGATGCTGTCTTTTCACAACTTTATGGTGCCCAACTTTTTTCTCTCTATAATCATTGGGAAATCATTCGGACAGAAAAGCTACTGGGAAGGGACGTTGTTTTTCTTGAAGGAGAGTATCCAGAGGAATTTGGGTCAAAAGTAAACGCTCAAACTTTTAAAGCATGGATCGATGAAGCAACAGGAATTATTCTTAAGTTTGAAGGTTTCGCTGATTCCATCATGACCAATTATTTGATCGTGGATACGATCGACTTTGATTCAGAAGTAACGATCAGAAACATAGAGGAAATAAAAAAAGATAATTTTGATGAATATAAATTTCCAATAGAAAAACAGTATTCCGGAGATGGAACTTTAATTAGTGTAAAAAAACCTAATTTAGCGGAGCAACCACTGGTTGATTTATTTGTTCTTGATAATGACCACTTAACCGGTCAAGGAACAGTCACTAATGAAGGCTTCAACTGGATTTCAAATGCATCTATATTTTACGGGAAGAAAGATATGTGAGTAGAGATAGTCAAGCTTGGTACTTATATTAAATGGTGGCCATACCAATTATTCGCGTATGTTCAACAAATCATGTAGTAGTCCTTTTTATTTTTTGAAAAGATAGGAGAGTGAACAAACTAGAATGAAGAAACGGATAGTATCTATCTTGTTGTTTGTATTACTAATTACTGGTTGTAGTAACGAATCAAGTACAGGACAATCTCAAACAAGAGACAGCATGGAGGAAACAATAGAAAGTACTTCTTTACAGGAAATAACTGATTCAGACCATTTGACATTCGAGGAATATAAAAAAGCATTTCCTGGTCCTGGACAAGTCGATGAAGCCTATCAGAAATTAAAAATAAAAAGTGATATCTCCCACGACCAGTTACAAGATCTCTTGATCAAGTATTCTTGGAAACTGGAGGGTGGAGGTATCTTGATCTTCAATGAATCAGGTGAAGTACAGCGAATCAATCTGTCTGGGCTGACAGAGTATGCTGGAATATATTCAGTTAATCAAGATAACTTCTATTTAGAACCAGATCCAGCAAGTGTGAACTATGCGAATGTGATCAAAGATCATAAGTACAGGATCGAAGCAGATAAATTGTTTTTATTCAGCGAGGAAGTGAAAGAACATCAAGTCATTATGTATCCTATGAAAAAAATAATTCCATAAATAACTGTTTTTTATCTCTGTTTTTTATGGATATAAACCTCAATCGCTTATAATTATTGATTAGGGTCAAAGTACAAAGGAACTATAAGAAAAAAATTGGTATAAGGACCAAATATAATTTTTATTCTAAGTTTACGTTTGATATGCTATAAAAAAATGATATCTATCGTAAAAAAACGCTAGAACCATTAATAAAGGAAATATTACTAGATTGTTTTCATCAGTAAAGTTGAGATCAAGAGTAACATATAAAAGAATAAAGTGAGATAAAGTGAAGAAATCATTTTATTTTGCCAAGATAAAATGATGTTTTGCTGTTTTTGATTATTAAAGTAGTATATCAAATATGATTTATTTTTAGCTATAACCAGATATCCTTGGCTAATGCTCTCTTTAGAGTAGAAACATGTAGTTAAACTCAACAACAAGAAGAAGATTCCTAAAATTAAAAAAAAGGTAGAAAGATTCAAGATGTTCTTTGAAACTAGCACATTTGAAAGGATAAATGAAATTGAAGTCAAAAAAATGTATTGATTACTTTTTTTTAACATATGAATGTATATTTCTGTTTCATCAGAAGCTGCAGAGAAAATTTTTTTTGAATATATGTATTGTTTAAATAATTCTATTCGATTACTGATTAATATCAAAGATACAAGTGAGATTAACATAAGACCTAGAATACCGAAGTTAAGTATGTCTAAGTAATGATACATAGTATTGCCTCCTTTAGTATTTATGTAGCTTAAAAATGCTATCAGATATAATTAACAAATAGAAACATTATCATCTATAAGTATACGCAATGAATGGATAGATAAAACGCAATCAGCTAAAATAACTTTCTATAATGAGAGTTATTTTAACTGGCTATCATAAAAGAAAAAGCTACCCTCTAATTTGAAAGGATAGCTTTATTCATTGCTTATTTGTCTGTTTGTTCACCAATTTGGTGGGCTTTTTGTTTTTCAGTTTCCCTGACGATATAGACTGGGCGTTTTTTCGTTTCTAGGAAGATTTTTCCGATATATTTCCCAATGATACCAAGAGAAAGAAGTTGGATTCCGCCGATGAATAGGACGATTGAGACGAGTGAAGGCCAGCCGGATGTTGGATCACCAAATAATAACGCACGTAAAATAATAAATAAGATGGCGATTCCTGAACCGATACATGATAGTGCGCCAACAAATGAGGCGATGTTCAATGGCGTGTCAGAAAAATTGACGATCCCATCGATTGAATAGTTGAATAATTTCCAAAATGACCAAGACGTTTCACCGGCAACGCGTTCGCGATTTTCAAATGAGAGATACTCTGTTTTGAATCCTACCCAACTGAATAGTCCTTTTGAAAAGCGATTGTATTCCGCTAATTCTAAGACCGCATCCACCATTTGGCGAGTCATCATGCGATAATCTCTTGCACCGTCAACCATTTCAGTATCACTGATTTTATTGATCAATTGGTAAAATTTCTTCGCAAAGAAACTACGGATAGCTGGTTCACCTTCACGAGTAGAACGGCGTGTACCGATACAATCGATATCGGAGTTGATGACTTTATCGATCATCACTGGTAATAATTCAGGTGGATCTTGTAAATCGACGTCCATGACAGTGACAAGGTCTCCTGTAGAGGCTTGCAGGCCGGCATATAGTGCGGCTTCTTTTCCGAAATTTCGTGAAAAAGCGACAAAACGAACGGATTCATGTACATTCGCTAATTTTTTGATGGCAGCTAATGTACCATCACTTGACCCATCATCGATAAAAAGATACTCGAACTCGTAATCGCCACGAAATTTTTCGACTTCATCAAAAAAAAGTGGGACAGTTTTTTCTTCATTAAAACAAGGGATAACAATTGATATTTTCATGTTTTCGTTCCTTTCAAGCATGTTTTCTCCTATAACTAGTATAAATAAAAGTATGTTTAAATAACAATGATATAAGATAATTATCTTTATTATAAGTGCCGTATACAGTGTACCATCTCTATGTCATTAAATAAACTTTTAGGTTGATTTTTTTCGAAGAATCATAGATGATAAATAAAATAAGTGATGAGGAAGGCGGACAAAAATGAAAATTGAAACACCAATCGGTCCTTTATGGCTTGATGCCGATCAAAAAGGATTAACAGCTGTCTCTTTTGAACGAATTTCTGAAAATGAAGAAGCAAATGCTCAGATTTTATCCTTGGCAAAACAACAGCTGCAAGAGTATTTTTCAGGTGAAAGACACGTTTTCGATGTACCTTTATCTTTCCAAAGAGGAACAGCCTTTCAACAAAAGGTTTGGCGAGTGCTCACAAGAATCCCTTATGGACAAAGTCGCACATATAAACAAGTGGCACAGGCAATCGGACAACCAAAGGCAGCTCGTGCGATTGGTCAAGCCAATCGTTTGAATCCTCTACCAATCGTTATTCCTTGTCACCGAGTGATTGGGCAAAATGGACAATTGACTGGGTATATGGGGAAAGCTGAAAATGGGTTAGTGATCAAACGGCAACTATTAGTGCTTGAAAATATTTTAGCTCATTAGGCTGTACTACTAGCTGACAATACAGATAAATAAGCACCAACACCTCGAAATAGAAGATCTTTCCGAGCTGTTGGTGCTTATTTTACTTATAGTTTGATCAACCAAATAAAGAATAAAGCCATGATCGTTTGTAAAAGTCCCACAGTCAATCCATACGTCAAGAATCGTTTTCCTTCTTTCATGAACTTTGCAAAATCCAAACGTAAGCCAATCGCGGCTAATGCAGTGACCTCAAACCACCCACTAATAAAACTAGCGCTTTGATCGATCACATGGGGAATGGTGAAGAAGCTGTTGATTAAACACACGATCAAGAAGCCTAAAACGTACCAAGGAAGTGGCATTTTTCGTTTGTGGTTTTTTGGCGTATACGTAGAAGAGACGGCCGGCTGTTTTTTTGTCATAAATTTTTCAAAGAGGAATACCACGACCACAAGCATCATGATCCGCATGATTTTAAACAGCATCGCAAATTGCACGACTGAAGCATCTAATAGACTTGCTCCAGCAACCACTTGTCCAACGGATTGTAAAGTACCACCTATAAGCGCACTTTTTTCGATCAGTTGATCACCAAATAGTTGGAGACCTAAAAAGGGAAGTGTCAACATCATCACTGTCCCTAAAAGATTGACCAAGGTAATGACTTGGCCCTTTTCTTCTTCATCTGCATGGATCACTGGAGCAATCGAAGCAATGGCTGAAGAACCGCAAATGGCGTTCCCGCCTGCCATCATCAAGGAAAATGTATCGCTGAACAATAGTTTTTTTCCGATGAAATAGGCACCAAGAATCGTGACAGTCATTTGGAGTAACACGAAAGTTACGCCTTTGATACCAATCTGTGCAATCGTTTGGATCGTCACAGTTGCACCAAGCAAGAAAACGGAACATTCTAATAGTTTACTTTCGGCAAATTTGGTGCCCACCGCAAGTTCAGGTTGCTTAAACAATGTGTTTCCTAAAACGATGCCAAGTAAAATCGCAATGGTTCCTGCACCGAGTTGTGGGACGAAGGGTGCCAGTAGCCGACTAATGACTGCGACGGAAAAGGCGAGTAGTAGTCCGGGTAAGATTTTTCGACCACCAAATTTTTTCAACGTTTTTATATAAGTGAATAAAGCATTCATTTGATTCTTTCCTTTCATGTAAGAAAAAGTTTATCTAAAATATAGTATCATTTAATTGTTTCCTCGTGAATACAAAAAAACCTTCTGCCTTTTTACTAAGTGAAAAAGACAGAAGGTGAAGTCTATTCTATCAATCCCTTTGAAAGGTGATGTTTATGTTGACTGTGTTCTTTAATCAAGTAGATGGCATAGTGTCCTAAGACGTAAGCGATCATGCCACAGGCAATCAAACACTCGATGACTTTCAATCCATCTAAGATCCCTGTAGCAAACCCTAGTTGATGGAAATAAGCAGTGGCAGTAGAGATTGCTGTAGCAGAGATCACCAATGGGAAAGTAAAGGCTGCAAAGCTTGGATAAAAATCAAGCAATAACAGACGTGGTAACATGGCTAAAACGATAAAGTAAAGTACTTGCGAAACAAGGAACAACGTCATGACTAAGGCCAAATTTGGGTCTTCAAAGTTTTTTAAGTACCCTGTCAGGCACAAAGAACCAGGTGCTGCAAGAATCGCAATCAATGGCAAGGTTGGTTGCGCCATATTTTTGACAAAGAAAATTCGATGGATGATGATTGGTAGTAGTACTACATAACAAGCTAACGAAAGCCAGAAGAAGATCTTTCCAAGAATCGGAGAAAAGTTTCCAGCAGTTACTGTGATGACACCAAAACCAACATACACGATAAACCAGCTTGGAAAAATTGCTTCTATTGACAAGTCTGCTTTAACTACATGATGGTAATTAAAGTACAGAACCAAGATGATTTGGAAGATCACTGCGGCTAACCAAATCAATTTGACAATTGGCGCAATTGATTTGAAAGAAACAAAATACGTACAGATGACCATCAAAGACATCGTAAAGGTCGGCGAGACGGAAGCGACGATTGGATCATATAGATGTTGCTTCGTGTGTTCAAATAAAAGGATCAGTTTGCCGATGATCAACAGCATCAAAAGCATACCGATCGCGCCTACAAAATTTCCTAAATGCGTCAAATGATAGTCTTTTAAAAGATTCCCTAAAGAAGTCAATCCAAGGATCAACCCACAAATCGGGATCGGAACAATCTTCAAGAAATGCTTCATACATTACTCTCCTTTTTATTGATAATCAAGGACAGACTCGTTGCAACGATAAGTAGCCAACGATGAAAACTGCTTGTTACGAAGAATAGTAAAGTTTTTCAATGGGAAAAAACAAATCGCATGGATGCTTCTCCTTATCGTTGCAGTAAGCTGTCTGGAAGGTTGTGAGGTGTGTGTAACTGAAGGTCCACAACCTGTTCCTTACACTTTTCATTATAGAGTCTTTTTGATATATTTAAATCAAATAGTTATTATAGTTACTATAAAAAAAGATAATGGAAGTGGTTAGATGTTTAAGTTATTAACAACCTTTCGTGTCGTTTATGAAACAAGAAATTTTTCGCGAACCGCTGAATTACTCTATTTGTCTCAACCTGCGGTGTCCAATCAAATCAAACAATTGGAGCGGGATCTTGGAGTTGAACTTTTCCAACGCAATGGACGACAAGAGATGAAACCGACAAAACAAGCGGATTTGCTTTATGAACGAACATTGGTTTTATTGGAAGAATGGGAAACAACACAACAACAATTAGCGGATGAAAAAAATGAAGAAGAAGTGTGCCGGATCGTCGCTTCCCATACATTTGCTGTGTATTTATTGCCTCAATTGATGAAAGAGTTGATCGTGCGTTTTCCAAAAATCAAGTTTTCGATTGCTTTTGCGAATTCTCATGAGAGTTTGGAGCAAGTGGCAAAACATGAAGCTGATTTTGGTTTTATCGAAAAACCTTTAGAAACAACCGGCGTACAACGCTTTTCTTTACTTGAAGATGCGTTGGTCGTTGCAGGTGATCCTAAGAGTGAGCTATGGCTAGTCAGGGAATCTTCTTCAGGTGTGTTCCATTACACGCAACGTTATTTTGAAGAAAAGAATATCCAAGGAAAGAAAATGCTTGTAAAAAGTAATGAAGTCATTGTGGCGATGTTGAAAGAAGGAATCGGCCGATCCATATTATCCAAACGAGCAGTACCAAAAGGGATACACGTTGAACCTTTAGCTGAATCTCGTCAGTTCTATTTGATCCAACGGACCCATTTGACCTCTGAACGGTTATTAGAAGTAGGAAATGAGATCTTGGATTTCTATAAAAAGGAAAAGAAAAATTGAAAAATATCAGACGGAATCAATAGAACTTCTCCCTTGAATAAGCGTTTTTTTCGTTTTTATCTTAAGAAAGGATAAAGAGAAATGAATAAGATTAATTTTTCGCAAATCTCATTTGCTTTGGCTTTCATTTATAGAAGGAGACAGCTATAATATAGGGCAGTATGGTTTTTAGGAAAAGGGATGAAAAATGGAAAAAAAAATAAAAACTTCGAATGATAACCGCATCGATTACGGAGTCATTCTACCAGTATTTTTATTATGTTTGATTGGGATTTTATCCTTATATGTTGCATTGACACATGATCCAAACGGTCCTTCTGTGACAAGAGGTGTCGGGATGCAGATCATTTGGTACCTTGTGGGAGCAGTAGCGATTGCAATCGTCATGCGAATCAATTCAAAATGGATCTGGAAATTGACACCTTATCTCTATGGATTAGGATTGCTTGTCATGGGGTTGCTCTTACGATTTTACGACCAGAATCTGGCGGCAAGTACCGGTTCAAAAAACTGGTTCCGTTTTGGAAGTGTCACATTTCAACCAGCCGAGCTGATGAAGATCGCTTATATTTTGATGCTGGCGTTGATCGTAACGAAGCACAATACGCAAGTCAAAGTTCGAACAATCAAATCTGATTTTTGGCTGATTGCAAAGATGTTGATCATTTCGATTCCTGTGATTGCGTTAGTCATGGCGCAAAAAGACTTTGGGACGATGCTCGTCTTTCTGGCGATCTTTGGTGGCGTCTTTTTGATGTCAGGGATTTCTTGGAAAATCATTGGCCCGATCTTTGCTTTAGCATTTATTGTGGGGGCAGGAACGATTTTCCTTGTGACCACAGAATCAGGAAGAGAATTCCTGTATACTGTTGGGTTCAAATCTTACCAATTTGCCCGAATCGATTCTTGGCTCGATCCATTTCATGATACGTCGGGCTTTAGCTTCCAACCCGCCCAAGGGATTTTAGCAATCGGAACAGGTGGGATGTTCGGAAAAGGCTTTAACGTCAGCAACATTTACGTGCCAGTCCGAGAATCGGATATGATATTCACTGTCATCGGCGAGAATTTTGGCTTTATTGGTGGCGCATTTGTCATTTTCTTGTATTTTGTATTGATTTATCGTATGATACGTGTCTGCTTCGATACGAACAATGAGTTTTATGCCTATATCGCAAGTGGATTGATCATGATGCTCTTATTCCATGTCTTTGAAAACATTGGCGCAAATATCGGCTTACTTCCATTAACTGGGATTCCATTGCCGTTTATCAGTCAAGGGGGTTCATCGATCTTAGGGAATATGATTGGGATCGGATTGATCTTATCTATGCGTTATCAAAATGAAGCACCGGTAAAAAATTCTAGGAGGTAACGCAAGTTGTTTACTTTTTATGAGTACCCAAAGTGTTCCACTTGTCGAAAAGCCAAGGCTTGGCTCGACAATCATCAAGTAACGTATCAAGCGGTCGATATGGTCAAAGATACGCCTACGGCAGAAACGATCGAATCATGGTTGAAGCATTCAGAAGTGCCGCTTCGCCGTGTCTTTAATACAAGCGGGATGAAGTATCGTGAACTTGGTCTAAAAGATCAAATCGATGAATTATCCCTCACAGAAGCAAGTCAGCTGTTATCTACGGACGGCATGTTGATCAAACGACCATTGATCGTCAAAGACAATCAACTGGTCACAATCGGTTTTAATGAAAAAATATACGAAGGAGCATTCAATTAAAATGGCTGGGAAACACTTAAAGAAGAAAGATAACCTTTGGATTTTATTTAATGGAAAAGAATACTGTGTAGGTTTGACAAAAGAAGCGCAAGAAGATCTAGGTGAGATCACGTTTGCCAACTTACCAAAAATCGGTAAAGCCTATCAAGCAGGCGATGCACTAGTTGAAGTAGAAGCAGAAAAAGCAGTCACTGAATTTGCAAGTCCATTATCTGGAACAGTCTCATCTGTGAATGAAAAAATCAGTGAGAATATCGCTGTTTTGAACGATGAAGATGAAATGACTGCGTGGTTATTGAGTTTTAAAGATGTCGATGCAGCAGAATTCGACGCACTTTAAGAAACACGATGTTCAAATTAACGTTTGACACTGATTCTTGTAACTGCTATAATCATAAACAATCATATTGAAAGCTTTGATAAGAAGAGTACATGTCACGGATGTTTCAAGAGAGCCCGGTTTGCTGTGAAAGGGTAACGGAAATGAGATGGAAGATGGTCTTAGAGCAGAGTGAGTGAGCGCAAGCAAACTGACTACGGGCGTGCCCGTTATAGCACAGCAGTATGCGACTAGCGTCAAGTACTGAACGAGGTTGTTATTGTGAAATAGCAGCGAATCAAGGTGGTCACACGGAAGTCTAAACTTTCGTCCTTTTGCTAAACGCAAAGGACGAAAGTTTTTTTGTTGTCTAAGAGAAAATAAGTAAAGAAAGATGTGAACGATATGTCATTGATCCAATTGACGAATGTCAAGAAAACATTTGGCGGAAAACATGGGATGATCCACGCTATCAACGACGTTTCACTACAAGTGGAACAAGGCGACATTTACGGCATCGTCGGTTATTCCGGTGCTGGTAAGAGTACGTTAGTTCGTTTGTTGAATGGCTTGGAATTACCTACAGATGGTCAAGTAATTGTCAACGACCAAGACATTACTAAATTAAAAAATAAAGAATTACGCGTTTTTCGTAAAAAAATCGGTATGATTTTTCAACATTTCAATCTATTATGGTCACGTACCGTACTAGAAAATATCCAACTACCTTTGGAATTAGCCGGTGTACCGAAACAACAACGGAAAGAAAGAGCAGAAGAATTGCTCCGTTTAGTCGGTTTAGAAGGACGAGGACAAGCTTATCCGTCCCAATTATCTGGTGGACAAAAGCAAAGAGTCGGGATTGCTCGTGCGTTAGCCAATGAGCCAGAAATCCTCCTTTGCGATGAAGCGACAAGTGCATTGGACCCACAAACGACGGAAGAGGTCTTAGATCTATTATTGGCAATCAACAAAAAATTGAACTTGACGATCGTTTTGATCACTCATGAAATGAACGTTATCCGTAAAATCTGTAACAAAGTAGCGGTGATGGAACGTGGGCAAGTCGTGGAAGAAGGCGATGCGTTGACCGTTTTTCGCAATCCACAACAAGAAGTCACGAAACGCTTCGTCCAACAAGATATCGAACCAGAAGCTGAGTCAACTGAATTATTGGCAGAGTTGATCAAAGAAAATCCTGACGGTCGCTTAGTGACATTGACCTTCAACGAAACGAATGCCAATGAACCAGTGATTTCTCAAGCCATTCGTCGTTACAATGTGGATATCAATGTCGTATATGGGAAAATCAAGCAAACCAAAGAAGGCTCGTTTGGTTCGCTGACTACCTTGATGATCGGAGAGGAAAACGAATTGGACCAAGCAGAAAACTTTATCAAAGAGCAAGGCGTTGGAGTGGAGGTGATCCATCATGGATAAAAGCTTCACAGAAACCTACCTTGATTTTAGCCAAATCAACATGGAGACGATGCAACAAGCCATCATGGACACGTTATACATGACGTTGATCTCCATGGTCTTAGTAACCATCATCGGTTTGATCCTTGGTTTGATCCTTTACTCGATCGGTCGCAAAAACAAACCGTATGCGCGGATCATTTACGGCATCGTTTCGATCATTAGTAATATTTTCCGATCGACACCATTCATGATCTTGATGGTCTTGATCATTCCCTTTACCAAAGCAATCGTGGGAACGATGTTAGGCGCACAAGCAGCGATTCCAGCTCTCGTGTTGTCCGCTGCTCCTTTTTACGCTCGACTTGTAGAAATCGCGTTTCGCGAAGTCAGCCCTGGGGTCTTAGAAGCCGCAGATGCGATGGGCGCGAGCTATTGGGAAATCATTTGGAAAGTCTTGATCCCTGAAAGTGTCCCAGCTTTGATCTCAGGGTTGACTGTAACGACGATCTCAATGATCGGTTTTACTGCCATGGCAGGAGCAATCGGTGCCGGCGGTCTAGGTGGCTTGGCTTGGCAAGAAGGCTATCAACGTGGTAATTTAACAGTGACTTTTGTCGCTACCTTGATTATTTTAGTCATCGTATTTATTGTTCAAGGAATCGGGGATTTCTTAACGAAGAAAACAGATAAAAGATAGTAGGAAATAGGAGGATATAGGATATGAAAAAGAAAATTTTTGGATTTGCAGCAACGCTTTTACTGACAGTTGGATTAGCCGCATGTGGAAACGGCGGAAGCAGTAGTGACTCATCAAACGCATCAGACGATACAACCTTGAAAATCGGCGCATCACCAACGCCACATGCGGAAATCTTAGAACATGTGAAGCCGCTTTTGAAAGATGAAGGCATTGATTTGGAAATCGTCAAATTTGACGACTATGTCTTGCCAAACCAGGCATTATCAGAAGGCGACATTGATGCGAACTATTTCCAACACATCCCTTACTTGAACAAAGAAATCGACGAAAAAGGCTATGATTTTGTCAATGCCGGTGCTGTCCACATCGAACCAATGGGCTTGTATTCACAAAAAATCAAAGACATCTCTGAATTAGAAGATGGTGCAACGATCATTACTTCAAATTCAGAATCTGACTGGGGACGGATCATCACGATCTTGAAAGATGCTGGTTTAGTGACAGTGAAAGATGGCGTTGATTTAGAAACAGCCACATTTGATGATATCGATGAAAATCCTAAAAACTTGAAATTCAATCACACGATCGATCCAGCATTATTGGCTTCCACTTACCAAAATGACGAAGGCGATCTAGTAGCTATCAACGCCAACTTTGCTTACGGCGCTGGATTGAATCCATTAGAAGATGCGGTATTATTAGAAAAAGACAACTCACCATATGTCAACATCATTGCGACACGTAAAGGTGACGAAGACAGCGACAAGATCAAAAAATTGATCGAAGTCTTACATCAAGAAGATGTTCGTCAATGGATCGAAGAACAATGGGAAGGCTCCGTAAAATCTGTCGATGCGGATGCAAAATAAAACCTGTAAAGTCTGGGAATGATTCCCAGACTTTTTTTGAGAAAAAACGAACAAAAATTATTTTATTCAGTTTATAAAGATTATCAATTGAAAATGATGTTTTATTTGCAATAAATCAAAATTATGACATTTTTAACTGGTCGGGGCGTTGCGCTTCATTCTCAATTAGTCTAAAATGAGTGAGAACGAATCAGAATATGGAGGGGAACTACATGTCTGTCTTAGAAATAAAAAACCTACATGTGTCGATTGAGGACAAGAAAATCCTTAAAGGCGTGAATTTAACAATGAAAACAGGAGAAATCCATGCCATCATGGGACCAAACGGAACAGGTAAATCGACCTTGTCTGCTGCAATTATGGGAAATCCGAATTACGAAGTAACTGAAGGAGAAATCCTTTTTGATGGGCAAAATGTGTTAGAGCTAGAAGTAGATGAACGTGCACGTTTAGGTCTGTTTTTAGCCATGCAATACCCAAGTGAGATTCCAGGGATCACGAATGCCGAATTTATGCGTGCAGCTATCAATGCGACACGTCCGGAAGACGACAAGATTTCTGTCATGTCATTCTTGAAAAAGTTAGATGAAAAGATGGGACTCTTGAATATGCCAGAAGAAATGGCTGAACGTTATTTGAACGAAGGCTTTTCTGGTGGAGAGAAAAAACGTAATGAGATCTTACAACTCTTGATGTTAGAACCAACTTTTGCGATTTTAGATGAAATCGATTCAGGTTTAGATATTGATGCACTAAAAGTCGTGGCAAAAGGCGTGAACGAAATGCGCGGCGACAACTTTGGTGCTTTGATCATCACTCACTACCAACGCTTGTTAAACTACATCACACCTGACGTAGTCCACATCATGATGGAAGGTCGTGTCGTGATGACTGGCAGTGCAGATTTAGCAAAACGCCTAGAAGCCGAAGGATATGCAGGCATCAGTAAAGAATTAGGAATCGACTACAAAGAAGAAGAAGCGTAAGGAGGAGCACATCTATGAAAGACATTAAATGGCTCGATCATCTTGACGCTGTTACAGATTTTTCATTCAGTAAAGGTGAACCGGAATGGATGACGACGCTTCGTCAAGAGGCGCTGAAAAAAGCAGATGAACTACCATTGCCCCATATCGAACGTGTGAAATTCCACCGTTGGCCATTGTTTTCAATCAATGAGTTGACTGATCAGACACCTGAATCTGGAAATGTTGCGGCATTTGATGCGATGAAAGACAATCCATTAGTCGTGCAACAAGGCACCTTGACTGTCTTTGAGCAATTATCCGCAGACCTTGCAGAACAAGGAGTGATCTTTACAGATCTATTTACTGCAATGCAAGAATACCCTGAATTAGTCCAAGAATATTACATGACGAAAGCTGTTGAAATGGACGAAGACCAATTGACTGCGCTTCATGCCGCATTTATGAATAGTGGATTGTTCTTATATGTACCAAAAAACGTAGTCATCAAAGAACCGATCGAATCCCTGTTTATCCAAGAAGGAGCATTTTCGCAACACTTCTTTAAACACGTCTTGATCGTCGCAGATGAACACAGTGAATTCTCTTACTTGGAACGATTCCAAACAACTGGAGAAGAATTACAAAAAGTCTCTGGGAATATCATTGTTGAAGTCATCGCCAAAGCCGGTGCCAAAGTCAAATATGCAGCAGTCGACCAATTAGGCGAAAATGTCACAGCATATATGAACCGTCGTGGACATATCTTGCGGGATGCTTTTGTGGACTGGGCAATCGGAGTGATGAATGATGGCAATATCGTCGCTGATTTTGATTCAGATTTAGTGGGTGAAGGCGGACATGCGGAAGTCAAGATCGTGGCAATCAGTTCAGGAAAACAAACACAAGGAATCGATACCCGGGTGACAAATAAAGCCCCACATACGATTGGACATATCTTGCAACATGGTGTGATCCGCGAACGTGGCACGTTGACATTCAACGGTATTGGACACATCTTGAAAAAAGCCAAAGGTGCCGATGCCCAACAAGAAAGTCGTGTCTTGATGCTTTCAGATAAAGCACGAGGCGATGCCAATCCGATTCTCTTGATCGATGAACACGAAGTTACAGCAGGACATGCCGCAAGTGTTGGACGTGTCGATCCGGAAGAAATGTATTATTTGATGAGTCGAGGTTTACGAAAAGAAGAAGCAGAACGTTTAGTCATTCGTGGCTTCTTAGGGTCTGTCTTAACTGCAATCCCAGTAGAAGCGGTGCGCAAAGAACTAGTGGCAGTTATTGAAGGGAAGTTAAATGTATGATTTCTCCAGAACAAATCCGTCAAGATTTCCCGATCTTATTTCAGGAAGTCAATGACGAACCCCTGGTGTATTTAGACAATGCAGCGACTACGCAAAAACCCAAACAAGTGTTAGCGACTATGACACATTATTATTCCGCAAACAATGCCAACGTCCATCGAGGCGTGCATACGTTAGCCGAACGAGCAACCCATGATTACGAAGCTGCTAGAGAAAAAGTTCGTCGCTTTTTGAATGCCCAAGAGACCGCCGAGATCATTTTCACACGTGGAACGACCACAAGTTTGAATTGGGTAGCGCAAAGCTATGGCGATGCCTTTGTCAAAGCCGGTGATGAGATCGTGATCTCTTATATGGAGCATCATTCGAACATCATCCCTTGGCAACAGTTGGCAAAACGAACAGGTGCTACTTTGAAATACATCGAATTGACCGAAGAAGGATTTCTTGATCTAGAACATGCCACTTCGATCATTTCAGAAAAAACCAAAATCGTGTCGGTCGCCCATGCCTCTAATGTATTAGGTGTCATTAATCCGATCCAAGAATTGGCGACGATCGTTCATGAAAAAGGTGGTATTTTAGTGGTAGATGGTGCACAATCTGCTCCACACATCAAAATCGATGTCCAATCACTAGACTGTGATTTCTTTGCTTTTAGCGGACATAAGATGTGCGCAACGACCGGAACAGGTGTATTATATGGAAAACGGAAATGGTTGGAACAAATGGAACCCGTTGAATTCGGTGGAGAAATGATCGACTTTGTTGGCCTACAAGACAGCACATGGAAAGAACTTCCATGGAAATTCGAAGCAGGCACACCAAACATCGCCGGTGTGATCGCACTCGGCGCAGCCATTGATTATCTTGAATCCATTGGTTTAGCAGGCATTCATCAATATGAAGAAGAACTTGTTGGTTATGTCTTACCAAAACTCCAAGCAATCGAAGGCTTGACGATCTATGGACCAAAAGACCCGACCCAACGTACAGGTGTGATTTCCTTCAACTTAGAGAACCTACATCCCCATGATGTAGCGACTGCTCTTGATATGGAAGGCGTCGCTGTTCGTGCCGGTCATCATTGTGCCCAACCATTATTGAAGTATCTAGGGGTCGCTGCGACAGCTCGTGCCAGCTTTTACGTTTATAACACAAAAGCAGATGCCGATCGTCTCGTCCAAGCAATTCTCGCAACAAAGGAGTTTTTCCAACATGGCACTATCTAAATTAGACAATCTTTACCGTCACGTGATCTTGGACCACTCATCACATCCACATCATCGTGGCACGTTGACGGAATCAACGAATAAGATTGAAATGAACAACCCCACCTGTGGGGATGTCATTGAATTACAAGTCGAGATCAAAGACGGCAAAATCAATAATATCGCCTTTGACGGCAGTGGTTGCTCTATCAGTACAGCCAGTGCCTCAATGATGACCGATGCTGTCATCGGCAAAACAATTGCAGAAGCAGAGCAATTGACGGACGACTTTTTACTGCTGGTCCAAGGAAAAGAAGTCGCAGATCTTGAACCACTAGGGGACGCTGCCATGTTAAGTGGTGTCGCAAAATTCCCCGCGCGCATCAAATGCGCAACGCTTGCCTGGAAAGCACTAGGCAAAGCAATGGAAGAAGACGGTACTGCAACCGTCCATCATGAGCACAAGGAAAAGGAGTGAGCAAATGGGCGTACCAGAATTAGAAGAATATAAATTTGGCTTCCACGACGACGTGGAACCCGTTTTTAGTACAGGAGAAGGCTTGACTGAAGAAGTCGTTCGGGAAATGTCACGGATCAAAGAAGAACCAGAATGGATGTTGGAGTTCCGTTTGAAATCCCTGGAAGCATTCAACAAAATGCCTATGCAAGACTGGGGACCAGACTTATCTGACATTGATTTCAATGCCATCAAATACTACCAAAAACCAAGTGACCGACCTGCTCGCGATTGGGATGACGTACCAGAAAAAATCAAAGAAACCTTTGAACGAATCGGGATCCCAGAAGCCGAACGTGCTTATTTAGCCGGCGCTTCAGCCCAATACGAATCAGAAGTCGTATACCACAACATGAAAGACGAATTCGAAAAACTCGGCATCGTCTTTACCGACACAGATTCTGCATTGAAAGAGTATCCTGAACTATTCAAAGAATACTTTTCAAAACTCGTGCCACCAACAGATAATAAACTAGCCGCACTAAACTCAGCCGTTTGGTCTGGAGGTACGTTTATCTATGTACCAAAAGGCGTCAAAGTCGATGTCCCATTACAAACCTACTTCCGAATCAACGCCGAAAACACCGGCCAATTCGAACGTACGTTGATCATCGTGGACGAAGGCGCCAGCATCCACTATGTCGAAGGCTGTACTGCACCAACCTATTCAACCAACAGTCTACACGCAGCTATCGTGGAAATCTTTACCCGCAAAGACGGCTACTGCCGCTATACAACGATCCAAAACTGGTCAGACAATGTCTATAACCTTGTAACCAAACGAGCAAAAGCCTACGAAGGCGCAACCGTTGAATGGATCGACGGCAACTTAGGAGCCAAAACAACCATGAAATACCCAAGTGTCTACTTAGACGGACGAGGCGCACGAGGCACCATGCTATCCATTGCATTTGCCGGAGCCAACCAAATCCAAGACACAGGCGCAAAAATGATCCACAACGCACCAAACACTTCAAGCTCGATCGTCTCGAAATCAATTTCAAAAGACGGCGGCGAAGTAAACTACCGAGGCCAAGTCACCTTTGGAAAAGACAGTGCCGGCTCGATCTCTCATATCGAATGTGATACCATCATCATGGACGAATGGTCCAAATCTGATACCATCCCATTCAACGAGATCCACAACAGCCAAGTCTCGTTGGAACACGAAGCAAAAGTCTCCAAAATCTCAGAAGAACAACTCTACTACCTCATGAGCCGCGGCTTGACCGAATCCGAAGCCACAGAAATGATCGTCATGGGCTTCGTCGAACCATTCACAAAAGAACTACCGATGGAATATGCGGTAGAGTTGAACCGGTTGATTAGTTATGAGATGGAAGGGTCTGTGGGGTAAGTGAATTGCTTAAGCTGGAAATGCCTATTTTAAGGTGCTTCTGGCTTTTTTATTTTGGCTCTTTGTCAATAAGGACTTATGAGTTCAATCAAGTGAAATCCGGAAGAGGAAGTGAACACTTCTTTTCGGGATTTTCTTCGTTATTTTACGTGAATAACTTGATTCGTCAAAAAGATTCGGATGCGCATGTTCTCAAATGATTTAAAGCCATAAGACACTCGTTTGAGTGTTTTGATATGGGTGTTCTTTGCTTCGATTTTTCCATTAGAGTAAGGATAGATCAAGGAATGACGGATGCCTTCTTCATAGTTTAGAAGATTTTGTAGTTTTAGCCGAAATTCTTCATCTAATGTTTCTGGTAACTGATACAAGAGAGTGAAAAAAGACTCGTGCTCTTTGTCACGAAAAGTATCCGCTAGATCATGGAAAATGTTATAAACGGCTTTTAAGGCTGTAGAAGCACCTAATAAGCGATCAAGCACCATGGCTTCTGTCAGATAAGGATACTTTGGGGCACGAAAGCTACGCCAAGTTTTATATTCTGTGTGGTTGATATTCTTCCGATTTTTGGTGAGTAAGCGCCAATGGCTTTTTAACTTTCTTGCATTGTCTGATTGCCCAAGGCCATCAGGCGTTTCATTTCACGGACACGAAAATCTTGGAACGCTTGATTCATGTGTTTGACCACATGAAAATGAACAATGACCATTTTGGCATGAGGAAATACTTTTTTTGTTAGTTGAAAATACGCCGCATTCATATCGGTGACTAGATAGTTGACGTCAGAGGGGTTCACACATGTCTGGAATTAAGTGGTCAACCTAGACAATTTTCGAGTGGGTAAGATATTAACTAATTGCCCAGTTTCGCCATCGGCACAAATAAAACTCATCTTGTCTTCTGCGGACACATGGGAACGAAATTCATTGACCATTCTACAGTGATAACGTTGTTTCTTCAGTCGCATGATCATCGGTAAATGGTTGAATTGATCGAAACGAATACAGGTCATTTTCTTGCCATTTTTGACAATGACCATTTTCCCCTCCGAATCTCTCGCGGTAGAACCACAAGTCAAACAAGCAGAAAGTGGTGGGGCTAGTTCCGCCTTAATGACTAAAGTATTGGTTTGATGGAACATTTCATAAGAAACACCTTGAATGGTTAAATATTTATCTGTTAATCGGAGCATTTTTTTGATAGAATTTTCCATAGAGCATATCGTCCTCTCAGTTGTTTATTTTGTGGTGATTTAATCAGACTAGAGAACGATATGTTTTTTAATATCCAAAAAGAAAAAGTGGGCTGACGAATCATCGTTGATTCATCAGTCCACTTTATTATAGAACCGATTATTTAAAGAACACATAAATGACTCAGATATTTATGTATTGAAAAATTATTAGAATAGTAATTACTAATAATACTTGTGATAAAATGAACTTGGATTTGTTCTATTTTGAAAGAAGGTCAGTTAAATGAGAATTAATAAAACTTGTTGGAATTGTAAGTTCAATTTTGATAGTGTTTGTTCAGGAAATGAATATGACAAGATATTATCTGATAAATCTTACTTTTGTGAGAAATGGACAATAAGCTACAATTGCTTTTTTAAAATAAATGATAGAATACCTGGGTATATCCTAGATATGTACAAAGAAGGTTTGAGTATCGAAGAAACTATACAACTTATTGATATCGATGAATCTGGTGAGAAAGTTGAGCTTAATCCAATAAAAGTAATAAAGAAGTTATACAAGATTAAGAATAATGAACTTTCTGTACTTTTTAATGTTTCGGCTTCAGTAGTTCGTTCTGCTGAAGTAAGAAAAGTTCCGCTAAAAAGAAATTTGCTGATGCATTAATGCGTCCGGGAAAGTACTTATTATAAATGACAAATTTAGATATTCCTAAGATAGAGAAATATGTGGAAAACTTTTGGAAACACAATAGGAAAAATCATCTAGAATTGATTAACCATGATTTTAGGTACATAAACAGGTCATTTTTGCAAAAGGAAATCAGCAACTACCTATATTCGAATGGTATAACGACCAGAGAAGCAAGTTTTCTTGTTGGTAGAAATGAAAGATATTTTGAAACGTCCATACTTGCTCCTAGGCAAAAAGACAGGATGGATAAAATAACTAGAGTTTTTGAAGAGATAAAGATTGCTGTTACTGAAGTAAAAATGAAATATGAGATAAATGGAGGTAAAGAAGAATTAACTGAGATGGTAAAATTTTGGGGAATACGAAAAAAGGAAGGAATCAACGACTTAAATTTAGGCATTTAAACTAAAAAGTTAAGGAGCAAAAAAATGATTATTGAAAAAGTTAGGGTGGAAAACTTCAGATTACTTAAGGATTTTGAAATTGATTTGAAAGAAGGTCTTTCATTAGTAGTAGGTAAAAACAATTGTGGTAAGACTTCTGTATTGACAATCATGGATAATTTACTCAATTGCAATAATAGTGTTTTCAAATGGGAAGACTTCAATTTAGAATTTCAAGAATCTTTTAGGCAAAAAATTTTCAAGTACGTGAAAAGAGAAGATGGAATCCAAGATTTTGGTGGGATAAAGATGACTATCTTTATAAATTATAATGAGAAAGACTCATTTCTGAATATTAAAAATTTTATGATGGATCTGGAAGAAGATAATAATTATGTTGTATTAGAGTTTTACTATTCTTGTAAGGAAGATAAGATTCAACAACTACAAAATGATTTAGAGATGATCAATATATCAAACACTGAAAATGATCAAATAAAATTTACTAAGTTTATGAAAAAGCATTCTTCGGAATACTTCACTATGCAAAGATATTCGAGAGGATATAATTGCTCAACCAAAGAACTTACAGATGAGATATCTGAGGAAATTAGAATGAATGAAATAAATAAACTTATTAAATTTAAGCATATTAAAGCTAATAGAGATGCTACAAACAAGGCTAACGATCATTCTTTATCAAATTTATCAGCAAAATATTACAAATTAAAGAATGATCCAGATACTTTAGTTGTAGATGAATTTCAAGAAGTAATTATGGAAATGGATGATCAACTTAATAGAGTTTATAACGGAGATAACAGCAAACAAGGGATTTTCTCGGACATCATAAAAAGTGTTAATGATTTCGGTGGGCAATCCAAAGAAACAAAAATTACTATACAATCTTCGATTGGAGATAAGGAGCTCTTAAAAGAAAATACAACGCTGTACTATGAACATTCAGGTAAACATCTGCCGGAAAGTTATAATGGATTGGGATATTTGAATCTAATTGGTATGATTTTTGAAATAGAAACAATAATATCTGAATTAGGGAATGAGGATAACGGCGTTTCGGATATCAATATATTATTCATTGAAGAACCTGAGGCGCATACTCATCCCCAACTTCAATACATTTTTATAAAGAACATAAAAAAACTAATTAAAACAAGATGCATGGAAGACAAGAAAATAAAATTAGTTTTGCAAACAGTTTTGAGTACACATTCTTCGCATATTGTTTCTGAGTGTGATTTCGACGATATTCGATATTTGAAGCTTGGTTCTAATGGGATTGAGTCAAAAAATTTCGAAATTTTGAAAAAAAAATACGAAGGAGATACACAAGCTTTTAAATTCGTGAAACAATATCTTACATTAAGTCGGTCTGAATTATTCTTCGCGGATAAAGCGATCTTCATTGAAGGTGATACAGAAAGAATTTTATTACCTTTTATGATGAAAAAAATTGATGAAGTGATACATGAAAATGGGGCAAAGGAGGATGATGAAGGGGTTGAGAATAACTATCTCCCACTTTCGTCACAAAATATCTCAATAATTGAGGCAGGGGCTTACGCACATAAATTTAAACACCTAATAGATTTTCTCGGCATAACGGTACTAATTATTACTGATATAGATGCTGCCAAAAAGAATAAAAACAATAGATTGGAAGGTTGTTCACCTTGTGATGCTACACATACGACCAATGCTTCACTAAAAGATTTTTTTAACTTAGATGATGATCCTGAACAGTTTAATAACCTCAGATCAAATGATCTCTCCAAAAAAATTTTTAATAATCAATACTGCGTTGTATACCAGACTTGCGAGAATGACTATCAGGCTAATAGTTTTGAAGATGCATTTATTTGCACTAATCTAGATTTTGTTATTGCCAACAAGGTTAACTTTGAGCAAGGTTTAAAAAATTGTACGAAAATTAATAATGGAAATCAAGACTATTACCTTATTGCTAAGGATTGTATAAATAAAAAATCAGCATTTGCCACAGAGATTCTTTATTTTGATGGAGTTACAGATGAGATAGAGTGGAAAGTTCCCGAATACATTAAGGAGGGGCTGATATGGTTGAAAAATCGTTAGAAGTTGAAGTTGAATCAGCTTTGAATTGTATTGAAAATAAAGAGAATTTTATTTTAACTGGAGGTGCAGGCAGTGGTAAAACATACTCATTAATTTCACTAATTGAACAGATTGGATTAATCTATCCTCAAAAGTCTATGGCGTGTATTACCTATACGAATAATGCTGTTGGTGAGATTCGCTCAAGAATCACTAATGATAAATTGTGGGTATCAACAATCCATGAATTTATTTGGAATATGATTTGTCGGTTTCAAAAAGAAATAAAAGAAACTTTAGTGGAGCTTATAAATGATTCGAGTGATGAAAGAAAAATGTTTAAAAAACCTCGAGAGTTTGATGAATCTGATGAGATTGACGTTAATTACTTTAAAAGAAACAAAATTATTTATGACGAGTATTATAATTTAAATTCCGATAAAGAGAGCAAAATAAGTCATGATCATATTCTTGTTCTAGCAGAAAGAATGTTTAAAAAATATCGAAAGTTATCCGACATATTGAAAGATAGCTTTAATTACATTTTTGTTGATGAGTATCAAGATACAAGCCCCCTGATAAAAGAGATTTTATTAACTCATGTAAGAAAAAATAGTAAAAAAGATTTTGTAGTTGGTTTTTTTGGGGATTCCATGCAAGCAATCTATGATACTGGTGTTGGTTCAATTGAGGATGAATCGGTGAGAAGAATTTCTAAAGTTCAAAATAGAAGAAATCCACAAACTGTTATTACTTTAACCAATAAGTTGAGAACAGATGAGATTGAACAGGTACCGTCTAATGATATTAGTGCTCCCAATATGAAATTCGGGAGGGTAATAGAAGGTACTACGAAATTTGTTTTTGGAGAAACACTAGATACACTTGAGGAAATGAGGCATAATACTTTCTTTTCGAATTGGGATTTTAAAGATGGTAAAACTGTAAAGGAATTATGGCTAACTCACAAATTAAATGCTGAAAAAGCGGGATTTCAGAATCTGTATGAACTTTACGATTCTGATCTGATTTTTGAGTTAATAACTAAAATTAATAAGAAAGTAAATAATGGAAATATTGATCCAGATTTCAAAACTTTTGAAATGATAGCTAGTGAAGCACAGATTCCAAAAGGGAGAGGTGTTTTACTATTAGAAGTAATTAGAATGCATAAAGTATATAGCAACCTTTATTCTTCATTAGCATCACGTTCATGGGAACAAGTAGTTGAAATTTATATTGACAAAGATTCTTTGCTTTCGTACAAATATAATGGATTAACAGGACAGTTTGAAGTCGGATCCAAAAGAGATATTATACTAAGAAAACTTGATATAGTTTATGAATTATTGGAGTTATATCATGCTAAAAAGTATAATTCATTTTTGAGAACAGCAAAAATTAGTATTGAAAAACATGATCAAAAAGTACTTTTAAATAAGAAAATGAATGAATTATCTGAGTCTGCAAAAAGGACAATTGGTGATGTAATTCTAACAGCAGATGATTTTTTGCCCATCAGAGATGAGATATTCAATAATTTTATTAATGGAAAAGGACATTATCAGTGGAATCGAATTAAAAATTTACCATTTGAAGAGTATACAAACTCAATTATGTACCAAAAGGAATTTTTACCTTTTGGAACACAGCATAGTGTTAAAGGGAGTGAATACGATAATGTTCTGGTTGTTTTAGATAATGGAAAATGGAATAAGTATGATTTTCGTACACTCTTTAATGCCGGTAGTACAAATGAATCTGTAAAGCAAAGAAGTGCAAAATTGTTTTATGTTTGCTGCACAAGAGCAAAAAGGAACTTAGTTGTTTTTATGCCAACTCAGAACAGTGATATTATTAGCAAGGCAATAGAATTGTTTGGAGAAGATAGTGTATTTGATGGCGACAAGTTAATTTGATAGTTTTATAGTGGACATTTTAAACATAAACAGAAAAAGGATTCACATTATATAACAGCTGATATAAAATTATGTGTGTGCCAAACTGAAATTTTCTAGGTGCAATCGCCTAGGTAGTAACTTTTGTTATGTTTATATTTATGACTTCACAATAAAGAAGTATTGTTGAGCAGCTCCAAGTAGAAAGAGGCCGTTGGCAGAAGAGATAAGACAGGTAGAGTTTGGCACACATATATTGATTGAGGTTTATTATGACTGAAAATAGCAAAGTAAAAAAATTTAAAGTTTAAATGGTTTCGAGAGTATCGCCAATTTGTTCAGTATTCCAGAAGTATCTCTATGGGATTTATTCATAAACCAAATGCCAAATCAATATGAACAGTTTGAGATTCCGAAAAAGGATGGTACGACCCGAATAAATTACTCTCCTAAACCAGTTCTAAAAAGGATTCAACGGATACTGGCTGATATTCTCAACGAGACTTATCGCGTGTATCCCATGGCTATGGGATTTGTTAAAAAACGTAATCTAGTTATGGGTGCCGAGTTTCACTTAAATCAGAAATCAGTGTTATCTATCGATTTAAAAAATTTCTTTCCAAGTATTAATTTTGCACGAGTTCGCGCGATGTTTAAACCTATTTTAAATTTAATACTAATGATGCCACTACATTAGCAAGTATTTGCTGCCATCCTAATGGGGAGTTACCTCAAGGAAGTCCAGTGTCACCGATTATTTCAAACATAATTTGTCATAAAATGGATCAACAAATAAATCGTTTTTGCCGAAAATATAAATGTGTTTATACTCGATATGCTTACGATATTTCAATTTCATATCACTATTTGAAAATTCCTCACCAAATTGCTAAAAAGAGCTCCGATCTTGTGGAAATTGCTACTGCTCTTGAGCAAATAATAAACGAAAATGGTTTTGAAATACAAAATATGAAAAATGAAATAACTGCCTATGGAATTGATAATTTGCTTTTTGAAAAAGATACTATATTACTTTACAGAGAAAATATAGTGATATTTTGAAAGCAAAGATTGGAATTATGATATGGATGTAGCAATCCTAATACCTGAAGAAAACCCAGAAATTGGTTTTCATTATAGTGAAAGATATTCTAAGAATGATGGAATCAAATTACTTGGATTTCCTGAATATAGACTTGGAAATACAATTCGAGGAGAAGAAGTAAAAGTTGATGGTAAAAGAGAGGGGAAAAGATTAACAGCATTTGAATTAATACTTGCTAAAATCCATAGTGGAAATTGCGGTGGCCAATAATTGATAAATCTAATAAAGTTATCGGAATTGCTGCAAAAGGATTTACTAAGGATGAAATAGTTCTAAACCAAGTTATTCCAGTAAAATATGTTTTGGATTTAGTTAATAATAATGTCTAATTTCTTAATGGTGATTTATTTTCGTTTAAAGCAATAATGAACTTTAATTTCGCTTCCTATATGCTCCATTTTTTACACCGAAATATACACCGAAAACACTTATAATATGTGATTTTAATTGAAGAAACTGTACTTGATAACTATTTCTTTTTATTAGTATGACAGTAAAAACCACATAATGATACCAGAGACTCTAAGTGGAAGAGCCAGTGGGGTAATAACTATGGCTCTTTGTCAATAAGAACTGCTGATGAGTTCAATCAAATAAAGAGTGTGGGACAATCATCAGAAAATATCTGATGACTGTTCCACTTTTTTTCGTTTTTTTTAATTTAAGGAACGAAAATTTTTTGAACTCATGATAAAGTTGAGCAAGAATGATATCGTTGATGTCAGTTAAATATATGAAATAATGATCATTTTAAAAATGTTAAAAGGTTTATTCTTTTTGTCAAAAAACTAATGCAGAACCTTGTGTATAAGAGTTTAAGCAACTCGTCAAGGAACGTTTGGGAATAAGTCGTTGTTGATGTCGTAATGGGATACTGTTGCGTATCAAGTGAGTATTCTTGGTGACAAGAAGAAAGCCAGTGTAAAAGCATTGGAACACAAAGAACGTGTGCAAAGTGTGACCAAATGTAAGGTAGCGAACTTGTCGGGACGACAATAGAAAGCTAAGTTGATAAGACTTAGCCTCTCCGTGAAGAGATTTGCTAAGGGATTGGCATTTCACACTGGCGGAAACATCCAAAGAAGTCCTTCGCCGTGAAGGGATTAGAAATAATCTATAAGACAAGAAACGCGTGAGAGTAGCAGAAGGCGGTATATGTTGATACTATTAATAATCAAAATATACCGAATGCTCCTGTGGAATTTGTAGGCTGTCATGCCTGACCACATCTCGTAAAGCTGCAATATGCCAGCGGTCGCTCCGACTGGTACGGTATTGTAGAATGTGTGACTGAACAACATTGCAATCGCATGGCGTAGAGAGAGACACTCCGCATAGTTTTTTGGTAAAGGGCGTAAGCCTTTTTCTTTTGCATTTTTATATATTCAAAAGAACAATTACAAAGACTTGCACGATTATGATATCAAAACTATATTTTATGAGATTTTTTATTTTTCGATTTGTATATTTGGTAAGCTTTACGTAGAATTCGCTTTCTTTGTAAAGATCGATAGTGATACGATTTATAGATTTATATCTTGGAAGTAGCGAAATGTTCTCTAAAGCGGTAAAAATCATTACTTCTAGGAAGGTTCAAATCAAATGTATGAGATGGAATGGAGGTAAGTAAATGAATGATGAAATTCTAAAAAATCAACAAGAAATTGTCAAAGTGGAACAACATCAAGAAAAATTATCGAATGAAAAACGTGTATTAGAAGAAAAACTGCTTCAGTTGCAAGAGGTACTTCAGAGAGGTTTTCGTCAATTAGCTGAATCAAACCATGAGGCATTGCAACGAGGTTATACCTCAACACAGTGGTTACATAAAAATAATGAAACAAAACAACATATTTTTCAACGTCAATTAAGACAAGCCAATGAGGAATTAAATGCTACATATAATAAAGCGATACAGAAATTAGAAGTAGAACGAGAAGAATTACAGGCGCAGAGGAGAAACCTCTCATGGGATTGATTTATGTCAGTAGTGAATCTTCGGACTTTATGTCTGCGCTTAAAAGTAATTTAGGAAGTGGTAAAGAAACTGTTAGTCAATTGAAGTCGGGTAGTCAAAAAGTTGTTTCAGCCGTGGACGGACAGCAATTATCTGGTGCGGCGTACACAGCAGGCAAAGGCTTGTTTGCGGACTTGATCATTCCAACGATTACACGCACAACAAATGCCATTGAACAGATTGAACAAGAATTGAAAAAATACCAAAATACCGATAAAATAGTGGCAAGTGAAGGCGAATTGAATGAAGATAAATTAAATCAACAAATACAAGTCACACGTACAATGAAAAACTCAGTAGACCAGACCTTATTTTTCGTCCGATTACAAACGACACTGAATCCAATTGCAAGTGTACTAGATACATTGTTGAATGTTCAAAGAGATTTGGAACGAATGACTGATAGCTTTCAACAAGATATCGATCATTTACAAAATCAACTAAGAAAACTACAGGATTTCAATACACAAACAAGCGGTTTATTTGCTAATAGTCTAAATGAGTTGAAGATAGCGATGCAAGGCGTATTAATATTAAATAATACGACAATCAAAAGTGATGGCTCATACTCATTACCAAAAGGTACAAATAAAAGTTATTTTGAGAAAAAAAAAAAAGACGTATCTTTGGTTATTGAATCAGGAGATCAAGAGATTGAGTTAATCAAAGGTACAGATAGTCTAGAAGAAATCAATCGCAAAACAATTGCTTGTGCGAATATAGGAATCAATCCTTATACAGGAAAGAAGATCAGCCAGGAAGAAGCAAAGAAATTCAAATATGCTGCATGGTCAGGAACTCTTACGAATATTGGCGATACTGTGATGGGTGCATATTATGGAAACAAAGGTGCTTCGAGAATAGATGGCATGGATGATGTTGGTAGTGTCAAGAAAAAATCTAATAGTGAGAGTACTGGTGGGGCTACTCAGAAAGTTATTTCTGAATTTAAGAGTCCTGTGTTAGATGGCAAGCGAGTCGGGGGTGGAACAACAGTTGATGATATAAAACCAATTTGGGGAAAAGATCCTTTAGACAAACCAATTATAGACAAGGAATTTCCACATGTTCCAAAAGAACATGGATTTAGCAACATTGTTGACAATTATCCAACTATTGCAAATGAGTATTCTTTAGTTGGTGGAGATGGAATTAGTAGAAGATTTTTTCAAATTGAAGGAAGTAACAATGGAAAAATAGGTGTTTTTGAATGGATTGTCGAACCTAATGGTAATATAAGCCATAGAAGATTTATAAATGGTGGTACGTTGACTGGAAAACCAAATCAAGTTCCTAAAAAATAAAAGGAGAAAATAATGAATTTAGCATGTTTTAAAGAAAAAGATGTGAACTATAGTTGGAAAACTATCTATGTTGGAGTAATTCAAAAATTTTTCGATCTAAAAGTAATTTCTGACTATGCGATAGAGCTAATGGATCAGGGAAATGATGATGATTTTATTAATGAACTTGCATGGGGAATAAAACCTGACGCATTACAATCAGTGTTATTTGAATTGAAAAGAAAGTACTTTCCTAATGTGGATGAAGGCGGTAATGATTACAAATTTGAAGAACAAAAACTTAGATTTATTTATTTATCTAAATTAAATGATACCATGAATGATGAAGATTATTTGTTAAATGGAATTGCAGAATTCTATAATAACAATGGGTATCCAGAAGATATGGTTAGCTTCATAAATTATATGCCTCAAGAAGTTCCTACTACAAAAAAAGATTTGATAGAAAGATTCCATCAATTCTTAGATTCAGAAAATGAAAAAATTAATGAAAGATGAAACAGCACTTTACTCCTAATTAAAATTAAATAGTAAAGTCTTGACCAGTAAATATACCACCTAGAGCAATCAAGTCGTCAATAGTTAATAACAAAAAGAAGCGATTCAAATTTATCGTTTCTTTTTCTACATATGAAGTTATTACACACTTATCAAGAAAAGTTATGAAGTGGAATTAAATTACATAAAACAAACCTTTGGCAAAGAAATCCAGTATTTAGGCAAGGCCGAGATAATTGTTAAATCAGGAGAAAAATTAAGAATATATTTAAAAGTAGAGTATAAAATATCTAATTCTCTATGTATATTTCTTCTATGTAAGGCTCGATTTTTCTAATAACCATAAGTAGTAAATAATTCATTTGAAAATACACATAGTAAGTAAATGGAGGAAAAAATGACAATAGTGAATAGTTTGGCATTAAGAGATGATGTTTATCGTTTTCTTGAAGAACATGATCATATAAAAACTTATGAACATTGTATAGCAGTCGGCGATTGTGCGGAGAAACTTGCTGTAAATTACAATACCAATGGAGAAAAAGCCAAAATAGCGGGTTATTTACACGATATATCCGCAATTTATCCAAACAATCATAGAATTACTATAGCAAAAGAAATGGGGATAGAACTAAATCAAGAAGAGTTGGTATTTCCAATGATCATTCACCAGAAGATCTCAAAAAAAATGGCAGAAAAGATTTTTGACATCACTGACAACGAGATTTTATCCGCAATTGAGTGTCATACAACTTTAAGGGGGAGGTATACTCAACTAGACTTAGTTGTGTTCGTTGCAGATAAAATAAGTTGGGATCAAGATGGAATTCCTCCGTATCTAGACAGTTTATTATCAGCACTTGAATGTTCTTTAGAAAGTGCTGCATTGTATTATATTAAATATCTATTGGATCAAGGCGTCAAAGTTGTTCATCCATGGCTAAAAGAAGCACATGAATCATTGTCTAAGGCAGTTAGTAAAGGAGAGGACGGGAGAGATATATGCCAGAATTTATAAATTTACCAAACTTTTATCATGATAGTGAAATTTTAAATAATGTTGATTTACCTGAAGAAGACCAGTCTTTACAAATCCAAAGAACTTTAAAAGAAACAGAGAAAATACAAAAATCCGTTTCTTCTCTGGAAGATAGTGAAGAAAAAAGAAAAAGAAGAAAACATCCGACCTTTCAAAAAGAACAGTAATAAGTGTCGAAACGGTATGGCTTCATCTATGTTGACTTGGATGATGAAGGGAAAGGCACCGGCAATAGATATAAAAAGAAATCATTTGACTGGTATAAAAGAGTGATTGAAACAAACGGAATAGAATGATAAAAAGCAAGAACCCCAAAAATTGGAAGAACAATTTTTGGGATTCTTATCTTTTTTTTAGAGGTGTTGTTTCTAAGGTAGTAAGCTTTAAGCATTAACTAAAAAATGTATTAGCGAAAGCAATAAAAACGACCAATACAGGAATTGACCATGAAAAATCAGACGTTTTATCAAGGATTTTATTTGACGAATGATTGATCATTCTTAAGATGACCTCAATCAGAAAATAACCTAGAATCATTCCTAGTACATTTGAAGTTAAATCGTCGATATCTGTTGCTCTAGCTACCGTAAACAGTTGACTCAGTTCAATCAATAAAGAAGTGCAAAAGCCAAACAAAAGAGAATAGCTGAATTTTCTATACGTGGGACTAATTAAAGGACATAAGAATCCGATGGGTATAAAACAAATAATATTGAGAATATACCCTGTATTTATTCCATCGATGAAAGGAACAAGATTGATATTCGGATTGAAAATATTTTCGCCGAACCCACTGATTCTGTTTAGTCCATAAAGCGTAGGAACACCGAACACATTGAAGAATGTCACACTCATATAATAAAACAATAAAAGTGATGATAGAATGCTTACCAATTTAAAAGAACCTTTATTTTTTCTGGTGAACCAAAATAAAAAACTTGCCAAAATTAGTAGTCCTACGAAGAATACAGGTTTTAAAGTCAAGATATCTACTATGGATTCCCAGAATCCGATTTGTTGTATCATCTTTTTCGCCTTCTTTCTTTAAGTTAATGATTATTTAGTCTGTATAATCATCTCATAGAAGGAGACGTTAGCCATCAGCCTGTAGACTTATTTTAGGAGTCATATGAGTATACTGATAAACTGGTAAATGATACAAGATGAAGACAGTTGGTATTAAATAATAATTGTGACACGTAGAAAAGATTGATAAAAATGAATAACTAGCAAAATATAGCCCTAGATACTTATCGAATGCCAATATCTTAGGGCTGTTTTCGTGTGCGTATAAGACTGAAAGTGTTCGTATACGACGTAGATGATTCTTATCCAAACGATTTTAATTTAAATAGGAAAAAATTACGTATAGTAATAATGAATGAAGTAGATGGGGTTAAATAAATAGAAGTGCAAAGAGAAAATACCATCAAGTACTACATTAATAATAGACAGCCATCACTTATCTAATTGAAAGGACAAAAATTATGGGATTAATCTATTCAGCAATCGAATCTTCTAACTTAATGAGTAATATGACCACTAATTTATCACTTGCTCGGACAACGATCGATCAACTACGAACAGGGAGCCAACAAATTGTTCAGGCAGTTGACGGAAAGACACTCTCTGGGGCGGCTTATCAAGCCGGTAAAGGACTGTTTTCTGAGTTGATTATTCCTACGATCAATCGGGTAAACACTGCGGTACAAGGGATTCAGACAGACTTGAATATTTACTCCGCCGCGCATCAAATTGTTGCTAGTGAAGGATACTTGGATGAAGAGAATTTAAGTGGACAGATTCGTGCTAAATCATTTGCTAAACAATCGATTGAAACCCATGCGCAGACAATCAGGCACATCGCTAATACAAGTATCTTACCAGGCATCACAGAAATGCTGACCGATTTCCATCGCAACCTGATGAGAATGTCAGACAGTCTGCAAGAAGACATCTATAAGTTGCAACGCAAACAGCAAAAACTCAATGCCTTTAACTCTCAAACCAGTGGACTGTTCAACAACAGTCTACTGGAATTAAAACTCGCTATGCAAAGTGTCTTAGTCCTGAATCAAACTACCGTAAAGGCAGATGGAAGTTATGTATTGCCGAAAGGAGTGGATGGGAGTTGGTTTGAGAAGTACCAACCAAACGGACAAGTTTTGTTGGAAGAATCTTCAAATAATGCCTACTTAGAACTGTATGCGGAGATTGAAAAATTGGTCCAACCCCTGAAAGAAGGGAAAACCGATGCAGTCAAACGGTTCGAAATGTTGATCAAAAATTATCCTGATGCATTGATAAACAAGCTGGCATCCAACGATGAATTTTGGATGCTTACCAATTATCTACCTTCAGGGGTGAAAACTAGATTATTTAGCTTTCTTACAAAATATGAAATGTTCGGTAAAACTGTTGCTCAAGGGAAATGGATTCCTAAAATCGATACGATAGGCAAAGCTTATCAAAATTTCACTAAATTTACCTCGCCCGTAAAAACCTACGTCAGCGAAGGGTTGAAGAACTCCCACTTGATACAAGGAGCTAAAAAATGGGGTATCGCCAAAGGAATAGGAACAGCAGGCCAAGTAGCTACTTATGCACAATTAGGTGTGACATTTGTTTCAAGTGCAGTAAATGAGTATGGAAAAACAGGTAGTGTAGGAAAAGCAGTAAAGGGCGGAGGGATTGATATGGTTAAAAGTATAGGACCGTTGGAGGGGATGACTATAGGAGCGAAAATTGGTGGAGTTGTGGGGACTATTGTACCCGGAGCAGGTAATGCTACTGGTGCTTTTGTGGGCTGTGTTGTTGGAGGGCTTTTTGGGTTAGGAAATTCAATTGTACAGTCAGTATGGCCCGACAGATATGATAAATGGAAGAATTCAGTTTATCAAAAAGAAGATAATGGAAAAAGTAAAAATAAATTAGAGTTGGATAATTTAAAGCTAAGAAGTACAAACTGGAATGTTATTGCTTCTGGAAAACCTTTTGGTAAAAAAATGAAGTCTGTATATATACCTAGTTATAGAGGAGTATCACAATGAATATCAAAAGATTTTTTTCAGCTACTTTTGAGGAAAGTTTACATTTAGAAGATGATCGTTTTGTTAAAGATTTGTATGCTGGTATTAAGATACAAGAGCAAGAGAAAAGAAAACTTCATCCTCTATTTCAATTAATTATTTATATACTTATGATTTTACTTATCTATGGATTGTACTACTTAATTAATTCATGGATGGAGACTGAAGTGTTACATCAATTATTTAAGGAACCAAAAGTTAATTTTGTTTCAATGACTATTTTTTGGTTTGGTTTGTTGATATTTTTAGTAATTAGTATTTTTATGATCACTAAAATGAATGATGGAACGAGATTTTACTTTATTTTTATTAATTTAAATAACTACATGATTTGGCTGATGCTAAGCATAAATTTGTTCTTCATTACATTCTTTATCGAACCACTTACGATTTTCGGCATACTTATTTTAATTTTGTTTCAGATTTTAAGTGGTTATATCATTTTTGAGAAAAAATTGTATCGTCTTGCTAAACAATTATTCGGTAACCACGATTCAAAAAATCATTTTTCAAAATTTATTGAAAGAATAATCACATTTTGCTATAAACTTGGTGGAATCTTTTGGGCAATAATAATACTTTTAAATTTTATTTTTCCTAGTGGACTAAATGATTCCTCGGATATTACTACTATTTCAAGTACTGTAATAATGTGGATGATTGTAAATATCAGTTTTACTGCAGCAGAGGTGCATATTTCCTTTCCGTATTTATTGTATGGATACTATAAAAATAAGTTTCAAGAAGAGTATCGTGATTGGGAAGGAAAGACGCAACTTGAATGGTATGGAGAAAAATATTTCAACAAGCATATCAAAGGAACAGCCAAAGAAGTGAATGAGAATAAATAGCCCAAACCCTTGGTCTCAACGTCTAACTAAATGTAAATTTTGGCTTGGATAGTAAAAATAAATCGACTGAAAAAGATAGATCTTTCCTTTTTCTAATGAATAACATATAAAATTTTTGCATGATTTTTAACAAATTCTTGTCCTTTTACCTTACACTTACATGATAGGGATGCCTATCAACAGCTTTGTTTTATTAAAATAAAAAACGTTAGATAAATCAACAAATGATACAGTGTCCTCAGTTTTTTATACTATGAATGAATGCCATTTTAAAAAACAGAAAATAATATATTTTTGTTGAAAATAAGGTGTTTTGTAGCTCTTTTCGCTTGATTTTCGTATATCTTTTATGAAATCCATATGTTAAAGTATTGGCGGAGATACTTTTGTTGATAGAGCTAAAATTTCCAAAAGATAAATGAGTGAATAAAAGTGAATTTAAAATAAAATAGCCGATTAGATGTCAGGGAAAGAGGTGAAAGTCCTCTACAGACCTACCTACTGTAAGGTGGATGAAACCAATAGGACCACAGATCATTCTGGAAGGGTTGGGAGTAAAAGGAAGCCAAGTCAGGAGACCGGTTTAACGGCAATCATGTTCTTTTGTAGGAGAAAGATCAAGCGTTTTTTTGTGTGATCAATCAAACTGTCTTCTCCTGTAAAAGGAAAGGCAGTTTTTATTTACTTTTAAAAAAGGTTGTTTGGTAAGAGTATGGAAATGAAAGGGCTATCGTAAACAAAGTGATCACTGGGAAAAGTAAAAATGAGTCAAAGAAAGTGGGAATAGATGATGAAAAAATTATCGAAATTAGTTGCTGTATTGGGATTGAGCGTAGTCTTTGGGTTGAGTGCTTGCTCAAATAATAACAACGAAACAAGCCAAACAGCAGAAACAACGACAGCTTCAGAAGTTGCTTTGCCGACAAAAGATCGTGGGGGTGAAGAAATCGAGATTCCTGAAGAAGTGGATAAAATGGTTTCTTTAGTTCCTTCAGTTACACAAGTGATCGATGATCTAGGACGTAAAGATCAATTAGTAGCTGTTGACACACAAAGTCCGGCAATGACGGAAGAACTTGATGAGCTGCCACAAATCGATATGATGGCTGTGGATGCAGAAACATTGATTTCATTGAACCCACAAGTGATCTATGTTTCAGATATCAGTCTGCATGGCTCTGAAAATGTCTGGTCTCAAGTAAAAGATGCAGGAATTACTGTCGTGAACATTCCAACAAGTAATACTATTGAAGATATTGCATTAGATGTCCAATTTATCGCGGATACTTTACAAGAGCATGAAAAAGGACAAGAATTAGTCGATACAATGAACAAAGAAATCGATGAGATTAAAGAAATTGGTGAAACGATTACAGATAAGAAAAAAGTATTGTTTGAAATTAGCGCATTACCTGAAATCTATAGCTTTGGTAAAGGCGTTTACTTGAATGAAATGATCGAACTTGTAGGTGCAGAAAATGTCTTAGCAGATCAAGAAAGCTGGATTCCAGTAACAGAAGAAGCTGCGATTGCTAGTAAGCCAGATGTAATTTTGACGAACGTAAATTACTTAGATGATGCCGTGCAAGAAATCTTAGATCGTGGAACCTGGAAAGACGTTCCTGCGGTGAAAAATGAAGCAGTATTCTATATCGATAACGCTGCGAGCTCTTTACCAAACCACCATATGACAAAAGCCTTAAAAGAAATGGCATTAGCAATCTACCCTGATGAATACAAATCGTTGGAAAATGAATAAACAAAGTCGGTTGCTGTTAGCAGTTGTCTTGAGTATCATCGTAGTATTCTTTGGGATCAAAATCGGGAGTGTATCCATTCCTTTTGATACATTGATACAAGCATTATTTTCAAGAGGAGACAAACAGCTAGATGCAACGATCGTCACCATTCTTTGGCAGGTTCGCCTGCCGAGAGTGGTTTTGGCGTTTCTTGTAGGAGCTGCTTTGGCTGTTAGTGGAACGGTCATGCAATCCTTATTAGGTAATCCGTTGGCTTCTGCTTATACGCTAGGTGTGTCATCAGGGGCATCACTTGGCGCTGCGTTGATCATTGTTTCAGGGATCACTTTACCGTTGTTCCCGAATTTCACATTACCTCTCACAGGCTTTATTTTTGGTTTAGCAACTGTGTTTATTGTTTTGGCGATGAGTCAAAGATTGGATCAGCAATTATCGAACCAAACAGTTATTTTAGTGGGAATGGTTATGACCTTATTTGTGGGCGCGATGTTGACGATCGTCACGGCATTGTTCAAAGATCATTTACAGCAGTTAGTTTTCTGGCAAATGGGCAGCTTTTCAGGAAGCACGTGGGCAAAAATCCAAATTTTTTTACCTATCTTACTATTTGGAACAATCGCTCTTTGGTTCTCTGCTAGAAGTTTAGATGTGTTATCTTTAGGTGAAGAAGAGGCGTTGATTTCTGGTGTAGATGTCCGAACAATCAAGCTATGGGTGATGGTCCTTGCGGCTTTACTTGCAGGAAGTGCGGTTTCATTTGTCGGCGTGATCGGATTTGTTGATCTGATTGCCCCCCATGTCATCCGCCGTTACTTCGGTGCCAGTCATCGTTGGGTCATTCCAGGAGCAGCACTATTAGGTGGCAGTATGATGGTGGTTGGGGATACGATTTCTCGAACGCTATTATCTCCCCAAGAAATTCCGATCGGCGCTGTTACAGCACTGATTGGTGCGCCATTTTTTGCCTATGTTTATTTCAAACGAAAGTGAGTGTTTTACAACTATGAAAGATATTTATCGAAGCCCTTATGAGGCTTATCCATTTTTAGCAGACGATGCAGATGATTTACGCTGCGATTATGAATTACACACCGATCGTTTATCTTCAGAAATCGGGCTATTACGCGCAAAGTGTGAAGATTCTCCTTTTTACGAAGAGTTAGAGAAAATCGGTGAATTGGTTTACCATGCCAATGCGTGCGTGCGTACAAAAATGACGATCACGCAAGAAGAAATCGACTGGTTAAAGAGTCGTGTCGATGAATTGAATGCGGAAAGAACAAACCAAAGCGGACCATTTTTCTTGCCTCAAGGAAGTGAACGAGGTGCGTTGGCTCATATCTTGCGTGTCGATTGTAAAGTAATCGTTCGTTTGCTGTATCGCCATCTTTATCAAGGGAAAAAAGTCGATTCAGGCTTGCTAGACTTTTTCAATTTATTGTCGGGTTATTTCTTCATGATTGCGATGAAATTCAACCGAGAAGACGACGTAGCAGAAATTCCTTTTGTCAGCAGAAATTACCGCTAAAGGAGGAAAAGTGATGACCTTGAAGCTATCGCAAGTCACAGCTGGCTATGGCTCAGTAAAAATCATCAAAGAAGTCTCCTTCGAGCTGAACAAAGGTGAGAACCTATGTATCCTAGGACCTAACGGCTGTGGCAAGACGACCGTATTGAAATCAATTTCAGGCATCCTTTCCTACGAAGGATCGATCACGATCGATGGAAAAGAAGTCCGCACAATGAAGCGTAAAGAAGCCGCACGGAAAGTCGCCTTACTCAGCCAGTTTTCAACCATTGCTTTTGATTATACCGTCTATGAAACCGTCATGATGGGGCGTTATACGCACATCAAACATGGGCTATGGTCAGTCACCACAGCAGAAGACCGAGAAAAAGTCATGGAGTGCTTGGCTCTAACCAATTTGTTAGAATTGAAAGACCACCCAGTCAACCAACTTTCCGGTGGCCAAAAGCAACGCGTCTTCCTAGCCAAAGTATTAGCTCAAGATCCAGATATCTTATTACTAGACGAACCCAATAATCATCTTGATATCAAGCACCAACTCGAACTCATCGGCTATTTAAAAGACTGGGGCAAGAACCAAGACAAAACAATCATTGGAGTCTTCCACGATATCCGCTTAGCCCTTTCTTTAAGCGACCAAGTCTTGTTCATGAAAGCAGGCCAAGTCATCAAGCAGGGCCCATTTTTGGAAACAGCTTCAAGAAAACTACTCAAAGATATCTTTGATGTGGATCTAGTGAAGCATTTTCAGGAGCAGAGTGAGATTTGGGAGAAGTTGGGGGATGGGTAAGGAAAAGAACAAAAGTTGATATGTAAAAAACTAAGACTTTGAGCGAAGTCTTAGTTTTTTTATACATAATCGTTTTATCGCATTATTTGGCGTATATATAAGTGACATGATTTTTTGCTATAATACAAATAAATCAGTTGAAGATATTATTTTTGGGGAGTTGCCGAGTAAGAACAATGTTCATTCGATTTACATATGATTTGAATTAAGTATCTTGACAATTTTAGCAACTATTTTTATAAAATACAGGTGGAATCAAGAAGGGAGAATAAGTCAAATTGAATGAAATCCAATTTTTGATGTATGAAGACAGTGAGAAAGTGGAAGTAGTGGTGCAAGATGAAACCATTTGGGCAACACAAAAGACAATTTCGAAGCTTTTTGATGTTGGCATCCCAGCAATTAGTAAACATCTGAAAAATATATTTGATTCTGGTGAACTGATAGAAGATCGAACTATTTCCAAAATGGAAATAGTTCAAAATGAGGGTGGAAGGTCAGTAAAAAGGGCGACCACATTTTATAATCTTGATGTCATTATTTCTATTGGCTATCGAGTCAACTCGCAAAAAGCAACGAAATTTCGTATTTGGGCAACGGACGTCTTAAAAGACTATATTCGAAAAGGATTTAAAATTGATGTCGAACGAATGAAACAAGGTGAACATGCGTTTAGTAAAGACTACTTCCGAGAGCTACTCGAAACAGTTCGTTCAATTCGTGCAAGTGAACGCCGTATCTGGCAACAAATCACTGATGTTTTTGCAGAAATTTCTTATGATTATGATAAAAATGCAGAGGTAACAAAGCAATTTTATGCAACTGTACAAAACAAATTCCACTATGCGATTACAGGAAGAACAGCCGCAGAAATCATTTATGATAGAGCGGATAAAACGAAAGAAAATATGGGACTCACTACTTGGAAACATTCACCAGATGGCCGGATATTACAATCGGATGTCGCAATAGCTAAAAACTATTTGACTGAAAAACAAATTCGTAGTTTAGAGCGAAATGTTTCCTCTTACTTTGATTACGTAGAACGTCTCTTAGAAGATGAGATATTACTTAGCATGGAAGACTTTGCAAAAAGTATTGATGAATTTTTAACCTTCAATCGTTATCAGATCCTTGAAGGAAATGGACAAATCAGTAGTAGTACAGCCAAGAAAAAAGCAATTGATGAGTATAAGGAGTTCAATAAGCATCAAAAAATCGTTTCTGATTTTGACAGAGAAGTGATGAAAATCAGGGGAGAGATGGAATAGTTCAAAATATGGAAATTTGAAGAAATAAATAATTTAATAACTGTCAACTAAAAGTAATAGTTATATTATAGTAACCAATGTGGTTGGTGTTTTTTTAATGATTGAATTTTTAAAGATAAATAGCATGGCGTAAACCAGATCTATATACATGAAATACATTTAATTAAATACTTGACCAGTCAACATTTGGAGTGATACCCTTATCTTAGATGAAATACCCCTTCCAAGAGGGTAGATAGTAACGGGTAAAAGCGAAGCTATTTTTAGGATTAATGATGTTAAAACTAAGTATTGTCTTTTGGACTTAGTTTTAACATCATTTTTTTTAATTTATTGCTTCATAATCCAACTAAATAGATTTTATATTCAAGGATAAGTTTGTAATCTCTTCATAGTAGTGCTGGAAATACGATGTTATTTTTACTGCCATTGATAATTTTAAAAATTACTTTAATAAATCACATTCAAATGATTTAAGAATTTAAGTGATTAAGAAGCCCATCAAATATGTCCAGTTTAAAAAAACTATAAAATAGTTACTCAATTATCCATCCCATGCTATACTAAAATTATCTAGACCAAGGAGAAGATGCAGATGCCCCAATTTTTTGAACAGCCTTCTGATTACAAAAAAATAACGGAAGTTGCATATTTGAATGCAGATATGAATCATCTGCGGTATCGTTTGATTATGCGTTATTTTTTTGTGCAGCATGAAAGAATGCGTGATTTCATTTATCCAGAAGATATCTTGAGCTTTATTCAATCAGAATACTTACCAGAGTATACAAGTGATCAACTAACGCAAGATTTGAAACAATTGGTTACATGGCAGAATATCAGTGAGAGTTATGAAGTAAAAAATCCTCGAACGATTGCTGAGTTCAATCGGCGGAATTCTCGTTATCAAATTTTACCGATCAGTGTGGAAGTGGAACGGATGATGCGTGTGCTGGAGCGCCAAGGAGATAGCTTTAAAGGGTCACTAGATGTCCGTTTATTTGAAAAATTATACCGAAGTTTGCAGGATTTTATCATGTTGAATAAGACGGATCAACAGTTATTAGATTCGTGGGAAGAAGTGGTCCGCCGTTTTAAACTAGTTCGTGAAACAACTGCGGATTATATGGCGTATTTAAGTTCTGAAGATGCAATTTTTAGTTCGCAAAAGATTAAGTTGCTTGAATTTAAAGAGAAGTTTATTCGATACTTACGGGACTTTATTCTAGGATCTCATCAAATGGCTGCTAAAATTAGTGATTTACTGATTCAAGAGGAGACTATTCAAAAATGTTTGCTTCAATTGAGCTATGTGCCGGAGTTTGTGCCGCGATTTGAGGTAGATGTGCAACAACCAGAAGAGAAGCTAGTGGAGACAGAAGAGATTTTCCAAAGTATCAAAAACTGGTTCATTGATCAACCACAACATTTATCTGAGTATTCGTTATTGAATCAGCGAACAGATGAGATGATCCGAAAGATTACACGAGCAATCCGGGATATTGGTGAAGAACGAAGTCAGCGATCTAGTCGTAAAAAAGATTATTTGCATATGGCAAAATGGTTTTATCAATGTGAAGATATAGCGGAAGCACATTGTTTATCTGCAAGGGTATTTGGCGTAGAAAGTGCGAGATATTATTGGGTGGAAGAAATAACGACGAGTGATATTTATGGGGATATTTGGCAACAAGAGCCAAGTGTTTATTATTTAAGAGGAAGAGTACGTGAGTATCGAGAAGCAACTAAAAACAAGTCATTTACATTGAACCAAGCGGAAAAAGAAAAGCTAATGCGAGAGTATCAAAGTCAACAGGAAAAAGTGCTACACTTATTGAAAACATTTATTCATCAAGGGGAAATTCATCCTAGCACACACGAATTTATTCCAAAAGAAATCCGTCGCCTTTTCCTAAAATGGTTTGCTCAAGGAGTATTAAGTAATGAAGGCGTTTTCTCGACTGAATTTGGACAACGGATGAAATTATTACGTATCGGTGGGATAGTAGAGTTGAGATCAGATGACGGTATCTTAGAGATGGAAGATTTTAAATTTAGTATAATCACACGAGGAGAAGTTAATGAAGTATGATGAAAAAATCAAAATAGCCATGAATCTTCTTTTTAGTCATTTTTGGATTCTCCGAGAGCATCAACCAGAGGAGTACGCGTTGCTTAAAAGTGTTGAAAAAGAAATCTGTCGTTTAATCAAAGACCGTTTTGGTTATGCAATTCGCTATACGCATGAGTATATAAAATTAGAAAAAATACCGGTTGTAGAAAAACCTTGGATGGGTATACAAGACTTTCAGCAACCGATGGATTATGCCTTGTTTTGTTGCTTACTTGCTTTTTTGGAGGAACGGCGTCAGGCACCGTATTTTCTTTTAAGCCATATTTGTGAAGATTTACTTCGTTTATTTCCGGTCAAAGACATGATTGATTGGCAACAATTTACTTGTCGAAAATCGTTAATTCGAGTGTTGAAAAAAGCGGCTACCTTTCATTTGATTGAAGAACGTGATGGGGCAACAGAACATTTTGGTCAAGATGAAACCGTAGAAGTTTTGTATTATGCAACCAATTATGGTCGGATGTTCATGCGACCATATCCGGAAGACATCTCGAGCTATAAAAATATTCAGGAACTAGTCCCTATTGATCACAAATTTCTTCAACAAGAAAATGCTCAACGCTATCTTGCTTATCGGCAGTTGTTTTTAGAACCGAGTATTTTACGAACAGATATTGACGAACAGTTACTTTATTATTTGCGAAATCAACGTAAGGGCATTGCAGATTTTGTTGCGAATTACACAGATTTGACGTATGAAATTTACAAAGATTTCTTTCAGCTGACTGCGAATAATGGTACTCAATCAGGTGTTTTTCCTGGAACAAAAATGTTGGATGATCTGTTACTGCAATTAGCGACTTTCGTGCGTAAAAGAGTGGTAAATAAACAACTGGTACCTGAAACAACAGGAATCATCCGAATCAGTTTCCAAGAGTGGGCTGAATTAATTGAAGTATTTTATCAGGAATATCATCATGGTTGGTCAAAAGAATTTAGAGAAATGAAGACCACTCCTGTCATTGGAATGGAATTATTAACTTATGGGAGGCAATGGGCGTTGCTATATAATGACGTTGATGAAGTAATGATTCTGCCACAATTGGCTCGTTTTTCAGGGGTATACAACGAAGACTTCAGTAAAGAGGAGGTCCGCAATGGCGAATGAACGTTGGCATTTACATCGAGCGTGTATTGTAAACTATTGGTATTTTGATGAAGCATATTTTGAGTTTTCGCAAGGAAAGTTACTTTTGCGTGGAGCAAATGGTTCAGGAAAATCAGTGACTACGGCAAGCTTATTGCCTCTGCTATTGGATGGGAAGACGAATCCTTCACGATTGGATCCATTTGGTTCCACTTCGCGAAAAATTGAGGAATATCTTTTAGGTGAGAAAGATATCGCACGACATGATGACCGTACAGGCTATTTAGTTTTAGAGTATAAATTTGGCGAACACGACATTTATTTTACGAGTGGATTAGGTATTCGTGCCCGACGAGGAAAATCATTGGATCGTTGGTATTTTATTTTACCTGAGAATCAGCGAGTCGGTATCGATTTCCCATTGTGGCATGACCTAGGAGGTAATGAACGAAGGCCTTACTCTGAGAAAGAACTTGCTGGCCGTTTGGCAACTGGAGGGCGGTTGACAAGAAAGCAAGCGGAGTATGCTGAATGGATCAATAACTACTTATTTTCTTTTGAAAGTATGGAAACATTTAATCAGATGATCCAACTACAATTGGATATCCGTAAGCCTAAATTGTCGAAGGATTTTGCACCAACCGAGATCTATCGTATTCTAGAAGAAGCCTTGCCGCAATTAAAAGATGAAGATCTGCACGAAGTATCCGATAGTTTAGAAAATATAGAAACGGCAAAAAATCAATTAGACCAAGCACAACAAGATTTATTGGAATTAACGGAACTTGCAGATGTCTTTGAAATTTACCATCGACAAGTTCGAGGAAAGTATGCAAATTATACCTTGATGATGAAAAAAAAGGAAGATGAAGCAAGCCGGTTGTTCCAAAAGAAAAGTCAACAATTTCTAACATCTCAACAGAGGTTAAAAGAATATGAAGAACAGCGGAACATTTTAGCTAACGAGATCAAAATAGTCACAGATAAGATTCAAAAATTGCAGCATCATGATATTTTCCGACTTGAAAAAGAGCAACATCAATTTCTTGAAGAGGTGCAAAGGAAACAAAAGCGAATCAAGCGAATTACAGAGGCAATGGAGTCGGATAAAACGAGACACCAAAAATATCAAGAAGAGCTAGATCGTTATGAATTAAATCTGGCTACTTTCAATAAAGAGCAACAAAAATATTTAGTTGAACTAGCCGAGCATGTTGAGGGAACGGGCTTCATGGAACATCCACAACTAGTTGAAGATTTCAACTTTTCTGGTTATCAAATGAACATGGATTATTGGAAGCGCCAATTACGTGAATATCGTGAAGCATTTGCGAGAATACTTGAAGAAGTACGTCATTTGAATCAAGTCAAACAGCAACAAGTGATGATTGAAAAGAAACTCAGTGAACTAGCAAAAGACTATGATCGAATCAATTATGATTTAACGCATTATCAAGAAATGTTTCAATCGGAATTGACAAAGACCGAAATAGCCTTAGGTCAGTGGCAAAAGTCTCTGCCTTTTTCATTTTCTGATGCGGATTGGCAATTGATGTTGCATCGCTTGAACACTCTATTTACAGAGACCACTACTTATGAACAAGTCAAAGAACCACTGGTTAATACGCACCAACAGTATGAATTAGGACAACGTCGACTAATCCAAGAAAAATCAGTTATGAAACAGCAAGTAGAAAAGCAACTTGAAGACCTCCAAGAAGAATTAATGAACTGGCGGCAGAGAAAATTGCCTGAGCCACAGCGACGCATGGCACAAGTTGACGATCGTAAGCGACTGTTGGTGGAGAATAAGAAATTTGTATCATTTTATGAAATCATTGATTTTTTCGATGAAGTACCACAAATTGAGAGAAATCAAATCGAAGCTGCGTTGTTAAATAGTGGGATGTTAGACGCGCTAGTTTGTGAAGAAAGGTTAGCGTTAGAAAACGAACAACAATTGATCCCTAATCCCCAAATGCTTGTGCCGACGTTAGCGGATTATTTGCAGCCAAGAGTGGGAGGAACTGATATTTCAGAAGGCTATGTAATCGATCTTTTGCAATCGATCGTGTTAGACACAGGGGATCAAACGGCTTCTGCTGTTAATTCAGATGGATCATATAATCTAGGGATTTATCGTGGGAAAACGACAAATAGTCCGAAAAGTCAGTATATTGGGAAAGAAAGTCAGAAACGTTTTTTAAAAGAAAAAATAACTGAAGTGGAAGAATTGATTTCAATAAAGGAAATTGAAATCATAGAGTATAGTGATTTTATTCAGGAGATTGAAAGAAATCTTGAGCAAACAAACCAACGATTTAACGATATGCCAGATGATAGTGAACTGCAAGATATTCAACGAGATATCAGAGAGCAACAGCAATTAGTATATGATAATCAACAAGTAGCTGTTCGTCATCAGGAAATGTCTAAAGAGTTAAATCAACAGTATAAAACTATTTATTTGACCATTCAAACATTTCAAGAAAAGCATGAATTTATTTTTAGTGAAACATTTGAAGAGATGGAAAGGATTCGTCAACAATTAAGTGATTATGCAGCTACTTTTGATGACTTGTATGAGGCGTTTACAAAAGGGAGAAGCTTGCCGGATCAGATCAATCGACAAAAAGAATATCTCCATGATATTCAGAGTCGTCAGTTAGAAGCAGAAGAAGAAATGCAAGAAGTCAGCCAACAACTAACAACCTTGAATTATCAACTTCAAACGCTTGCTGAGCAACTAGCAGTCGAAGGGATAAAAGAGATTCGTCAAGAGGTCAAGCGCTCATTGTCATTACAACAAAAAAAAGAACAAGAATTACGAAATTTAAATAACGATAAAATCCCATACGAAACATCTCAAATTGCATTGTTAGAAAAAGATGTTTCAGAAAATCACATGAGAAGAGATTTTTATCAAATCTTATATGAATGTTGGTTGGAGACAGGGAAGAGAGAGAATCGACGCTATCAGCAAGAAGAACAATCACTCAACGAAATTGTTAAGCACTATCGCGGAGAAGAAGAGTTGAGAAAAGCTGCGACAAATCTGAAAAGAGTTCAGCGAGAAAAAATGGTTTCTTTAGGTCAATATAGTCCCGAACTTGTAGAATGTGAAAGCACTGATTTTCCTGAATCAACTCATGAATGGACAGATAGCTTATTGAGTGAAGCACAATTATTGCAAGCAGACAGTTCGAATGATCTTTTGTACTTGATTGATGAGCAAAATCGACGTACTTCTGTTCAAGCGATTTGTCAACAACTTAGCGCTTCAATCGAAGAACAAGAAGTGTTTGTGGATCAAGAGGATCACCGTTTGTTTGAAGAAATCCTGCTTAATTCCATCGGTAATAATATTAAGGGATTGATTTCAAAGACGGAGCAATGGGTGAAAAAAATGAATCAAATTCTCCAAAATACAAAAGATGAAAATCGCCTTCGATTATCTATCCGCTGGATAGCGAAGATTGCGGAGAGTGAGCAGGAGATGAATACGAAAGATTTAGTTCGTATTCTACGTCAGCCGTCAGCGATGTTGACATCGGAGGATCTAGAGCGGATGATTCGCCACTTCCGTGAAAAAATCAACTATGCAAAAATTCTTCGAGATAAAGATGAAGAGGAAGCAGGACAATCGTTACATGAAGTGATGAAGGATGTTTTAGATTATCGTCATTGGTTCAAATTTTTATTGGAGTACCAAAAAGACAATGAGCCGAAACGAGAATTGACGAATCCACGTTTTTATAAATTGAGTGGTGGCGAAAAAGCTGTAGCAATGTATTTACCTTTATTTACAGCCATGTATGCTCGGTTTGAGGATGCAAAAGCTGAAGCTCCCCGGATTGTTTGCTTAGATGAAGCGTTTGCTGGGGTAGATGAATTAAATATTGCGGATCTATTCGGTACATTGGAGGATTTAGGTTTTGACTATTTGTTGAATTCGCAAGCATTGTGGGGGGATTATGATACTGTCTCATCTCTCAATGTGTATCAATTGTTAAGAAAAGCCAATAGTACAACAGTAGGAATGGTACGAAGTCATTGGAATGGTAAGCGGCAAGAAATGCTAGGTGATTAAGATGAAACAAGAACTACATGATTTTTTTAAAGCGAATAGTAGTTATCGTAAGGTGATGGAGGAAATTGCTTTAAAATACTATCGATACGGAAAAATTACTGGATCGATTTCCTTAAAAAAATTCTCTGAAACTGAACAAGCAGATATTGCTGATTTTTTAGGGTGTGACTTAGCACGATTAAAAGAAAAAAAACAGTTTTCTATTAAAACATGGCAGAAAGTCTATGAACAGAGTCGCTTTCGCAGTATTGATTTTACACAAGCCGTGGAGTTGGTAATTGGGCATGATTTGCAGACAAAACGAACGGAGCAAGCGATTGAACAAGCAAAAAAGGAACGCTATATGCAACTATTTTCACAAAAAAAAGAATTGGCTTTTGTATCATCTGAGCGTCAGTTGGATTTTTATCGAAAACAAGTGACAGAAGAAGAGTTGTGGACGCTGGCAGACTTGTTTCGAGAACGCCCGGATTCATTAATCTATTTACCGGTGTTTGCGCAATAAAAGCTAAAAAATCCTCATGGTCTGGATCGTAAAACTCGGCTTGGAAAACTCTTTTACACCTTGTTAAGCGATAAAATTCAGCTGTTAAGAGAGCCTGATGAATCGCAGACAGAGTATCGTAGTCGGATCTATAATCAGCAAAACTTAGTTGTTGATGATTTGATGAACTTCGTTACCGTTAGCAACTTATTAGGAAAAGTGGCAACAGATAAGATTCATTCGATGTGGCAAGGTGCTTGTGATAATCAAGTGATATGGAATGTACCAATCAAAGCGTTATTGGACGTGAAAGAAGTGATTCCAAAAGTTGGAAATGAAGTTTTTGTTTTTGAAAATTCTTCTTTGTATTCTTCACTAATGACTGAATTTCCAGACTTACCGGCTATCTGCCATCAAGGTCAATTTCGTTTAGCGATGTGGCGATTGTTAGAACTTTTTTCAAAAACAACTCGTTTCTATTACGCCAGTGATATGGACCCAGAAGGACTTCAAATGGCTGACAAGATAAAAAGTCGTTATGGTGATCGTGTGGTTTTTTTGTATATGGATGTTCAATCCTATCGCAAAAAACAATCTGTCAAAGATATTTCTCGTAGCATTTCTAAATTATCTACCTTAAACGATCCTGATTTAATAGATGTAGCAGAAGCAATGAGGGAAGAAAAAGTAGCGAGTTATCAGGAGAGTTTTTATCAGGAATACGTTAGGTTTATTGAAGAATGGTATAAGCTAGATGAAATATTACATTAGAAAAGACGCAAAAAATATTTCTAATAAACTTTGTGACAAATGAATTTTTTTTAAAATGAGAATGGTTACAATCGTTTGTGGATGTATTAAAGAGTGCATGTTCTAAATATTGAAAATTAAAAAAATATTTACAAAATGGAGGAGAATTAGATGAGTATAAATTTTGTCGCTATTGATTTTGAAACTGCGAACCAATATCGTGCCTCAGCATGTTCTGTAGGGATGGTAAAGGTTGAAAATGGCAAAATCACAGACACCTACTATTCATTGATTGATCCTGAAACAGAATTTGATAGTTATAATATTTACATTCATGGAATTACGCCAGAGATGGTGGATGGTGAAAGAAACTATGCACAAATAGCAAATGATATTCTAAGGTTTACTGAGGGACTTCCATTGGTCGCTCACTATGCCCCATTTGATATGGGCGTCATCAAGGATTCTAATGAGAGGTATGGTATTACAAATTTTAATAGAGAGTATTTTGATAGTTATTATTTATCGATACAATACGTAAAGGCGCTGAGTTATAAGCTTAATCATTTAGCTGAGTTGATTGATTTTACATTCGAGCATCATCATGCTTTAGAAGATGCAGCAGCTTGTGCGACTCTTATTTTGTACTTATGTAAAGAAAATCAGTTTTCTAGTATTGAAGAGTTGATATCAGCAGCAAATTATAAAAAATTTGGTGAAATTAATGGATTTTCAAGACGGGGGTTTTTAAAAAGTTCAAAATCACACTTGTCAGTTATCCAAATTCAATCAATCATTGATTCAGTGGAAGGAGAATCAATTGATCCTACTCATGTTTTTTTTCAAAAAAGTGCTTGTTTTACAGGAAAATTGAAGAGTTTAACTAGAGTTGAGGCGATGGAGAAACTGGCTGGTTGTGGTGGTATCCCAGAAAAGGGAGTAACAAAAAATACACATTATTTAGTAATGGGGGATCAAGATCTACGGGTTGTTGGGGAAGGGGGGAAATCAGCAAAGATAAAAAAAGCGGAAAAACTGTTAAAGAATGGACAGTCGATTCAACTACTTGGTGAATATGAATTTCTTCAAATGATAAATAGTAATCTATAGGGAGTTGAGATTAGTTGAAAAAAATCACATCTGTAAGTGGACAAATCTTTCTATTTAAAGAGATACCAAATAAAAGAAGAAATGAAATGGGAATTGCTTCAGGAGAATCTGTTTTGTTATCTATTTATGAGAACGATCAGTTTTATTTTTCTCAGGGAATCAATCTTATCAAGTATAAAAATATTTCTAAAGAAGAAGTACCAACTAATTTAGAAATCGATTTTTTTAAGCTAGTAAGGGAAGCTAAAGAATTGAAATATAAGAAGTCATTAGTAAAGGAGTATGGAATCGAGCAGTTTATCCATTACTTACCTAAAATAACCTTTAAACAAGTAAGATTATCGAGTGAGCAGATTGAAATAACGGGTTCTATTCGATATCCAGAGAGTGTTCATGAAAAAGAAGTACCGATTGTTTATTTTAAAAAACAGGAACTTCCATTAGAAGAGGATACATACTTTACAAAAATAATTTCACCAATTCCAAAAAACAAAGAAAAAATCCCGTTTACTTTTCAATTGTCCAAGCAAGTGATTACAAAATCATGTACTATTCATTAAACTGGATATTGGTAATAAGAAAAGTAGATGCATCTCTTAGTCAAAAGATCACACAAAAAACCGCTGAACAGCCCCTTTCCCTCTAGCTGTCCAGCGGTTCCTTCATTTATCCACTATCCTCACCGACCCCCAAATATTCAACTCCGGTACAATCTGTTGATGGATGATCGGCTCGTCTGGGTGATTGATACGGTGTAACAAGGTTCGCACAGCGAGTTTCCCCATGAATTCCAAGTTGGTGGCAACGTTGGTCAATCGTGGAATCGCCATGCGTGTGAATTCTGTTTCGTCAAAACAAATGATACTGATGTCATCTGGTATTGTATAGCCAGCGGATTGGAGATAGCTGTTGAGCATAAAGGCTAATCCGGAATTGACACAAAACCAAGCATCGGGCATTTGCTCGATGCTTTTTAGGCGACTGAACAAAGCGCCTTGGGATTCCTCGATTTCGGTGATCTCGATTTCTAGTTCTTGTGAGATGCCGTGTTCTGCTAAGGCGCGATGGTAGCCCCGGTGGCGTTCGAGGTAGCTTGGCGAAAAGGAGGTGTCGCCGATGAAGCCGATTCGTTTCATGCCATTTGTAATGAGTAATGAAATGGCTTGGAACGTGCCGTCGGTATTTTTGGATAAAATGGCATCCGCGAGTAATTCTGGATCGTGATGATCAATCAAAGTTACGGGGATTCCTGTAGCAATCACTTGTTTTATGTAGTCATTGTTACTATGAGAAAGCACTAAAATACCGTCATATTCATTGATGTGTTCTGGCAGGATCATTTGTTGTAGTGTTTCATCGGTTAAGGTATACGTGTCTAATTTAATATGTGCGCGTTGTGCGGCAGATTCTGCGCTTTTCACGATTTCGCCGAAGAAACTTGTTTGGGAAAAGGCAAATTCGGTTGCCATCAAAAGAAAGCTCATGGTGGTGTCTTCTGTGACGGTTTGGTAGCGATAGCCTAGTTCGTCGGCTTTATTTTTTACTAGTTGTTTGGTTTGTTGGCTGACGCCGGGTTTGTTTCGTAGTGCTTGCGAAACGGAATTTTTAGAGATTCCTAGTGCATCAGCGATGTCTTGCATCGAAGCTTTTTTCATAAGTTCACCTAATTTCTCGTAATGTTTATATTGATTATAACATAGTACATCTAAAATAATCACCTAAAAAGATTACAAATGTAACTTTGTAATGTTAATTACGTAATGTTGACAAACGTAATTACGGATGGTATGATTATCGCAGTTATAAGAAACCGTTTACAAACCAAGGAGGAAGATTCATGAAGATGAAGAAAATATTTTTGGGACTTACGACTGTATTAGCAGGAACTGTTTTACTTGCGGGCTGTGGCAATCAATCAACGAGTGGGGATTCCGGCTCAGATGATGGGAAAACGAAAATCACTTTTTGGGCGGCACCTAATCCGACGCAATTGAGATATTGGCAAGAAATGGCGACAGAATTCGAAGCACAAAATGACGAGATCACAGTCGAAGTGACCCAGATGAAAGAAAGTCCATCTTCTGAAGCGACGATCCAAAGTGCGATTGCATCGAATACAGCACCGACATTGTCTGAAAATGTGAACCGTAGTTTTGCGGCACAATTGGCGGCTAGTGAAGCGATTTTACCATTGAATCAACAAAGTGGATTTGATTCGATCGTGGAAACAAGACACATGGATCAAACGATTGAAAGCTGGAAATTTTCTGACGATAGTCAATATGTATTACCAGTGTATTCAAACCCGATTTTATTTGGTTGGCGCATTGATTTACTAGAAGAACTTGGCTTTTCGGAGGTTCCAAAAACATATTCTGAATTGTTAGACGTTGTAGAGAAAGTGCAAGAAACAGATAAAGCATTATGGGCGAAAAGAGACTTGTCTGACCCAACAGCTTGGATGCGTTGGTTTGATTTCTTCCCGTTGTACAATGCGGCGAGTGAAGGTGGCAGTTTTGTAGAAAATGAGAAGTTTTCTGTGGATGAGGCTGCAATGACGGATGTATTTGATTTGATGAGTCAATTAGCAGATGCGAATGTTTTGCGAACAGGTGAAGCAACTGATCCATTTGAAAATGGGGATAGTATCATGACTGATCTTGGTCCGTGGACATTCCCGAATTGGGACGAAAAATATCCTGAGTTGACGTTTGGTGAAAACTACACAGTGGCGACACCTGTTGTGCCTGATGCTTTAGCAGATGTGGAAGAAGTTTCAACTTACGCAGATGCGAAAGGGATCGTGATGTACGCGCAAGCAACAGAGGAAGAACAGGCGGCAGCGATGGCGTTCTTAGAATTTGTTTATTCGGATGATGAACATGACATGAAGTTACTAGAAATGACGTCATTGATCCCTGCGAGAGACGATGCGAAAGAAAATGAAATTTTTGCTGCATACTTTGAAGAGAATCCAGCGATGAAAGTATACGCAGAAAATGTTCCGTTTGCTGTCCCGGCAATGGATAATGAAAAATTCAATGAGATTCAACAAGCTTTTGGTGAACAAGCGTGGGTACCAGTGATTCGTGGAGAAAAGGATGCGAAAACTGCAACAGCAGATGCCAAATCAGCGGTTGAAGGGGCGCTTCAATAATGAACAAAAATACAAAGTTGGGCTGGTTATTTACCAGCCCATACCTGATTTTTACTGTCATCTTCTTTTTGTTACCGCTTTTATGGTCGTTTTGGTTAGCGCTGACAAGTTGGAATATGATTTCACCAACGGTTGAATTTGTTGGTTTCAAAAATTTTATTGATGCGTTTCATAGTCCGGCGATTCGAGCAGCATTTGTGGTGACCTATAAATTTCTACTGGTCTTTGTTCCGATGGCTTTGATTTTATCGATGACGATTGCGTTGTTAGTGAATAGTTTGCCTAAGTTTAAAGGCTTGTACATGGTAGCATTCTTCTTACCTTATCTTTCGAGTGGGGTCGTGACCTCATTGATCGTGAAAGGATTGCTTTCGTACAATGGTCCTTTCAATACGTTTTTACGTACGAGAATGGGTTGGGATATTGATTGGTTGGGAAATCCGCAGACGTCGATTTTTATCGTTTCACTGATGATTGCTTGGAAGATGTCCGGTTATTATGGGTTGATTTTGATTTCTGGTTTGGGAAATATCAATAAAGAAGTCTATGAGGCTGCGGCGATCGATGGTGCAAGTGCATGGACGCGTTTTTGGAAGATCACATTCCCGATGCTTTATCCTGCGTTTTTCACGGTGACGGTGCTTGCTGTGGGGATTAGTTTTGGGATCTTTACGGAAGTGTATCAATTGACGGGGGGCGGGCCGAATTTTGCTACGAATACGTGGCAAATGGAGATCTATAATCAAGCGTTTGTCAATCTTCGCTCGGGGTATGCTTCAGCAGTCGCGTTAATGGCTTCTGTGGTGACGTTTGCTTCGATTGGTGTGATTCGTAAACTATTAGAAAAATGGGGGGAGAAAAATGGTTGGTCATAAACGGACAAAAGGCAAAAATACGATTCTTTATCTTGTAACGACCCTCGTAATGCTGATCATGACGTTTCCTTTTGTGTACTTAGTCATGCATTCTTTTGCAGTTTGGGATCAAGTGGATCGTCGCATTATCCCGACAAATTTTAGTTTACGTTCTTGGACGTGGCTTTTCGGAGGTTCACCGACTTCTGCGGATGTTCCGTGGTTGGGGGCTTTTGTCAATACGACGATCGTGGCGACGGTAGCAACTGTTTTAATGATGTTGTTTGCTTTGATGGTCGGTTATGCGTTGGCAAAGATCGAGTTTAAAGGGAAAAAATTAGTAAACAATTTTATTCTTTTCCAAATGTTTTTCCCAGCAATCATTTTACTGATCCCGCAGTTTTTAATGGTGACGAGAGTGGGGTTACTGGATTCATATGCAGGAATGATCATTCCTACAGCGATCAGTTTATGGGCGATTTTTATGTATACAAACTTCTTTAAGGCAATTCCCAATACATTGATTGAAGCGGCGAAGTTGGATGGTGCCACGGAGATGCAAGTCTTGTTCAAAGTCGTTTTGCCGATGTCTAAATCGATTACGACGGTGATTTTCTTGTTCTTGTTTACGGATCGTTGGACGAATTTATTGTGGGATATGATCGTGTCGAAAAGTGATAGTACAGTGACGTTGAATGTCTTGATTTCGCAAATGTTCGGCCCCTATGGCACGTTTCCAGGACCGATGTATGCGGCGTCAGTATTGTTGACTTTACCATTGATCGTTTTGTTTTTGATTTTCTCAAAACGATTCCAAGATGGTATGCAATTTACATTGAAGTAAGAGGACAGAACAATGTGGTGGAAAAATGCAGTTTTTTATGAAATCTATCTCGCTTCTTTTGCAGATAGTAATGGCGACGGGATTGGCGATATCGATGGTGTTAGAGAAAAGTTGCCTTACCTCAAAGAATGTGGCATCGATGCCTTATGGCTCACGCCATTTTATCCTTCGCCAAGAGTCGATAATGGGTATGATGTTTCGGATTATTGTGCGGTTGATCCGCAATATGGGACTTTGGAAAACTTTCGATCACTTTTGGAAGAAGCACATGCATTATCGATAAAAGTCATTATTGATGTGGTTTTAAATCACACGTCAACGGCACATCCATGGTTTATGGAATCCAGTGCGAGCCAAGCGAGTGCAAAACGTGATTGGTATATTTGGCGAGACCAGTCGAATAATTGGGAAAGCTTTTTTGGTGGCAGTGCTTGGAAGATGGATCGCCGAACCAATCAGTATTATTATCACAGTTTTGCAGAAGAACAGGCAGATCTGAACTGGCAGAACCCTGAAGTGAAGCAGGCGATCTATGATGTCTTGTCTTTTTGGCTGGACATGGGTGTGGATGGGTTTCGTTTTGATGTGATCAATAATCTAACGGTGAATGATACTTTTACAGATAATCCTAGGGATGAAGAGGGGAAACAGGTGCATCTCTATGATGTCAATCAGCCTGGAGTGATGCCAGTTCTTAAAGAAATGAATCAATGGCTCAAAACAGTCGCTCCAAATATTTTTACAGTGGCTGAGATCAGTTCGGATCAGTTATCAGTGATTTCAAGTTATGTGGAAGAAGCAGGATTCGATACGGCGTTCAACTTTAATTTAGGAAGTATTGAAACGTTGGATCTAACGACATTGACCCACGAATTTCAAGAGATGAATGCACGTAAACATCTTCCAACTTTATTCTTTAATAGTCACGATATGAGTCGTTCGTGGAACCGGTTGGCACAAGAAGATCGTGAGACGTATGAATTGTTGTCTGTCTTTCTGTTGATCAATCGGGGTGTGCCTTTCTTATTTCAAGGAGAAGAACAAGGGGTAAGCGATTTTTATCCGACCCATATTTCAGAGATTCGCGACATCCAAGCGAAGAATAAATACCATGAACAATGTCTCTTTGTAGAAATACGACAGGCACTTTCAGCCGCCAATGAAGTGAATCGCGACCGTTCCAGGGGGATGATTCCTTGGGGAGAAAGTCAACGACTTGGGTGGATCGGGACGAGCCCAAAAAATCCAGAAGGGGAACTGATTTCTTCTGTCTATCAAGAATTGATTCGTTTGCGTAAAGCGGAGGGGCCTTTTCAAGAAGTCACGAATATTCAGTTGGAAAAAGGATGTATACGCTATCAAGTAGAGCATTTATCTGTAGTGCTGAATTTTAGTGAGTCATCTGTAGAACAGAACATCTCAGAAAATGTTCAAATGATTTATGGCAAAGGAATGCTTAGTGAGGATCGTAAATGGGTCAACGTGCCATCAAAAAGCTGTTGGATTGGAAAGGAATAGTAATGATCAAAATAAAAAATTTAATTGAAAACTATCGAAAAAATAAGCCTGAACAAATGAAAAAAGCGGAATTTTTGACATTTACAGGTGTGGGGACGAAGGATGTCTATAACATTACTGCACCCTTTGAGTTAGCGGGAGAAGTCGTATTAGCTGGGCGTGTGGAAGCTAGAGAGAGCGAAGATTCTACTGTCTACTTGTTTAGAGAAATAGCTAAAAATACGTGGGCAAAGATTTCTGATGGCATCGAATTACCATTACAAGATCCTTTTTATACGGTGATCGACGGGAAAGTGATTTTAGGTGGGGTGGAAGTTATTTTCTTGCCAGAAGGTCAGGCGCAATGGCGGACCATTTTTTATCACTTAGAAGATACAGCAACTGCCCACCACTTATTTGAAGGACCATGGGGAATGAAAGACTTACGGTTGAAGCAATTGTCAACTGGTGAAATTTTAGTCATGACACGTCCACAAGGAGAAAAAGGCGGTCGTGGCAAGATTGGTGCTTGTCTGATCGATCAGCTGGCTGATCTATCGATCCAAAAAATCGAAGAAGCGCCATTGTTAGCGAATCAATTTTCTGAGGAAGAATGGGGCGGCGCAAATGAAATTTTTGAGATTGATGGAGTGATTTGGGTTTTAGGCCATATTGCGAATTTTGATGAGCAAGGTGATCGCCATTATTATGCGATGCGTTTTTCTTTTGATCGCAGAAACCATGCAATGAAAGATGTGCGCATCCTTGCAGAAAGAAAAGATTTTGCTAAAGGACCGACGAAACGACCGGATCTTGTAGATGTGGTCTTTAGCGGAGGCTTGGACCTGTCTTCTGAGCATGGTGTTTTATATGCCGGGATCAGTGATGCAGGCGCACAAAAATTAGAAATCGAAAATCCATTTAAGTAGAGGTAAATACAGATGAAAATAGACCGTTTTAATGAAAATCCATTGATTACACCAGAAGATATCAAACCGTTACACGACGGATATGAAGTGATTGGTGCATTCAATGGGGGAGTTTCTTACTATCAAGGGGAAGTCTTACTCTTATTGAGAATCGCAGAGCGACCAATCTCGGAAGGTCCAAAGGTGATCAAAGCGCCAGTTTATGATCCAGCCACTCAAACGATGGAAATCTTATCTTTTGATCGTGAGGATGAAAGTTATGATTTTGAAGATCCACGAATGATCCGTAAAAAAGATCAGTTAGATCGTTTTGAATATTTGACTTCTTTGTCTTATATTCGGATTGCCCGGAGTAAAGATGGACATCATTTTACGATCGACGAAGATGCGTTCTTGTACCCGTTTAATGAATACCAAACGTACGGCATAGAAGATGCGCGTTGTACGCAAATTGGCGATACCTACTACGTCAATTTTAGTTCTGTCTCACCGATGGGGGTCTGTGATTCTTTAGTTTCAACGAAAGATTTCAAGTCTTATCAAGATCTTGGCAACATATTTGCGCCAGAAAATAAAGATGTGTTGATCTTCCCAGAACAAATCAATGGGAAGTACTATGCGTTGCACCGTCCGTCGCTAAAAAGTATTGGGAATTATGATATCTGGATTGCGTCTTCACCAGATTTAGTGAGTTGGGGGAACCACCATCATCTGTTAGGTGTTCGAGAAAATACATGGGATAGCGGTCGGATCGGCGGCGGTCTAGTGCCTATCAAAACGGATCAAGGTTGGTTGATCATCTATCATGGCGCAACCGCACAACATCGCTATTGTATGGGTGCCGCACTTTTAGATTTAGATGATCCAACCAAAGTGATCGCGCGCAGTCATCAGCCAATCATGGAGCCAGAAGCGGATTATGAAAAGAATGGTTTCTTTGGGGATGTTGTCTTTGGCTGTGGGGGATTACTTGATGGCGATCAGTTGACGATGTATTACGGTGTAGCTGATACATCAATGGCTGGTTGTACCCTTTCGATCAATGAGATTTTAGATCAAATGAAAGAAGAACGTCCATGAGCTGGCAACAAAAATATCAAGAATGGCTAAATGAAGGATCTTTAGAAGAAGCGATGAAAGAGCAATTAGCGGCTCTTTCTGACTCGCAAGAAATCGAAGATCGCTTTTATCAGTACTTGTCCTTTGGCACAGGTGGGATGCGCGGGGAACTCGGAGTCGGTACGAATCGGCTGAACAGTTACACGATCAAACGCGTTGCTTTTGGTTTAGCTACTTATATTCGTGAAAAAAATGCAAGCCAACAAGGCGTAGTGATCGCATTTGATAACCGTCATTGCTCAAAGGAATTCGCTGAATGGACGGCGCGAGTATTAGCCAGTCAAGGGGTCAAGGTTTATTTATCTGATTGTTTACGTCCAACACCGCAATTGTCGTTTCTTGTTCGCCATTATCAAGCGTGTGCAGGAGTGATGATCACGGCTAGTCACAATCCAAAAGAATACAACGGATTTAAAGTTTATGGACCAGACGGTGGGCAGATCACTTTAGAAACAGCAGAGAGACTAACGGAACTTTTAGCGCATGGACCCAATGAGTTGTCGATTGAAGCAGACGCGTTGTCTGTTTATAGAGAGACTCAGCTGATTCATCTTTTTGGTGAAGAAGTCGACACTCTTTATTTAGAACAGTTGACGGCAGTCATTCAAAATAAAGAAAACATCCGACGATTTGGCTCGCAGCTTAACATGATCTATACGCCATTACATGGAGCTGGAAATATTCTTATGCAAAAAGCATTTGAGCAACTAGGATTTGCTAATCTCCACGTCATAAAAGAGCAAGCGTTGCCTGATCCAGATTTTTCAACAGTAGCGTCACCTAATCCGGAAGATAAAGAGGCTTTTGCGCTGGCATTAACAGAAGCAAAAAAACAGGAGGCACAGTTGATATTAGCAACGGACCCAGATGCAGATCGTTTAGGTGTCGTGGTTTTGAAAGACGGAGAACCAGTATTTCTTACAGGTAATCAAATCGGGGCTTTATTACTGGACTACTTGATTCGAAGCAAACAACAGAACCAACAATCCTTGACGTACTTCTTTATAGCCAAAACGATCGTCACTTCGGAACTAGGTGCAAGAATTGCTCAGGCACATGGGATCGAAACAAGAAATACGTTGACTGGGTTCAAATTTATCGGGGAACAAATCCAACAAGCAGAAGAACAAAAAGGGAAAGATTTTTTGTTTGGGTACGAAGAAAGTTATGGCTATCTAATCGCCCCTTTTGTTAGAGACAAAGATGCGATCCAAGCGGCGGTATTGTTAGCGGAAGCTGCGTTAGACCGCCATTTATCAGGGCAGGATTTGATCGATCGCTTACATGAACTTTATGAAGAATACGGCTACTACGAAGAACATTTGGAAACGCAAATTTTTTCCGGAAAAGATGGAATCATCCAAATGAACCAACGACTGGATCGTCTGAGAGAACAATCATTTTCACACTTAGGAGAGTTTGTCCTTTCCTGTACAGAAGATTACGCTACTTCACTAAGAACGATGCCAAATCAACAATCATCTACGATTGACCTACCCACTTCCAATGTCTTGAAGTATATATTCACAGATGGTTCATGGTTCTGTCTACGACCATCAGGTACAGAACCGAAGTTTAAGATTTATTATTCAGTGAAGGATAAATCTCAACCTTCTGCACAAGAGAAATTGCTGCGCTTGCAGAAGGGATTTCAGGAACTATTGGATCATTTATAAACAATATGAAAAGCCAAGCTAGACTTCTGAACGGAAGAGTCGCTTGGTTTTTTTGTAGAAAGAATTAAGTGACTTTAAATACTCAAACATAACGTTATTAGTGTAGAAACCTAACGCACATAAAATTAATGGACGATTAGAGAAGAGGAAAGTTTTCTTATTGATTATAAATTGTTATCTAATGACTAGACATTTACGCTCTGTTTATTATTTATTTTGTTATTATAAATCAGGAATAAATATGTATATATTTGTTTTTTTATCTTTTGTATTCAATGATATAAATAATTTTTTGAATAGTAATTCAAAGTGGATCGGTTTGTGAAGAATGATATCATTAATAACATATCTAATAACTTCAGCTAGACAGATGATTCGATTTGTCTAAAATCAGCGGGTATCTAATTCTTAATTTTGATTGACATAACAATCTATCGTTTTGTTCATAACGTTATGACGTGTGTGAATTGTAGATTCGGTTGGTTGAATAGGAGAGAATACAGCCTTTTACCTTTAAAATAAGTATTTATAATCATTTTATAGTTAGAAATTTCTGACTTTTTCTTTCTTTACGTAAATCATTGCACACTTTCTTTTACTAAAAAAAATTGGTATCAACGAGAAATGATTCGCTTAATAGGCAGTTTGATTTGTAGTTTTTTTATACATATATATAGGAAGAAAGTTCTTTTTCAAGAAAATAAAATAGCATATTAGTCATTAATCTCCTTCTTTTTTTCACTAAAATACTCGTATTATAGGCGTATATATATGGTGTGTGATTTTATATATGAGAAAATACTCATCTACAAACCCGTTTTCTTTGTGTTATTTAAACAACGATTATATAGTGGGGTGAAGGAGGTTATTTTAAAAATGAAAAAAGTGTATAGAGTTCCATTCAATTATTTAGCTGTTGTTATGTTGTTGGTAGCGAATCTGCTGCCTGTGACGAGTGTGTTTGCCGAAGGGGTGGCACCACCGAATGAGAATATATTCGACTCTCCAAGTTTATCGATCAAAGCAGATGCTGAAGCGAATACGGAGAACCAACAATTAGTGGATGTGACGTATGAAGTGACGAACAAAAGTGAGGCACCCATCAATCAGTTGATCATCCATCAAAAAAATGAAAACGATACACCTGTTAAATTTGATGAGCAAACACTAAAAAATAATCAGAAGTTAGTCGAATCAACCGATCCAATCGTTTCGTTTGAAAAGATGGAAAAAGCAGAAGGAACCCAATTACGAATTGCTACCCTTCAACCAAATGAAACAAGAAAACTTTCCATCACCGGGGAACAAACGAATCGATCCGTGGATCAATTAGCAGTTGAAGTCAAACAGTCAGAAAAACAATTAGGGGAGCTCAAGCTCAACTTACCCAGAAAAGAACTTGCACCAACTAGCACTACCTCATCACCTATACAAGAATCTACCGCACAACAAGAATCATCGACACCCAGTCAACCAACCAAAGAAACAACATCAGAGTCAGAATCGACTGTGCCAACAGAAAAAACACAAACAGAAGAATCACAGTCAACAAGTGAAGAAGCAGAGGACCCCGACCCTGGATTACCTCAAGCACCTATGGCTCAAGGCCCTCGACTTGCGCCGACACCAGGACGAGGCTTCGAAAAGCCAATCTATAATAGTGTGCACAAAGGCGAACTTTTTTCTACAGGAAATACTAATCTAAAGATCCTTGATGAAAAAGAGTATCGAGCAAATATTTTCTTGAATACTAAAGCGCCTAGTAGTGGCTATTCGATCAATAACTTTGTTTTAGAATTTGCTGATGTAGATGGCGACCCGACAACATATAATTCTAGTCGCGCATATATCGATTTAGATGGTGCGAAAGAGATTGCATGGGCGGGGTTATTTTGGAGTTCTTCTCGTTATAAAGGCCCTACATTTGGCACAAATCTTTCGGATGAAGAAATCAGTGCACCAGTCAAATTTACTACGCCAAATGGCACATCACAAAGAGTTGCCCCTCAGTATTATCATCGAATTGACCAAGATAAAACTGATCCTGGACAATACTTTGGCTATAACAATACAGGCTTTTCAAATTATGCAGATGTGACATCGATCATTCAAGGAGATGGCAGTGGAACTGGTGGCTATACCTTAGCTGATATCCCTATGACAAAAGCGCTAAACCAGAAAGCTCAATACTATAATTTCAGTGGCTGGAGTCTATTTGTCGTAACAAAAGATCAAGCAAAACATTCTCGAGCATTCAATGTTTACTACGGTGCTAGAGGAAATAAAGCTGGGACAAATAATGAGTTTGTCATGAAAGATTTTATTACAGCCAAACAAGGAAAACTAGAACCTATTGTCACCTGGTTCACTGTACAAGGGGATAAATTGTTTACTGGTGACAATGCGCAAATCAAAAATAGTGCAGGAACTTTTGTCAATATCATCAACACGATCAACCCTGTAGGAAATGTGATGAATGCCACCGTTTCTGATAACGATCAACATATGGTTGACAAGTATCCTGGACAGTTCAATCCAGGACATCCCAACTTTTTGGATATCGATATCGATCGGCTTTCTCTACCAGAGGGGCTGATCAGTAATGGCCAAAATCAAATCAGTTTCAGAACGACTAGTATTGGCGATGACTTCTCTACGAATGCTGTCGGTTTCTCTGTCAATGCTGAGATTCCTGAGCTAGAGATCAATAAAGAAATCGTGAATCCTAAAGAGACCTACAAGATCGGAGAGACAGTCACCTATCGTGTGCACGTAAAAAATACAAAAGAAAATTCAGAAGCCGTCAATACGTTGTCTAAGGATGTCTTAGATAGCCGTTTGGATTATGTTCCTGGCTCTTTATCAGTCGTGAGTGGTCCCAATGCTGGTCAAAAAACTGATGCGTCTGGCGATGATCAAGCAGAATACACAGCAGCTAACCGAACAATGACTGTTCGTGTCGGTGAAGGCGCAAATGCTACAACAGGAGGCAGTTACAAAGGAACGACGACTGAAACAGTGTATGAATTCCAAGCGAAAATCAATGGTACAGCCGTTGCCGAGCAATTGATCCCCAATCGTGCAACTGTGCAAGGGACAGATGCAGCAACCAATACAGCACTTGAAAATCAATCGAATGTGGTTGAAGTAAAAGTAGAAAAAGAAGAGTTACCAGGAAAGATTGAAAGCACGAAAACGGTCAATAACCAATCGCCGAAGCTTGGTGAAGAAATCGACTATACGATCAACTTTAAGAATACGGTAGAAAATGGTGTGCTGAATCAAGTGACGATCACGGATAGCTTGCCTAAAGGCTTGACGTATGTCGAAAATAGTATCGCAAGTAGTGGCAATGATCCTAAACCAACATCAATGACTGTAGTGAATGGAAAAGTAACTGCTGTATATCCAAAAATCACTGATACAGCTACGCGATCAATCACTTTTAAAGTCCGAGTGAATGAAGAAGCGGTCGCAGGACAAGCGATCATCAATCAAGCCATCGTCGACGATGACGTGAACCCACCGATTGAACCTGAAGTTCCTGTAACACCTGTAGAAACACCAGGAGTATTGGAAAGCAATAAGTCTGTGAATGATCAGTCACCGAAACTAGGAGAAGAGATCGAATATCGTATCACTTTCCGCAATAAGATCACAAATGGTGTCTTGAAACAAGTAACGATCAAAGATACCTTACCAACAGGCTTGACCTATGTGGAAGGTAGTTTGACTAGCGAAGGGGATGATCCTCAACCGACTAATCTGACTGCTAAAGACGGTACGATCACCGCTGAATATGGCAAGATCAGTGATACGAAAACTCGTACGATCATCTTTAAAGTGAAAGTCAATGAAGAAGCGAAGGTCGGCGAACCGATCATTAATAAAGCAACCATCGATGATGGAACGAATCCGCCAGATGAACCGGAAACCCCAGTGACACCAGAAGAAACACCAGGAGTATTGGAAAGCAATAAATCGGTGAATGATCAATCACCGAAACTAGGAGACGAAATCGAATATCGTATCACTTTCCGCAATAAGATCACAAATGGTGTCTTGAAAAAAGTAACGATCAAAGATACCTTACCAACAGGCTTGACCTATGTGGAAGGTAGTTTGACTAGCGAAGGTGACGATCCCCAACCGACAACTCTGACTGCTCAAGAGGGCATAATCACGGCCGAATATGGCAAGATCAGTGATACGAAAACTCGTACGATCATCTTTAAAGTGAAAGTCAATGAAGAAGCGAAGGTCGGCGAAACGATCGTCAATAGAGCGACCATTGATGACGGCACGAATCCGCCAGATGAACCGGAAACGCCAGTGACACCTGAAGAAACACCAGGAGTGTTAGAAAGTACAAAAACAGTAAATGATCAATCACCAAGAATCGGTGATGAAATCGAATACCGGATCACGTTCCGTAACAAGATCCAAAATGGTGTCTTGAAACAAGTAACGGTGACAGACAACTTGCCTAAGGGCTTGACGTATGTGGAAGATAGTTTGACTAGTGAAGGCGACGATCCCCAACCGACGAAGTTAGTGATGGAAAATGGGAAATTGACAGCCGAGTATGGGACGATTTCTGATACGAAATCCCGTACGATCATGTTCAAAGTAAAAGTGAATGAAGAAGCAAAGGTTGGTGAACAAATCATCAATAAAGCAACGATCGATGATGGCACGAACCCACCAGATGAACCGGAAATACCTGTCACACCTGAAGAGACACCAGGAGAGTTAGAAAGTACGAAAACGGTCAACAATCAATCACCAAAAATTGGGGATGAGATCGAGTACCGCATCATGTTTCGTAATAAGATTCAAAATGGTGTCTTGAAGCAAGTAACGGTGACAGACAACTTGCCTAAAGGTTTGACGTATGTCGAAGGTAGCTTGAAAAGTGAAGGAAACGATCCAAAACCGACAAAATTAATAATGGAAAATGGAAAGTTGACTGCCGAGTATGGCTCAATCACTGATACCAGTACTCGTACGATCGTCTTTAAAGTAACTGTCAACCAAGAAGCAAAAGCGGGTGAAACAATCGTCAACAAAGCCTCAATCGACGATGGCACGAACCCACCAGACGAACCAGAAACGCCAGTCACACCAGTAGTGACACCTGGTCAATTAGAAGTAACAAAAACAGTTAACCATCAATCACCAAAAATCGGTGACGAAATCGAATACCGTATCAGCTTCCGTAATAAAGTAACCAATGGAGTCATCGACCAAGTAACGATTACCGATACGTTGCCTAAAGGCTTGACGTATGTCGAAGGCAGTTTGACGAATGAAGGTGCTGATCCGCAACCAACTAGCTTAGAGATAGAAAACGGGAAAATAACCGCTGAATATAGTAATATCACCGATACTACTGTACGTTCACTTGTCTTTAAAGTGAAAGTCAATGAAGAAGCGAAAGTTGGCGAGCCAATCGTCAATAAAGCAACGATCGATGATCATATCAATCCGCCGGACGAACCAGAAACACCAGTGACGCCAGTGGAAACCCCGGGAGAGCTAGAAAGTACGAAATCGGTCAATCATCAATCACCAAAAATCGGTGAGGAAATCGAGTATCGTATCAACTTCCGTAATAAAGTCACTAATGGCGTATTAAATCAAGTGACAGTGACTGACAAGTTGCCTAAAGGGTTAACTTATGTGGAGGGGAGTTTGACAAGCGAAGGGGACGATCCACAGCCAATAAATCTGACAGCAAAAGATGGAACGATCCTCGCAGAATATGGCAAGATCAATGATACAAAAATTCGCTCGATCGTCTTTAAAGTGAAAGTCAATGAAGAAGCAAAAACAGGTGAAACGATCATTAATAAAGCAACGATCGATGATGGCACGAATCCGCCGGACGAACCAGAAACGCCAGTGACGCCAGTGGAAACCCCTGGTGTATTAGAAAGTACAAAAGTAGTGAATGATCAATCACCGAAGCTGGGCGATGAAATCGAATACCGTATCACCTTCCGTAATAAAGTGACGAATGGTGTCTTAAAACAAGTGACAGTGACGGATAATTTACCAAAAGGCTTGACGTATGTGGAAGGTAGCTTGATGAGTGAAGGGGATGACCCCCAACCAACAAGCTTGACTATGGAAAATGGCAAATTGGTTGCCGAATACACAGGGATTGCCGATACGAAAGTACGCTCGATCGTCTTTAAAGTCAAAGTCAACGAACAAGCAAAAGTCGGCGAAACGATCGTCAATAAAGCGAACATCGATGACCATATCAATCCGCCAGATGAACCAGAGATTCCAGTAACTCCAGAAGAAACACCGGGCGAACTGGAAACAACGAAAACGGTGAATAACCAATCGCCAAAACTTGGGGAAGAAATCGAATACCGCATCACCTTCCGCAATAAAGTGACGAATGGTGTCTTGAACCAAGTCACCGTAACGGATAACTTGCCTAGAGGCTTGACCTATGTCGAAGGTAGTTTGACGAGTGAAGGGGATGACCCCCAACCGACAAGTTTAGACTACAAAGACGGTACGATCGCCGCAGAATATGGCAAGATCAGCGACACAAAAGTACGCTCGATCGTCTTTAAAGTGAAAGTCAACGAAGAAGCGAAAGTCGGCGAAACGATCATCAATAAAGCGAACATCGATGACCATATCAATCCGCCAGATGAACCAGAGATTCCAGTAACTCCAGAAGAAACACCGGGCAAACTGGAAACAACGAAAACGGTGAATAACCAATCGCCAAAACTTGGGGAAGAACTCGAATACCGCATCACCTTCCGCAATAAAGTGACGAATGGTGTCTTGAACCAAGTCACCGTAACGGATAACTTGCCTAGAGGCTTGACCTATGTCGAAGGTAGTTTGACGAGTGAAGGGGATGACCCCCAACCGACAAGTTTAGACTACAAAGACGGTACGATCACCGCAGAATATGGCAAGATCAGCGACACAAAAGTCCGCTCGATCGTCTTTAAAGTCAAAGTCAACGAACAAGCGAAAGTCGGCGAAACGATCATCAATAAAGCGAACATCGATGATCATATCAATCCGCCAGATGAACCAGAGATTCCAGTAACTCCAGAAGAAACACGGGGAGAACTGGAAACAACGAAAACAGTCAATAACCAATCGCCGAAACTTGGGGAAGAAATTGAATACCGCATCACCTTCCGCAATAAAGTGACGAATGGTGTCTTGAACCAAGTCACCGTAACGGATAACTTGCCTAGAGGCTTGACCTATGTTGAAGGCAGTTTGACGAGTGAAGGCGACGATCCACAACCAACAAGTCTAGGCTACAAAGATGGCACGATTACCGCCGAATACGGCAAGATCAATGATACAAAAGTGCGTTCAATTATCTTTAAAGTCAAAGTCAACGAAGAAGCGAAAGTCGGCGAAACGATCGTCAATAAAGCAACCATCGATGATCATATCAATCCGCCTGATGAACCAGAAGTACCCGTGACCCCAGAAGAAACACCAGGGAAATTAGAAAGTACAAAAACGGTCAATAAGCAAAAAACAAAGGTTGGTGAGGAACTCGAATACCGAATCACCTTCCGCAATAAAGTGACAAATGGTGTCTTGAACCAAGTGACAGTAACGGATAACTTGCCTAAAGGCTTGACCTATGTTGAAGGCAGTCTGACAAGCGAGGGAGACCAGCCGGAACCAACAAGTCTAACCTACAAAGACGGTACGATCACTGCCGAATATGGCAAGATCAGCGATACAAAAGCTCGCTCAATCGTCTTTAAAGTGAAAGTGAACAAGAACGCCGTATCAGGGAAAGAAATCTTGAACATTGCCACAGTGGATGACCATGTGACACCACCAGATAAACCAGAAGTACCAGTGGTTCCTGAAGATCCAGATCAACCCAAAGTTCCAGATGGTAAACTGGTAAGTGAGAAAACTGTTAATCAAAAAACAGTAAAAATCGGAGAGGAACTTGAATACCGGATTAGTTTCCACAATACGGTAGAGCATGGTATCTTGAATCAAGTGACTGTCACCGATAAGTTACCGAAAGGTTTGACGTATATTGAAGACAGTTTGACAAGTGAAGGCGACGAGCCACAGCCGACAAGTGTAACCTACAAAGACGGTACGATCACCGCTGAATATGGAAAAATCAGCGACACAAAAGTTCGTACGATCGTCTTTAAAGTGAAAGTGAATAAAGAAGCGGTGGCAGGGAAAGAAATCTTGAACATTGCTACAGTGGATGACCATGTGACACCACCAAGTGAACCAGAAGTACCAGTCATTCCGGAAAATCCAGATAAACCAGAAGTTCCAGTCGTTCCTAATCAACCGAATAAGCCAGACGTACCAGTTGTACCAGAAAAAGAAGTACCTAACCGACCAGAGCCTAGAAAACCTGCTCCAAAGGAAAAGGAAGCAAGAAAGTCATTTCTTCCTAAAACAGGCGAAGCAGTTTCTTATACGCTGATCGCTTTAGGTGGTATCCTAGTAGTAATCGTATTGGTCGTGGCAGTAAAGAAAAGAAAACAATGATTCGCCAGAACGTAAAAAACTGAATAACTGAACTGTATTTAATTTGTAGCAACCTTAATTCAGATGATTGGTTACTCTATCTTTTTTTCGATAGCAAATTTAGCAGAGACCGTCCTCCAAATAGGTGAATAGCAATATTTGGAGGGCTGTTTTTATAGATTATTTGATACTACTTGATTTAAAAAAAATGGGGAAAAATTACTGTCAAGTTCAAAAATTGCACTAAATTATGAAAAAATATGGACTGCTTAATCCTTCTTATTCCTGTTAAAATAAACTATAATAAAGTAAAAGTCTGTCGTATTATCTCAGTGTTTGCTAGATATTTTCACTTAACGTTAGTTATTAGTAGTGGATCAAAGTACAAATATGAGATAAATAATTGTTATTACTTTATAAAAATTATTATTTTTTTAACAAAAAATTCATAACTAACATGTATCTTAATAATAACTAAAGAAAAGGATGTAAGAAAATTGAAAAAAAAGTCTACGTATAAATTAGTTTCATTTGTATTTCTTTCACAAATGTTACTAACTACGCCTTTACAAGTATTAGCAGATGAACAAGTTTTTTCTGCGGATCAACCAGTAACAGCGGAAGCACAAACAGAAACAACGACGGATTCGTCTGATACTACAGGTGAAGGTAACACAACAGATACAACAACGGATGGTTCAGAGGAAACAACGCCACCGTCTACTGGTGATTCAAGTGAACCAACCACACCTGACACTTCAGAACCGACGGAGCCAAGCACACCGGAAGAGACAAAACCAACAGAGCCAACGAAACCAACAGAACCGACGAAGCCGACAGAGCCAACACAGCCGAGTCAGCCACAAAAACCAACGTCACCATCAACTGGCGGTTCTACTGGAGAAACACAACCAACTACACCACAGCCGAGTCAGCCGACACAACCAGTGACACCACCAGCTGCACCTGTGGCACCAACGCCTGCTCCTGCAGCGTCAGTTGCTCAAGAGGTACGTCAACCTTCTGCAACTACACCGATCCAAGATCTTGTACCATCAAGTCAAGAAACGGATGAAGGATCGATCCATTTTGAAAAAGATGAATCAGTTGAGAGCTTCATTCGCAAAATCGGTGAATCTTCTCGAGAAATCGGGCAAGAACATGATTTATACGCATCAGTAATGATCGCCCAAGCGATTTTAGAATCAGCTAGTGGACAAAGCCAGTTGGCGCAAGCGCCTAACTACAATCTTTTTGGGATCAAAGGTACACACGAGGGCAATGGCGTGACATTTGCCACACAAGAAGATGCTGGTGATGGTACATTATATACGATCCAAGCAACATTCAGAAAATATGCCAACTATGAAGAAAGTCTTGAAGACTATGCTAAATTAATGACTGAAGGCTTGACTGGAAATAGCGAGTTCTATTCAGGTGCTTGGAAATCCAATGCAGAAACTTATAAAGAAGCAACAGAATTTTTAACAGGTCGTTACGCAACAGATACAAGATATAACGAAAAACTAAATGGTCTGATCGAAACTTATGATTTAGAACAATATGACAAAGAAGTTGCCGGACCTGAAGTGAATAAAGAAGGATATATCGTGCCCTTAAGAAATTATACGATTTCTAGCCCATTTGGTCCTCGTGGTGGTGAATTCCACCGTGGATTAGATTTTGCAGCACCTCAAGGGGAGCCAATCTATGCTAGTAAAGCAGGTACTGTGATCAAAGCAGAATTCCATCCTTCATGGGGAAATTATGTTGCCATTGAACATGAAGATGGCACAACAGCGCTTTATGCTCATCAACAAGAATACGTCGTGAAAGTTGATGATGAAGTTGAACAAGGACAAATCATTGGGTTTGTCGGTTCTACTGGTAATAGTACAGGCAGCCATCTGCATTTTGAGATCAGTCGTGACAACAGCTTATCTCAAGCGCAATTGATTGATCCTGAACAAGTATTGTTTGGCAGATAAGAACTAAAAAACAAACGTTTTAGATTAAATTTTTACAAAGAAAAGATATTGATAGATTCAACAAGGTAAGCCTTTGATTGTCTTACGTTGCTTGAGTTTTAGATATCTTTTCTTTTTTTTTCGTCTTCCTATTTTTTAAATCAATCAAGGAAACTTTATGGTATTTTTTGAGTTCTGAATTTCAAACCCGTATACTTTTATGTGTAACAGAGGAGAGGAGGATCGATTTTAGTTCGAAATGTATACGCTTTCTTTGTATCTGTTGGAGTGCTGGAAAGAGAATGTCTTTGGCGACAGTAGAATCCTAGAATGCTGTCAATCGTAGGTTGCTGTGGTGATAAAAGAAATGGGGAGACGAATGTTAGAGCAGACGTTTTTAGTAAATAATAAAGAAACTAGCGTAACGCAAGCACCAGGTCCTAAAGTCCCGGTAGATGAAGTGATTATGGAGGATTTTACACAAGATCGCGGCTGGACACTAACAAATGCAGAAATAACTTACAGCTCTGTTGGTGCTAATATCACATTGACTGATACAACTGCCCGTTTAGCAAAAGTATTTACTTATTCTATTTGGCAATACTCTGACTTGATGGTCCATATCCGTTCGATCACAGAAGGATTGACTTGGGCATTGTCTGTTCAAGACATGGAGAATGAAAGACAAGAGATCGTATTACAAGGGGAATCCTCAGCAGCAAATAGTCTTTTTCTGGAAAAGTTCAATTATTCAATCAAAGGGATTGCAGGGGCAGAAGCATTATCTAATTGGAATGACCAAACTGTCATTGAAAAAACGTTCATGCTTATTTTTACCTTTAAAGGAAATGTGGGAGAAGCAATTGAGCTAGGAACAATTATTAGAAGTCAACCAAGTTACGAAATCCCTTTAGCGTTGCCATCTCAAGTGACGGGAATAGTTGGAGGCGTTGATTTTGGAGGAGACCCAACAATCAATGTCGATGAGTTGAAAAATGACGATCCAGTAAATTCAACGAGTATGAAAGAACATCGTAACCTGACCTTGCCATTTAGTCGTTTGGTGACGAATCCGGAATACAACTTTGATAATCAAGCAATCACACCGGTAGAAACGTCTCTCGATCTGCGATTTGGTGCTTATTACGGCATTCGTGGAAACGCAAATAAGACAACGATGAACGGTGTGAATATCAGGGAAAAGAAATCTGGGTTTCAAGATTCGTCATTGAATTCCCTGTTGAGTATTGATGGGATACAAGTGAGTGCTGAAAGTTTACGGTCTGCTTGGTATCCTCATAAAATCGTTCTATCGGGCGAGGTAACAAATCTTGGTCAAATTTCAACAACCGATTTCTTTATCGATGAATCAACACTTGGACGAATGCTTACGTTAACAGAGGTTTCTGGTGAATTTTTTGAGATTGAAATAAGAGATTCAACAACTTCAACCACCGACTATCAAACGAATAATTTAAGGTGTACATGGGAATCTTCCAATCAAGTCGTCGTAAAAAATGATACACAATTTGCTGATTGGCATCAGAATTTATTCCATACAGCGATCAAAGTAGTTGCGTTAACAGAAAGTGGACAAATAGATACGGCTGCAACTGCACAAATCATTCCGCCCAACTTTGTGGATGGTCGCGGAAAATACCAAATACCGTCAACAATTTCCTCCATTGCGTTAGTGATCGGTTATGCTACAAGGGAGGAAGGTGTATCGACGGCGATTACACGAGCGTTGCGTGGTGTGGGGATTGGAACGGATGCGTTGTCGATCCATGAATACTATACAGCACGAAAAACGTATTGGGACCAGTTGTTAGCGAGTGTGCCAGTTCCGCAAACATGGAGCGTTTCTGATACATCGGTCTATCACAATGAGGTAGTGACAACAGAAAATCATCGATTACTTTATTATGCCGGTTGGACCCATTTGATAGGGAATATTCTTGCGCCGACTGAGGAAACTGGCTATGCATACACGCAACAATCTCTTGGAAAACCGAGTAGACAGTGTGCGGGAGCTGCGATGACACCTGCGAACAATTGTTGGGAAGGATTACTGCAAATTCAAGACTTGATGTATATCAATCCGTCGATTGCTTGGAGTGGAATGGAAGGCTTCATGTCAATGATCGATGCTAATGGATTTCTTTCTGGTGAGGTTTTACCTGTTCGAATGGCACAAACAATCTGGATGATCCATTCAGTTTCACCAGATTTAGCTAGGCTCGCAGCAATGTATCCTGCATTGAAACGTCATTTGGATTGGAAATTCGATAATCCAAGATGGGTGTATGAGACAATCAATGTGAAAAATGAAATTGATTCTGAATTCATGATTTCTGTACTGTATGACACGAAGTTCATGATAGAGATATGTCAGGAATTAGGTGGAGAATATACAGCAGAAGTTGCTTATTGGGAAGGACGCCAGAAAGAAAATCTTGCGAATTATGCAGAGTGGATGTTTTGTGATCCGATGTCGCATGAAGCGTTATATTCTTATCCACAAAATAGCACAAATAGTGAAACGAATAGAAAAGTCCTTCGCAATGGTGCAAATCTTCCTGATGCCAACTATCAACGTGGTATTTGGCAATATATTTTTCTTGGATGTGTGGACATTGATCCTGATAATATGGATGAACGCAAATTCATCCATGGAGACAATGGACATCTCTCTGATCCACCAGTGACAAGGGATACGACCGATTTGCCACAAATGATTGGTAGTGGGCTTGTTTTATCTGATTTACCTACATTACAAGCAACTCAATTGACTCAGTTTGTGATGGATATTATTGATCCTTCCTTGGCATTGTGTGGCTTTCCGGTATTAAAGTGGGCGCCTAGCTCTCTATTGACTTATGGTGTGATCAATCGCGGGTTCTATGATGAAGCGAAAGTATTGATTGGAAGTTCCATTGTACGTAGTATTGAGATTTGGCAGTTTTGCGAAAATTATTTTTGGAATGCTGCAGGACCTAAAGGAACATACCCAACTTCCTTTGGGGCTAGTCAAATCATTGATAATACGTGGATGATGAACGGAATGATCAATGATGGGAGTGGAGTTCGTGAAATTTCCAATTGGCAAACAGGGCAGAATAAGCCAACGAATGGTTTGATAGAAATAACAACGGATCAATCAATTGATCTAAATGACCCTGAAGGTACACTCGATCGTTTAGAGCTACCAACAGAAATCCGTCAAACATACGAACTTGTCAATAGCTTGGGAGAACCGTATCAAATCGACAAAATTGCCGCTGTGATTTGGGATGCGCGTTCATTACAAGAAGAAAGTACCAATAGCTATACGATTACAGGCGAAACAGAAGCGCATAATCCAGTTCAAGCACATATCACGACTACATCGTTGTGAAAGTGAGCATGACTGAAGCTACTGGTGACCGTTTCCAAAAAAAGAGAAACTCGTCTCAACGAAAAACATACGCTGCTTCAAATATATGAAAAATGTCATCAAATCAAGAGCCCTTGGTTTGGTGACATTTTTAGGTGTTCTCACTACTTTATTGCTCCGTCTTGAAACGGTTCGTTACAATCAGGCGTTCACTGCTCAATTCATCGGCCGATCAGCCAACAAAACGAATTTGAATGAATCGACTTGATGCCAGCTTTCTGTGTATTGAAAGTGGGTATAATTAGTCAAATATGCCCAGTTCCTAACAACAAAGATGTTTTTTTCATGTTTTCCTAGATCTAAATATTGAGCGATTGGAGTGGTGATATTCTCAACAGAAATTTCTTTTTTTGAACAGTTCAATTTCAAATGTAATTGATTTTCAAGGTAACGATATAGCGATTGGTTGATGATTTCTTTTGTTAGTTCTGGAACGACAGCGGTGCGCAGATAATCTACTTCCAAAATCAATGCACGACCATTCAACAAGCGGCGACGCAGCAAATACCAGACGGATTCACCTAAACTAAAACCGGAATTTTCTCTAAGTTGTTCGTCCACGATCATTTTTTTCAATGATAAGATCTCTGTGTTGAAGGAATGATTTTCGGAATGATATTTTTCTGAGGTTCCTGACAGATCACTAACGAAAAAATCGATTTTGTCATGAGCAATCACTTTACTGCCTCGTGCAGGTATTTTTTCGATATACCCTGTAGATTCCAAACTCTTTAATGCTGAACGGATCGTGTCACGCGTTACGCCAAATTCTGCCATTAATTTTCTTTCACTTGGAAGAAAGGAATCGGGAGGATACTCTTCTTGATGGATACGTTCGAGAATCAGATTCGATAGTTGTTCATATTTATTCAAATTTTAGTTCCTTGCCTTCCTATAAATAATCATGAGGAAAAATTTATTCTTTGCTATTTGGTATGAATTATATCATACCAGTTTCTTTTTAGATGGCGGATTTAGGACTTAATTTTAGTTTAAGAACGACATGTACCTACTTTAGATTAGAATATGATTATAAAAATTAAATTATTTTTCATTTTGTAATTTGTAAGGGCTTTATTTTTCCGCTATAGTACGTGGTAAGAAATGCTATTTTTGGAAAATCAAAAGTAGCGCCACAATCGTTAAGATAGGAGAAGATAAAGATGAACGAGTTTATAAATAATAAGATGTTGCCGATTGCTGCAAAAGTTTCAAACAATAAGATTTTGATTGCGATTCGAAATGGGATTACCTTAGCTTTGCCGCTGATCATTACTGGATCATTGTTTTTGATTATTTCCTCATTTCCAGTGGATGCTTGGACTGATTTCTTAAGTGCCCATGGGATTGATGCTTATTTGAATAAAGGTGTCACGGCTAGTTTTGGGATCATGGGTCTCGTTGCTGCTTTTGGAATTGCGAATGCGTTGGCTGTTCAGTATGACAAAGACGGAGTATCTGCGGGCGTCATTTCTATATCCTCATTCTTACTAGTCACACCGAATCTCGTATCAGATGACGGTGTCGGAATTCCCACTGCATTTATGGGCGCTCAAGGACTTTTTGTGGCCATGGTGATTGCAATTATTTCGACATTGATCTTCAAATGGTTTATTGATCACAACATCCAAGTCCGTTTACCGGATTCTGTCCCGCCAGCTGTTGCGAAAAGTTTTTCTGCTCTGATCCCAGGAGCATCGATTCTTACTTTTTGGTTGGTCATTTATGCAGTATTCCAAATGACTGATTGGGGTTCAGGAAACATTCACCAATTATTGATGGAAATCTTTGGTGGACCTCTAGGGTTGTTAGGGGGAACATTAGGTGGTACGTTAGTGTCGATCTTCTTAGTTTCATTGTTTTGGTTCATGGGTATCCATGGTGCCAATGTCGTGAATTCTGTGATCATGCCGATCTGGTTGATGAATACGGATGCGAACCGTGTAGCTGTTGAAGCTGGTGAGAAATTACCACATATCATTACACAACCCTTCATGGAAAACTTTGTTTATATGGGTGGCGGAGGAGCTACGCTAGGTTTAGTGATTGCGGCAGCAATCGTTGGTTTGAGAAAAAATTCGTCGAAAATGACAAAAACGATGGTTCCATTAACATTGACACCAGGTATTTTCAATATCAATGAACCGGCAATGTTTGGGATGCCGATCGTGTTGAATGTTACGTTGTTGATTCCATTTATTTTGGCACCGATGGTCAATGCTGTGGTGACGTATTTTGCGATGTCCCTTGGTTTTGTTCACGGTACGGTAGGAATTGCTGTTCCTTGGACCATGCCTCCTGTTATCTCAGGTTTTCTAGCTACAGGGGGGCATATCTCAGGTTCAATTATCCAAATCATTTGCTTGATTTTGAATATTTTGATTTATTTACCATTCTTTGGAGTGATGGAAAAACAAAACCGCATGAATGAAATGCAAGAAATTTAAGGAGGAAATAACATGGTGAAACGATTTATTAGCGCGCAAACATCAGAGATCATGAAGATGTCAGGGACAGAATTGAAACAATCGATCAAAGCAAGTGAAGGACGTGTGATTTGTTCAGAAAATGTGGTCATCAGGGACAGTAATATTGAAGATGTCACCAACTCTGAAATTGCTCGTGCGTATGGCGCTGATTTGATTTTATTGAATGCTTTTGATGCATTAAAACCAGTTGTTTCAGGTTTGAAAGGTAAGGAAGAAGAGCCAATCATTCAAACGTTACGAAAAGTAGTCGGCAGACCGATTGGTGCGAATCTTGAACCGGTTGATTTAGAGGCGAAGATGGCAGAAGATCGCCTGGATATCCCAGCGGGGCGTCAAGCGACTCGTGAAACAATGGAAGCAGCCAAAAAACAGGGATTAGATTTTATCTGTTTGACAGGAAATCCAGGAAGTGGTGTGACGAATGATGCCATTACAAAAGCAATCTCAATGGCAAAAGAACATTTTGGTGGCATGATCATCGCTGGGAAAATGCACGGTGCCGGAGTCGATGAACCAGTAGCAGATCTGGAAGCAATCAAATCCTTCATCGAAGCAGGTGCCGATGTGATCTTAGTCCCTGCGGTAGGAACGGTTCCAGTTTTTGATGATGTTGAATTAAAAGCGGCGGTCAAAGTGATCCATGCAGCAGGCGCGCTAGTGATGTCAGCAATTGGTACGAGCCAAGAGTCATCTGATTCTGACACGATCAAACAAATTGCAATCCAAAATAAAATTTGTGGTGTAGATATCCAACATATCGGCGATGCTGGTTATTCGGGAATCGCTCCAGTAGAAAATATCATGGCGATGAGCCGTGCAATCCGTGGAAATCGTCATACGATCGCGATGATGTCACGCTCGATTGTGCGTTAGGAAGTAAAAGAAGTTTGATGCTAAAGGATTAAAGTTTATGAGTAAGTAAATACGCCTAGCAAAGTAGTCATTAGTGATTGCTTTGCTAGGCGTTCGTTTATTTAGCTGAGCTGCTTATTTATCAAGTAACCAGTCCACGATGTATTGAATCAGAATACCATCTACTTGTTTGATCTCATAATATTTACCGGTAATCACTATTTTTTTATGATTATCTTTGATGTGAAGTAAATTGTCAGTTTCACGATTATTGTTGGGAAGCTCATAAGTTACTTGGATATAGAGTGTTTCATCTAGTTTTTTTGCAACAAAATCGATTTCCTGATTGTCAAGACGGCCAACATCTACTAGATAACCTCGTCTTAGTAACTCGACGTAAACGATATTTTCTAGACGATTACTATAATTACCGTCTTTTCTTCCTACCGCGTTTCTGCGAAGTCCAGAATCAATAATGAAATATTTTCCATTCGTTCTTAAATATTCTCGGCCTCTAATATCATACTGTTGTGCACGATAAAAGAGATAACCATGTTCCAATAGGTCTAAGTAGCGATTGATGGTATGCGTGCTCGTTGTGATTCCTTCACTCTTTAATGTGTTCGCAATTCTTGACGCATTGACGAGTTGGCCAACATTATCTGATAAAAAACGAATCAGCGCTTTTAACACTGTTGCATCTTTTAAACCGGCACGCAAGGCAACATCGTTCAGGACGATCGTATCAAAGATCCCTGATAAAATCGTATCTTTGATTCTCTCATCAGCTAATACTACACTGGGAAAACCACCATATTGTTCATATTCCTGATATGCTTGATCAACAAACCGAGAGTCTTTTGCAATGTCCTTAACAGCTAAAAATTCATCAAACGACAAGGGATAGATAGGAATCTCAATGTATCGGCCACTAAGTAAAGTGGCAAGTTCTCCAGATAACATATTCGCATTTGAACCAGTGATGACTAGCTCGCAATTAAAGCTAGTTTTTATGCCATTGACGACACGCTGCCATCCATCGACAAGCTGGATCTCATCAAATAAAAAATATACTTTTTCTTCATCTTGAGGAATCAATGGTGCTAACACGTCCCTAAACTTCTCTGCATCTGTGACTACTTGATAATTGAATGATTCAAAATTGATATAAATAATATGATTTGGTTCCACACCCTGTTCCAATAAATAGCGTTGGTAGAGCATAAGTAACACAGATTTACCAGACCGTCTAACGCCAGTAATGATTTTGATGAAATCAGTGTTCTGTAAATCGATCAATTGATTTAAATAATCAGGTCGTTGAAACAAAGTTATCCCTCCTCCAATATCCTATTGTTGGTGTAAGTATACCATATTTGAAGTTAACTTCAAAAAAATCATTATTTTCATTAAATTTGAAGTTAACTTCAAAAAAATGTTTTTTTACCGTAAATTAGAAGTTAACTTCAAATTTATGTACATGATATAATAGATTTTTCATTGTTTTTCGTTATTATAGAGCAAGATTTATTTTGACAAACCTGAGAGAAGCGATTACACTAGTGAAAAGAAGCACACAAAGATGTGTGCGGTTGAATATGGCAATGCCGCCTAAAAAAGTAGAGATTATTCTGCTTTTTTAGGCTTTTTTTATGGAGGAGAGGTAAATGAGGAGAATCATTTTAATGGGTGCGATTGGCTGTGGAAAGACCACTCTTTGTCAAGCCTTGCGAGGAGAAGCAATCGTTTATGATAAGACCCAAGCGGTAGAATTTCATCCTGAGATGATCGATACACCAGGGGAATTTATTCTACATCGCCAATACTACGCTGCTTTGACTGTGACAGCGGCAGAAGCAGATGTCATTGGTTTGATGCAAAGTGCGTTAGACCAAGAACAGATTTTTTCACCAGGCTTTGGCCACATCTTTCCAAAAGAAGTCATCGGGATCATGACCAAAGTTGATCTAGTGAAAGACGAGAAAGAGTTGGCGCGTGTACGTGAACAATTGCTTGCAGCTGGAGCAACGAAACTGTTTGAAGTCTCATCAGTCGAAAAAACGGGACTAGCAGAATTGATTGAGTACTTAGGAGGAGAATCATGAAAATCTACACAAAAACAGGCGACAAGGGAATGACGAAACTAGTTGGTGGTCATAGTGTATCGAAAGATTCAGATCGTGTGGAAAGTTATGGGACGATCGATGAATTGAACTCATGGTTGGGCTATACGATCAGTCAATTGTCAAAAGAACAAGACGTTTTTAAGGAGGAATTGGAAGAACTACAACAATTTTTATTTGATGTAGGGACTGATCTATCAACGGTCTTGGAAGATGGAAGACCGCTTAAAGTCCAACAAGAAAGCGTAACTTGGTTGGAAGAACGGATTGATTTTTACACACAGCAATCGCCGGATATCGAACGATTTATTTTACCAGGGGGCTGTCAAGGAGCGAGCATGGTCCATGTGGCACGAACGATTGCTCGTCGCGGGGAACGTCATATCGTCCGTTTAAGTGCGACTGCGGCGATCAATCCTGAAGTGATCGTGTTTGTGAATCGCTTGTCTGACTATTTTTATGCGTTGGCGCGTTATATGAATGTGCAAATGGGGCAAGAGGATGTTTTTTATACAAGAGGAGAGAAGGTCTTCCATAAGATAAAAGAAGAAGGTTTATAAAAAAGTGTTTGATTTTTCACAAACAGTATGGTAAAGTGCTGTTAGATTAATCAAATGTTTATGAAAGATACGAATGGAAGCCAGTGAGATGCTGGCACGGTCCCGCCACTGTGATAAAGCGTTCAAGCTTTTAAGTCAGGTCTTTTCTTATTTTTCATTATTGGGCAAACTGTTTCGAGGCAAAACAGGGTGTTGCTAAAAAAATGACGTTTTTTGAAAGTCAGCCCAAGAATATTTGATTCAATCCCACACATAGCACGATGATGTGTATGGGAATATTGGGCTGGTCTTTCAATGGGGAAAGAGATTTCAAGTACAATGGCGTACTGCTGATTCCCAGCGCATGTGTTGATTAATAATTACAGAATAGACACCATACACTGTTGTATGGATTGTAAAAGAAGCAAAGGGGCTTCAGACAAATGGATCTTTTGATTTCCATTGGTTTGAAGTCTCTTTTATTTTGTTTTCAAGGAGGAATGTTCGTGGAAAGTATACAATTCTCGACACAGATCATTGTGGGGGAAGATGCGTTACAAAGTCTTGAGAATGTTAAAGATAAGCGTGTTTTCATCGTTACTGATCCCTTTATGGTAGAAAATGGCATGGTAGAAAAAGTCACGACTTATTTAAATCAGTATCACGTATTTAGTGATATTATTCCTGATCCACCACTTGATAAAATCGTTTCAGGCATCAAAGAAATGGAAAGTTTTCAAAGTGAAATCATCGTGGCAATCGGTGGCGGTTCAGCCATCGATGCAGCGAAAGCAATGAAATATTTTGGGCAAAAGACAATGGGTCTCTTGACTGCCCAATTTATTGCAATCCCAACAACCAGTGGGACAGGGTCTGAGGTGACAAACTTCTCAGTGATCACGATCAGTGAATTGGGGTTGAAAATCCCTTTAGTAACAGAAGAGATCCAACCGGATATTGCGATATTAGATACCGGATTAGTCATGAGTGTTCCACCTAAAATCACTGCTGATACAGGAATGGATGTGCTGACCCACGTCATTGAATCCTATGTTTCCACAGAAGCGAATGGAGTAGCAGATGCCTTATGTGAGAAAGTGGTTGCGTTAGTTTTTGAATATTTAGAACGAGCCTACAAAAATGGCCAAGATAAAGAAGCGAGAGAGCAAATGCACGTAGCTTCTTGTATGGCAGGGATGGCATTCAATTCGACTTCACTAGGACTAAATCATGGAATCGCTCATGCGGCTGGCGCTCGTTTACATGTGCCACATGGACGGATCAATGGGATCTTACTGCCAGAAGTGATTGCTTACAATAGTGGTTTAGGAAATGGTCAAGTGACCGAAATCAAAGTGGCTGAACGATATACGGCATTAGCAAACTGCATAAGCAATACGCAAACAAAAAATCCTCGTTTAGGTGTGCAGAATTTAATTCGTATGATCAAACAGCTACGAGAAAAATTAGAGATGCCAGCGACGTTGAGTGAATACGGCTTGTCTTCAAAAGAAGTATTAGTACAAGAAGAAGCGATTGCCACCGCTGCCTTAGCAGATGGTTGCACGAGAACGAATCCTCGTAAAGCAGATGAAAAAGGCGTTAGAGCAATATTAAAAGCCATTTTATAAAGATTGACATCGTGAAAAGGTTAACATATAATGAATGAGCACAACGGAGTGCTTCAAAATTTAAGAGCAATGGGGCCCTTAATAACAAGCGTAAAGTGAACACTTTATGGCTTATTATTGAGGATTTTTTATTGCTTAAAATGAAGGAGCGAGTCTTGTTTGGAAGAAAAACAACGAATGATCCAAGAATACGTCCCAGGAAAACAAGTCACTTTAGCCCACATCATTGCAAGTCCCGACAAGGAAGTCTATACAAAATTAGGATTACCGGCAGGCACAAGCAATGCGTTAGGGATTTTGACGATCACGCCAAGTGAAGCCGCAATCATTGCTGTGGATATTGCAACGAAAAGTGGTGACATTACGATTGGTTTTATCGATCGTTTCTCTGGTTCAGTAGTTATTTCTGGCGACGTGAGTTCTGTTGAAGCAGCATTACATGCTGTATTGGATGGACTCAAACAGATTTTGCAATTCTCTGTGACGTGTGAAATTACAAGAACTTAGTTCGGGGGAGACAAAGCGTATTGAATATGAAGGGCAGAATTGTGATAGTAGACGATGAACCAATCACACGATTGGACACTCGAGATATTCTACTGGAAGCTGGTTATGAAGTTGTTGGGGAAGCCGCAGATGGATTTGAAGCAATCGAAGTTTGTAAAGAGACTAAGCCGGATCTCGTATTGATGGATATCCAAATGCCGATTTTAGATGGTCTAAAGTCCGGTAAAAAAATCATCCAAGATCAGTTAGCAGGGAGTATCGTGTTTCTTTCTGCTTACAGTGATCATGAGAATACGGAGAAAGCGAAGAAATTAGGAGCAATCGGTTACCTGGTAAAACCATTAGATGCAAAATCATTGATCCCAACCATTGAAATGGGGATCGCCAGAGGGAAAGAAACCCAAAACTTGCTGCAGCAGATCGACAAACTACAGTTGAAACTGGAAGAACGAAAAGTTGTGGAGAAGGCAAAAGGGATCTTAGCAAAAGAAAATAATATTTCTGAAGAAGAAGCTTACCAGATGTTACGTACATTAAGTATGAACAAACGCGCACGGATGAGTGACATCGCAGAATTGATTATTATGGATGATGAATAATGAAACGAATCAATACATTATGTCAGCGTTATACCAACCTAACCCAGTCAGATATCCAAGAGCTTTGTCGGACGAGTGCTTATTTAGCAGAGTCTAAGCATTATGAGATGGCAGATGTGTTCATCGATGTCTTTAATGAAATGACCAAAGAAGCATTAGTTGTCTATCATAAGAAGCCAAAACATATCCCCTCATTATATAAATATGAAGTTGTCGGAAAAGAAGCGTTACTAAAAAATGAACCTGGCGTCTTACGGACGATGGAAACAAGCTTGAATAGCATTGGGTTGTTAGCAGTCACGCAAGAAAATCGCTTGATCAAGCAAAACATTTTTCCGATTCGCAATGAACAAAGAACGATCGGTGTGATCATCGTAGAAGAGGGAGTCGAGCAACCGATTGGGGCAGTTGAACGACAAGAACTACAGTCAAACGAGCAAGGGACAATAGCGGTCGAATCCACATTCGATCCTTTGATCATGGACCAGCTAGCCGAAGCAGTCTTGATTTTTGATACGACCACAGGAAATCTGGTCTTGGCGAATCATCGGGCCAAAGAATTATACCGAAAACTAGGCTATCGCGAAATGATCAATGATTTACACTATGACAATCTCTCTCTTGATTATACAACGTTCGAATATGTTCTTTATCAGATGAACGATCAGACCGAAAATCGGTTGATCGAATTAGAGACCGCGTATTTAAATTATTACTTTAATATTCGAAAAGTTTGGATTGATGCAGGATCGAGAGTAGCAATGATTATTCAAGATAATACAGAAGTGAAAAAGAAAGAAGATGAAATCGTCTCAAAATCGGTGGCGATCCGCGAGATCCATCACCGTGTCAAAAATAATTTACAGTCCGTCGTTTCATTATTGAGGATCCAAGCACGCCGTACCACTAGCAAAGAGGCTAGTAAAGTACTAAAAGAAAGTGTGAACCGGATCATGGCAATCGCGATGACACATGAATTATTGTCGAAGCAAGTGGAAGATAATGTTTCCTTGCGTCAAATGCTTGAAGCAGTGATGTACAATTTCCGGCATATTTTCAATCCGGAGAAAGTCCGCTTGACTCTAACGGTTGATCCGACGATCACTGTTTCTAGCGACCAAATGGTTTCCATTTCCTTAGTCGTCAACGAGTTACTCCAAAATATCTTTGACCATGCCTTTGAGGCAGATCAACATGGCATAGTTGAAGTCAGAGGAGAAATCGAAAATAAAGTCATTACGATCACTGTTACAGATGACGGCAATGGCTATGATGTCAACCGAAACAAAGAGACCAGTTTAGGTTTGATGATCGTGAATAGCTATATCAAAGATAAGCTAAAAGGGAAAGTGAAAATTGAATCATCCAATAAAGGAACAAAAACTTGTTTCTATTTTGAACAGAACACCAAAGATGTTGTTCGGTGAAAAAGCAACGATGCTTAAAGATGCGTAGAAGAAATTCTAGGCTGTCTTTAAGCATTTTTTGTTTGTAGAAAGGAGAAAAAAGATGGCAAAAGAAAAAATTCTTACTGTAGGGATCGATTTAGGTACTTCAACGACCCAGCTTGTTTTGTCGGAGCTGACGATCGAAAATTTCGCCTCTGCGTTTTCCGTTCCGCGGATCACGATCTCAGATAAGGAAGTGATCTACCGTAGTGAAATCATCTTCACTCCTTTGATCAATCAGACAATGATTGATGATGAAGCAATCAAAGCGTTTGTTTCCCGACAATATCAACAAGCAGGAATCGAGAAGCAACAAATCCAAATGGGTGCGGTGATCATCACCGGTGAAACAGCTCGTAAAGCCAATGCGAGCAAAGTATTACAAGCGTTGAGTGGTTTTGCTGGGGATTTCGTGGTCGCGACAGCTGGCCCAGATCTTGAAAGTATCATTGCCGGAAAAGGGGCAGGCGCGCAAGAGTATTCGACAAAGCGTCATGCTTCGGTCGTCAACATCGATATCGGCGGTGGCACGAGTAACTTAGTCGTCTTCACTGATGGGGAAATCAATGATACCGCATGTTTTGATATCGGCGGTCGACTAATCAAGGTCGATCAAGCAGGGATTATTTCGTATATTTCACCAAAGATCACAGAAATGATCGAGCAGTTGAGATTGCCGTTAAAAGTTGGAACAAAAGCTTCTGTTCCCGCCATCCAACCAGTGATTGATGAGTTAGTAAAAGTTTTGGCGAATAGCGTGGGGATCGGAAAACGAAGTCCATTTTATGAGTTATTCATTACGAACCGAGGGTTACGGCTAGATGGCGAACTACCAATCGTCACTTTTTCTGGTGGTGTAGCGGATTGCTTGATCGAAGAAGTGACAGATATGTTCAAGTATGGGGATATCGGTCTGTTATTAGGTACGGCTTTACGAAAATCGCAAATTTTCGCGGAAAAAGAAATCTTACAAAGTAACGAAACGATTCGGGCAACGGTGGTCGGGGCAGGTTCACATACTGCTGATATTAGCGGCAGTACGATCGCTTATCATGAGCAGATCCTGCCAATCAAAAATATTCCGATCTTGAAAGTTTCCCAAGAAGATGAGTCCTTGCCTGCTGAAGCAATGAGTGAGCGCATCAATGAAAAGCTGGCTTGGCATCGGTTGGAAGAAACACCACAAATCGCTTTAGCGATGAAGGGAATCGTGAACCCAACGTTTGCGGATGTCCAACGATATGCGGAAGGTATCGTTCGAGGGTTATCTGCCTTGATCACTGAAAATATCCCACTCGTCATCATGGTGGACGAAGACATGGCAAAAGCATTAGGTCATGCCTTACATGCGTATTTACCGGGGAATTATCCGTTCATCTGCATTGATTCCGTCAAAGTAGAAAATGGGGATTACATCGATATTGGTCAACCTGTCGCCGAAGGTGCAGTGTTACCAGTAGTTGTCAAAACATTAGTATTTAATTAAGGGAGCGACAAGAAAAATGATTTTAAAAACAAAATTATTTGGCAAAACCTATCAGTTTTCTTCAGTCAAAGAAGTGTTGGCTAAAGCAAATGAAGAAAAATCAGGAGATAAATTAGCGGGTGTGGCAGCAACTTCTGCGGAAGAACGTGTAGCAGCAAAAGTCGTGTTATCGCATCTGACTTTAAACGATCTATTCAACCATCCAGTGGTTGATTATGAGGAAGATGAAGTCACACGTATCATCATCGACCAAGTCAACATGCGTATTTTCGGCATGATCAAACATTGGACAGTTGCAGAATTAAGAGAATATATCCTTTCAGACAAAACAGGAGATTTTGAAATCAAATATATCTCTCGTGGATTGACTGCGGAAATGATTGCGGCAGTCTGCAAATTGATGTCGAATATGGACTTGATCGTGGGCGCAAAAAAGATCCACATTGAAAAAACAGCCAATACAACAATCGGTCGCGCAGGCACTTTCTCCAATCGTCTACAACCCAATCATCCAACAGATGACGTAGACGGGATCATGGCTTCTGTGATGGAAGGATTATCATACGGAGCTGGCGATGCACTGATCGGATTGAATCCAGTGGATGATTCGACAGAAAGCGTGAAACGTTGTTTAGATAAATTTGAAGAATTTCGTAGCGAATGGGAGATCCCAACTCAAACCTGTGTTTTGGCTCATGTGACGACCCAGATGGAAGCCATGCGTCAAGGCGCACCGACTGGTTTAGTTTTCCAATCCATTGCTGGATCAGAAAAAGGAAACACTGCGTTTGGTTTGAATGCGGACATATTAGCTGAAGCGCAAGCATTAGCATTGAGCAGTGGTCAAGCAGCTGGACCGAACGTGATGTATTTTGAAACTGGTCAAGGTTCTGAGTTATCATCTGAAGCTCATTTTGGTGCAGACCAAGTAACGATGGAAGCACGTTGCTATGGCTTAGCGAAGAAATTTGATCCATTCCTTGTGAATACTGTTGTCGGTTTTATTGGACCAGAATACTTGTATGATTCAAAACAAGTCATTCGTGCAGGTTTAGAAGATCACTTCATGGGTAAACTAACAGGTTTATCAATGGGTTGTGACGTATGTTATACAAACCACATGAAAGCAGATCAAAACGATATGGAAAACTTAGCTGTGTTACTAACATCAGCTGGTTGTACGTATATCATGGGTATTCCTCATGGAGACGATGTGATGTTGAACTATCAAACGACAGGTTTCCATGAAACAGCGACCGTCCGTGATTTGTTCGGTTTACGTCCAATCAAAGAATTTGAAGGTTGGATGGAGAAAATGGGCTTGATGGAAAATGGAAAATTAACAAGCTTAGCCGGCGATGCTTCAGTATTTATCAAATAAGTGGGGTGCAAGAAAAAAATGAACGAACAACAATTGAAAGAAATGATCACTTCCATGCTAAGTGAGATGGTAGCCGGTGAAAAACCAACAGAACAATCAACAGAACTACCAAAAACACCAGCCACAACAACCAATACGATGACAACAACCATGCCAGTAGTAGAAGAAGGCATGATCGACGACATCACAGAGGTAGATCTACGTAAACAGCTTTTGGTCAAAGATGCAAAAGATGAAACAGGATACTTGCGCATGAAGGCATTTACACCTGCTCGTATTGGAGTGGGACGTACAGGCACTCGCTATATGACTGATTCTACCTTACGTTTCCGTGCGGACCATGCAGCAGCACAAGATGCCGTATTTTCTGATGTTGATCCGCAATTGGTTGAGGAAATGGGCTTCATCTCGACGCAAACGATTTGTAAAACAAAAGACGAATACTTGACTCGTCCAGATTTTGGTCGTCAATTTGATGAAGAAAATAGCACAAAAATCAAACAACAAACGACAGCAAAAGCCAAAGTGCAGATCGTTGTTGGGGATGGATTAAGTTCTGCGGCTATCGGAGCAAATATCAAAGAAGTACTACCAGCAATCAAACAAGGGTTGAAAATGTATGGCCTAGATTTTGATCAAGTCATATTCGTCAAATATTGTCGTGTACCATCAATGGATCAAATCGGCGAGATCACTGATGCAGAAGTAGTATGTCTATTAGTTGGTGAACGTCCTGGTCTTGTAACAGCAGAATCGATGAGTGCGTATGTTGCTTACCGTCCGACTGTCGGAATGCCGGAAGCTCGTCGTACCGTGATCTCAAACATCCATAAAGGTGGGACGCCAGCGGTTGAAGCCGGTGCATATATTGCGGAATTGATCAAGAAAATGTTAGATAAGAAAAAATCTGGGATTGAATTGAAAGAAGCCGAATAGGAGGAGAATCATCAATGAAAAATGACCGTTTAGGCGCAAACGTCTTGAGTGTTCAAGTCATTCCTAATGTAGATGCTGCGTTAGCAGAGCAATTGGGTTTGACACCAGGGATGCGCTCATTAGGTATCGTGACATCAGATTGTGATGATGTGACTTATGTGGCTTTAGATGAAGCAACAAAGGCGGCGGAAGTAGAAGTTGTTTATGCGAAAAGTATGTATGCAGGAGCGGCGAATGCCTCTACGAAACTAGCAGGTGAAGTGATCGGGATCATCGCTGGGCCAAGTCCGGCTGAGATCACCAGTGGACTATCTGTCGTGACACAAGTCATTGAACAAGAAGCAAGCTTTATCAGTGCAAATGACGATGACAGCATCGTGTACTTTGCCCATGTGGTTTCTCGTTCTGGAAGGTACTTATCAAAAGAAGCCAACATTCGTGAAGGCGAAGCAATTGCTTACTTGATCGCGCCACCTTTAGAAGCGATGGTTGCACTAGATGCAGCACTGAAAGCAGCGGATGTTGAGATCTGCAGTTTCTTTGGACCACCATCTGAAACAAACTTTGGTGGGGCGCTTTTAACGGGTAGTCAATCAGCATGTAAAGCAGCTTGTACTGCTTTTGAACAAGTCGTTCAACGGATCGCAGAAAATCCGTTGAGTTACTAAGGGAGTGTCACGAATGAATGCGATTGGAATGATTGAAGTTCGCGGATTTTTAGGCGCTGTCAGTGTCAGCGATGCTGCGTTAAAATCCGCAGATGTGACCTTGTTGAATGCGGAGATCATCAAAGGTGGACTAACCACTGTCCAACTAAGTGGTGATGTTGCTGCTGTCAATGCAGCAGTCGATGCAGGGGTAGTCGTAGCGAAGGCATTGAACTGTCTGATTTCACATCATGTGATTTCACGGGTGGATGAACAGACGCACATCCTTTTTCAACAACCGAAAACAGAAGAACGTGTCACTGAAGTAACACCTGATTGTTTAGAAGAACCAGCCGAGCCGACAAAAGTCGAAACGAAGGTTGAAGCCACGCAGATCAGTGAAACAAACGATCGTCGGGCAGAGCTACAAGCAAAACGTGTGGCTGAGTTACGAAAAGAAGCTTACAAATTGAATGTGAAACAATTAAAACCATCAGAAATCAAATCTGCAAGCAAACAAGCATTAGTAGAGGCGATCATGGCAGAAATTAAAGGAGTGACCCATCGTGGATAAAGATTTACGCTCGATTCAAGAAACTCGAGATTTGATCGCAGCTGCAAAGAAGGCACAACAAGTGTTAGAAACATTTTCGCAAACGCAGATTGATCAAATCGTCAAAGCCGTTTCAGACGCTACATTTTCACAACGTGAACGTCTAGCAAAAATGGCGAATGAAGAAACTGGCTTCGGCATCTATGGAGACAAAATCATCAAAAATGCTTTTGCTTCAAAAATCGTTTATGAAGAATTCAAACATACGAAAACAGTGGGCGTCATCAATGAAGACCCACAGAAAAAGGTAACGGAGATTGCCGTACCTGTTGGTGTAGTTGCTGGGTTGATCCCATCGACAAACCCAACTTCAACAGTGATCTACAAAGCCTTGATCGCATTGAAAGCTGCGAATAGTATCGTCTTCTCCCCACATCCAAACGCCTTACAATCGATCCAAGCGACCGTTGAGATCATTCGTTCAGCGATTGAATCTGCGGGGGGACCAAAAGAGAGTGTGTCAGTGATCACGACACCAACGATGCAAGCAACAAAAGAATTGATGACCCACAAGGATACGAACTTGATCTTAGCCACTGGTGGCAATGCGATGGTCAAAGCGGCGTATTCTTCAGGAACACCGGCGATCGGCGTAGGTCCAGGAAATGGTCCAGCATATATTGAACGTAGCGCATTGATCCCAATGGCGGTGAAACGGATCATGGATTCTAAAACATTTGATAATGGAACGATCTGTGCATCAGAACAGTCCATCATCGTGGAAAAAGTCAATCGTGAAGCAGTAAAAGCTGAATTGATCAAACAAGGTGCTTACTTCTTGAGTCCAGACGAAGCAGATAAATTGTCTCGCTTTATCTTACGACCTAACGGCACGATGAACCCACAAATCGTTGGACGTTCGGTTCGTCATATCGCTTCATTAGTTGGGTTGAATATTCCATTTGATCGTCGTCTGATCGTGGCAGAAGAAAGCAACGTTGGCATCAAGTATCCATTCTCAAGAGAAAAATTAGCACCGATCATTGCTTTTTACACGGTAGAAAACTGGCAAGAAGCTTGTGATCTATCGGTAGAGATCTTAAAAGGTGAAGGTGCAGGACACACGATGTGTATCCATACTGAAAACAAAGAAGTCGTCCGTGAATTCGGCTTAAGAAAACCAGTTTCTCGTCTGTTGATCAACACCGCAGGTTCATTAGGCGGAATCGGGGCTTCAACTGGCTTAGTACCAGCTTTGACACTAGGCTGTGGCGCCGTTGGTGGAAGTTCTACATCTGACAATATCGGAGTAGAAAATCTATTCAACGTTCGTCGTGTCGCTTACGGTGTCACTGATCTAGCGGACATCCGTCAAGAATTTGGCGCTGGCGCTCAAATGCCAGTCCAAGAAACAAACAACCAAGGGGGCAACAAAGATGAGTTGATCGATACACTCGTTGCCCAAGTATTAGCTCGATTACAATAATATGTAATATATATTAATTGAAAACACACACAATAGGAGGAAATTATAATGTCAAGTACAAACGCTTTAGGAATGATCGAAACTCGTGGATTAGTAGGTGCTGTTGAAGCAGCAGATGCAATGGTGAAAGCAGCAAACGTAACATTGATCGGCAAAGAACAAGTAGGTGGCGGCTTAGTAACAATCATGGTTCGTGGTGATGTTGGGGCTGTAAAAGCAGCAACAGATGCAGGTGCGGCAGCAGCTGAGCGCGTTGGCGAATTATTATCTGTACACGTGATCCCACGCCCACATACTGAAGTAGATGCGATTTTACCAAAAGTGGCTGAATAATCATCGTAAGAGACGTCTAAAATGAAACAAGAGCCAAATGAACCGAAAATACTCCTTATATTTTTGGCTCATTTGGCTTGTTTCCAAGACGAGATCAATGCTTGGAAATAATCCATTGGAGAAAGGAGAGCGTTAAATGGGTGTGATTACAGAAGACCAGTTACGGCACATGTTTCGGAAGAAAGAAATACAAACAGGAATCACTTTCATTGTGCCAAAGGATTGTCTTTTGACTCCCGCAGCCTCCAGCTATTTACGTGAGCATCATATTCCGCTTATGCGAGAAAAACTCGTTTCTTCTCCAATGGAGAAACCTAAGCAACCGATGTTTGAACAAGAATCGTTGATGCCTAGTGTGCGACGAAAAATTGGCTTAGAAATAAAAAAACTGAAAAATCTACTCTTCTTTCATTTATTGGAAGAAAACGATATTTATGCCGAAGGTTGGTTGTATTTAGAATATCAGCAAAAGTGGTTAGCAAGCTTTAGTCGATTGGATGGGAAAAAGCGCTCAACTCATCCAAAACGACTTTCAGGAATGATGTATCGTTCCTCCTTGCAAAAAAGAACCTTACGCTATTCAATCAATGAGATCGAGTATCAAATAGAGAAAATCAGTCAATTGTTAGAAGAAGAACTTCCGACAGATTTAGCTATTTTTATGTTATGGGCAGAAGAATTGCAACGTATGATTCAACTGCCGAAAAATGAGTAGGAGATGAACCGATTGGATCATTTAAATGAAATTATCAATGAAGTGGTACAACGTATCCAGTCACAACAACATTCTTTCGAAGTAGAAGCTTCAGGAAGACACGTGCATTTGAGTCGCAAAGATATCGACGCATTATTTGGTCCAGGATACCAATTGACCAAAGTCAAAGAATTGTCTCAACCCGGTCAGTATGTCTGTAAAGAGCGGATCACTGTCGCAGGTCCCAAAGGCTTATTCCAAAATGTGGTCATTTTAGGCCCAGAACGAGCGGAGTCACAAGTTGAAGTATCCATGACGGATACACGTATTTTAGGCAGTCGCGTGCCTGTCAGAGAAAGTGGCAAAACCGAAGGAACACCAGGCGTTATCTTAATGAACGGTGAGTCAGCTGTTCAATTAGATAAAGGCTTGATCGTGGCAAAGCGCCATATCCATATGACACCAGAAGATGCAAACAAAAACCAAGTAGTGAATGGCCAAACGGTAAAAGTACGTGTGGAAGCAAGTCGTCCGCTGATCTTTGATGATGTGGTTGTCCGTGTCAGTCCAGATTTTGCGACGTATATGCACATTGATTACGATGAAGCAAATGCTTGCGGCTTGAACAAAGGAGATCGTGGTTACATTTGTAAATAGGGAGGGGATTTCGTGAAGGTAACGGAGATCGAAAAAGTCATTCAGCAAGTCACAGAAATGCTGATGAACCGATTGCCCACAGCTGACTATCAGTTAGCATGGATGGACGAAAAAGCAAGTTATCCTAAAACGTTATTTGCTGAACGATCGATGGTCGATTGGATAGAAACACAAGATCCAACGAAAAGCGATGGCTTAGTCGTCCAACATGTCAGTTTTCCTCAATTGGCCGCGATTGCTCAGTTGCTACCGACTGATCGTAAAACGGCGAGTATCCTTTCTTTTTTGTTCGCAGGAAAGCCTGTCTTGGTTCTGCAAACAGAGACAGCGAACCATTCGAGCCAAATGAAATATCACCTCAAAAAGAAGGTCAGTGAGCTATCCGAGCAATGTCAACGTTATGGGATGTATTTTTTCGAGGAAGAAAATGCAAGCTATGACTCATTTTTAACGGCTTGCCGAAAAAAGGTGTTAGCAAAAGAGTTGCCAAAACGAAAGTATGTCACAGAGAAGCAATTGATCCAGCGACTACAACAAACGAATGGAATAGATCTAATGAATCAGGAACGGTTGACACCTTTAGCTGAGGAATATGCGCTAAGAAATCGTTTATTCAAATGAGGAGGGATCACAGATGTTATTAGGGAAAGTGACTGGAAGTCTATGGTCGACCAGAAAAGATGAAAAACTAAATGGTTGGAAATTACTGATGGTCGATGTATTAGATGAGAAAGAAACGAAAATCGGGTTTATTGTCGCAGCAGACAATGCCGGTGCCGGTGTCGGTGACAAGGTATTGATCAGCAAAGGACAAGCAGCTAGAATTTCAGCTGGTGATCCAGATACACCTATTGATGCAATGATTGTCGGTGTGATTGATTCAATTGAAGAATAAAGGAGATTTACGATGAGTATCAATGAAATCATTATGTATGTCATGGTTCTTTTTATGGTTATCGGCGGGATCGATAAATGTATCGGGAACAAATTAGGTTTAGGGGAACAATTTGAAGAAGGCTTGATGGCAATGGGTTCATTAGCCTTATCAATGGTCGGGATCATCACATTAGCACCTGTTCTTGCAACAGTTCTTAGCCCAATCGTTGTACCTGTATATGAATTCTTAGGAGCAGATCCTTCGATGTTTGCGACGACTTTGTTAGCCAACGATATGGGTGGCTTCGCTTTAGCACAACAAATGGCGCATGACCCACAAGCTGGCTTGTTTGCCGGTGCGATCTTAGGCGCAATGATGGGACCAACTTTAGTGTTCACGATCCCTGTTGCTTTAGGAATCATTGAAAAAGAAGATCAACAATACTTAGCAACAGGTGTGCTGAGCGGAATCATTACGATTCCATTAGGTTTGTTAGCAGGTGGCTTAGTTGCGGGTATGCCAATGAGTATGATCTTACCAAACTTATTGCCGATCGTGATCGTTGCCGCTTTGATCATTGTAGGTCTATGGTTAGCGCCACAAGGAATGATCAAAGGATTCAATGTCTTTGGTAAAGGTGTAGTGATCGTTGCAATTGCTGGCTTGGTCATTGGTGCGATCCAACAATTAGTTGACATCACATTGATTCCAGGAATTGCTCCGGTGACAGAAGGTATCGAAGTAGTGGGTGATATTGCGTTGACATTGGCTGGCGCATTCTGTTTAGTGGCAGTCATCACACGAGTGTTTAACAAACCTTTGATGAAATTAGGAAAAGTTTTAGGTATGAATGAAATTGCAGCTGCCGGCATGGTGGCTACATTAGCAAACAATATCCCGATGTTCCAAATGTTAAAAGACATGGACCGTCGTGGAAAAATCATCAATGTGGCATTTGCAGTCTCGGCTTCATTTATTTTAGGTGATCATTTAGGCTTTACTGCGGGCGTGGCGAAAGAAATGATTTTCCCAATGATGGTTGGAAAAATCGTTGGTGGGATCACTGCGATCTTTGTTGCAGTATTCATGGCGAATCGTTTATTAGGAAAAGAAAAAGAAGTAATCGTAAGTGAGCAAACAACAACGAAACAAGAGCAAACGATCGTAGAATAGGAGCGTGGCGAAAATGGCAGAATTAGATCGTCAAATGATCGAAAACTTAGTACGACAATTAGTGATGGAAAAATTGATGCCGGCAAAACAGGTCGATCCTAGTGGTGTTGCTTCCATTAGACTAGCAGAAATGACAGTGTCTGAAGAAGATCGCCTTGATACAGGAAACCCTGCTGACCGTGTATATACAAAAGATCTTTTTTCATTACAAGAAAGCCCACGTCTGGGTTGCGGCATTATGGAAATGACCGATACGACTTTTGATTGGACGTTAGAATATGATGAAATCGATTATGTGATTTCTGGTCAACTAGATATATTGATTGATGGACGGAAAGTCTCTGCGAAAGCTGGAGAACTGATCTTGATCCCGAAAAGCACGAGTATCCAGTTCTCAGTAACTGGGGAAGCACGCTTTATCTACGTGACTTATCCAGCCGATTGGCAATCACAATAAACAAAGTATTTCGGAAGTACCGGTTATTTGGTTTTATGGCTGGTCGGGCTTCATGATCTCAGGTAACAATGGATAGGTGCAAATAATCAATTTAAGTGAGTGTTTATTTTTTATTTCAAGTATCGTTACATGAGAGTGCGGAAGAAGGTCTAGAATGTACTAAAGCCGAATAACCGGTGCTTCTGAATGGTTTTGGTTTAATGAGTCAAGTGGCACGTTTGAAGTGGCAGTATTTTTTTCGAATGAATGATCTGAAAAGTGAAGTGGTAAATTCTGTTGATTCAGAGTTTATCGCTTTTTTGTTGCTTTTCCCCATAGCATCATTCCTTAGAATTTTCTTGTTTTATGTTATTGTAAGAGAAAGAACAAACTAGAAAGGAAGAAATCGGATGAAAAAAGCGTTGTTGATCGTTAACCCTAGTTCTGGAGGAGAAAAAGCAAAAGAATATGAAGAAATGGCAGAAAATAAATTGCGTACCATTTTTGAGGAAGTCCAAGTCTTGCACACTGAAAAAAGTGGCGATGCGACGAATTTTGCTCGTGAAGGGGCGCTGGAAAAAATCGATAGTGTCTTTGCGATGGGCGGTGATGGTACGGTGAATGAAGCTATCAGCGGCTTGGCAGAACAAGCGCATCGTCCAAATTTTGGCTTCTTCCCTTTAGGAACGGTGAATGATCTAGCACGAGCGTTGAATATGCCGATTGATCCAGAGGAAGCCATCCAACAATTCTCGATCGAACACACGAAACCGTTAGATATCGGGAAAATCAATGATCAATACTTTATGAACGTCGTTGCCATTGGAACGATTCCAGAAGCGATCAATGACGTTGATCCTGAAAAGAAAACCAAACTAGGAAAGATGGCTTATTTTATTTCTGGCTTCAAACAACTGACAAATACCCAATCCTATACGTTCCATGTGGAAGCTGATGGCGTAGAGGAAGAAATCGAAAGTAGTACCCTGTTGATCGGTTTGACGAACTCGGTTGGTGGTTTTGAAACACTCTTGCCAGAAGCAGAAATCAATGATGGCAAGCTTCATTTTGTATATTTAAAAGACCGCTCATTTTTTGATACCTTAAAAGCAGTGCCTGATTTGATCAAAGGAGTCGATGCGACGACGGAGAATCTTGCGTATCAGACAGCAGAGAAGTTAGTGATTTCTTTAGTAGACGAAGAAGAACTAGCAACAAATATCGATGGGGATGAAGGGACAAAACTTCCAGTAACGATCCAAGTATTACCATCACATTTATCCGTTTATTGTTAGAATCAAATTAAGCAAAATCAACTAGACCAACTACCTAAAACCACGAATATGAAAGATAAAAGATAGAAAAGGGCGACTCGGTGATGAAACAAATCAGCCGAGGCACCCTTTATTTTTTGCGCTTTTTTGTAAATATTGGATGAATTTGTTAAGAGGATTTCTTAAAGGTTTTATTTATTTCAAAAAAAAACGTAGGTATACCAAGGTGTTGGATGATCAAAGAAAAGAGACCTTGTTTTACAAATGATTTACAATCTTCATCTACTCCTATCGTGAAGTCCATTAGAAATTTACATTGAGTCCATAAAATGAAAGATGTACCAAATAAAAAACAAGGGAGTTTACCACACATGTTTTGGAATAAAAGACGATTGAAAGTTATTAGTGCGATGTTTTTCATGACCGGTTTATTTTTATTAGCTGGGTGTAATTCCAATGCTCAAGCAGATGGCGAAAGCCAGAATTCTGCCGAACCAATCAAGATTGCTTTTTATCCCAATGAATCAGCAAGTGAATTTGAACAATCAAGAAATGAGATCCAAACGATCGTATCGGAAGCAACAGGTAGAGATGTCGAGATCGTCATTAGTACAGATTATAATATCGTGATCGAATCGATTGCGAACGGACAAGTAGATTTAGCGTATATGGGACCAGATGGCTATATTGAAGCCAATCGCAAAAATGAAAATGTTCAAGCGATTTTAACAAATTCGGGTGCAAGTGGCACTCTGGAAGATGCTGTTTATTACAGTTTTATTGTCGTCAATGAAGAAGATACAGCGGAGTATCAAGAGGGTGATGGCTATACGTTGGAACCGATTGAAGGCAAAACGTTTTCCTTTGTCTCTAATTCTTCCACTTCTGGGTTTAGAGTACCGAGTCAAGCAATCGTTGACCAATTTGGACTTGGTAGTTCGGATGAATTGATCATTGATGGTGACTTCTTCAATAAAGTACTTTTCGGAGGTTCTCACCAAGGTTCTGCGGTGAACTTACTTAAAGGCGATGCAGACGTAGCGGCATTTATGAACATGGCTCAATATTTTGATGTCGTGGAAGGTGAAGAAAATAAAGCGGGTGTCGTTTACCAAGTAAAAGCAGATGCAGAGGCACCATTTGATACAGTAAGAGGCGAAAAAGTACGTGTGATCCATTCGATCCCAGTGTTAAATGGACCATTTGTTGTCAACAGAGATAATCTGGATGAAGAAACAGTCGATAAAATCACTCAAGCCATGATGAGTGAAGAAGTGACGAATAATGAAGCGATCTTTTCACCAAAAGACTCAGAATCTGTGGGTCTATATCAGAAAGAAGCGGATGAACAATTCGTTGAAGTCACTGATAGTTTCTATGACCCACTTCGCTAAGAAGTAGAAAGGACGAGCCATGCTATTACAAGTAGACTCGATTTCAAAAACCTATAGTAACGGGAAACAAGCGTTAAAGGACATTTCCTTTCAACTAGAAAAAGGAGAATTTGTTTCGATCATCGGACCATCAGGTGCAGGAAAATCCACGATTTTGCGTTGTATCAATCAGTTGATTTCTGCGAATGAAGGGGTTGTTCTCTTTGAAGATGAGGACATGCAACGTCTAAAGAAGAAGCCTTTACGCTTAAAAAGAAGAAGAATCGGTATGATTTTCCAGCATTATAATCTAGTCAGTCGCCTCACAGCTGTTGAAAATGTCCTTCACGGTAGACTTGGATACAAGTCTGCTGTGAAAGGCTCGATTGGTGTCTACAATGAAGAGGAAAAACAGGAAGCCTTCGATTTGCTAGAAAAAGTCGGATTATCAGAGTTTGCTTACACACGTTGTGATGAATTGAGTGGTGGACAAAAGCAACGTGTTGGGATTGCCCGAGCATTGATGCAACGTCCTGCGTTGATCTTATGTGATGAGCCGATCGCCTCCTTAGACCCCAAATCTTCAAAAGTCGTTATGGATTATTTACGGCAAGTGACGAAAGAATTAGATATTGCTTGTCTAGTGAATCTTCACCAAGTAGAAGTTGCGATCGATTATTCCGATCGGATCATTGGCGTGAATAGTGGCAATGTCGTGTTCTCTGGAAACCCAGATGAACTGACAACAAATCAAATCAATCAGATTTATCAGTCTGATGAATTGTTAGTATAGGGAGGGCTTGGATGGATAAAACACTGAATCAAGATCTCTTTCGTAAAAAGAAGCAGTTTTTATTTGTGACACTCTTTAGCTTTGTTGTCGTGTACATTGCCTTTTCACAATTTGTTGGCTTTCAATTTGGTGCAGCTATTGCGGCGATTCCCCAAAGTTTTTTCTGGTTGTTCACCAATTTTATCCCAACGGAAAATTCGATCCAATCCTTGCCATTGATCTTATCTAAATTACTTGAGACGGTTTTGTTGTCGATCACAGCAACGATGACTGCCACAGTATTTTCATTGATTACGGCAATCATTGGTTCAGAGACAACTGGCCTGAATAAGGGAACAAAAACAGTGGCGCGGGTCTTTGCTAGTTTTTTTAGAAATATCCCGATTGTGGTTTGGGCAATGGTCCTACTGTTGAGTTTCAAACAAAATGAATTTACTGGTTATTTAGCCATCACCTTTACAACGTACGGTTACTTGACGCGCTCGTTTATGGAAACGATCGATGAAGTGGCAGGAAGTATCACAGAAGCGATGACGGCGACTGGTGCTTCTTACTTTGCGCTCATTTTTCAAGGCGTCTTACCGATGGTCTTTGGTCAGCTGATCAGTTGGATATTGTTCATGATCGAAAACAACATCCGTGATGCAACATTAGTCGGCATATTGACCGGAACGGGGATCGGTTTTCTGTTTGACCTCTATTATAAGAAATTTCGCTACGATATGGCAGGAATGGTCATCTTGACGATCGTCATCATCGTGATCGCACTGGAACTTTCGTCCAATAAAATTAGGAGGATGATTCATTGATATGGTCCAACGACAAAGTGAACTTGAATTAGCGGTGACAGAAACCGTCTTAGCCCAACCGACAAAAATCAGACGAAATGCTAAAAAGAAAATCCGGATTCGCGTGTGGAAAACCTATCGGATCGTCCCTTGGGTCTTGTTTACGCTACTGACTAGTATATCGATCTACACCTTATTCACGATGAATTATGGAGAGGTCGTCTTGCTGGATGCGACGCGACAATTTTTTACAGACTTGCAACGGATTTTTCTCCAGCCAAGACTCTCAGGACGTTTTCCCTTTGAAGCATTGCTTCAAGCATTAGGTATGACTATAGGTTTAGCAGTGATCACCACATTGCTCGGTGGAGTGACAGCTTTCTTGATGGCATTGTTTACAGCAAGAAATATCAGCCATTCAGGCCTATCAAACGCGATCCGAACAGTAATGTCATTCATCCGTGCGGTTCCAACGATCTTGTGGGTCATGATTTTCTCGATCTTGATTGGATTGGGTGCGAATGCGGCAATCATTGGCATGTCTTTTCACACGATTGCTTATCTGATAAAGGTCTTTTCTGAGAGTATTGAAGAAATCGATTCTGGTGTGATCGAAGCATTACGTGCGTGTGGGGCAAGTTGGTGGCAGGTGGTGTTCCAAGCAATTTTACCTTCTTGTATGACCGCTTTGCTTTCTTGGTTGTTCATCCGTTTTGAGATCAACTTTACTAATGCGATTGCCGTAGGTGCCGCCGCAGGAGCGGGTGGTTTAGGGTTCCAACTTGCGATGACAAGTAGTTTTTATTTTGATTTTCATGAGATCGGCGTATTAGTGTATATGATTTTAGCAGTAGTTGCGATCTTAGAAGTCGTGGCGATCAGACTACGAAAAAAATATATCATTCACGCTTGATTGAGATGAAATTGACTGGAAAAAAGGAGAGGGGACGTCGAGTGAAAGCAGATTTGCATGTCCATAGTTACTTTTCAGATGGCAGCAGTTCACCAGAAGAACTACTCAAATTAGCATTGAAGCATCACATGAATATCCTGTCCGTCGTAGATCAAGATACCTCGGCGGGATTAGCTCATATAAGACAGGTCTTCGCTCCTTCCCCAATCAATTTTATTGAAGGCATCGAAGTGACCGCTTATGATTTCAAACGCCGGCAACAGGTACATATCTTAGGGTATAATCTACTGAATTATCAGTATATCGAACAGTTATGTGAACCGTTGCGTGCGGCGCGAACAAGAAATACCTTACGTCAGTTGAGACGTATCCAAACTGAAGGATTTCGTATCAAAGAAGAGCAGGTGAGACAGTTTGCGAAACAGGCGACCGCTCTTTACAAACAACACATCATGTCTGCGTTGATCAAAGCAGGATATGATACATCGATTGATGGACATCTTTACCGTAAATTATTCAAATATAATGATTTTGGTCAAGAAGAGACAGAAATGATCGATGTCTACGAAGTGATCCAAGCAATCAAGCTCGGTGGCGGGATGTCCGTCGTTGCCCACCCAGGAAAGCTCGAAAGTTTCGAGTTGATCCCGGAGCTGGCTTCGTTTGGTATTGATGGTATCGAAAAATATCATCCAGAACATAGTTTGAAAGATCAACGAAAAGTACAGGAATTAGTTGATCGTTTCAATATCCGCTGTTTTGGAGGATCTGATTTTAAAGGGAAGAACGGACCAGATTATTTTGGCGAGTGTGCCATGGCTGATGTACGTGAATTTCCTGACGAGTTATTACTCGATGCACATATGAAAGCCAACTAAATTTTTTTCTTTTTTATCCTATATTTTATTTAGCCCCCCCCGGCTGAAAAGACGGTCTTTCCATTCGTGCGATCATCCTTGCACGTGTTGAAAGACCGTTTTTGTGTAGGCAAAAAGTATCTAGGGGAGTACGCCATTACTGTCTAAGATAGAATAAACGTCGTTCAAGAAGGGGCACTTCAATAATAAGAGGTTACTTCTGTTCCCGCCGTTTATTCGGTTATAGGTGGGGGGAGGTGAACGAATGGCCCACTCCCTGATCAGCGTGAACCGTTACTTAAAGACAGTGGTTTTTTGTTTTCAAGTGTTGTCAATCTAACGCAGCAACAAATCGTTGAGTGATTTCTTGTGGGCGGGTAATGGCGCCACCAACCACGATACCAGCTACACCTAACGCTTGGATTTCTTTCGCTTGTTGGGGTGTGTGGATCTTTCCTTCTGCAATCACACATACATCGGCTTCAAGAAGTCGTTTGATCAACTGCACATCAGGCCCTTCTGTTTCTTCACTTTCTTCGGTATAGCCGCTTAATGTCGTCCCAACAAAATCGATCCCGGCTTTATAAGCATTGATTCCTTCTTCAAAGGTCGCAATATCTGCCATAAATAATTGATGAGGATATTTCGTTTTGATTTGTTCAATGAATGCGCTGATCGATAAGCCATCGTGTCGTTTACGCAGGGTACAATCAAGTGCAATCACTTCGACGCCAGTGGCGACTAATTCATCCACTTCTTTCATCGTTGCAGTGATAAACGGTTTTTCAGGGGGATAATCCCGTTTGATGATACCAATCATCGGTAAATCAACTTTTTCTTTGATCTCTAAAATATCTCTGACTGAATTTGCCCGAATACCGACTGCGCCAGCTTTCTTTGCAGCTAGTGCAAAATAAGGCATCAAGCCACCTTCTTCTGAATAAAAAACTTCGTCAGGTAATGCTTGGCAAGAAACGATCAATCCATGACTGATTTGTTCTAAAAATTCTTGTTTGTCCATTTGTCAAAAACTCCATTCTGAAAACAATAGTAAGCCATTTCTACCAAGAAATATAGCATCCGCTTTCATGAGTGTAAAGAGAAAGGGCTATATTCACAGCACCTTCCATTGGAAAAATCATTCGTTTACAAAAGAAGGATCAAAATTTTTTCGCATATACTGAAAAAGTTCTTGATTTTTTCTTGGATTTTGGATATGATTTTAACAATTTAGGGTGATTTAAAGAAAAGGGGAAGAAAAATGACGAAGTATCAACGAAAGGTATTATTATCAACATCGGCGGGTATTGCTTTAGAAAATATGGATATTATGTTTTTAGCTTTTTCATTATCTTCAATGATCGCAACTTTTAATATTAGTGGAACGCAAGCAGGGTTGATTGCAACAATCACTAATTTAGGGATGCTCGTTGGAGGTATTTTTTTTGGATTGATGGCGGATAAATATGGGAGAGTCAAAGTATTTTCGCAAACAGTCATTTTGTTCTCAATTGCTTCTTTACTCATGTATTTTGCATCGAATATTTATCTTGTTTATCTGTTTCGTTTTATCGCAGGAATCGGCGCTGGTGGGGAATACGGCGCATGTATGTCTTTGATTTCTGAAAGCTTTTCAAAGAAACAAATCGGGCGTGCATCTTCTGTCGCTGCAATCGGCGCACAAGTTGGTGCAGCTTTGGCAGCCATCTTAGCAGCGGTGATCATTCCTTTGTTTGGCTGGAAAATGCTTTACGTCATCGGTGTCTTGCCGGTCTTGATGGTTTTATTTATTCGAAGAGGGCTAAAAGAACCAGAGGCATTTGAAGAAACAAAAGAAACTGGGAAAAAGACAAAGCTTAGTCATTTGTTCCAAACGAAACACATGGCATGGCAAACGACAGGTCTTAGTCTGATGGTTACTGTACAGATTGCCGGCTACTTCGGATTGATGAATTGGTTGCCTTCAATCATGCAGGCACAATTAGGTCTATCAGTATCGGGGTCCTCTTTATGGATGATCAGCACGATTTTAGGGATGTCATTAGGGATGATGACGTTTGGGATCATCATGGATAAAGTTGGTCCAACCCTCGCATTTGGCTTGTTTCTGATTTGCTCCTCTTTGTCTGTCTTTTTACTCGTACTTGCACACAGTCAATGGAGTTTAGTTGCGGCAGCAGTAGTCGTAGGTTACTTCATCAACGGAATGTATGGCGGGTATGGCGCGATCATCAGTAGTTTGTATCCAACAGAGATCCGTGCAACAGCGAATAATTTTATCATGAACCTAGGACGAGCAGTAGGCGGTTTTTCATCAATCGTGATCGGCTTTCTAATGTACCATTATAGTTTGACGGCTGTTATTCTATTTCTGAGTGGAATTTATTTAATCAGTTTCCTTGTCTTGTTGACTTTATCAGGAGTAAGAGATCTGAAAACAAGTTTACAACAATAGTAAATGGATCAAAGGGATATTCTAACATATGATTAAATTGAGGCTGTGATAGAAGCGTCTTGACCTGAACAGTAAGAAAAAATTGAAAAATAGTTATTCATATTTTACAATTGTCTAACTTATTGTTGAAGGTCAGCTTCTGGAACACCGTTTATTCGATTTTAAAGGGCATAAGATGACTAGTGTCTCAGGCCCATTACATAAAATACGTACCTATGATTTGTAATAGCAAGGCATTGAAGAAACTCAAGTTGTCTTTTATCCTTGATGAAAAAATAATACGCATATTTTCTCCACATAATAAAAAATATAAAACATTATTAAAATAAGTCTAAACTATTTTTACTTTAAACATGGTATGATTAATTTAGCTTGATTTAAAAATAGGAGAAGATCAATGGAAAAAAGCATGGCAAAAATCAATCAATTTAGAGATGATCGCAATTGGCGACAATTTCATAATGAAAAAGATTTAGCAATTTCGATTTCTTTAGAAGCCTCAGAGTTATTAGAGTTATTCCAATGGAAGCAACCAGAAGAAGTCACCACCACTCAGCTTGAACGAATCAAAGAAGAACTAGCAGATGTGTTGATATACTCTTATATGATGGCCGACAATCTAAATTTAGATATCGATACGATCATTGAAGAAAAATTAGAAAAAAACAATCAGAAATACCCAGTAGAAAAAAGTAAAAACAGCAAAGAAAAATATACAGAATTATCATAGGAAGATAAGCGTGGAAGGTGGAAGATACATGAAAAAAAAAGGAAGAGCCAAAAAGTGGCTGGTCAATTTCCTATTGTTTCTACTATTATTAGTAGGATTAGCCTTGATCTTTAATGAACAGATCAAAGATTTTTTTGTTAAAAATACGGGAGATGCGTACGCTATTTCTAATGTGACTCGTGATGATATTGTCAAAAATAATCAAAAAGAGGCAAACTTTGATTTTGATTCAGTTGAATCAATGAGTTCAGAAGCGGTGTTAAGAGCCCAATTGAATCGACCAGATCTACCAGTCATTGGAAGTATCGCCGTCCCATCCGTCTCGATCAATTTGCCGATTTTTAGAGGGTTAGATAATGCAAACTTATTGTACGGTGCCGGAACATTAGACCCAGATCAAGAAATGGGAAAAGGCAACTATGCCTTAGCAAGTCATCGTGCCAACAATCCGGAATTACTTTTTACTCCGTTAGAAAACCTAAACTTAGGTGATAAAATCTATATCGTCGATTTGGAAAACGTCTACACGTACAAAGCGACATTCAAAGAAAAAGTCGACCCTTCAGCAACAGAATTATTGAACATCGAAGAAGGAAAAGAATTGATCACCTTGATCACTTGTGGTGATATGGATGCCATTACACGCCTAGTCGTCCAAGGAGAACTCGAAAGCATCACACCAATGAAAGAAGCCACCCAAGAAATGAAAAACGCCTTTGACATGCCAACGAGAACGTTTTAGGTAAGGTTGTGAAAAAGCCGTTCAGCTCCAAGTAATAAGGGTCTCCCTGAGAAAATAGTTTTCTATATTTTCTCAGGGAGACCCTTATTATCGTAGGAGTTGGCTTTTGAACACTGTTTGTCAAGGTTATGAAAGAAGCGATCAGCACTAAGGCATAAGACAGAAAAATTGAAAATGGCTTTTTCATTTTTGATTTTTTTGGCTTATGACCGAAGTGTTGCTTCTTGAACACCGTTTATCAAGGTTGTGAGAAAAACGTTTTGATCTGAGCAGTAAGATAGGAAATTGAAAAATAGCTTCTCATATTTTACAATTTTTTAGCTTAGTGTTGAAGATCAGTTTTTCGATCACCGTTTATCAAGGTTGTGAGAAAAACGTTTTGATCTGAGCAGTAAGATAGAAAAAAGCTTTTCATATTCTGATCATCAACATCACAATAGAGGAAAAAGGATAGAAATGGCTCGTTCATTTCTATCCTTTTTCGTTACTCTCATCGCTTGTATATTGGATTCATTGTGTCAAGATGCTTAAAGTTATTCTCCTTTTAAAAAAAATAAAAACTATGAAAAGGGTTGCATAACGAATGTGATAGTGGTATAGTAAACGTAGTTAATCAATGGATTGTTACTGTTCGGCAGGCAAAACCAGAATTCAGCTAGTAATTACGGGCGGATTCTAGGTTTTTTTATTTTATAGTTGGGAGGTCGATGTAGATGGTCATAGAAAAAGTCTTGAATAATAATGTTGTCATTTCAAAAAATGAATTAGGCGAAGAAATCATCTGCATGGGAAAAGGTCTTGCTTTTCAAAAAAAATCAGGCGATACGATCTCTGAAGAATCGATCCAAAAAGAATTTGTGCTAAAAGATTCTTTTACTACGCATCAGTTCCAACAATTGATGGCGGATGTCCCATTAGAAGAGGTCGATCTTGTGAAGCAGATCGTTGACCTTGCCGAAGAACAACTAAACATCCAATTATCGCCAAACATCTATTTGACACTGACCGATCATATCCATTACGCGATCAGTCGAGCAAAGGAAAACATCGAATTACCGAATCCTTTATTATTTGAGACAAAAAAGTTTTATCCTAAAGAATATCGAGCAGCCAAACAAGCCCTTCAACTTGTTGAAGAAAAGCTCGGTGTGACCTTACCAATGGATGAAGCAGGCTTCATAGCCTTTCATTTCGTCAATAGTGAACAGGGAAATGGCGACATGCAAGTAACGATGGCGGCAACGAAAATGGTGCGAGATATCCTAAGTATCATCAGTAAATTTTTCGGCATCGCCTTTGACGAAGATTCCTTGAATTATCAGCGGATCATTACACATTTACAATTTTTCACACAACGATACTTAAAAGATGAAACTTCGGATGAGAAAGATGAATTTCTTTATGCACTTGTCCAAGGAAAATATCCAAAAGCATTTCGCTGTGTGGAACGGATCAATGAATACCTGATACAAACACAGCAAAAAGAGATGGGACCAGGGGAACAAATCTACCTGACGATCCACATCCAACGTGTAGTAACTGAAAAACAAACCCAATCATAAGGATTGTTACTGGATCAAGCAGGCAAAACCTAGATTGAAAATATGGACACGTCTAATCACGTGACCGTTTTTTCAATCTAGGTTTTTTATTTTTATCAAAAAGAAAGAAGGAAAGAATATGGATAATCAAGCAGTAGGACGGAGAGTCTGGGAAGCCGTAGGTGGAGAAAAAAATGTTAATAGTTTAGTGCATTGTGCGACCAGACTGCGTTTCAAATTAAAAGATGAATCAATTGCAGATACGCAGAAATTAAAAAATGACCCCGATGTCATCCAAGTCGTTCAAAGTGGCGGACAATATCAAGTCGTGATCGGCAGCAATGTGTCTGATGTCTATCAAGCAATTGTGGATGAACAAGGCTTAGGAGAAGGGGCAAGTTCAGAAAGTGAGGATACTAGTAAAAATCCTTTGAATCGCTTGATCGATATTATTTCAAGTATTTTCACTCCATTCTTAGGTGCCATGGCAGCTGCTGGGATTTTGAAAGGTTTCTTATCACTGGCGACAGTTCTCGGTTGGCTGGCAGCAGAGAGTGGCACTTACCAAATCTTGTTTGCAGCAGCAGATGGGGTCTTTACTTTCCTACCAGTGATGTTGGCCTTTACAGCCGCGAAGAAATTCAAGACCAATCAATTTTTGTCCGTAGCAATCGCGATGGCATTAGTTTATCCAACGATCACGCAATTAGCAGGATCAGGTGTTGCAGTTGATTTCTTTGGTCTTCCAGTGATCTTGTCTCAATCAGGCTATACTTCTTCTGTTATTCCAATCATCTTAGCGGTTTGGGTACAAAGTAAGTTTGAGCCACTTGTGAAGAAAGTTATTCCACAATTTTTACAAATGATTTTTGTACCAATGATCGTCTTGTTAGTCATGGTGCCTTTGACATTCTTAGTATTAGGACCAATTGGAACCGTTATCGGTAATGCCTTAGGTGGGTTGTTCAATTCGATTTATAGCTTCAGTCCATTAGTTGCTGGGGTTATCATGGGTAGCATGTGGCAAGTGTTGGTTATGTTCGGGATGCACTGGGGCTTTGTGCCAATCATCTTCTTGAATATCGAACAATATGGCTTTGATGTTTTGATGCCAATGCTTTTACCAGCAATTTTGGCACAAGGTGGTGCAGCATTAGGTGTAGCTTTACGTACGAAAGATTCAAAATTACGCTCATTAGGGATCTCTTCAATGATTACTTCGTTCTTTGGAATCACTGAACCGACTGTTTACGGTGTGACGTTACCTTTGAAAAAACCATTTATCGTTGCCTGTATTTCCGGTGGGATTGGTGGAGGAATCATCGGGTTTGCTGGCGTAAAAGCATTCTCTAGTGGTTTGATCAGTTTACTGACCATCCCAACATTTATCAGTACCGATCCAGCGCTTGAATCAAGTGTAACCATGGCGATCATTGGTACAGCAGTTGCTTTTGTTCTTGGTTTTGTCGGTACTTACTTGATTGGTTTTGATGAAGAAGTACAAGATGAAAAATTAGAAGCAACAGAAACAACAACAGGGGATACGATCAGCACAGCACGTCAGAATTTGAAAAGTCCATTGACTGGAAAAGTCTTACCACTGACAGAAGTACCAGATAAAGTCTTCTCTTCTGGGGCAATGGGAAAAGGGATTGCAATCGATCCTGAGAAGGGCGAATTAGTTGCACCGGCAGATGGCGAAATCACGACGATTTTTCCAACAGGTCATGCAGTTGGTTTGACAACCACAGATGGTGTAGAGATTTTGATGCATATCGGAATGGATACTGTCGAATTAAACGGTGAAGGATTCTCAACATTTGTGAAACAAGGAGATAAAGTAAAAGCAGGGGACTTGCTTGTCCGCTTTGATATTGAGAAAATAAAAGCAGCAGGTTATAGCGTGATCACCCCCGTAGTCGTAACGAATACCGATCACTTTGCAGATGTGTTAGAACTTAATCAACAAGAAATTATTGCTAATGAAGATTTTCTGGCAATTGTAAAATAAAAGGAGGAAAACAATCATGACAGCACGATTCAAAAAAGACTTTTTATGGGGTGGCGCAACAGCCGCAAATCAATTAGAAGGTGCGTTCGACCGGGATGGAAAAGGCTTATCTGTCGCCGATGCAATGCCTGGTGGCAAACAACGTTTTGCAATCATCGGAAGCGAAGAATTTGATTGGACGATCGATGAGGAGAAATACCTTTATCCGAATCATCGTGGAATCGAACATTACGATCACTTCAAAGAAGATATTGCATTATTTGCAGAAATGGGCTTTAAAAGTTATCGTTTCTCCATTGCTTGGACACGAATTTTCCCCCAAGGTGATGAGCAAACACCGAATGAAGCGGGCTTAGCTTTTTATGATGAATTGATCGATACGTGCTTGAGTTATGATATCGAGCCAGTCATTACGATTTCTCATTATGAAATGCCATTACATTTAGCAAAAGAATACGGTGGGTGGAAAAATCGTCAGTTGATTGAGTTTTATGAACGTTTTGCTCGCACCGTGTTAGAACGTTACAGCAGCAAAGTGAAATATTGGATGACGTTCAATGAAATCAATTCAGCTTTCCATTTCCCAGCATTGAGTCAAGGATTGGTCAAAAGCAATGGCGCAAGTGACTACCAAAATATTTTCCAAGCATGGCATAATCAGTTTGTCGCTAGCAGTAAAGCGGTGAAGATCGCACATGAGTTGCGTTCGGATATCCAAGTAGGCTGTATGATCATTTATGCAACGACCTATAGTATTGATGCAAACCCGATCAATCAAGTGGCTACATTGATCCAAAATCAAGAGTTCAACTTCTTCTGTACAGATGTGCAAGTTCGCGGCGAATATCCAGCCTATACAGCACGTACGTATAAGAAATATGGTGTGGACGCGGAAAAACTAGAACAAACAGAAGAAGATTTCCAATTATTAAAAGAGTATCCAGTGGATTATATCGGGTTTAGTTACTATATGTCATCAGCTATCGATGAAACCAATCCAGATGCCGATACATCGAATGGAAACCTACTAGGCGGCGTGAAGAATCCATTCCTTGAAGCAAGTGAGTGGGGCTGGCAAATCGACCCTGAAGGATTGCGCGTGGCGTTGAACGAATTATATAACCGCTATGAAAAACCACTGTTTATTGTTGAAAATGGCTTGGGTGCGATCGATAAAGTGGAAGAAGATGGCTCAATTAATGATGATTATCGGATCGATTACTTGCGTCGTCATATCGAAGCAATGGCTGAGGCAGTTGCTGATGGGGTCGATTTGATGGGCTACACACCATGGGGCTGTATCGATTTAGTTAGTGCATCTACAGGGGAAATGAGTAAACGCTATGGATTTATTTATGTCGACCTTGATGATGAAGGAAATGGGACGTTAGCACGTACCAAGAAAAAATCTTTTGACTGGTACAAGGCAGTCATTAAAACGAACGGCGAAGAATTAGGATAAATAACGACTGGGCCATTTTTATAGAAAGGCCTTTCACCACCAAAGTCCTTACAAATTTAATGATTGTTTGAAATTTCTGATAAAATTCTCCTTGTTTTTATAATCGGCAATTATGTTATTAAAACAAGGATATAACAAAGGTACGAAAAAAGTAGGGTAATAAGCTTAGATGTTTTGTTATGTCTAAGCTTATTATTTGTACATAGGTAGACCAATTATCAAGATTTCTATTCTTTTTTTTGTTTATTTATGTTATTCTTTTACTAACATAAAGGTGAAAGGTGAAGCTATGAAAAGAACGCGTGTATTATATTTAGAAGTAGCAGACAAGATCAAAGAGGATATTTTTTCAGGAAAGTATCCGGTGGGGAGTATGTTACCGACGGAAAATGAGTTAGAAGAATTGTTCCAAGTGAGTAAAATCACTGTGCGAAAAGCCATCGAGTTATTAGCTACAGATGAATATGTCGAAAAGAAAAGTGGTCGGGGAACGACAGTATTAAGCAATCGTCCTTACAATCGTTTATCTAAAGCCGAAAGTTTTACTCAGATCTTAAAAGATTCCCAATATGAGGTTCGCAAAGAAACGATTGGTTTAGAAAAAATCAGTATCAAAAAAGATCATCCATTATATTCGATGTTTGGTTCAGCTGCAGTATGCTTCAAGCGTTTGTACTATTTAAATGACCAACCATATATCTATTTTGTTCACTATTTACCAAAAGACATGAATAAAATGAAACAAAAAGAATTTGATAAAGAATCTTTGTACCGGTTGCTCACACAGAACAATCACATTATCGACTCTTTTTCAGATGACTTTTCTGCTACGTTTTTAACAGATGAAGAAAAAGCACTATTAAAGACGACTTCAGAAATCGGGATCAAGCGTGTACGTCGATCAACGACGGAAGATCGAGAAGTAGTCGAGTATTCAGAGGCAATTTATCATACGGATCTACATCCTTATCATATCAACTACGAAACATAGACAATCGCAATGAGGTCGGGGTAGAAGTGTGTAGCCTCGAGAAATAAGGCGTCATCCATGAAAATTGTTCTTCAAATTTTTGTGGATGGCGCCTTGTTTCTCGAAGAGGATACTTCTGTTCCCGCCGTTTATTCGGTTTCAGGAGGTGGGAGAGGCTGATTGTCTCAGTCTCTTTTTGTCAGAATAATCATATATTTTAATGAAAATGTTTACATTATATCATTAATATGTTATCTTTTATTTAAACATTATAATGTTTAAATAAGGGGGAGTAACAAATGGATAAATTTGTAGGGTTGATCGAACAAAAAATCATGCCTGTTGCGAATCGGATTGGTACACAGCGTCACATGACAGCGATTCGAAAAGGAATCATTGCGACAATGCCATTAACGATCGTTGGTTCATTTTTTACGATATTGTTGAACATCCCGATTGCGTCGGTCGCAGCAGTCATTGAACCATATCGGGCAATTTTAGATATCCCATTTCGATATACAGTGGGAATCTTAGCTTTATACGCCACATTTGGGATTGCCTCTTCATTAGCAAAGAGCTATCGTTTAGATTCATTAACTGCCGGTATTTTAGCCTTGATGTCCTTTCTGATCGTAGCTGCGCCACCAACTCAAGTGTTGGAAGATCTTGAAGGGATAACCGCTGGACGCTATATCAATATTGCGAATCTTGGTTCAGGTTCTTTATTTGGGGCAATCGTAACAGCGATTTTGACTGTAGAGATCTATCGTTTCTTTATTGAAAAGAAAATCACGATAAAAATGCCAGATGGTGTGCCGCCAGAAGTGACGAATTCTTTTGTCGCATTGATCCCAGGAGCAGTGATCTTGATTTTCTTTTGGGTCATCCGTCATTTGCTTGGCTTTGACTTGAATGGTTTCTTGAGTCAATTGTTGATGCCACTTAAAGGCGTGTTAGCAGGGAACAGTTTATTTGGTGGACTACTTACGGTTTTCTTGATTTGTTTCTTCTGGGTATTAGGGATTCATGGACCGGCTATCATGGGACCGGTGATTCGTCCGTTTTGGGATATCTCGATTGCTGAAAATATCGACGCATTCAATGCAGGAACCAATGCACATGATATGCCAAATATCTTTACAGAACAATTTTTACAATGGTTTGTCTGGATTGGTGGGGCAGGTACGACTCTTGCATTAGTCGTGCTATTCATGTTCTCCAAATCCAAGTATCTGAAAAGCTTAGGACGTCTGTCGATCCTTCCTGGTTTGTTCAATATCAATGAACCAATGATTTTTGGGGCACCGATCGTCATGAATCCAGTATTGGGCATCCCATTTATTGTCGCACCCTTAGTAACGACAACAATTTCTTATGTCCTTACGGTAAGTGGTTTAGTGCCAATGATGGTGGCACGGTTGCCTTTCGCGATACCAGCGCCATTTGCGGCTTGGATGAGTACCAATTGGAGCGTCGCTGCGGGTGTCTTAGTCGTGTTCAACTTCTTTATCACTTTAGCGATCTATTATCCATTCTTCAAAGTATTTGAGAAACAACAGCTGGCACAGGAGAAAGAAGAAGAACAAGCAGAGCAAGCCTCTGTCCAGATCACAGATGGTATCACGAACGAGTAAATAGAAAAGAAAGCAGGAGTTAATATGAAACGTTCACTAGGAATCTCTCTTTATCCTGATCACAGCAATCCGCAAGAAGATCGTGCCTATCTCGAAATGGCACATAAATATGGATTTACTCGAATTTTTATGAGTATGCTAGAAGTGACGGAGGGAACAGAACAAGTCAAACAGAAATTTCAACAATTGATCGAATACGCTGCATCACTTGGGTTTGAAACGATTTTAGATGTCGCACCATCGATTTTCGAACAGTTGAATATTTCATATGATGACATGAGTTTCTTTCATGAATTGGGTGCAGATGGGATTCGTTTAGATTTAGGCTTTGATGGCCGAAAAGAAGCGCTACTGACTTACAATCCTTACCAGTTAGCAATTGAATTGAATATGAGCAATGATGTGGCTTATTTAGAAAATATTTTGAGCCATCAAGCGAATACCCCTTTTTTATACGGGTGTCATAATTTTTATCCTCAAGCAGGAACTGGACTTCCTTATGAATTTTTTGAAACATGCAGTCGCCGATTTAAACGCCAAGGCATCCGTACTGCCGCTTTTATTACTTCTCAAACGGGCACAATCGGTCCTTGGGATGTGAACGATGGCTTACCAACATTGGAAATGCATCGCCAGTTAGGTGTTGTTCCAGCGGCTAAACATTTATTTGCGACTAATCTTATCGATGATGTCATTATCGGCAATGCGTATGCTTCAGAAGAAGAGTTGCAAGCGTTAGGTGCAGTTGATCGGTATCAGACTGTTTTTGCTATTGAGTTTCTTCCTCAGACCAATGAAGTCGAACGAACGATCGTCTTAGATGAGCAACACGTTCGCAGAGGAGATATCACGTCGCAAGTGATCCGTTCAACAGAAGTGAGAAAAACGTATCAAGCTGATGCTAATCCTCCTCATGACAATGAAGAAATGTTTCAAGTGGGAGATGTCGTTGTTGGAAATGATCGCTTTGGGAAATATAAGAATGAATTGCAGATCGTATTAACGCCACATCAAGATCCAAGAAAAAATAAAGTGGGTGCCATTGTGGCGGATGAACAACTGTTACTATCCTTCGTCCACCCTTGGTCAAAATTCAAATTTAAAGAAAAGTAGGCGTTTGTCATGTTTGATTTAATTATAAGAAACGGCAAGGAGTTAGGCAAAGAACCTGTTGATATCGGTGTGAAGAACGGCAAGATCGCCTTGATCAGTAAGTACATCGAAGAATCCGGGAAACAAGAACTGGTACTTACAGATGAACAGTATCTCTCTGCAGGGTGGATCGATGATCATGTCCATTGTTTTGAAGAAATGACATTATATTACGACTATCCCGATGAAATCGGTGTGGATAAAGGGGTAACCACGGTCATTGATGCTGGAACGACAGGTGCGGAAAATATCCACACATTTTATGAACATGCAAAGCAAGCAAAGACAAATGTTTTTGCTTTACTGAATATTTCAAAATGGGGAATTGTGGAACAAGATGAGTTGGCAGATTTATCAAAAATCCAAACAGATCTGGTTCATCAAAAACTAACAGAATTGCCTGATTTTATTGTAGGACTAAAAGCTCGGATGAGTAAAACAGTCGTGGGGGAAAATGGGATCACGCCTTTAAAGTTAGCAAAAGAAATCCAAAAGCAAAATGCTGGATTACCATTAATGGTCCATATCGGTTCTGCGCCTCCACGTTTAGATGAAATTTTAGCGCATATGGGAAAGAATGATGTGATGACCCATTGCTTCAATGGAAAGCCTAATGGCATCATTGATCCAGCGACCAATGAAATCAAATCCTTCGTCAAAAAAGCCATTGCTGACGGTGTGGTGTTCGACATTGGACATGGGACCGATAGTTTCAATTTTGATGTGGCAGAAACTGCGCGCCATGCGGAAATCAAAGCCGATTCGATCAGCACAGATATCTATATTAGAAATCGTAAAAATGGTCCGGTATATGATTTAGCAACGACGATGGAGAAACTCTACGTTGTCGGTTATTCTTGGCAAGAAATCCTTGAAAAAGTGACCAGCGCACCAGCGAGACAATTCAACCTAGCGACAAAAGGCAACATCAAAGAAGGCTTTGATGCAGACTTTACGATTTATAATTTTCTCGATCAAGAAAAGCAATTGACGGATTCGAATGGCAATACACGAACGACCACACAGCAAATTATTCCTGTAAGCGTTATTATTGGAGGTGTCAGTTATGACTGTGAATCATGAGAAATTTGGCTTGAATGAAGTGATTAATGCTTCTGGTCGAATGACGATCTTAGGCGTGTCCACTTTGAGCGAATCGGTGTTAGAAGCCCAGCGTTTTGGGGGCGAACATTTTTTTGAAATGGCTGAATTGATGAAGAAAACCGGTGCATACTTGGCAAAACAATTAGCAGTAGACGATGTTCAAATCGTTTCTTCCGCATCTGCTGGAATTGCGCAATCCGTTGCTGCGGTGATCGGTCAAGGATCGATGTACCATGTGCATCACCCTTATGACGAAACGATCAAACGCAGAGAAATCATTTTACCAAAAGGTCACAATGTCGATTACGGTGTGCCAGTGGAACTAATGATCCAACAAGGTGGTGGACATGTCATTGAGGCAGGGTATGCCAACCAATGTTCACCTGACCACATCGAGGCGATGATCACCGAGCAAACAGCAGGTATTTTGTACATCAAAAGTCATCATACCGTCCAAAAAAGTATGTTGGATGTGGCAGAAGCGGTAACAGTGGCTAATAAATATGAACTGCCTTTGATCGTTGATGCAGCAGCCGAAGAAGACTTACTTAAATATACCGCATTAGGCGCTGATCTAGTGATCTATTCAGGTGCCAAAGCGATTGAAGGTCCAAGTGCAGGGATGGTGATTGGTAAAGATCCGTTCGTTTCTTGGGTTCGTCTGCAATCACAAGGCATTGGTCGATCGATGAAGATCGGCAAAGAAAATGTTTTAGGCTTTGTCCAAGCAGTCGATGATTATTTGATACATGGTAGTGAATCAGGTGAATCGATGAAAAAAAGAGTTCAGCCATTTGTCGAAGCACTTGAAAAGTTGCCAGGTATCAAGGCTAAAGTCGTCCAAGATCCAGCTGGGAGAGAAATCTATCGTGCCAGTATCCAAGTCGTTACAGGCTCTGCCAGGACGATCATCGAGCAGCTAAAAGCAAAAGCCCCAGTCATTTATACCAGAGAGTACCAAGCGAACAATGGGATCATTGAGTTCGATATTCGCTCAGTGACGCAAAAAGAGATGGAACAGATCATCCAACGTTTAAATGAAATCTTACAACCAAAGGAGTAATCATGATGTCATTGACCCCAAATTATCTTGAAGATAGAATCTGTTTGAATGTGCTAGCCAATTCTGTCGAAAATGCAAAAGAATGTTATGAAGCAGCCGAAGGGCATATCTTATTAGGTGTTTTATCTAAAAATTATCCGAGTGATGATGCAGCTATCACAGACATGAAAAAATACCAAGAAGCAACGAGTAATGCGTTATCGATCGGCTTAGGAGCCGGCGATCCAAAGCAAAGCCAGATGGTGACTCGCTTGGCGAAAGTATTACAACCGCAACATGTCAACCAAGTTTTCACAGGTGTTGGCGCTTCTCGTGCGGTCTTAGGACAGTCAGACACGATCGTCAATGGTTTAGTTTCTCCGACTGGAAAAGAAGGATACGTCAATCTTGCAACTGGTCCTTTAAGTAGCCAAGGCCCTGCTGCGATGGTGCCGATCGAAACAGCCATTCGTTTGTTACAGGATATGGGTGGAAGCTCGATCAAATATTTTCCAATGAAGGGATTGGCGCATAAGAAAGAATATGAAGCTGTTGCAGCAGCTTGTGCAGCGTTTGATTTTTATTTAGAGCCAACGGGTGGAATCGATTTAACGAATTTTGAAGAAATCGTTCAGATTGCATTAGATGCAGGAGTCAAAAAAATCATCCCCCACGTCTATAGTTCGATCATTGATCCAGAGACAGGTGATACTCGACCACAGGAAGTCCGTCAGTTGTTGGCTATGATGAAAAAATTAGTGAAAACAGGTGAGTGACCATGAAAATCGGTGCATTTGGTGAAGTGATGTTGAGGCTGACACCCCCTGAATATCTGATGTTGGAACAAACGCACACTTTGCGTATGGCTTATACTGGAACAGGTGTGAATCTAGTTGGTAATCTAGCACATTTTGGAGTGGAAAGTTACTTGTTGACGGCACTACCAGCCAATCGTTTGGGAGATGCAGCGTTAGCTAATTTGAAGAGTTTAGGCATCAATACCTCCTATGTCATTCAAAAAGAACAACATATCGGCACTTATTTTGCTGAGATGGGCTATGGGATCAGACCAACAGAAATTACCTATCAAAATCGTAAAAATAGTTCTTTTGGTTTAGCTACAGTGGCTGATTATACCATCGAGGACTTTATCGATACAGTTGATTTAGTCCACATCTGTGGCATCAGTTTGAGTTTAAATGAGCATTCAGCGGAAGTGGCACTTGCTGTAGCAAAAACAGCGCATAGGAAAGGGAAAAAAGTTTGTTTTGATTTTAATTTTCGTCCGAGTCTAAACCAAGAGCCAGATAAAAAAAGAGTGATGAAGGAACGTTATCAAGAAATACTGCCCTATTGCACGGTCATCTTTGGTTCTGTTCGTGATTTGTCTGAATTGTTAGAGAGGCCAATGGACCTTTCCAGTCGTTCTGCCAAAATTCGTTCGTTTCAAGAATTTTTAAGTGATTACCAAATCGACTGGTTTGCTGGTACGACACGGCAATCAACCAGTGAAAAGAAACAACTAAGTGGCTATCTGATGACTTCGACAGAATGGATCGAAACAGAAGCGTATCCACTGGATAGTTTAGATCGTATCGGAGCAGGTGATGCCTTTGCTGCGGGGATTTTATTAGGCTATAGTGAGAATTGGTCATTGGATCGAACCGTCCAATTTGCATTAGGTAATTCACGCTTAGCCCACACGATCCAAGGGGATGTGCCACTGACGACCAGAAAGCAAGTGGACCAATTATTGACGCATCCAACGATTGATTTGAATCGATAAAATAAGTTATACAAAAAACTGGGCGAAAAATGGTACAGTTTTTCGTAGCTTTTCAGATTCGCTTGACTCTCTATCTGGGAATCAGTATCATAAATGGCAGATAGAAACAGTCAAATAAAAAAGGCCCCCCAATTTTTAGTGGCAGCTAAAAATTGAGGGCTTGAGTAGTCAACGCATTGACCAATCAAGTTTGCCATAGTCAATGGAAACCATCGACCGAGTTCATTGTATCGAATCTTAAAGGAGATTGCTAGCTTTTTTGTCGATTAAATGAATAAAATGTATGGGCTTTTATTTACTGTGCCAAAAGAGGAGGGACAATCGTGCCCTCTTCTTTTTTGTCCAACACGTATACCCAAGGACGATTGATCAAACAGTAAGTCTGAAAGAACAAGTAATGATCCACAACATCGTTTATTGCTTTTTTAAATGCTTTCTTATCAATGATCAAGGCAAGTCATGCGTTTTGACCTCATGGATCGTTTGACTGTTTTCTATCTTCTATCGGATCAGCCGTTGAGAATTCGTTGATCGATACAAATAAAAATAACAAAAGAAACAAAATGGATTTCTTTCTTCAACAGAAGTCAAATGTTATTCGCAAGAAAGTCGAAAGAAAGAGAATATCACAAAGTAAGACCATACGTTTTTTTAGTTTTTAGTTATTTAAAAAATGGTATTAAAACATAATATATTGAAATTTCACCCGAAGACAAAACACTATATATAGTGTTTTTTATTTTGTATAACACTAAAATACAACTAAATCTAGTCTTTTATTTTAAAAAAACAAGAGTAGAATAAGGGTAGATCGATTAGTAAGGATGTGTTTTTTTTGAAGTTGACTATTTTTTGTGGTTCACGTTTTGGGCAAGATCAGAAGTATCTTCTGTTAGCTGAAACGATTGGAAAATATATGGCAGAAAAACAAATTGAATTGGTTTATGGTGGCTCAGATTCGGGTATCATGGGTGTTTTTAGTCGCACGATCTTACAAAATGGCGGACGAGTAACAGGGATCTATCCAGTCGGGCTATTTTCTGAAGAATTACCAAAAACAGATGTTACCACGTTTATACCAACGGAAACGATCGATAAACGTAAGGAACTACTATTCGAAAAAGGGGAGGCAGTGCTGGTGTTTCCTGGAGGACTAGGTACACTCGAAGAATTTTGCAGCTACTCTCCTGGATGGCAATCGGCTTGATACCAGAAAAACCAATTGGTATCCTTGATGTTCATGGGTATTATTCAGGATTGAAAGAATTGATTGGGAATTTCGCGAGAGAAGGATTTATGGCTGAGAAATGGCTCAACCATCTTTATTTTTCAAATGATCCTTTTGAGCTGATCGATCAATTATGTGCAACAGAAAAACAAACGAAATCAATGATGCAGGAGATTAAATAATGAGTTATATTTATTTAGCAGGACCTTTCTTTTCAGAGGAACAAATCGAGCGGATTGCTCAGGTTGAAAGGGCATTGACTGCCAATCCAACGGTGGATAGTTTCTACTCACCAAGACACCATCAACACAGTAATTATGAGATGTTTAGTGGCGGCTGGGCGCAAGAAGTCTACGAGAGAGACATGAAAGAACTTGCCTCGGCAGAGCAAGTCGTAGCAATCCTAGATTTTGAACATCAGACGATCGATCCTGGCACTGCCTATGAATTAGGCGTTGCCACGATGATGGACAAACCGATCATCATTTTTCAAGAAGAAACGGTACCAACTAATTTGATGATCACACAAAGTTTACATTCATATGTAAAAACGTTCGAAGCGATCCAAGCATATGATTTTAAGATGTTACCCAAAAGTGCTTATAAAGGCGAATATTTATAGAATGAGAAGGGATTAGATGTCAGTGATATTGATTTCAGGAACAATTGGCGCAGGAAAGAGTAGTTTGACCGATATGCTTGCCAAAAAGATTGATTCAACACCATTTTATGAAAATGTAGAGGACAACGAGGTACTACCTTTGTTTTACTCTAATCCAGAGCAATATGCGTTTTTATTACAAATCTTTTTTTTGAATAAACGATTTTTAGCTATGAAAAATGCATTGAACCATGATGATAACGTATTGGACCGTTCGATTTATGAAGACAGTTTATTGTTTCATCTAAATGCTGATCTAGGTCGTGTGTCAGATATTGAAGTCCAACAATACGATAACCTCTTAGATACGATGCTTCATGAATTAGATGATGTTGCACCTAAAAAAAGACCCGATCTACTCGTGCATATCAAAGTCTCTCTTGATACGATGTTGGCACGAATCAAAAAACGTGGGCGAGACTATGAACAATTGGATAGTGATGAAACGCTTTATCAGTATTACCGCTCATTGAATGAACGGTATGATCAATGGTACGAAGACTTTGATGTTTGTCCAAAAATCCAAATAGATGGTGATGCCTTTGATGTTGTTGAAAGACCTGAAGATGCACAAGTCGTGATAGAGCAGATCCAAGCAAAATTAGCTGAATTAGAAGAACAGCAGTCTGGAAGTTACTATACCGACAATCAACATGCTAAAGGACAGCAATTAGATTCGTCAGGTGCTATGTAAGGCGAGACAAAAGCAAAATTCGCTTTTGTTTTCAACCTGTAACTGAATAAATGCTGGAGCTAGAAGTTATCTCTTAAAAAATAAGGCAACAACTACAAAAAAAGGAAGAATGATTTTTGTAGTTGTCGCCTTATTTTTAGAGACTAAACACTTCTGTTCCGCGCTCTTTTTTTTAATTATTTGTTTCTTTGTTCGACTCTTCTCGGTTTGTAAAAAACTCAAAAGGTTGATTCGAACCCTCGATCATTTTATGGCAATGGTCACAAAAATTGGCTCTTCCTTGGTCGTTGATCTCTGTGTGTACATTTTGGTTCGTCGTACAGGTACAGTAATCTTGAGTATTTGCTGTCTGCATATTCTTTCTCCTTAGTATATCAAGTGCTTCTTTACTATAGCAGAAACACAGGATAGAAACAAAATTAATTAAGAAAACTTAGAATTTTTAGCGATTAGCACGTGTCAGAAAATTGACTCATCATTGTGGGCTTTCATAGTGAAAAATGGCTAAAAGATGCACGATCTAATGAAAAGAAACATGAGTGGGACAGCATATTCTAAAACTGAATAAACGGCGGAATAGAAGTTACCACTTCGAAAAATAAGGTACCATCCACAAAAATTAGAAGAACAACTTTCGTGGATGGCGCCTTAATTTTCGAGGTTAAACATTTTTGTCTCGACTGTTGCTTTTATGTTGTGCACTCACACTATAACGTATAGATATTACCTTCTTCATCTTCTATACGAAAATTACCGATTTTTCTAAAATGAAAAGTCTGAGTCGAACCGTCTTTTTTACCAACAATCGTATACTCCTCATTTTCAGTTGTGATCTTGACATCGGTTAACACGATTTTCTCTGGAGATGCGTTTGCTGTATCAGTTTCAGACTCAGCATATGTTCGTGTCCATTCCATCGTGTCATCTTTAAATTTGATCTCTGCATTGGCAAGGTCCATGTTTTTTCGGACCTTCAGTGTATAGGTGCTATTTGTTATATCAGATTTATCCGCCTGAAAAGTGGTCGTATTCGTTGTTTCTTCCGTTGAGTGATTTGATTGATTACAGCCAGAAAAAGCGAATAAGGCAAAAATCAACGAAAAGTAAATCAATGTTTTTTTCAAAATAATGCCCCCAGTTGATTGGATAAAGTGATTATACCATTGAATCCAGCAACATGAAATAAATGGCTACAAAAAGTAAGTTTTTGAAGCGATTGGTGTTTTAGAGTGGTTCTAGGAGAAGTTTGCTGGGAAGTAAAGTAAACATTTTTAGTCTCATTGATTCAATTTTATTATTTATCTTAATTGGTCTAGTCTTTTTTGAGAAAACGGTTTATAATAATGATTGTAAGCGGAGAAAACGTTTGCTGTATTGTGATATGCGACATAAAAAAACATAAATGAAAAGAATCAACGAGGTGCAAAAATGACAACATATCAATTTCCAGAAAAATTTTGGTGGGGTTCTGCAGCAAGTGGACCACAAACAGAAGGACGGATACCTGGCGATCATAAAGGAGACAATATTTTCGATTATTGGTTTTCCAAAGAGCCAGAAAAATTCTTTGATCAAGTCGGTCCGGAAAAAGCGTCGCAAGTCTATACCAAATATAAAGAAGACGTCCAGTTGATGAAACAAACCGGACATAATTCATTTCGGACATCTATTCAATGGAGTCGCTTGATTCCAGATGAAACAGGTGCAGTCAATCCCCAAGCAGTCGCATTTTACAATAGCTATTTTGATGAACTGATTGCACATGGTATTGAGCCATTTGTTAACTTGTATCATTTCGATATGCCGATGTACCTTCAAGAAAAAGGTGGTTGGTTAGCTCGTGAAACTGTCGAAGCTTATGAAACGTATGCCAAAACTTGTTTTGAATTATTTGGAACGAAGGTAAAAAAATGGTTCACGCATAATGAACCCATCGTTCCTGTTGAAGCTGGTTATTTATATCGTTGGCATTATCCTGAAGAGTCGGATATGAAAAAAGCAGTTCAAGTTGGCTATCACGAGGCACTATCTTCTGCTTTAGCTATCAAAGCTTATCATGAAACAAAACAAGACGGTAAAATCGGGATCATCTTAAATTTAACACCTAGCTATCCAAGAAATGAGAACGATCCTGCCGATGTGAAAGCTGCGCAAATCGCCGATGCCTTTTTCAATCGCTCATTTTTAGATCCCGCTGTTAAAGGAGAATTTCCACAAGAATTGATCGAGATCGTAACCGAGCTAGAGATTCTTCCGGACATGCAAGAAGAAGATCTAGCAATCATCAAAAATAATACGGTAGATCTTTTAGGAATCAATTATTACCAACCACGTCGTGTCAAAGCCAAAGAAACAGCAGTCGATACAACAAACGGCCCAATGCCCGAAGATTACTTTGATAACTATGAAATGCCGGGACGTAAAATGAATCCTTATCGCGGGTGGGAGATTTATGAAAAAGGTATTTACGATATTTTGATCAATGTTCGAGACAACTACGGCAACATCGACTGTTTTATCTCAGAAAACGGTATGGGTGTTGAAAATGAAGCCCGCTTTATTGAAGCTGACGGAATGATCCATGATGATTATCGCATCGAATTTGTCCAAGAACACTTAAAATATGTGCATCAAGCAATCGAAGAAGGTGCGAACTGCTTAGGTTATCACATGTGGACGTGTATGGATAACTGGTCATGGACGAATGCGTATAAAAATCGCTATGGCTTTATTTCAGTCGATCTAGCTGATGGCAAACGGACGATCAAAAAATCTGGCTACTGGTTCAAAGAAGTAGCTGATACAAATAGTTTTTCTATTTGATTAGAAATTTGTTCTTTTTTGAAATTTTTTAATTTTAAAAATGATCCCGAGATTCACGATGATCTCGGGATTTTCACTTTTATAAAACATTAATATGTGTTATTTTTTATCTTTTTCTTTAATTTCTTCGCTTAACGTTTCATTTTTTGTATATAATAGATTAGGTAAATTTGAATGGGAGTGGAAGAAGGTATGCGAAAAAAAAGGCCTTTTCTTCTCTTTTGGTTAATTGGCTTTTTTATAATACTTATGTTATCCGCAGTATTTTCTGGTAAAATGACCGCTGATCTTGCGCACAAAGAACCAGAAACAACCATTGCAAATAAAGCTTCAGTAGATGAATTCAAAAAAGAATTTTCAACCTATTGGTGGGCGGACTACGAAGTTGTAGCGAACTATGAAAAGGGAGAATTAGAGATTTATCTGCCAAAAGACAAGGAAAAAAATCAATTCATCAATGTGAATGATGTATTAAGTGCCATTTCAATCAGGCAAGTCCAACACGGAGACAAGCACTTGAGTGTGCTGCTTTTGACCGAAGATAAACAGAAAGTCGCACGGTTAAAAAATGGAAAGGTATCTTCTAGTTATTCTGAAAAAGTAGACCCAGAAATGGTCAATCAACGCTTGACTGAATGGCGGAAGACGACAGAAGAAATCCAAGAAATAACTGAAACCACCACCTCTTCCTCTGAAGAGACGTCCAATACGACTAATTCTAGTGTAGTAACTGGACCGTAACAGCAACAAGCGCATAAACAAGTGAAAAAAGTTCAAATTTTCGAACATAAAAATATTGAGATCAGCTAGTTGAAGAGTTGGCGCAAGAAATGTTCAGCTCTGATCAATAAGGCGGAATCTAGGCAAATTAAAGCAATTTGCCTAGATTCCGCCTTGTTTTTGAAGCATTTACTTTCCGGAAAGCAGAAAAGCATCTGTAGAACACCAGTTATTAATTTATAAAAAAGAGTAAAAAATCAGACTTTTTTAGCAAAAACGAAATGTTTAGGAGCAAAATAGACAGGAACAATAATTTAGAGAGAAGTGGTGACTTTGACACAACTAAAAAAAATTGGCCAACATCAAGTACTCATTGTTTTGATTGCTGGCTTTTTCTTTTGGATGAAAACGATTTTTGCTTACTACACTGATTTTTCTTTAGGCGTAGAAGGAAGCATCCAAACGTTTATTTTATGGATCAATCCAATAGCAACAACACTATTATTTTTTGGTATTTCCTTGTATTTTAAGAAAGTCAGAACAAGTTTGATCGTTTTATTTATCATCGATTTTTTAAACACATTATTGCTATATTTGAATATTATTTTCTATCGTGAGTTCACCGACTTTATTACTGTTAAATCAGCACTAGGTTTCTCCAAGGTTTCCCAAGGATTGTCTGGTAGCTCTTTTTCTCTGATGAAGCCACATGATATTTTCTATTGGATCGATATCGCTGTCTTTGCTTTTTTGCTGATTCGCGTATTTATAAAAAAAATACCATTGAAGGCACCCCCTGTGCGTAAGCCAGTGGCGGTTGCGGTGACTTGTTTGTCTGCTTTGATCTTCTCTGGGAATCTGGCAATGAGTGAAGCGAATCGCCCTCAATTATTGCAACGGACATTCGATCGTTCTTATATTGTCAAATATCTTGGACTTGATGCCTATACGATCTATGATGGGATAAAAACGGGGATCACTAGTAGTGTCAGAGCGCACGCAAGCAGCAATGGCTTAGATGAAGTTCTCGATTACACCAAATCTCACTACGCTGCTCCTGATCCAGAGATGTTTGGACTTGCAAAAGGAAGAAATGTGATCGTATTGCATTTGGAAAGTTTTCAACAATTTTTGATCAATATGAAAGTAGATGGACAAGAAGTCACTCCTTTTTTAAATAGTCTCTTTACCGACCAAGGAACAATCAGTTTTGATAACTTTTTCCATGAAGTTGGCCAAGGGAAAACTAGTGATGCTGAAAACATGTTGGAAACTGGAACGTTTGGGTTGCCTCAAGGTTCGTTGTTTACAGAATTAGGTTCAGATAATGTGTTCCAAGCTGCTCCAGCCATCTTGGATCAGACACAAGGCTATACCAGTGCGGTTTTTCATGGGAATGTCGGTAGTTTCTGGAATCGTGATCATGTATACAAAAATCTAGGGTATGATAATTTCTTTGATCGCTCATATTTCGATGATTCAGATGAGATGCTTGGCTATGGTATTTTAGATAAAAATCTATTTCGAGAATCCGCAAACTATCTCGAACATTTGCAACAACCATTTTATGCGAAGTTTCTTTCTGTCACGAATCACACCCCTTATTATACAGATGACAAAAACTTTGATTTTCCTTCGTTGAATACAGGAAATAGTACCGTTGATAATTATGTGCGAACGGCTCATTATTTAGATCAGTCTCTCAAACAGTTCTTTACTTATTTGAAAGCTTCTGGGATTTATGACCATTCGATGTTCGTGATTTACGGGGATCATTTTGGTATCTCGAATACGGACAATAAAGACCTTGCTTCAGCACTAGGAAAAGATCCAGAAACATGGGGCGATTTTGATAATGCGCAGATGCAAAGAGTACCGCTGATGTTCCATATTCCAGGTTATACAAAAGGAACAGTCAAACATGAGTATGGTGGTGAAATCGATGTTTTACCAACTTTACTCCATTTATTAGGAATCGAGGATAAAAATTATATCCATTTTGGTACAGATTTACTTTCACCTCAACATGATCAAGTCGTGGCATTTAGAAATGGAAATTTTGTCGCGCCGGATTACACCGTACTAGGTGGAAAAATCTATGATACGAAAACAGGGGCATTACTTGAAGAAAACCAAGCAGCGGAACAAAAAGTCGCACAAGAACAAAATCAGGTAAAAACAGCTTTGAGTCTTTCTGATAAACTCAATCAAGAAAATCTCTTGCGATTCTATGTGCCAAATGGATTTACGACGATCGATCCTGCAAAGTATGACTATAAGAATCAAGTGCAACGGAACCAACAAATTGAAAAAGAAAAAGGTGCAGCCTCAACAAGTGTCTATTCTAAAAATCATGATCAAACAACAACCAATCTATACCCTACAGAGGATGGAACGGCGGACAAACCATAGACATGGCTAGATGTCGGTGAAGGAGCAAGCTATCTGAAGGCTTCTTTCACAACCTATGATAAACGGTGTTCAGGTCAAAGCGCTTCTTTCACAACCTTACTAAACTTCTAAAAAGTTGTAATTTTCACTTTTTAGAAGTTTTTTTATTGTTCTTCAAATATTTTTTTTATTTATGCGTACTTAATTAGTGAATGCAATAAATATTTCGATAGTTAGTTCTCTTTTTCGGTTGTTGTTCTGACGAAGAGGATCTTATTGGAAAATGCACACACTAAAGGAGGCATATTATGCACGATGGAGAATTGATCAAAAAATTACGGGTAAGTCGCAAGTTGACACAGTCACAATTGGCAGAGGGAATCTGTTCAAAAACTTCGCTTGTGGGGATCGAGAATCGTACGATCAAAAAAATTTCTTTTTTAACACTGATGGCATTCCTTGATCGATTGAATATCACACTTACTGAATACGAATCGCTACGAAATCAAGTGGAAGAACCACGGAAAACGAGAAAAACACGCAATCTATTGAATAAAGTACAGGAGGAAGATTTTGATCCCTACAAAGAAATTGCCGACAATCGCAAGCAATTTAAGCGAACGGCTGATCTTTACTATCTTGTATTGAATATACATATGTATTGGAAATCAAGTGTGAAGCCAGATATCCAATTGGAATTTTTGGGATATGAGATACGAATGATCGAAGATTACTTTATGAAAATGAAAGAATTTGGTCGATATGAACTAGACTTATTAGCAGAGTTTCCCTTTATTTTCAGTGATTCCTTTATCGAAAACAATTATTTGAAAATTAAAAAAAGAATGCGTAAAGCAATGAAGTCAGGTTATGATCAGTGTTTGTTTCTTTTTTTGAAGAATTTGACTGTCTATTATATCGACAAAAAAAGATATAAAAAAGCACGAAGTATCAATGAAGATATGTATCGTTGTCTAGGTTTGAAATCAAAGACAGCAGTCATTTACGAGAGTTTGATGTCCGATTATTATCGTCGATTGATCGCTACAGCTTTAGGGGAACCCATCAAAAAAGAGGAATTTGAGTCATTATTTGCAGTGATCGAGTATACCTTAGGCAAAGAAGAGCGAGATGAATTAGAAGAAAAACTATGGTCTATCCAAGCACAACGCTAGAGATTTGGTGAGAGCGGCTATTTAGTGGGTATTTGACTTAATACAAAAGGAAAACCAGTCCCTCTAGTATTGAGTCAATACTCTCACTAAACGTGTGACGTATGACCCCTATCAGAAGGACTGGCATATCAATATTTTGATCAAAAAAATGATGCACATAAAAAGTCAGTGATCAAAAAATTCATTTTTTCGCATCTTCTACTTTCTTTGTATCGAATGGCGGAAAGAAACGTGTGATCTCAGTATTGGCTGCATCTCGTGAATCCGAAGCGTGAATGATATTTTCTGTTCCAGGTAAGGCAAAGTCGCCTCGGATCGTTCCAGGAACAGCATCGGCTGCTTTTGTTGCACCGACCATTTTGCGTACGAGATCGATCACATCTTCACCTGTTAATACCAGATAGACGACTGGACCAGAAGTCATATAGTCGATCAAGTCATCGAAAAAGCTTCGATTAGATAGATGTTGATAGTGTTCTTTTGCTAGTTTTTCAGTCATCGTCGCGAATTTCATTTCAGCGATTGCGAATCCTTTTTCTTCAAAACGCTGGATGATTCGGCCAATCAAATGACGTCTTACCCCATCAGGTTTGATAATAACAAGTGTACGTTCCATATCCTTCACTCCGATCTGTTGTGATAAGCTCATTATACCTAGAGAAAGAAAACATGACAAACGAATCCCTTATAGTTTCAATTTTTTTGAAAATGTGTTTGACATTCCAGCCAATAGTTGTTACATTAGGTGAGGAAAAACTGAATAAGATTTGTTAGGTGAGGCTCCTATACAAACATAGGCTACTGCCCAAAAATGTCGAGAGACGCCAATGGGTAGAACAGGAATTGTCGAGATAAGGCTTTTCATAAGGTAGCTAAAAGCTCTTTTGCTTTTTACGTTGTATAGTGCCAAAACTCAACGAGTAGATCATCCATGCTTTTTTTTGTGCACTTTTTTGACCTTTCGCTGAGTTTTGGCGAAAGGTTTTTTGTTTCTCACCAATCTGTTTTTTCAAATAAAAAGGTGTTAGAGGGTGATCAAGTTGGGAAGTTGAAGTATCCAGTAGTAGGCCAAGGAAGTAATTTAAGTAAACGAAAGGAGATGAGAACAAATGGATGAAAGTCCGGTGTACAAGGAGACAAAGGGTTGGTATGTTGAGACTATTATCTATCTGTTCTCAGCGCCTTTAAAACACTCTGTCTCCGTTGATTAGATAAACGATCAAGCGCACAGCGATATAGTATGTGCTTGATAAGATCAAAGGAGGAACACGAGATGGAAAAAAAGAAAGAAACAAGAAAAGTCTACGCTGGTTTTGCTAGTAAAAATAAGCAACAGTTATTTGACTTATTTCAAACAACACAAAAAGGCTTGTCTTCAGAACAAGTTGAAAATTTAAGAGAAACTTATGGAAATAACAGTATTTCATATGGAAAGAAAACGCCGTTTATTGTAGAAGTGATCAAGGCGTTTATCACCCCTTTCACATTAGTATTGATTGCTTTAGGAATTATTTCTTTTATCACCGAGTATCTATTAGCTGCTCCAGCAGATAAAGATTTGTTCGGTGTAATCATTATTTTTGCCATGGTGTTAGTCAGTGGCACGATGACCTTGATCCAATCCGTACGTTCGAACCAAGCTGCTGAAAAGTTGAAATCATTGGTGAAAGTAACAGCTGCCGTAAAACGAGATGGTGAATACAAAGAAATTCCTATGGAGGAAATTGTTTGTGGCGATCAAGTTCGTTTGTCAGCGGGAGATATGATCCCAGCAGACATGCGATTGCTTTCTGCTAAAGATTTATTTATCTCACAAGCGGCATTAACGGGTGAAAGCTATCCTGTTGAGAAACATGCGACTGTGTGCTCTGGAAGAACACAAAGCGAAACGAGTTATGAAAATATTGCATTCATGGGAAGTAACGTGATCAGTGGTAGTGCAGAAGGTATCATCATCTCTGTCGGGAACGACACGATGTTTGGACATGTGGCACAAAACTTGTCACAAAAACCGATAAAAACAAGCTTTGAATTAGGTATCCAAAAAACCTCAATGTTGTTGATCAAATTCATGGCATTGATGGCACCAACTGTGATCGTGATCAATGGATTTACAAAAGGAGACTGGTTAGAAGCATTCTTGTTTGGCTTATCAGTCGCTGTTGGGTTAACACCAGAAATGCTACCGATGATCGTTACGACAAATCTGGTCAAAGGTGCCAGTGCCATGGCGAAAAAAGGAACAGTCATCAAAAATCTGAATGCCATTCAAAATTTTGGCGCGATCGATGTCCTTTGTACAGATAAAACAGGTACATTGACTCAAGATAAAATTATTTTAGAATACCACATGGATTGTGAAGGAAATGAAAATGACCGAGTACTGCGCCACGCCTATTTGAATAGTTACTACCAAACTGGATTAAAGAATCTTTTAGATGTTGCCATTATCGATGAAGCAGTTGAGACGTTAGATACAGAGAAGATTCGTTATCAAAAAGTAGATGAGATCCCCTTTGATTTTGAACGTAGAAGAATGAGTGTCGTGGTGGCTGACCCAGCTGGGAAAACGCAAATGATCACAAAGGGTGCGATCGAAGAAATGTTAAGTATCTCTTCATACATCGACCTTGGTGGTGAAGTCAAACCATTGACTGCTGAACAAAGAGAAACAGTTTTGGCGAAAGTGAAGGACTTGAATGAAGATGGTTTGCGTGTGATCGGTGTCGCGCAAAAAACGAATCCAAGTGTGGTTGGAGAATTTTCAGTGAAAGATGAGTCAGAAATGGTCTTGATTGGCTATCTTGCTTTCCTTGATCCACCAAAAGAAACAACCAAACAAGCCTTGAAAGCTTTGAAAGATCATGGTGTTGCTGTAAAAGTATTGACGGGTGACAACGAGTTGGTTACACGTTCTGTTTGTCGACAAGTAGGCTTACAAATCAATGAATTGATCACTGGCGAGAAAATTGCTGAGATGTCTGATAAGGAATTAGGAAAAGTTGCTGAGGCACATGATGTCTTTGTCAAATTGAATCCGCAACAAAAAGCACGATTAACCACCGCCTTACGTAACAATGGCCACACAGTAGGTTTTTTAGGCGATGGTATCAATGATGCACCAGCAATGAAAGTGGCAGATATCGGTATTTCAGTAGATACAGCAGTAGATATTGCGAAAGAATCAGCGGATGTTATCTTGTTAGAAAAAGATTTGATGATTTTAGAAAAAGGATTATTGTCAGGTAGAGAGACTTTCGGCAATATTATGAAATACATCAAAGCAACAGCTAGTTCAAACTTTGGCAATATGTTTTCTGTCTTGGTAGCTAGTACATTCCTTCCATTTTTACCTATGCTACCGTTACAAATTTTATTTTTAAATTTGATTTATGATGTATCTTGTATCTCATTACCATGGGATAGAATGGATAAAGAATATTTGCATGAACCAAAAAAATGGGAAGCATCAAGTATTGGCAAATTTATGGTGTACTTCGGACCTACGAGTTCCGTTTTTGACATCACGACCTATCTGTTGATGTACTTTGTGATTTGTCCAGCAGTGGTTGGTGGAAGTTACCATACGTTGACTGGCTCACAACAAGTTCTATTTATCGCATTGTTCCATGCTGGTTGGTTTGTTGAATCTTTATGGACCCAAACCCTAGTACTACATGCGTTACGGACACCTAAAGTGCCTTTCTTGCAAAGTAATGCCACTTTTATTATGTTTTCAATTACAACATTAGGCATTCTAGTAGGTTCGGTTCTTCCATTTACTAATTTTGGTGAAGGACTAGGTTTGTTACCATTGCCAGGTAACTATTGGATCTGGTTGATCGTGACAGTTATTGCATATTTAGGACTAGTTACATTCATGAAAAAAATCTATATCAATAAATTTGGAGAACTATTGTAAAAGAAAGTCTTTTCTGCACTTTAGTACGAGGATTTGAGCATCCTTCAGGTAAGATTTCAATAAAAAAATAAACTTCATTTAAATGGTTCGCTTATTCTATAAAATTTTAGTGAATCGCTGCATCGTTCCATCAATAGTAAAACGCTAATAGATTAGGTATTTTAAATACCTAATCTATTTTTTTTCTGCGCTACTAAAAAAGTCAAGTACGCGCGTAAGTTATATTTAAATAATTTTTCAAAAAAGAATAAATTATATTTAAATATAACGGAAACAAGCGTTATACAATATGTTTGAACGATTGTTTAAAAGCAATCTATTATTACCCGTTGTTAGCTATTGTTATGTTGGATAAAGAAAATCTATGATTCGATGAAGAGTCAAAATGCTTGATTTTAAGAAACACTAGATAACGATAAACCATTGATATAGCAGTTCGATCAAACATTGAATCAAATGGATCATTTGTCTCATTTCTTGACTCGCAACGGGATAAGGGGGTGAAGAATGGATCAATTGAAGCAATCCGACGGGGAAATACTCTTGGAAAATACGATCATAAGAGTATGCTGGGAATCGTGGCTTCAATAGAAGCGGGAATGATATATTGTCGCAGTTACTCTAAGCAGATTTAAGCGAATAACTAATTATTAGTGAGTGTAGTTGGGGTTGCGGTCACGAATAGTTGTGCTATCGTTTTAAAAAAATAGCTGTTTGTTTAGATCAGTAGCTAATATTGTTAAGACAGGTAGATAAAATTTTTGTTACAGAGGTTTGAGTAGAAAACAGTGGAGTCTAAAATTGATCCTTTGAGGTCGGAACATAAGTGTCCAAACGAAATAAGCCATCATTCATGAAAAATTGTATTTTACAAATTTTTATGAATGATGGCTTATTTATGAAAATGGTGTTTGGGAATAGAATGTATTCATTTTTGAAGAGATGACGCATGGCTATTGGCGAGAAGAAAACAATTAGAGAAAGTTGATGAAAGAAATTTAACTGTGATTTATTATGCTTGTTGAAGCAAACACTAGCTTCATAGTAAAGCGAGCATGGTGATTCTATGAGTATAAACAAAAAAAGTAAGATTATCATGCGAAAATCGAAATAAAAAAACAACAAAAAACACTCTGGAAAATAGCCGTTGAAAAAATGGCGGGTTCTTTACTACATTATAATTCATGAAAATTTCATCCGTTTTTCATGACAGAAAATTAAATAAGAAGAAAAAGGGAGATCATGCGAATTAGTGACACGTGATTAACGTTGATATAACAGCTTTTTTCACTTTCAAGTGAATTATTAAAATCACTTGTTATTTTTTAAAGTCAAATAATATGCTCTGAAAAAAGTTAATCGTTTTTCAGTAATCAAGAAATATTTTTTAAAAATAACTGGATTTTACATTATACAATACAAAAAGAATCAAGCAAGCAATAATAATTATCAATAAGTTAATTTTGTTGTATGAAGCAGAAGGGAAGATAAAATGAAAAAAAATATTGTTATGTGTGTTGCCGCAATGCTTCTTTTTTCAGGGATAACTTCTCCATTGTCAATCGTCGTGCAGGCAGTGGATGCTGAAAATGATGCAGTCACTCTATCACCCACAACTGAAACAGAAGAGTCGATTGATCAAACCATGCAAAGTGAAGAGACAGTCACACAGACAACAGAATCAGTAAAAGAGGAGGTGAAACAGTCAGAGGCACAGACACAAGAATCGATGACTGAAGAAAAACACTTTACTTTAACTTTTATGACAGATAGCACTCATTTATTTGAATCAGGAGCGGAAGTTAAAGAACTGACAGTTAAGGAAAACGAAAAATTAGCAAGTAGTGATATCCCGATTTTTGCGGATGAGCAACCATTGAACGGTTGGGAAGTTGAAGGCAAACTCTATACAAATGAAGAAATCAGCGAATTAACAGTGACGAAGGATCTGCAACTAAAAGCAGTATTCAAACAACAGGCATTCCGTTCTTTAAAAAGTACAGATGCTTCGATCAAAGATACGATTGCTACAGCGGATAAGACGAAAGTACTTGTTGTACCAAATCCCACAGATAGCACACAAGCTTACCAAACATATGCTGCATCAGATGCCGGAGTAAAAGCGGCATTAAATGATTTGTATCATGCGGGCAATATGCAAGATTACGCCATGTATATTGGATCAAACGTCACATTAACAGCTGCTACAGTCGCTAACAATATTCCAAGTACGGTCGATGCAACTAACGCTACGTTTGCCTCATTAAAAGATAAAGTAAATCAACTAGTGATCACTGGCCATTCAGATGATCCAATCACACAAGATTTAACGGTACCATCTGGTGCAAAAACACTTGCTTTTACAGCGAATGCTTACTTTGGTTCAACGATTACTTTACGAAATATTAGCTATACCGGCTCTTACTTCTATATGAATGGACACAGCTTGAATTTGAATGGAGGAGCAAACGGTAACGGTATTTCAATTTATGGTGGAACCAATTCAGGAGATGTCGTAGGGAATCCGGTGATCACTATCAATACGACAGGTTCTTATACATGGAATATCTTTGGTGGTAATCAAAATGGTGGCACGCTGAAAGGGAATACGAGTATCGTTATCAACAATACGAATAATGGGGGAATCAATACACTAGCAGGAGGAGCTAATATTGGTACCATTGATGGAAACGTCTCTACGATCATCAATAATGCTGGTGGACGAATCACGAATTTGTACGGTGGTGGAAATGGAACCAGTGCGACAAATACAGCAAATGTTACGGGAACTGTATCTACTACTATCGGGATTACCAATAGTGCAACAGGGTTTCAATTAAGTACCTTTTATGGTGGTGTCATCTACGGGAATATTGGTGGAAAAGTAACCAATAACATTTCAGGTTATGGTCGTTGGTACGGCGCAGGGGAACGATTCATCGGTGGGTCCTCTCGAGGAAATATCGGAACCAATCGTTCAACTGACGGAATCGAAACAAATTTGGATAGTAGTTTATACAGTGCTGGACGGGCAGAATTTGAAGGTGGCAATCGTTATACCGGTACGGTCACTGGGAATATCACAAATACGATCAAAGCAGGAACCCCATCTGCCGGTGGAATCAATGACTTCAATGGGGGCGCCGGCAATAACGTTGTTAAATTCAATAAAAGTGGGATTGGGGCATCAAATGAAACAACCTATGATGCGTATACACCACAACAAAGAGCTGATTTAGCCAAAGCTGCGGCAGAGTTCAAAGTCTTCGGTAACATCACCTCAAAATTAGTCAGTGGTTCATTCAATAATGGCGCCATTTGGACAACAGCAGCAGGTCGCGGTGGCTACATCGAAGGCAACACAACGATTGAAGTTGGGACGGCTAATGCAGATGGTTCAATCGGCGGAGCTGGCTTTGCCTATTCCGGATCAATGCCAACCGATTTAGCCTATTCGACCACGAAGAAAAATCGTGGAGAAGCTTCGGTTTGGGACGTTGTAGGTGGAGGTGGCTATCCTGCTTCAAATGATACATGGGACATCTACATTAAAGGAGATACACAAACGATATTGAATAATACCGTAGCGCGATGGACATATGGTGGTTCTTATTCGGGGGTTATTGAAGGAAATAGCTCAAACATATTGAATGGTGGAATCGCTGATACGTTAGAAGGTACGGGCTATGCAGGGACACGTGTGTATGGTAACGGACAAACCATCGTCAATGATGGTCAAGTAGACTGGTTCTTATCTGGTGGCGGATGGGATGACAAAAAAATTGTCGGAAACGTAGGAGTGACCGTTTATGAAGGAGTCATTAATGCTTCAATGGGTGCATCCTATGGCGCAAGTGCTGGACATACTGTTACTGGGAATTCAGATAATCGCATCTATGGTGGGAACTTCTCTGGTACTCCTCGAACTGGTTCTAACGGCTTTTCTGGTGGTATCACAAACTATGGGTCACTACTTGGAAATGCTAGTTTACTCATTGATTTACGAAACTATGACGGTGAATTCAAGTTACCAGGTAACACATATATCACAGGGGGGCGACCATATGGACAAAACACGAATTTGGGGACAAATACGGACAATACGATTACGCTGAATATCTTTACCAAACCAGGTGTGGATTCATTAAATGGTGCGAGCATTTATGGGGATGGTGGTAGTTATGCTACCTACACCCAAAATGGTTCGATCCAGATGAATATCCAAGCGGAGGGCTCTAGTATTGGTAATCTGTATGCTACACAGTATTCCAATATCAGCAGTGGGAAAATTTTGAGGAACGTTACCGCTAATGTTCAAGGAGCTGTTAGTATCAATGGTTTATCCGGTGGTTCAGCCAGTGATAACTTTACGAATACGATTGCTAATGCCAGTACAAACAAAGTCGTGTTCAATTTTGGTGAAAATGTCGATGGTACAAACAGCTATCAAACAGATCCAATCAATCTTACTGGACTAGGCATCGTCAATTTCACCGAATTAAATGTAACAAATGGATTGAAATTAATGGCAAATGGCGGAAATATCAAAAACGGCTTATCTGCGACTGCTGCCAATCATGCAACGACCTATCATTCATTTGGAAACATCCATTTGTCAAAAAATGCTGGGATCGGCGTTTCAACTTCTAGTAACTTAATTTCTGCAGCTAAGTTGACTATAGAGGATGAAGCCACTTTAGAAACGATTCCTGGAACAGGAAAAGTCAATATTTCAGATGTCGAGTTTCCTGATCCTGCAAAAGATGAAATAGTCTGGATCAAGTCAACTACTGGAGATTCAACAACGCAAGTAGATAGTACCGGTACATGGTTCGGCGCAAATAAAGCCTATCAAGTTTTGACAATCAATCCAACGATTGCCAATGCAACAAAGCTAACACCTTTGAATTTCAGAGGAACTGAAAAAGCAACTGGAAAAAGCTTCATCGGGGATAACGATGTCTCAAAATCCGGTAGTGGTTATGGTATTGCAATACCTGGTTCAGTTATCGATTATGAAGTAGAAAATCCTGGAATCGCTCAAGGCGAAGGAAGTATTTTTCATAACGTCAGTGAAGTGAAAGAAGGGAATGCGCCATTAGTCTTGAATGCATGGGGAACAGAAACCGCAGGTACAAAAGTTCAAAAAGGACGCTTGGTGATTCCATCAGGAAAGGGTATCACGCCAAAATTGAGCTTTGCGCCAGAAACACAAACAACTGGTTCATGGTTGTACCAAGCAGAAATCAACAGTTCAAAAATTGGCGACACACCTACAACGATTGCTGAACAAAAAGATTCATCAACGATCGATTGGCAATCGCCAGATAGCGAATACAGTTATGAAGTCAAAGTGAAGTATTCGAATGCTGCTGAGCTTTCTGCTAGAAATGTGATCATTTCTGAAAAAGAAGCACAAGATTTAGTCGATCAACAATCAGTTTTATCATTGATGGAGGCAGAGGGACGTCCATTCTTTACGGATTCGATCACCGCTGATGTAATGGACGAAATCAAGCAACCGCTAGTAGCAGATGAAGTTTCCAGAAAACATGTCATTGATTATAAAGTCGGTACGACGGGGAATGAAAAGGAACAACAAGCAAACTTGATCGTTGTAAAAAATGAAGCAACGATTTCGACGGATCGCAGTTTTGCAGTCTATGCAAAAGATGTTCGGATGAGTTTATCTGATGCCAATGCGTTGACGTCTCAACAAGAGTTGAATCAACGAACACTGGCACAAGTAATCTTAGCCGATGGCAGTGCGAATCAAGTACCAACGTTGACAGACACAACGTTTTTAGCAATCAAGGATACGACAGAAGCGGAAGTTTTAAAAAATGTTTCAACGACGTATAGCTATCGACTAAATGGAATAACGACAGAAAAAATAGTCAATGTAGCGATTACAGGGACTTTAGAACTTAAAGAAGTCCCAAACACGATGAATTTCGAGACACAAAAAGTTAAGACAACAACTCAAACGTACTGGCCACTGATCGAAGGTGGTTTGATCGTGAAAGATACAAGAGGTTCTGAACGGGACAATTGGCAATTGACAGTTACTGAAAAACAACCTTTGACTTCTGGGACAACCGAACTTTCTAATGCACTTTCATTTACAGACGGTACAACGAACACAGTACTCGGTCCAAATGCAGTGATCGTGGAAGAAAAGACACTAACGACAAATGGGGAATATCTTGTCAATCAAGAGTGGGGACAAGCGAACAACAAAGGAATCAAGTTAACTGTTCCTCCGGAAAAACAAAAAATCGGAAGTTATCAAGGAACGTTATCATGGTCATTGGTTGCAGCACCCGGTAACCCATAGAAAAACACGACGATAGAGAATAGGTGAGAAAGATGAAGAAAAAAAGGTGGAAGATCCTTGTGTTGTTAGGATTTCTTTTTACACAAACGCCAATTGGTTTAGCAGAAGAAGAGCAATCGTTTAAAAGTGAGGGTGTCACAGGATTTTATGGCACCTATGAATATCCTGAAGCTGGAAGTAGCAGTTCTGAAGAAGGAGTGGGCGAACCCACTTTACCCAACTCTACTCAAGACGATCAAACGCCCTCTGGAAAAAATGGAACAACTGTGGATCAGCAAGAGGCGATACAAGGGGATAGTAAACAGTTACCAAAAACTGGAGAATACAGGAGTAAACAATTTACGATCATTGGAAGTTTCCTTCTTTTGATCGTGTTGATAATAATTGGTATAAAAAGGAGAAGAAGAGAAAAATGAAAAAGACAACATTGTTAACAGCTGGAATTATTTTATTTAGTACATTAGTAGGAACAAGCACAGTATTTGCTGCGGATGAAACTGCAAGCTATGAGACAAATGGTGTGATCGCATTTGAAGCAGATACCGATCCAACAGATCCGGTTGATCCAACTGATCCCACAAGTCCGGTAGTACCAGTAGATCCAACTGATCCAAATGGGCCAAATCCAGGCACGAACGGACCATTATCAATTGATTTTGCTTCAAGTTTCCAATTTGGTAAACAAAAAATCACTACTGTTACTAAAGATTACTATGCGCAAGTCCAAACATTCACAAATGGTACAGACGGACCTAACTATGTACAAGTAACAGACAAACGTGGAACACAAGAAGGTTGGAGCTTATCTGTCAAGCAAGATACGCAATTCCAAACTGCCGCAGCAGAAGAGTTATCAGGTGCAGTACTATCCTTAAGTAACGGTGCAAGTGCATCGATCATGGATGATCAATACAAACCAGATCTAGTGACACAAAATACATTGACTCCTGGAAATGAATCAGTCTTGATGACTGCTGATGCAGGTAAAGGGATGGGAACGTGGATCTACAAATTTGGTACAGATGCAACAGAAGGCGCAACTGCTGTAAAACTTAACGTGCCAGGTAAAACGGTCAAATTAGCGAAAGAGTATAGCACCACATTGACATGGAGCCTAAAATCTACTCCAGCGCCATAAAAGAAACATGTGAAAAAGGAATCACTTTGGGGGATCGTATGAAAAAAACAGTAAGTGGTTTAATGATCATTAGTCTTTTGACAGGAGTAACGGGGACCGTCCAAGCCGTCGATCAAGCCAAGTATACAAGTAATGGTACGGTCAATTTTATACCTGATACGGAACCAACCGATCCAGTCAATCCAATTGACCCTGATCCAGATAAACCGGTTCATCCAACTAATCCAGATGGAACGGACCCAGAACCAGGAACAAAAGGACCACTATCAATCGACTTTGCTTCAAGTTTTGATTTCGGCATGAATAAGATATCGAATAAAACAGAAACCTATTATGCTAAAGCACAGACTTATGTAAATGACGATGGCACATTTTCGGATCTAGTTACGCCAGATTATGTCCAAGTATCTGATCACCGAGGCAATAATGCTGGTTGGACATTGAAAGTATGTCAAAACGGTCAATTTAAGAACGATGACACATTAAACAAAACGTTGACTGGCGCGGTAATAAAATTGCAAGATCCGGTAGTCAAATCAAATGCAGAAGGTGTGGCTGCACCGACTGCGACCACTGAAATCAGCTTAGATCCAAACGGTGCAGAATCGATTGTTCTAAGTGCTGGACAAGATGCAGGTTCTGGCACATGGATCGAAGCATGGGGTGACAAAGTGGAGACAATCACAATGAAAGACCAAAAAAATAAAGACGTATCCTCAGTGGTTACGAAAAGTGTTTCATTGACCATCCCAGGTAAAACACCGAAAGATGCAGTTACGTATTCAACAATATTAACTTGGAATCTATCCGATACACCAGGAAATTAAGAATGGAGAAAATAAAAATGAAAAAATCACAAATGATCTTATTATCAACAATGTTATTAGGCGGAGTATTCAGCACAGTTAGCGTAGCGGCAGCTGATGGTGGGGAATATACTTCAAACGGTGTGATCAATTATGTACCGAATACAGAGACGACTGATCCAGTTGATCCACTTGATCCAGAACAACCAGTAACGCCAGTTGATCCAACAAATCCTGATGGTAAGCCAAATCCAGGTACAAATGGTCCATTATCGATCGACTTTGCTTCAAGTCTAGTCTTCGGTGAACAAAAAATCACGTCAAAAACGCAAACATACTATGCTGCAGCACAAAAATATAAAGATGCAAGTGATGTTGAAAAAGAAGGACCAAACTTTGTTCAAGTATCTGACAACCGCGGAACTGAAACAGGTTGGACATTGAAAGTAAAACAAAATGCACAATTCAAAACAGCGGAAGACCAAGAATTGACAGGTGCAAAAATCACATTATCAAATGGTAATGTCGTGACTGGTTCACAATCAGCAAAACCAACAGGCGTTGCAACTTTCAGCTTAGATCCAAGTGGTAGTGAATCATTAGTGATGAGTGCGAAAAATGGTGAAGGTGCTGGAACGTATTTGATGGATTGGGGAAATTCAGTGGATACTGCGAAAAATAGTATTGCATTAGAAGTACCAGGCTCAACGACAAAATACGCAAAAGCTTACCAAACAACGTTCACTTGGACGTTAACAGATGCCCCAGGAAACTAATATAAAACAATCTGGTTAAGGCAAGAGTGAAAGAACTTTTTGTCTTGACCTCAAAAAAATTGGTGCAACGCAGTGATATTGGTTACCTTTGAAGGGATAGAACGCTTCTGTCATAGCCTTGCCAACATCTAATTTATCAGGGAGTTAAAAATATTATGAAAAAAAGATTTATCCTTATTGTCAGCCTCATTGTTGCGATGCTAAGTATGGTTCCAGTCCAATCAACTTTTGCATCAGAATTTAATTTTGCGGTTACCCCAGTCATTCCCGAAAATCAAATCGATAAACAAAAAACATATTTCGATTTATTAATGGAACCGGACAAACAGCAAACAATCGAAGTCCAATTACGCAATGACACAGACAACGACATCACGATCGAAACCACGATCAACAGTGCAACAACTAATTTGAATGGTGTGGTGGAGTATGGTGAAAATAAAATTGAACCCGATAATAGTTTGGTTTACAATTTAAAAGATTATGCGAAAGCAGAGCCAGAAGTGACGTTACCAAAACATGCGGAAGTGACAGTGCCAATCACAGTCACTATGCCAGCAGAAAAATTTGATGGCGTCATGGCAGGTGGGATCACTTTTAAAGAAAAAACGGATGACACCCAGGACTCTTCTTCAGAAGATAAAGGCTTAGCCATCAAAAATGAGTACTCTTACGTAGTTGCATTATTGATCCGTCAAAATATGACAACTATCAAGCCTGATCTCAAAGCAACGAAAGTGGAACCGGCACAAGTCAACGCGAGAAATGTGATCAATGTACATTTGCAAAATCCTCAAGCGGTTTACTTGAATCAATTGAACGTAGCAACAACGATCACGAAAAAAGGATCAGCTGAAGTGCTCTACGACAGCCAAACGGAAAGTATGCAAATGGCCCCTAATTCTCACTTTGCTTACCCCATTTCTTTGAACGGTGAAAAGTTGGAAGCAGGGAAGTATACGATGAAGATGACTGCTTACGGTGAAAAAGCTGCAGATGGGGAATACAAAGTTAAAACTTCTAGTGGCTCTGAAGAAATCTATAAATATAAATGGGAATTTGAAAAAGACTTTGAAATCAAAGGTGAAGTTGCTAGGGAATTAAACGAAAAAGATGTGACGATTGAACAAGACAATACGTGGATGTATCTATTATTCGGTATCCTATTATTATTGATTCTTTTATTTCTACTTATTTTTTGGAAAAGAAAAAAACAAAAAGATGAAGACGAATCTGAAAATAAATAATATCAACCCCTGATAAAACAACGTCTGACTGATCAAATAAATAAGATCAGTCAGACAATTTTTGCTTGGAAACGTAGGGTTTCACTTACTTAAAATGTCTAATCAAAAAAGGGGGAGAAAAGTGAAAAGACAAAAAATCGCTATATTAGGAACACTTCTGTTCGCTGCAGTCTATTTTGAATCCTCCATCTATATATATGCAGAAACGATCATTTATGATCCGTTGAATCCAACAGAAGAAATCCAAATTCAACCAGTTACTCCCCAACGACCAGTAACGGATGAGAAAGAAGCAGAGGTTGGACACACCGAACAATCACAAGATACTGCAATCATAAATAACGAAAAGCAGGAAGTTGAAGAACAAGCACAAGCCAAATTACCTTATCAAGATTCTTCAATGCCTAAAAAAAAGCAACCAAGCAAACCCAAATCATTGGATAATCAGGGCGATATTATTAGCCAGATTGCTAGTACATCACGTAAAATAACCTTAGATGATCAATTTTTTTCTGATGATCACTCTCATAGCCAAGTGATGTTGCCACAGTCGAGTGGTTCTGGTTCTGCTAGTTCAGATAATAGTCAGATGGCAGCAATGAGCTACTTATTTTCAGGTACGATACTCTATGGAGAAAAACCAGAAGGTAGAGGAAATCAAAATGTTCAAACTATTTTTAGATAAGCCAGCGCAACGAAAGTTAGAGTTGCTACGTTATTTGGAAGCAAAGCCACTTTTAATTGAAAATCATGAAAAAGTGGTGGAAGAATTGGATATCTCTTATTTTTTGCTGAATAAGTCAATGGAAGAATTGTCACATGATTTTGTGGACTATGGGCTAACGGATGAATTTCAACTGTTTTTCGAAGGAAATAACGTCCGACTGATTGAGAGTGGTCGAGGGAATTCGACGATTTTAGGTGAAATGTATGTCCGCCATTCCTTTGGTTTTTTAATGTTACAAGAAATATTTTTTGAAACGTTCGAATCTGTCAATGATTATGCGATCAAAAATTATATCAGTCATCCCCTCGTTTACCAAAAGCTGAAAGACATGCGTACGAGATTAGCAGATAAAGAACTGACAGTCACAAAAAAATTCTTACTAAGTGGGGAAGAAGGCTCTGTACGTGGATTGGTGACGTTTTATTTCACCAAATTATACGGACGGGCTTATTCGGTTTATCCAACAGAAATCACAGAGCAAGTAGAAGAATTGATTCGATTCCTTGAACCGAAATTCGCTGCTTCATTTACAGGTTTTAGTGAAACAAAACTCCAACATTTTCTTTCAGTCAGCTTGATTCGAATAAAGCAAGGTTGGCGAATGTCCGAGAATAAAAAAAGTCAATTGACATTCAATAAAAAAATGTTACAAACAAATGATTTCTTTCGAAGCATATTTTCCTGGCTTGAAAAAGAGGCAAAAATCGATACGGAAAAAGAGCTATATAACGAAGCGCAACAGATCTTTGCTTATCTTGTTGTCGAAGGAGCAATCAATGAGCCGGAACTTATTGAGGAAGTGACGCTAAAGGAAGTAATCGCGTTGAATGACTTGTTTCTTGAAGAACTTGGGCAAGCATTCATTCTCTCAGAGAATCAGCTAAAAGAAATCAGGAGACAGCTGACAGTCTTGCATTTGAAGATCAAATATTTCAAAGAAGAAAATATTGATGACAATAACAACCTGGATGTCACTTATTTTTATGAAATGTATCCGGAATACTTTTTGTTTTGCAGAGATTACATCCAAAAACAAAAAAAGAACAAGCAAATTTGGCTCGCAAAAGAATTTTTATTTTTTCATTATGTGCTAGTGATGATGGATATATTACCCATCGATCAGCAATTGAAACCGCTCCGTATTTGTATTGATTTTTCCTTTGGACCACAATTTAATGCGTTGATCAAAAATAATATCCAGAAAATCTCAGACTTGAATATCATCTACCAAACGAAGGCAGATGATGAAACAGATCTACTCTTGACAGATAAGGAAATCTGTTCTTTTGGAGACTTGTTCCAAATCATTTGGTTAGTTCCTCCAAGGGCGGTCGATTGGGCCAATTTTACGAATCAATTATTAAAGATTCGTAGAAATAAAATAACTAAAATGAATCCAAATAATTGAGTGCGGAGGGTGAGTGTAATTATCACTCATAACAAAAATGCTTGAGATCCCATTGGTTTGAATGAAAAAACATGATACACTACAGATATTGTTTTTTTGAAAGGATCAGTGGATATGAAGGGTGCAATATTTGATTTAGATGGACTATTAGTTGATACAGAAAGAACTTATCGTGACGGTTGGCTATGGGGATTCAAGCAATTTGATATCGAAATACCTCAAGAAATCGTTGATACATGGGGTGGGAAAAATTGGAAACAAAGCTATGATTTGTTGATCAAAATGGCGGGAACAGCGGAGATGGTACAAAAGGTTCGTGAAAAACGCGAAGAATATTTTTACCAACAACTGCATAGTGGCGCTATCCAATTGAAACCTCATGCCAAAGAAGTGTTGAAAGAATTGAACGACCAAAAACTCATTCTTGGTCTAGCAACGACGACGGTCACAAAACGAGCAACCAATATCTTGGATCAATTTTCTTTGAAGCCTTATTTCCATACATATACTTTTGGGGATGAAGTGTCTGAAAATAAACCTTCACCAATTCCTTATCTAACTGCGCTAGAGCGGTCGGGATTGACAGCGTCAGAAGCCTTTGCAGTGGAAGATTCTTTGGTTGGTGCGACCGCCGCATCACGAGCAGGAATGGGTGTTGTTTTGATTCCAGATTCAAGCTTTGATCGGGCTTATACCGAAAGGGAAAAAGCAGATTTATCGATCTTAGCGGAAGGTACCGATCTTTTGATCGTGTTGGAGATGTTAGAAAAAGAAAAAGGAAAAAAATAAGCGGCTGGAAATCCAGTGCCACCAACGATTTTTTTATTGATCAATCGACTGAGTGCTTATTTTTTTAAATTTCTTGCTTGACTTTTTGTTTTCAGTTAGATAAAGTGTTCTCAACAACAAAATATGGATTCGTTGATAAGGAAAGTAAACTTGGAAACTTCAAAGAGAGGCTCTGGTTGGTGGAAAGAGTCAAGTAAGAAAAGTTGAAAAATGGCCTTGGAGGATAACTTGTCGATAAGTAGGCAAGTTCGGAAATGTCTGACCGTTAAAACGGACAACCAATCTCTCGTCAAGAGATGTTGGATTGAGGGAAGGAAACTTCCGAATAAAGGTGGTACCACGATACGTCGTCCTTTTATCAGTAGATTTATGCTGATAAAAGGATTTTTTTTATATTTTTTGCGTTGAAATAGTAAGTACAAATACATAAACCTTTAACAGAGAGCTTCGGTAGCTGAGAAGAAGCAAGGCGGCATATTTGGAAAATGGCTATTGAGCAATTCACCCCGAGCAAAATTGTGAGATGGTGACGGTCGCAACCGTTAGCTTGCTAGAGTATGTTTGTACTCGAAGAGGAGTTACATGTAAGTGTAACTTGAACATGAGGTGGTAACACGCAAAAAGGCGTCCTCAAGAAAGTGATGAGTCATTTTCTTGAGGATGCCTTTTTTTATCGTCAAACCGAAGGAGGAGTAAAAATGATTGAATTACAAGCAATAAATGTTTCTTTCCAACAAAAAGAAAAGACGATCCAGGCAGTGAAACAGGTGGATCTTTCGATTGCTAAAGGGGATGTTTACGGTATCGTAGGTTATTCAGGTGCTGGGAAAAGTACGTTGGTTCGTGTCATGAACCTGTTACAAAAACCAACAAGTGGCAAAGTCATCATCAATGGAACAGAGTTAGGGAAACTATCCCCGAAAGAATTACGGAAAGAACGAAAATCGATTGGGATGATTTTTCAACATTTTCACCTAATGGAAAGTCGCACGATTTTTGACAACGTCGATTTCTCGTTGAAATATACGAAAAAATCGAAACAGGAGCGTCGTCAAAAAGTCAATGAGCTTCTAACATTAGTCGGGTTAGAAGAAAAAGCAACTGCTTATCCAAAACAACTTTCAGGAGGACAAAAGCAAAGAGTTGCTATCGCTCGTGCATTAGCTAGTGATCCGCAAGTGTTACTTTGTGATGAAGCAACGAGTGCCTTAGATCCAAAAACGACTCATCAGATTTTAGCTTTGTTGAAAAAATTGAACCAGCAATTAGGGTTGACGATCGTTTTGATCACACACGAGATGCAAGTCGTTAAAGAAATTTGCAACAAAGTAGCCGTGATGGAAAACGGGGAAGTAATCGAACAGGGAAGTAGCGTTCAGATTTTCAGTGCACCAAAAGAAGTTTTGACGCAAGAGTTTATCCGAACAGCCACCCACGTTGACCAAGCATTAGAAACGATTCGCTCGCATCGTGCTTTTGCAGATCAGTTGACCAATAAATGGTTAGTGGAATTGAGTTATGTGGGCACACAAACAAATGAACCGTTGATCGCACAACTTTATAGCAAATACCAAGTGAGTGCGAATATTTTATACGGCAATGTAGAACTATTGCAAGAAACCCCATTAGGACGATTGATCGTTACTTTATCAGGAGAGATCCATCAACGAGAAAAAGCCTTGGCTTATCTCATTGAATCCGGTGTACAAGCAACGATTTTACAAAAAAATGGAGCAAGTAAGGAAATGAAAGTGATTCAAGGAGGACGCTGATATGACCCATTTCTTAGAAACCTATTTACCCAATGTCTATTCGATACCTGATGAATTTATTGAAGCGACGAAGCAAACGTTGTATATGTCTTTTTGGACCGCGTTGATCGGAGGTGCAATCGGTCTCGGTTTTGGGATCATATTGGTTGTGACACGGCCCCAAGGATTGCTTGAAAATCGCTTACTTTATGAAGTGCTAGACAAAGTCATCAATGTTGTCCGCTCGATTCCCTTTATCATTTTACTTTCTTTACTGGCATTGACGACTCGCTTTTTAGTTGGTACTACGATTGGTGCGAAAGCTGCTTTAGTCCCTTTGATCTTTGGCGTTGTGCCATTTTTCGCTCGACAAGTAGAAAATGCGTTGTTAGAAGTAGATCCTGGAGTGATTGAAGCGGCCGAATCAATGGGAACCAGTCCATTAGGGATCGTTTTTAGAGTCTATTTGATCGAAGGATTGCCAGGGATCATTCGTGTCTCTGCATTGACGATCATCAATGTCATTGGCTTGACTGCCATGGCAGGAGCGGTTGGCGCAGGAGGATTAGGAAACCTAGCGATCTCTCGTGGGTACAATCGTTTTCAAACAGACGTGACTATCGTCGCCACTTTGTTGATCTTGATCCTTGTTTTCTTAAGTCAATGGATCAGCAACTTATTGATCAAAAAAATATCACATTAAACTGGAGGAATCATCATGAAAAAAATCATTCGTTATACAGTACTCGCTTTTGTTGCACTTATTTGGTTGGCTGGCTGTAGCCAAGGAAATGCCGAAACAGACACAAACAAACAAACGACAGTAAAACTTGGGATCATTGGAGAGGACACTGACGTTTGGGATGATGTCAAAGCACGTTTAGCAAAAGAAGACATTGACTTAGAATACGTGAAATTTACCGACTATAATCAACCGAATGCTGCATTAGCGGATGGCTCGATCGACCTCAATGCTTTTCAGCATCAATTCTTTTTAGACAATTACAATACGGAACACGGAACGGATCTAGTCTCGATCGGAAACACAGTGAATGCACCTTTAGGAATCTATTCCAATACGATCCAATCCATTGATGATATCAAGGATGGCGCAAAAGTAGCGATTCCTAACGACGTCACAAACGGCGGACGGGCATTGCTATTGCTACAAACAGCTGGTTTGATCAAAGTCGATCCAGCGAAAGATCAAACACCGACTACTTCAGATATTACTGAAAATACAAAGAACCTAGACATTTCTGAACTGGATGCCTCACAGACAGCTCGTGCATTGAATGACGTGGATCTTTCAGTGATCAATAGTGGTGTCGCAGTTGATGCAGGATTGAACCCAACGAGTGATGCGATCTTTTTAGAACCTGTCGATGACAGTGCCAGACCATATGTCAACATCATTGTAGCAAGAAAAGAAGATGAAAATAACGAAATCTATCAAAAGATCGTTGACACTTATCAAACGGAAGAAACAGCAAAAGTGATCGAAGAAACATCAAAAGGATCAAGCGTACCTGCTTGGGAAACATTTGGTAAAAAATAAAAAGCAAAATGGAGGAAGCCAATATGACAACATCTACTTTAACAACACATTCTTTTAAGGAAGCAATCCACCAACGATTGGCTGAATATCAAGAACTAGCACTAGATATCCATGATCATCCAGAGGTCAGTAACTATGAGTTTTATTCGTCAGATGCCTTGATCAAACAATTAGAAAAAGAAGGATTTTCTGTGACAAAAGATGTAGCTGGTCATCGAACAGGATTTGATGCTCGTTACGCTTCAGGAAAATCAGGACCAACGATTGCTTTTTTAGCAGAATTTGACGCTTTACCAGGAATCGGTCATGCTTGTGGACATAACTTGTTTGGTACGTATTCTGTCTTAGCTGCCAGTGTCTTGCGCGAACGAATTGCTGAAATCGGTGGAGAAATCCGGGTATATGGCACACCTGGCGAAGAGGGAGGCGAAAACGGATCAGCTAAAGGAAGTTTTGTACGGGAAGGCTTTTTTGAAGATGTGGATGCTGCCCTTTGTGTCCATCCCGCATACCGTTACGGCAAAACGACAGAATCATTAGCGAACGATCCGGTGGACATCAAGTTCCATGGTGTTGCTTCCCATGCAGCCGCCGCACCAGAAAAAGGAGTGAATGCCTTAGAAGCGTTGCTTCAAGTGTTTAATGGAATCAATGCGTTGCGCCTGCAATTGCCAAAAGACGTTAATATCCATGGCATCATTACGGATGGTGGGGTCGCTGCAAATGTGATTCCTGAATATGCGGCGGGTCGATTTTACTTGCGAGCAAAAAATCGCCAGACATTGAATGCGGTGTATCAAAAAGTCGAAAATATCGTGAAAGGTGCGGCTTTGAGTACGGGAACAAGTTATGAATTTGGGTTGTTCCAAAATTCGGTTGATGATGTGATCGTGACGCCTTCATTTGATGCGCTGTTCTTCCGCCATGCGGATGTAGCAGGTGTACCTGATGAAGAAATCGAAACAAAAGAACAAACAAGTCTAGGCTCTTCTGATGTTGGTAACGTGAGTCATGTGATTCCGACGATCCAACCAACCGTCTCGATTTCTGATGAATATATTGCCGGTCATTCTGAAGAATTTAAAGCAGCTGCTCGCAGTGAAAAAGGACTAGCTTCGATTGCAATTGCTGCTGAACTATTGGCAAATACTGCCTTAGATCTATTTGAAAAACCAGAACTTCTAGATAAAATAAAGCAGGAGCATCAAGCAATCCTTGCAAAAAAATAACGGGAGATGATGGATGGGTGAAAGGATTAGATCGTGATAAATCAAAACATTTGTTTTCAGAAAAAATACATTTAGATTGACAAACTGGACAGATGCAGGTAAACTTCATGAAAGTTCACTTTTCACCCAGTAGTAGTTTTGGTGTTTTGTTCAGAAAGTCGGTGGTTGCTGCGAACCGACCAAGCCAGTTCTATGAATTACAGGAAAAGTTTTAACAATTAAATCATTCAAATCAAAGTGAAAAACAGATCTGTTTTTAATTAAGGTGGTACCGCGGAGAAATTCGTCCTTAGTTGAAAACAGATCTTTTTGTCTTTTTAGGGAGGAAACACAGATGAATTGTGGCGGAGTCATTCGATATCGAAGCTTTTTTAAGACGTAACAAACTTAAAAAAGGAGAATGGATATGGAAAAAATAAAAAAACCTAGTTTTATAGAAGCAGTGAGTGTATTAATAATTATCGTTGCAACGATAGCAGCCGGAGTAGTTGGCTTTAAGATTTCACCGAATATCGCGATTTTGATTGCTATTGGTATGGTCATGGTCTACGCAGTAGTGAAGAAACAGCCAACCGATCGATTACATGAAGGAATCATCAATGGCCTCAAACCGGGGATCATCCCGATCTTTATCTTTATTTTAGTCGGCGCATTGATTGCGGTCTGGATCCAAGCGGGCATCATCCCAACGTTGATGGTTTATGGTTTTAAAATTATTAGTGTCCCGTGGTTTGTGCCTTCAGTTTTTGTTGTGTGTGCCATCGTCGGCAGTGCAGTCGGTAGCGCCTTTACCGTCATGTCAACGATCGGTATCGCCTTTTTCGGTATCGGCACAACGTTGGGATTGAATCCTGCATTAGTTGTCGGTGCCATTGTTTCTGGAGCAGTTTTTGGAGATAAGATGTCGCCATTATCTGAATCGACAAATCTGGCAGCAGCAATTGTTGATGCTGATCTATTCAAACATATCAAACATATGATGTGGTCAACACTTCCGGCATTTATTGTTTCTTTGATTTTGTTTGCATTTTTAGGACATACAGATAAAGGTGCTAGCTTGACAGAAATCCAAAATGTAACAACCATTTTAGAAAACAACTTTACGATTTCAATCTGGTCTCTAATACCTTTATTCTTGATGCTGGTTTGTGCTTGGAAAAAAGTTCCAGCGATCTTAACGATCCTGTTGAATATTGCCGTAGCAGTTGGAATGATATTTATCCAAGATCCAAGCACTTCCTTCTCAGGACTAGCGACAGTCCTCGAATCTGGTTTTCTATCTGAAACAGGAAACGCGCAAATCGATGCGTTACTTAGCCGCGGTGGGATCGAAAGTATGATGCCTACAGTTTCCTTGATTATTCTGACGCTTTCATTAGGTGGTTTATTGATCGAATTTGAGTTGATCTCTACAGTTATGGAAGTGGTATCGAAGAAAATGACGACGACACCTAAACTGATTTTTACGACACTGATGACAAGTATTGGCGTCAATCTGTTTATCGGTGAACAGTTCTTATCTGTGATCTTACCCGGAAATGCGTTCAAAGAAACATACAAAAAAGCAGGACTTGATCCAACTGTTTTGAGTCGTACTTTAGAAGATGGAGGGACAGTCATCAATTACCTTATTCCTTGGGGGATTGCCGGTAGTTTTGTTGCCAGCACGTTTGGGATACCAACGATGACCTACTTACCATTTGTATTCTTTAGTTTGCTTTCTCCCGTCTTTTCGATGGTCAGTGCCATTACTGGTTTAGGTATTGCAAAAAATAAAGAAAAGCAGGAACAATTGAACGTTGCGAAGGAAACGATATAAACTCAAATAAATAGTCACCCGATCAGCGGGGGACTATTTTTTTTGGATAATCAAGGGTTTGACTCATCAATTGAACGTATCGATGAAGTGAAACAACAACTATTCAAGTATCGTTGCAAAAAATGAGGGTGATCTTTTTTGACGAATGGGTCATCCAGGCTCAAAATTCTCTAAAAAGACTAATAAAAACCAGCTAGAAAGCTCAAAGATCTATCAAGTGATCTCGTATTTTCTAGCTGGTTCATGGGGAAGTTTTAGTTATCTATCTTTATCATCAATCAAATCGAAGAAAAAGGCTCATTTTTTATCGCAAAGACATCTTTTTTCTTTTGATAGCTAAAGAAAATCACCGCATATAACAAAGCTGTCAAGACCGTTACACCAATTGAATTTGTCATGAGTATCCCAATCAAGATCAAGCTTAACGCGATCAAAGCAAATAAATTAAAGCTTTTGGCTTGCCAAGTGCCTTTCTTCAATGCTAAACGAAAAGCGGCAGCGCTGATCATTAGCCAAATCACGAGTACCGTATAAGAAAGGGAACCGGCTAAGTAACCAAAAAGTTTGTCACCTACGAAATAGGAAAGAATGACACCTAGATATAGCACGCTGGTACAAAATAATACAGCACGTTGTGGCACATAATGTTTGTTCAACTTTGCCAGTTTCTTGGCGGTGCCTTTTTTGTCTTTCAAACGGAAAAACAATAGACGGGAAGAAGCATAAACGCCAGAATTGATCGATGAAAAGAGTGCCAAGACAATGACGAAGTTCACGATATCACTAGCAAAAGGGATATTCATCTGTTCAAACACCAAGACGAACGGGCTAACTGCAGAACCAGCTAAAGTGTTCCAAGGGAAAAGAATCAGCAATAAGAAAAGCGGAATAATATAGAAGGAAACAATTCGGCCCATGACCCCTTTTATCGCTTTTGGTATGGCTTTTTTAGGATCGTCCGCTTCACTGACGGTGATTGCAATCAATTCCGACCCGCCATATGAATAGATAACGACAAGTAATGAACTAACGACCCCTTTTAATCCATGGGGAGTAAAGCCACCGTGATCAGTCAATTGACTTAATGTAGGAAAAATTCCAGTTCCTAACATTTGTTGTCCGACGAGATATATCCCGAAAAGAATCATCAAGATAATGACACTGATCTTCGCAAAAGCCAACCAATATTCGGTTTCAGCAAACAAGCGGACAGAATAAAGATTGATCAGAGTCGTTAAAATAGCTAAAAGTAAGATGAAACACCATGCAGGTACATGCGGGAACCATAATTGTAAGAAGGAAGCTGCTGCTACAGCCTCGGCGATGATATTGATCATCCACATGGAATAATAGACCCAGTCGACGAAGTCCGCAGAATGATTACCTAAATAAGGGCGAATCAAGCCAGATAATCCATGTTGTGTATCCCCACCGTCTAAAACTAACTTACCTAGACCACTCATAACAATAAATAAAATACCACCACCGATCAAAAAGGCAAGCAAAACTGCAGGACCAGCGATCCCAATTGCTTCACCACTTCCTTTGAATAAACCAGCACCAATTGCACCACCCAGAGCAAGCATCGTGATGTGTCTAGAGCTTAGCTGTTTTTTTAATTTTGTTTGTTCTGTACTTTCCATCAAAAACCCTCTTTTCTAAAAACATAGCTGAAAAAACAAATAGGTTATAAAATAATATTCTCTATAATAACAAATTGTCTGACAATTACAACTATTCTGAAAACTTTTTTGTAATTTTTAATGAAACAATCATAGAACTCTTATCTGTTTTGATAATTATTGTTATATTTCTATAAAAAATAACTTGAAACGAAAGCGTTTCATTCGCTTTTTCCTTTCATGCAGGGCTATTATAAGAGGAAACCCATACTTAATAGGTTTGTTTTGAGTAAGTAAAAATAAGGAGTTGATAACTATGAGCCAACACGAACGATTGCTTATAGCGAAAAATAAGGCGTTATATTTTTTCCCATACGTACAAACAATGGACGTCATCTCAGCAAAAGATTTGATGGATGATTCCTTTATGTCATCGTTCCAACAGCAACTCGATCAATATAAACTAATTATTTTTTTAGATTATGGTTTTGATGTGGCATTTGCTTCTCGCATTCGACCGTACACAAATGCGAAGATCATTCTCTTCTTTTGGAACCATTTCAAAGAAGAACACCTTCAGTTATTGAAGAAAGCAGAAGCAGAACCAGCAATTGATGACATTTACCATTTTGATATTTTAGAAGCAAAAGAGTTAGGGATTAAGCATAATAGTTCGTTTTATTCAAAAGAGATGCAATTACCAAAAGCTGAAGTCACGACTGATCTCTTCTTTGGCGCAACTGATAACGGCAGAAAACAACGAGCAGATGATTATCAAGCCACATTTGAACAGTTAGGTATCTCAACAAATTTTTTTATTTTACCAAGTCGTGGAAATGATCAAGAAGGGTATCTGACCTATACAGAATATTTGCAAAAGACGAATGGTTCGACAGGTATTTTAGAATTGTTGCGAGAAGGTCAAAGTGGTGTGACATTACGAACATTTGAATCGATTTTCTTCCAAAAGAAATTAGTCACTGATAACAAAGCGATTTCCGGGTATCGTTTCTACAATCCACAAAATATTTTCTTGTTGGAAGAAAGGAATTTGGATGAACTTCCTGCATTCTTAAATAGCCCTTATCAAACCGTCGATCGTGAGATCATCGAATTTTTTGATGTAGAAAATTGGTCACAGCGGTTTATCGATTATGATCCTGAAGTATTTTCTATCTATGAATATAGCGGTATTGAAGCACGTTAGATATGATATAGTTAAAGAAAAACACGTTGTTCAATCATCACAGAAAAAGGAGTCTCTAAATGAAATTACTTGCAGCAATCGATTCGTTTAAAGGTAGCGCATCGTCTATTGAACTCAACCAAGCAGCATTGCAAGGCTGGGGGGAGGCGGAACAAACAGTCAATCAACCTATCGCAGATGGTGGCGAAGGAACTGCTGAAGTGATTTACGCTACTTTAGGCGGGGAATGGCGAACACTTTTTTGTCCGGATTTGCTCTTTCGGAAAAAAGCATGTCGTTATTTACTGACACAAAAAAAGAACCGTAAGTTAGCCATCATTGAATCGACGGAAGTTATTGGATTGGACTTGTTGACCGAACCGACAGATCAAACGATCCGGTTAGCTTCAAGTTTTGGTTTAGGAGAGTTGATCAAAGATGCTTTGAATCAGCAAGTAGACGAAGTTATCGTAACATTAGGTGGTAGCGGTTGTTCTGATGGAGGCTTGGGTTTATTGCAGTCATTAGGGGCGAAACTAAATGGTGTGACAGAAGGGAATCCTTTGTTATCCATCGAGACAATCGACGTCTCTCAATTAGAGCGAATCGAGCAACGATTGACGATCGCAGCGGATGTTACGAGTCCTTACACTGGCAAACAAGGTGCGACTCAGCTGTTCGGCAAACAAAAAGGTGGTTCACCAGAAACACTAGCATTTTTGGAAGCACAAGCAGAAAAGGTCGCTGAACAAATCAAAGAACGCACAGCAATCGATTTGAATAAACTCCCTGGCAGTGGCGCAGCTGGTGGAATCGGAGGCGCTTTAGCCATTGTCGGAGCTACGATGAAAGCGGGATTTATGACTGTTTCTGAGTTAGTAGACTTAGAGAATAAAATCAAATCAGCCGATATCGTGATCACAGGAGAAGGACGGATTGATCAACAGACAATTCATGGGAAAGTGCCTTATGGTGTGGCTTCTTTGGCAAAAAAACACAACAAAAAAGTTGTAGCAATCTGTGGGAGTCGGGAAAAAGATTTAGGTCAATTAACGACGATTCTTCCTAGTGTATTTAGTATCCAAACTGGCCCAACTTCTCTTGATAAGGCATTGGATCATCAAGAAACACTAGAGAACGTCAGAATACTTTCACAGGCAATCAGTGGCTTGTTGCAATAATTTATTGGTTGACAGTCTTAAAACACCTATGGTAACCTAGTGGCAAATAAAGACAAAGTGAGGGATCCGCGCATTGAAAAAGTAAGTCAATTTGTTGAAGCTGCATTTTAACTATACCTTGTTCGTTCAAGGGGATAGTATGCAGATTTTCAGAATTGGCTGCTTTCAATGAGTGGGTCTCTTTTTGTACTCATCTTCTTTGACCAGTTCTGAAAATAGGACTGGTCTTTTTTATAACGAGGTGAAGATAAATGTCTAAAATCGAAATCAAACAATTGACGTTTGGCTATGACAGCCAAGACAATCTGTTATTCGATCAAGCAAACCTAAATATTGATTCCACATGGAAATTAGGACTGATTGGTCGAAATGGTCGTGGCAAAACGACGTTATTAACTATTTTGCAAAACAAACTACCTTATCAAGGAAAAGTGACCCATCAACAAGAATTTGTCTATTTTCCACAACAGGTCAGGGAAACGAATCGACTAACCTATGATGTGTTGTTAGAAGTTTCAGATTGTGAGTTATGGGAGATCGAGCGTGAGTTGATGCTGATGCAGGCAGATCCGGAAATTCTCTGGCGCCCTTACGATTCCCTTTCCGGCGGAGAAAAAACAAAAGTATTGCTGGCTCTCTTATTTACCGATGAGCAGCATTTTCCACTGATTGACGAACCAACAAATCACTTAGATGTGGTTGGGCGTCAGCAAGTAGCTGAATACCTGAATAAGAAAAAACAAGGGTTTATTGTTGTCAGTCATGATCGTCAGTTTATTGATGAAGTCGTTGACCATCTTTTGGTCATCGAAAAAAGTCAATTAGTGATTTATCAAGGAAATTATTCCGTCTACGAAGAACAAAAGCGTAGAAAAGATGAATTTGAGTTAGCACAAAACCAAAAAATCAAAAAAGAAGTCGGACGTTTGAAAAAAACCGCAGCTGAAAAAGCGGAGTGGGCTAACTCTCGAGAAGGAGACAAAACAAAAAAACGTGTTGGCTTTATTGATACCGAAGCACGGCGTGTCAATCGTGGCGCAATTGGAGCGGATGCTGCTCGTACAATGAAACGTTCAAAAGCGATCGTCAATCGGATGGAAACTCAAATTAGTGAGAAAGAGAAATTATTGAAAGATCTAGAGTCGATCGATTCATTGAACATGTGCCCAAATCAGTCGCATCATAAACGCTTATTGACAGTAGAAAATCTACAATTAGGCTATGAAGAGATGTTATTCGATCCTATCAGCTTTAGCATCGAGCAACAAGAGTGTGTGGCAATAACTGGACCTAATGGTAGTGGTAAATCATCGATCATCCAGTATTTACTTGGGGAATTTACTGGTCAATCCAAGGGGGATGTCACGCGTCCGGCAACAATCAGCATCAGTTATGTTCGCCAAAACTATGAAGATAACACCGGAACATTAACAGATTTTGCGCAAAAGAATCAGCTAGACTTGGAACTCTTTTTAAATAATCTTCGTAAATTAGGAATGGAAAGAGACGTGTTTCATACCTCCATTGAAAACATGAGTATGGGGCAAAGAAAAAAAGTGGAATTAGCCAAATCATTTGCACAATCCGCAGATCTTTATATCTGGGATGAGCCATTGAATTATCTGGACGTGTTCAATCAAGAACAAATCGAGCAGCTTTTATTACAAGTCAAACCAGCGATGTTGATCGTCGACCATGACCAGCGATTTTTAGAAAAAGTCGCAACGAAAAGAATCGACTTGAGAAGAAGAGAAACACACATTTGAATCACTAAGGCTAATCGAACGTCGTCGATTCCAAGCAGATGATCCATTTGGACTGAAATTGTATGATAAAATTGAAAGAGCATAAAATAAAGGAGAGTTATCTAATGTTATATATTACTAGACATGGCGAAACGACTTGGAATGCTCAAGGCTTAGTTTGTGGCCATGCAGACATCGAATTAACAGAAAAAGGGAAACAACAAGCAGAAAAACTCGCTGAAAAAGTTGCAAACTTGGAAATACCGATCACCAAGATCATTCATTCCCCTTTGCAACGCGCAAGAGATACGGCACAAGCGGTAGCCAAAAAAGTCAATCTACCTATGACAGTGGATGAACGACTGATCGAGATGGATTTTGGGGATTATGATGGGCGTCCTAGCGAAGATGAAGACTTTCAACGTGCACGCCAAAATTTTGCGGTACGTTTTCCAAATGGGGAATCGGTTTTAGATGTGTATGCACGGATCACCCCTTTATTGAAAGAGTGCTTAGAAGATGAGGACAATGTCTACTTGCTTGTTTGCCATAATGCACTGATCCGAATCATCAATGCCTATTTTCATCCAATGCCAAATGACACATTCTTTGACTTTTTTGTTGAAAATACAGAATTAGTTACCTTTGACTAGCTGTTTTTATTCTTGGCGTAACAAGAATAACTAGAGGATGTTATCGTAAATGTTCTGCTATATAAAATATTTTTTCTTTTCATGAAGATTATTTCACATAAGTACGCTTTCATGGTATAATTTCATAGGAATACAAAAAGAGAGGAAGAAATTTAATGTTATCAAAAAAATTATCTTTATTAGGTTTAACAGCAACAGCACTTTTGGCTTTAGGAGCTTGTGGTGCTGACAACAATGATTCAGCTAATTCTAGTTCAGCTTCATCAACAACAGAAGTAAGTACAACAGAAAGTTCAGCAGATGTTGTATCAACAGCTTCAATCAGTGATGATCCAGCTGTTTTAGAAAAAGCAATGTCAGCTGACGGTAACTGGATCGTTGCAGCAACAGGTGATGTGACATTCTCAAATGATGTAACTATCGCAGGCGAATTCCATGACAAAGATGATGCAAGTGCAGACATCTACCGCAAAATTGCTTTGTACTCACAAGACGATGACCGTAACGTAACTGCTGAATACACAATCACTGTTCCAACATTGATCGTTGAATCAGAAAACACAAATATCGTTCACGGAACAATCAAAGGTGACGTACTTGTAAAAGCGAACGGCTTTGTATTAGACGGAGCAAAAGTAGAGGGTAACGTAACATTTGAAAAACAAGAATACCAAGATTCAGCAAAACTTGACGAAAACGACGCATCAGTAACAGGCGACGTAACAGTTAGCGAATAATCTTATAGTCATCAAGACATCTAAAGCAGAAATCCTTCTGTTTTAGATGTCTTTTTTCATTAAAAAACATCCGATATCAATCCTTAGTGATACGTCCATAGGCATAGTGAGAAGTTTTACATAAAAACAATTGAGCGAAAAAACGTATATAACAAAAAAGAGAGTAACCCTATGATAGAAAATAATATGGGGTAAAAGATATTCATAGATAAAGGAGGATATATGAAGAAACGACTTTGGCTAGGTGTATTAGTAGTAATTATTTTAGGAGGAATCGGAGGGAAGAGGTATATGGATAAAAGAGAAGAAGATCGACAAGAATTGTTGGAAATACAGAAAGACTTGGCGAATTATGTGTATAACAATTATCGGTTATATACAACCAATGATGAGGAAACTGATAGGTTTACACAAGAATATAGTAATGGGGGTTTGACAACAGAAGAATATGTAGAAAAAGTTGTAAGTGTTAGGAAATATATAGATATAGACAAAATAGAATTTACTGGATATTCTATTGACCCAATGAATTCATTAATTATCTATTTCACAGTAAATGATGTCTATCGAGAAGAAGTATGGTTAGATACGAGATCGGCAGAAACAGATAAGTTTATTTACAGAATAACTGGTGGTAGAGGTAAAGGACCGTATTTTATTGATGAAAGAAAGGCAGAAAAAAAACTAGATATCTCAGATGAACAAATTGTTTATTATACAGGAGGAATAAATTAATGGATCAAAATAGATACTTATCTAAATTTATATATCAATTAGAAATTGGCAAGGTAAATTATGGCGATAAACCTCTTGGAACAAACCATATCGTTATAGAAACTTTAAATACAGATAAAGACAAAATCGGTAATGAATTTCGACCAAAGAAAAATAGTACGCAAGCAATGGTAGTAGCAGAAATTAAAGATGAATTCAAAAAACTTAGTGATAATGATTTAAGAAAAGTTCTCGGCTTCCCCGATTCCGTCATCACCAGAAACCTTACGATTGCCTATGCTGGCACGACTTCGTTCAAAGATTGGCATACAAATCTTGAGGAAATTGGTGAGAGAAATCAACGGTTATGACGTATTACCTATTCATATAATTATCTTTTATTGTAGAAGTACATAACTATGAAAAAAATATATATTACATAAAAATTCCAGCATAAGCGAGAAGCTTAGTCTGAACATATATAGAACAAGATAGAATCTGAAAGGAGGAGCTATGAAGAAACGACTTTGGTTAGGTGTATTAGTAGTAATTATTTTAGGAGGAATCGGAGGAAAAATGTATATGGATAAAAGAGAAGAAGATCTTCAAGAATTGCTGGAAATACAGAAAGATTTGGCGAATTATGTGTACAATAACTATCGGTTATATACGACGAATGATAAGGAAACTGATAAGTTTACACAACAATATAGTAATGGAGAGTTGACAACAGAAGAATATGTAGAAAAAGTTGTAAGTGTTAGGAAATATATAGATATAAACAAAATAGAATTTACTGGGTATTCGATTAGTCCGATGAATTTTTTAGAAGTACATTTTAATTTGAATAATTCTAACAAGCATATCGCAACTTTGGGAGTAAAATCCGCAGAAACAAATAAATGGCGCTACAATGTCGATATAGGTAGAAAAAAAACTGAAGACAAGTATTTTATAGAAGTAAGAGAATTTCCTAATGGAATAGAAACACCTACTGAAATAATTGAATATTATTACGGAGGTTTATAATTATGGATCAAAATAGAGATTTTTCCAATGAGGTTTATAAAGTTGAGCATGGAGAAATTGAAATGAACACTAAAATTGGAGAAAAACAAGATTATTTAGTTATAAATACCATAGATACCAATAAAGACAAAATCGGCAATGAATCTAAGCCAAAGAAAAATAGTACGCAGGCAATGGTAGTAGCAGAAATTAAAGATGAATTCAAAAAACTTAGTGATAATGAATTAAGAAAAGTACCTGGCTTCCCCGACTCCGTCATCACCAAAAACCTCACGATTGCTTATGCTGGCACGAATTCGCTCAAAGATTGGCATACTAACCTTGAGGAAATTGGTCGAAGTAATAAACACTCAAATGGTGCATTTGCTTCTGCCTTGAACTATGCCCGTGAAATTGAAAAGCAGTATCCCAAATCAGATGGCTATACGATCTCAACGACAGGACACTCATTAGGTGGCGCTAAAGCACTTTTTGTCGCAGCGATCAATGGTTATGATAGTGTGACGTACGGCGCGGCGGGACCAGGGTTTGCACAAGCCTTATTCGATAATCATAACGGTACCCTGATCAATATCTACGACACTTCGGATGTCGTCACGAGTGGGCTTTTCACTGGTGGGAAAGGGATGCTTCCAATCAATAGTTTTGGAATCGATAATTCGGGCTGGGAAACATTTGGCCATTCGCTGGATCAATTCAGAACAGATGAAGAGGGAAATTATATCGATAAGCATGGACAGATCATCGTATACGTCGATGGTAATGGAAGTATCTTGTTAGCCCCAACTTTGTGGCAACAAACACTTTTGGAAAACGAAGCAATGATCAAATTACTAGCAGTCAGTGGCGAGCATACGCTAGATGAAATCAAGCGTTTGAAAGAAGAAAATGAGTGGCTCAAGGTTCAAATCAAAGAATTCTTGACATTAAAAGAGTTACGGCAGAAGCTGACTGCAAGTGGCGGTGGACTTTCTCAATCAGAAAAAATTTATTTAGAGGATAGCCAAGCATTAGCTGTAGTACGGACGGCTGCTAGTAAATTTGACGAGGCAATGGGAAATGTTCGTGTGATTTACCAAAACGGGATCACCGAGTTGGAAGACTTATGGAATGACTGGTTGGGAAGAATACGCAATTATACGCCACATTTGACCTATAACGAGGTGATTGAAACATTAGCCGAAGTTGGTTGTACGAAATGGGAGATTGTCGATGAGCCAACACAAGAATTTAGAGATAAGATCCGCCAGATCGATCAGATGTCGGAACAGTTTCAAACGCTCGCCGATGAAATCACCCGAAAAATCAATGAAATGGTGGCACGTGACAAAGAATTAGCGAATCAATTGTTTGGGGTATAAAAGGAGGAGAGGAAAATTGAGTCAGGAAATACAGCTTTATGAAACATATCAAGCAACGAAACGAGGGTTATCAGAGCAAGAAGAAGCAATGATTGCAACAGAAAGAAAAGTCCATGAGCTAGCGGAAGCGACTTATAAAGATCTCCGATTGATTTTGCAAACTTTTTCTGAACCACAAGAGGCTTTTGACTATGGACGTATCATGATTTCTCGTTTAGAAGAGGATCTGTCGACGAAATTGCGCCATCAACGAAAGAAAATCCAGCTTGACCTAGAAGATAACGAGCAGATCTATCGTAAGAAACTGGCACAATTGGATTAAAAAGAATGGAGGTTTTGAAATGTTTGAAATGTTTGAAATGATTGATCAATGGTGGGAGAAATATCAGAAAGATATGGAAAAATGCTTAACTCGTTCACTTGGAATCGCGCTGAAAAGTGAGAAGGGATTGAAAATAAGAACGACAAATCAATCTGGGAAGAATGAGACAAATAGAGCAAAACACACGATTTCTTCAGCAGGTACAGGATTGAAGGAGACCCTCAAAGGGCAATTTGGCAACAAAGTGTCGCTAGTTTTAGACGAACAAGAAAAAGCCTTAGACAAAGGTTAGTCAAAGAAACACAAAAAACTTATTCTTACATAAATTGATTAAAGGATTCTGTCAGAATTGATCAACTGAATAATCTATAAAAGCCGAAAATAGGTTGGACTATTTTCGGTTTTTTTGGATTAGTTGCTTAGATGAATTCATTGATTCGTTTTTTTTACGCTACCAAGAAATGAAATTTAATATATTTTATATTTGTGTTGAAAAATTATTTCATACGAAGTATAATCAATTTATAAATGAATGCGGATACATGGTGAGGGGGAGAGTACATGTTTGGTTTTTCTGTATTTATGAATCAAGAGTTGTCCGAAGAAACGAAAACGTATATCCATGAAATGGCAGAGAAGGGATTTATTGGCATCTTTACATCCATGCATATTCCAGAAGATGATCCATCAGCTTATAAAAGGCGTTTGACGGAACTTGGCCAAGAAGCAAAAGCAACCGGATTAGAGTTGATGGTAGATATATCGGGTAAGGCATTAGAGTTGGCAGGGTTCTCCTTAGAAAATCTTGAGCCATTAAAAGAGATTGGTGTGACAGGGCTGCGGATGGATTATCACCTGTCGAACCAACAGATTGCGAAGTGGTCTCATCAATTGAAAATCAGTTTGAATGCAAGCACGATCACTGAACAAGATGTGCAAGAATTAAAAGAAGCAGGTGCTGATTTTACTCAGATGGAAGCTTGGCACAATTATTATCCGCGCCCAGAAACAGGGTTAGACAAATCGTGGTACCAAAGAAAAAATCAATGGTTAGCAGAACAAGGATTTAAGATTCAAGGATTTGTACCAGGAGATGAAGTGTTGAGAGGCCCTTTATACAAAGGACTTCCAACATTGGAAGAACATCGCTATCAACATCCTTTGGCAGCAGCGCTAGACTTAGCTTCATGTGAAACTGATCTAATCTATATTGGTGACGGTGGGCTATCGCTGACCACCCAGGAACAATTTTTGTATTATAAAGAAACAGGCGGTATCTTATTACATGTGACATTGTTGGACCCAACATTTGGTCCAATCATTTTAGGTACACATACGAATCGACAAGATGAAGCTAAAGCTGTGGTACGTAGTGCAGATGCACGATTTAGAGAAATCCCTCCTATTCCTGCTCGATTAACTGATGAACGGAAAATAGGTACGGTCACGTTAGATAATGAAGCGTATCTTCGCTATATGGGTGAAATCCAACTAATGAAAGAAGATTTACCAGCAGATGAAAAAGTCAATTGTGTGGCACGAGTGATCTCGGCTGATTTGCCATTGATCCAACAAATCCATGCAGGAATGATTTATAAATTTAAATGTAAAGAAGGAATTGAGAAATGACGATCGATTTAGATAAATTAACAACGGAACGTAGAAATCAAAAGACATTTGGTTTGGATGAGATGAGTGTATCTGAAGCCGCTCGCTTGATGAACCAAGAAGATCATGAAGTGGCGGCAGCTGTCGCAAAAGAACTACCGAGTATTGAACCAGTGATTGAAGCAGCGATTGTTTCTTTCAAAAAAAATGGACGCTTGATCTACATGGGCGCTGGCACAAGTGGACGTTTGGGCGTATTGGATGCAGCGGAGTGTGTTCCTACATTTGGTGTAGAGCCTGAAATGGTCGTTGGTTTGATTGCAGGTGGTGAAGCGGCTATGACTGTCGCAGTTGAAGGTGCAGAGGATTCACTTGAGTTAGGGAAAGAAGATTTGATCCAGTTGAACTTGACGGAAAATGATTTGGTCGTAGGTATCGCGGCTAGCGGTCGCACGCCTTATGTGATTGGTGGCTTGGACTATGCTCGTTCAATCGGCGCAAAGACGGCAACGATTTCTTGTAACAAAGAAGCTGAGATCAGTCAACATGCTGATTTTCCTATTGAGGTAGATGCCGGACCAGAATTTTTAACAGGTTCGACACGTTTAAAATCTGGAACTGCACAGAAATTGATTTTAAATATGATTTCTACAATCAGTATGATCGGTATCGGAAAAGTATTCAATAATCTAATGGTCGATGTCAAGCCAACAAATGACAAATTAGTCGAACGTTCAAAGCGAATCATCATGGAAGCAACCGAAGTGGATTATGAAACAGCAGAAAAATACTTTTATGAAGCGGAACAAAATGTTAAACTAGCCATCGTTATGTTATTGACGAATAGTAACAAAGAGACAGCGAAAAGGAAACTAGCTGAGGCAGACGGCTTTGTAAAACGAACGTTGTAAGGGGGAAAAGGAAATGGCAAAAAATGAATTGACTTTGACAGAACTGGCAAAACAAATTTATGCTGGAGCTGGTGGCATGGGCAACGTAGACAGCGTTGTCCATTGTATGACACGGGTTCGGATGAAGGTCATTGATGAATCGTTGGTCGACGTAGCGAAATTGAAAGCGATACCGGGCGTGTTAGGGGTAGTTGAGGACGAACAGTTACAAGTCATCATCGGACCAGGGAAAGTAAACAAAGTCGCACAAGAAATGGTTGACCAAGCAGGAGTCAAACTAGGTGAAAAAATCCCTGGAAACCCTAATGTTACAACTGGTTTATCAGGGAAAGACAAGGTCAACGAACGTGCCCAAGAGATGAAGAAAGTACAAAAATCAAAACAAAAACCGTCAAAAATCAAATCAATTTTAAAAGATATCTCGAATATATTTGTCCCAATGATTCCAGCTTTTGTTGGTACAGGGATCGTTGCAGGGATCGCCGCAGTATTGACAAACCTTGTGACAGCCGGAACCATCGATGGTGCATCATGGCAACAGTACATCGACATCATGAACATTCTTAAAAATGGGATGTTTAGTTATCTTGTCATCTATACTGGGATCAATGCCGCTCAAGTATTTGGCGCAACGCCAACACTTGGTGGAGTAATCGGTGCGGTTGTCATGTTGACGGGGATGAATCCAGAAGCTCCTTTGACGAACCTGTTTACTGGAACGCCACTTGCTGCCGGACAAGGTGGGATCATCGGAGTGATTTTTGCGGTCTGGTTGCTTTCCATCGTTGAAAAGAAATTACACAAAATCGTTCCTGATGCAGTAGACATCATTGTGACACCAACACTTTCATTGATTGCCATCGGGCTGATCGAGATTTTCTTGATCATGCCATTAGCTGGTTTTATCTCAGATGGTATGGTAGGAGGGATCAATTGGGTACTTAGTGTGGGTGGCGCCTTCTCAGGATTTGTATTAGGTACATTATTCTTACCGATGGTCATGTTTGGTTTGCATCAAATATTGACTCCGATCCATGTGCAAATGATCGATGAAACAGGACGTACATTATTATTGCCTATTTTAGCAATGGCAGGAGCTGGACAAGTTGGTGCTGCGCTTGCTTTATGGGTACGTTGTAAGAAAGACAAAGAATTGACTGAAATGATCAAAGGTGCGTTACCTGTAGGGATTTTAGGGATTGGTGAACCATTGATCTATGGTGTAACATTGCCTTTAGGTCGTCCATTCATTACTGCTTGTATTGGAGGCGGTATCGGTGGTGCGGTGATCGGCTTGATCGGGAATATTGGTGCCATTGCTATTGGTCCTTCTGGCGCAGCGTTGATTCCTTTGATTTCAGATGGCAAATGGTTTGGCTACGTCCTTGGATTATTAGCTGCTTATGCGGGCGGATTCTTAGCTACTTTCTTTTTCGGGATTCCTAAAGAACAATTAGCGAAAGAAGAATTAGCAGAAGAAGCACCTGTTTATACAGCATCAAGTACTGACTCAACAAATCAAACACAAGCCGTTCAATTATGTGCAGTAGCAGATGGTACAGTGCAATCAATCGAACAAGCGAGTGATCCTGTATTTGCTCAAAAGATGATGGGAGAAGGGTATTTTGTTGAACCAACGAATGGTCATATCTATGCGCCAACTTCTGGGATCATCAGCTCTATTTTCCCAACGAAACATGCCATCGGATTAACAACAGCTGATGGGTTAGAGCTATTAATCCACATGGGAGTCAATACTGTGGAACTAGGTGGGACGCCATTTGATATAAAAGTGAGTGAAGGACAAGCTGTCACAAAAGATACGATGATAGCGGACGTGGATCTAGCTGCGATCAAAGAGGCAGGAAAAGAAACCGCTATGATGGTTCTTCTGACAAATATGGAGCATGTCTTAACGTTTGTTTTGACACATACAGGTGAAGTAAGAGCAAAAACACCAGTGATGGATGTTGAAAGTGTAAAATAATAAAAAGCGCAAAATCAAAGGATTTTGCGCTTTTTATTAAGCTCTATATCGTTGAACTAAAGCATGGTAGATTCTTTCAACATCTGTTGGCGTACCACGTAATTCATAATCTTCTACCATAGGGAAGCCGAATTGTTCAGCATATTGTTTCGCTGTCAAACAATATTGATAGTTAAAGTTTTTATTTCCGCTACCGACAACACCAAGACAAAGCGCATGATTTTCTTGATATTCCAAGTATTCTCGCATGGTTTCTGTCAAAATCTCTTGGTCACCACTATCAATGCCATTGCCTCCTTCTAGATAGGTTGGCACAAACACAAAGAAAGGTTTGGTTTCTTTTTCAAAGTCGCTATTTTCATGGATCTCTTTTAGGTGGACTAAGGGAAGTGAAGCATCTTTTTCATGTTGTTCCGTAGCAAAAGCTGCTAATTTTTTGACGAATCCTCGGGTATTACCAGAAATTGAGATATATAAGATATTCATGATATCGTCCTCCAATCATTCTTATCCAGTATAGCATTTTTTTGTTTTTTTGGTAGAGAAGAAGAGGAAGAGAAGCGGTCGCTTTCCTTGTATAATTAGAAAAAAATAGTTACAATTAAATTTCAATTAGAATTTTTTAGAAAAAAATAAATGAAACGAAGTTTTGCTATACTTTGCATAAAAGCGGTTTATTTTGGAGGATGCGTACATGGACACAGAGCAACAGAAAAAAGGTATTGGATTGATCCCACTAGCGGCCTTAGTGATTGGGTCAGCGATTGGAGGTGGCGTTTTCGGTATTATGACCGACATCTCAGGATCGGCTGGTGGCCCAGCATTGTTCAGCTGGGTATTAGTTGGGACGTCCATGATGATGCTCTCTTTGTCAATCAATAATATCAATAAGAAACGTCCAGAATTAGAAGGTGGTATTTTTAGTTATGCCGAAGCTGGCTTTGGTCGATTTTCGGGATTCATCAGTGGGTGGGGCTATTGGCTGACCTGCTGGTTAGGAAACGTGGCATTTGCTACGCTATTGATGAGTGCGTTGGGCTATTTCTTTCCAGTATTCGATGGGGGTCAAAATGTCGCCTCGGTCATCGTCAGTACTATATTTTTATGGGGATATGCTTGGCTCGTCAATCGAGGAGTCGAAAATGCCAGTTACGTCAATGCAATCGTGACAATTTGTAAATTAGTTCCGCTATTTTTATTTATTATTGTTGCTATCAGCACGTTCTCATTGCAACAATTCATCAATAATTTTTCAAGTGATATCATCTTGAATGCCAATGGACAGCCGATTCCTTTCTCAAGTCAAATCCTAAGTTGTATCATGGTGATGCTTTGGGTATTTGTTGGAATTGAAGGTGCATCTGTGGTTGGTTCACGAGCGAAGAAAAAATCAGATGTCGGAAAAGCCACGATCTTAGGGATTTTTGGATTGATCGTGATCTATGTTTTAGTTTCGATGTTGCCTTACGGTACGATGACGATGGAAGAACTCCAAACAATCCAAACGCAACCAGCAATGGGCTATGTGTTTGAGATGATGGTTGGTAAATGGGGAGCTGTCGTGATCAATGGTGGACTGATCATTTCCTTGGTCGGTGTATGGTTATCTTGGACGATTTTACCCATTGAAACGATGCGCAATATGGCGGATGATGGCTTATTGCCAGCGCGTTGGGGGAAAGTCAATAAAAAGGGCGCACCGACATATGCGATCGTATTAACGACTTTATGTACAAATGTCTTTTTGCTTTCGCTACTGTTTACAGATAGCGCCTATAACTTTGCTTATACTTTAGGAACTGCAGCGATCTTCTTTACGTGGTTGTTCTTAGGATTGTATCAAATGAAACTATCTTATCAAAGAAAAGAATGGGTCCAATTCTTGGTTGGCTCATTAGCAAGTGCTTTTCAAATTTGGGCAATGCTATTTGTTGCTTTCAATGAAGTGATGCTCGTTCTTGTATTATTTTTACCAGGTATCCTATTTTATCTCAAAGCAAGAAAAGAAAAACAGCAAGCTGTTCCACAGACAAAACTTGATTATTTATTGCTTTCGTTAGTCTCGATTTTTGGAGTAGTGGCATTGGCATTATTTGCAACTGGGGTATTGCACTTATAAAACTCACAAAAGTTGAAAACCATTCTTTTGTATCACTCAAAAGCATCTAAGAGATCGACCTGATTCAGGTCATTTCTTAGGTGTTTTTTCATGTTGCCTGTTCGGCGTTTCTTCGATGAAAACGATACGTGACTTTCTCACAACGTTTTTCCACGATTGTTCGTTTCATTTCAGTGAAGAGGCATGATTGCATAGTCACATTTTGACACCTTGAGGGAGTTACTGTTTTAATGATGATCCAAACAAACAATTTTGTAAGTGAAAAGGTTGAGAGAAAGATGGTCGAAATAGGTGGCGATTGGCTATACTTATTCCTTGAGGCATAAAAAATGGAGGGAATATATGAGAGTAAAAGGGTTGACGAGCTATCAATTGAAATGGATAGCAATTGTTTTTATGGTCGTTGATCATATCAACAGTTATTTCGGGATGCAATTAGGGTTGCCAAGTTGGGTCTCGTGGTTGGGACGTTTTGTTGCGCCATTATTTGTATTTTTATTAGTTGAAGGTTTCAAGTATACGCATAGTAAATATCAGTATGCGAAGCGATTAGGAATAGCTGCATTCGTAGTAGCGATTGGAAATATCATCTATCAGTTATTAACAGGAAATTACATCAGTGAATATGATCATCAGCCAGACTATTATTTATTTTTAGGTCCACATAATATCTTTTTGACATTATTCTTGCTGTTTTGCTTGATGTGGCTTCTTTCTACAATAAAAGGAAAAACACTTTGGAGAAAAGGAGTGCTCGTAGCAGTAGCACTTTTATTGGTCATGATCACGGTTGCTTTTTCGGAAGGTGGTCTGTATTTAGTTCCAATGTTGTTGCTGATGTATTTCTTCCGCGAGAAAAAAGAACGAGGGAAATTGGTTCTAGGTATTTTTGTTTATACGCTGATTTTATTTTGTCTAGCCATTTTATCCTACACACAAATGCCTGATTATCAATCATTGTATCAATTTTTAACGTTTGATAATGAATTTATGATGGTCACCGTCATCCCATTTATCATTCTTTATAATGGAAAACTAGGTGGAACCGGACGCGCATTCGACAAATACTTCTTTTACTTGTTTTATCCGTTACATCTATGGATCATTTATTTGATTTTATCTTTTATTCATTAAGAAACAACTGACTAGCTTGTTTCAACAAATGAGGCGAGGTCTGGATAGAAGTGTTCAGCCTCAAGAAATAAGGCACCATCCACAAAAATTGTTCTTCAAATTCTTGTGGATGGCGTCTTGTTTTTTCGAAGAGGTTACTTCTGTTCTTGTCGTTTATTCGGTTTTAGGGGAGAGAGGACTAATGTCTCAGAAACGTCTCATTTGTTTTTATGAGTAGTTTCAAACATTACAGTTTTGATCCCTTAGTTAGATGTAAAGAAATGTTATGTAGTTCAAGAAAATCGGCAGTATAAATAAGACTTCAAGTCATTTGTTGTTATGGAATTGACAGAATTTTTAAAATATATTATTTTTTTTGTAAGAATTCTCTATATTTTCAATCAATTTTATTTTATAATGAAAAAATATCATGTAATTTTTAGGAGGAAAACAGATGGAAAATTATCTTAGCCTGTTAGGCGTACTGATTGTTATTCTTGGTTTTGCTTTCAAGTTAGATTCGATCTTGATCGTTATGGTTGCGTTAGTCGTGACCGCATTTACTGGTGGATTAGGACTTGAAGGTATGCTGGAAACTTTAGGTACAAGTTTTGTGAATAACCGAGGAATGGCAATTTTTATTATCATTATGTTAGCAACTGGTACGTTAGAACGCAATGGTCTGAAGGAATCTGCTGCAACGTTGATCAAACGTTTCAAGAAGGTATCCGCTGGAATGATCATCGATATTTATGGTGTTTTCCGAATGATCTTTGCAGCTTTCAATGTCAGCTTTGGTGGGGTGGCCGGCTTTGTCCGTCCAATCATCATGCCAATGGCGTTAGGTACCGTTGAATCAAAAGGATTAACTGTCAATCCGGAACATGAAGAGGAATTAAAAGGAATGTCTTCAGCGATGGAAAATATTTGTTGGTTCTTTGGTCAAGTACTATTTATCGGTGGGGCAGGTGCTTTATTAGTACAATCCACATTGAAAGACTTAGGCTACGAGGTAACTCTTGGTCAGTTGGCATTGGTACAGATACCAGTTGCCATCACTGCTCTAGTCGTTGCGAGTGTCTATTTTTATTTAAAAGAAAAGAAATTAGCGAAGAAATACTATTCAGGAAAGGAGAAATAAGATGGACTTTTTTACAAATTCTGAAGTATTACTCAGTGAAAAATTATTAGAAATCTTATATATCTTGATGGGGCTAGTCTTGATCTACACGGGTCTTCGTAATGCCTTTGATAAAAGCAACCCGCATCGCTTTGGATCAGCCTTTTTCTGGACAGTTTTAGGAGTCGTGATTGCCGCTGGGCGTTGGATATCTCCAACTTACAACGGAATCTTGATTTTCGCGATGACGATCCCAGCAATCACAAAAAGAGTGAGTAAAGGTGCAAGTCGTTTGCCATCAAAAGAATACATGGAAAAAATGTCAGATAAATTAGGGATGAAAATCTTTATTCCGGCGTTGAGTATTGGGATCTTTGCCATTTTATTCGCACTATTCACTGATTTAGGTGCTTTAGTCGGTGTCGGTGTTGGGGTATTTGTCGCGATGTTGATCTTGATGTTCTTTTCAAGAGATAATCGCCCAACGACTTTCTTGGATGATGCTTCAGACATGTTAGGGACAGTTGGACCTTTAAGTATGTTACCGATGCTCTTAGCTTCACTGGGTGCGGTCTTCACGAGCGCAGGTGTAGGTACAGTGATTTCTAGTGCAGTTGGTACGATCGTTCCAGAAGGTAATGTCAATATTGGTATCATCATCTATGCGTTAGGAATGGTTCTATTTACAGTGATCATGGGGAATGCTTTTGCGGCAATCACCGTCATGACAGTCGGAATCGGTGCGCCTTTTGTCTTTAGTCAAGGGGCTAATCCAGCATTGATAGGTATGGTCGCGTTGACATGCGGTTTCTGTGGAACGTTGTTGACACCGATGGCTGCTAACTTTAACGTAGTACCAGTGGCGATGTTAGAAATGAAAGATAAATACGGCGTGATCAAGAATCAACTATTCGTTGCTGTATTCATGCTGGTTTTCCAAATCGTCTATATGATTTTATTTAAATAGTATCTTGAGCGAAAAAGAATCAATGATTTCCATAAAACATGGAGAAGATTGATTCTTTTTCTGAACAGCTAAGCATTTCATTATTGACTGTTTTTTGTTAAAATAGATAGACACTGAGTCCTTTTAATAGGAATGACTCATTGAAAGTGCTAAATACACGAGTGAGAAACAATCAATTGTTAACGTTTAGATAAATCTTTGAAGGATGAATTGAACGCATCATTTTATAGAATAATGGAGGAATGAAAAATGAAAGTACTCGTAACTGGTTTTGATCCATTTGGTGGAGATAAAGTAAATCCTGCCTATGAAGCAGTCAAAAAAATGCCGTCTGAGATTGCCGGTGCAGAAATCATCAAATTAGAAGTTCCCACTGTTTTTGGTAAAAGTGGTCAAGTCGTAAAAGAAGCAATCCAAGAACATCAACCTGAAATCGTGATTTGTGTTGGTCAAGCAGGTGGACGTTCAGCGATTTCTTTTGAACGTGTAGCCATCAATCTAGCTGAAGCACGTATTGCAGATAATGAAGGCAACCAGCCATTTGATACGCCGTTAGAAGCAGACGGCCCAGCTGCTTACTTTACTTCATTACCAATCAAAGCAATGACAAAAAATGTACACGAACATGGTTTACCAGCATATATTTCTTATACAGCGGGTACGTTTGTTTGCAACGACATCATGTATCGATTGTTACACTTGATCGAAACAGAGTTCCCAACGATTCGTGGAGGCTTTATCCATGTGCCATTCTCACCAGATCAAGTCATCGATCGCCCTGTTGGGACACCGGCAATGTCACTTGATGATATTGCGGCTTCATTGACTTATGCGGTAGAAGCAGCAGTCAACAACAAAGAAGATATTTCAGGTAACGCAGGAACAACTCACTGATAGTTAGCTGAAGCGAAGCAAGTGGTAGATGAGGTCTAGGACATTCGTCATCTTGTGCCCCTACAACCAGATAAATGGTGTTCCAGAAGCTGACCTCCAACAGTAAGTGCATGACACTGCTGTCACAACCTCAGCTTCACGTATGAAAAAAGCGAAAAACCGAAAATAGCTCACATTATTTTCGGCTTTTTTGTTGCTCTTTGAACGAATTTATTTTTACTCTCTTAATTTAGAAAGGCAGGTGAAAGGGATGAATGAAAGTTGGCAAGCGATTTTTGACGAATGGTTCCCAAAAGAAATCAAGCAACACTACCCAATAAAAATCTCCAAACAATATACAAGTAGCCAACGATGGGAAATCTATGAACGATTGACGAAACAACAACGAATTGTCATGGATCAACATCGTCGTTATTTGATCCACTCGCGATTTTTGGAAGAAAACTATTTAGCAGCAACGGATTGGATTTTTTCTGACTTTAAGATCAATCCATTTTATCGCACATCACGTAGACAACAAAAACTTTATTGTGAATGTGGCCGTGAACTGAAAGTCCAATATATCGTTCGTTCCCCTAAAACGGGTAAGGAATTAAAACTAGGGATCAATCATTTTGCAGAACACTTGCACGTTAGTCCAACAGTTGCAGCGTCGATCAATCAAGGAATGACTAAAGTGGATCTAGCGCTGGATGAGATCCTCTGGCTGAAACAACAAAATATTGCCTTTCCTGAACGACTCTGGCAAGAATATTGTCTAATGTTGTATCATAATCGCCGGCTGAAACAACCGATTTTACCAGATAAAAAGCGAACTACACGAATCGCCGAATTTCGTCATGCTCAGTTACCGATTTATCTGGCAGACTATCAAGCAATGGAAAAGTACATCCAACAAGTGAGCTATCAGGCAAAAGAAAAGCCGAAAAAAATCCTTGAGAAAAAATCATTGTTTGAGGATTTTTCAGAAGATTTGACTAAAGATGTTGAAGCGTTCTTGACTAACTATCAACTATTTCTCCAAAAAGATTGGTCGTCTGTTTCAATAGCTGAGACAAGCCAACCATCTGTCGCTTTTTTTGAAGAGTTTATCGCGAATCTGCGAGAAGGATCGAAGTATGAAGCTGTAGACGTCGATCGATTAGCAAAAGAACAACGTTTTATCCAACCGCAAATTTATCATTTAGTCTGGCAACACTATCAGCGTTATGGATTTACAACTGGTTTTTTCGATAGTATCCCTCGGGTGATGAGAAATGGGTTTCTAAAGATTTTACGCAAAGAACGCGAAGAAAAACGGCGAGCTACAACAAAAACTGTGACAGAAACTGAATGGCAAGAACTTGCAAAGAAAATCAAAAAGCAATCAGTCGCCTCTTTGATACAAGAATATGAACAAGCAGACTATGTATTTACTTCAGAACAACAGCTTGCATTAAAAAAGTTTCAAGAATTGGAATCAGTGATACAAACGATGGATGAAGACATTAGAATGTTGCTCAAGGATTTGATTTAGTTGACGCGAACCGCTGAGAGAATCTTGATATGACGATACCTAGAAATAAGCGAGAAAAGTCCCATCCTATTCTGGGTGACTTTCTCGCTTTAGTAAGATGTTTGAAAAACAAACCGATTTCTAGTACAAGTTTATTTATTGTTTTCCATTAAGAAACATGATGCGAAAAATATTCTGCTTCCATGCGTTGCATGCGCGCTCTTTCTTTTTTGTTGTACCAAGGAGAGACAGTAAAGGCTAATAAGTCATTGATCAAGTAAACTGAGCTATTGATAAACATCGCTAAACTAGCAGAGCCATGGGTATAGGAAACATACCATAAGACCATTTGTGCAAGACCAGAAGCAAGCCACCAATAATACTGATTGTTGTAGCGAAGGAAGCTAATGATCCCGGCAGAAAGACTGATCGAAAAAGCAATGGCATCGATCCAAGGACGAGGGTCGTCTGTATACGTACCAATCAAATAACCTGAAATCAAGTAAACGAAAACAGTCCCGGTTAATGCAATCAACCAACTTTTTCCACTAAATTCTCGAATTTTAGAAGCCATATTATGATTCCATTCTTTACTTAATAAAACTGGGATATCCAATGTGACCATATAAGCAATTTGTTCGCCGATACTTAAATAGTTTTTGGCAGAAAAGCCAACGACGATAAAACAAATAGCAGACAGAATTCCTAGAATACCGTTGACTGATTTAGCGGCATTGATTGATAAAATGCACAACACCCCTAGATTTGTCCCGATAAAGGTAATGATCGACAACCAAGTGATTGGCTGATTCACAAGTGTCATGACTTGGCAACCTAGGCTAAAATAGAATAGATAATAATTTTGTTGAGGCCAACCTTTCAATTGATGAATCAAAAATCTGAAATAATTACTCATAATAAAAAACTCCTTGAAACACAATATATAGTGCTTGTTTATTTTAGAGACACAAATTATTGTATTCCTTTTAAAATTTATTTCTAGTCTTTCATTTTAAAAAAATATATGTTATTATTCGATTTGATTGTTTTCTGAGAAATATTAATTTTCCAAACGATGAAAAGTAGGAGGCCATTTGATGTGGTCTCTCTTTTTTTGTGCAGCGGGAGAAAAATCTTTGCTATGTCTAAAACTATTGATAAGATAAAGGAAACAATAAGATTGGAAGTGTGAGAATGAATTTAACAACCGTTCACCATGTTGCGATCATTGTGTCGGATTATCAAAAGTCACGTGCATTTTATGTTGATTTGCTAGGTTTTGAAGTTATTCGTGAAAATTATCGAGAAGACCGTGGCGATTATAAGTTAGATTTAAAACTAGGAGATATGGAGCTTGAGATTTTCGGTATCAAAGATGCACCTAAAAGACCGAGCTATCCAGAAGCTTGTGGTTTGAGGCACTTAGCATTCAAAGTGGAACATATCGAAGAAACAGTCGCGGAACTACAAGGATTGGGGATTGAAACTGAACCAGTCCGTATCGATACCTTTACAGGCGAAAAAATGACTTTCTTTTTTGATCCGGACGGATTGCCGTTGGAGTTACACGAATAAAGGTAACAAATTTGTCACTTTTTCTTCCGTTCATTCGATTTTTTTCTTTCCTATTTCTTGTTATTCTAGAAAAAAACAAGGAGAGAATGGAATGAAAAAAATAATCATTGCAGCATCGATTGCTATCATTGTTAGCTTAGCGGCTTCGTTAGGACTATTGGATGCAAACTTTTCTTTTGATGACATCAGTGATCAAGAATATCAAATCTCATTGCAAAAGGCAGTGTCTATTTTGCGAGATGAGTACCATGAAGAGAAAGTCAGTCGTATCCAGTTCAACCAATTAGACGAAGAACAAAGTAATAAAAAGATGTATGAATATATTTTTTATACGCCCAATCGAGTGATCACAGTGAATCCAATCTCAGGAAAGACGATGGTTGTTGATGAAAGCCGCAACGAACCAGGGCAATTCTTTCACTTGAAAACGATCCATCAAGTGAAACATCCACAGGCAGCAATGAAAGAAGCAGTCCATAAAGTCGGAAAACATCACGGGAAAGCAAAAAGTTGGGAAATCACGACAAAAAGTGGTCAATTGTATTATTCTGTAGCCGTCGATGGAACGAATCATTTAGAAGATGTATTGATCAGTGCTTGAAAGAGAAGTGGTTTCACTTCTCTTTTTTTCTAGATAAGAGTAATCTAAAAGTGTAAAACAAAGAAGGGATTGAGGGAATCATGCAAAAAATGGTTTGTCCAAACTGTGGGAAAAAATTCACTTATGAAGAAGTAAATCATATCGTTGAACACGTAAAAAAAGAGATGCCGATCGTTTGCCCCTACTGTCGTTTTGAAGCAAAAACAATCGTTTCGAATGGTTATTTCGTGACACAAAAAATTGAAGATTATTTGAATTAGCTGTTTTGCTCTGAGATTTCATTATGGTAAAATGAAAAAAAGGAGTGTCAGAAATGATTCGTAATGCAAAAAAAGAAGATGCGGCAGCTATTGCTCCGCTTATTTTAGTTATATTGAAAGATATGGACCTACCGTTTCTTTTAAAGTACGGTGAAGAAAAAACATTAGAAGTCTTGGAAGAAGCCATTACAGACCCAGACTATCGTTACAGCTATACAAGAGGGATCGTTGATGAGCGAGAAGGCAAGGTAGCAGGAATCGTTTACGGTTATACAGATGAAGAAGAATCAATCATCGACCAGCCGTTAGAAAAAATCTTACAAAAGCATGGCATTTATGAGCAAGTAAAAATGTTTACGGATAGAGAAACATTCCCTGATGAATGGTATTTAGATTCTATCTGTGTTTCAGAAGAATTTAGAGGACAAGGAATCGGTTCCTCTTTGTTAGAAGCATTGCCACCAATGGTCAAAAAACAAAACCGCGATGTCATTGGACTAAGTTGCGATAAGCAAAACCCGCAAGCTAGAAAATTGTACGAGCGCCATGGGTTCAAAGTAATCGGGGAACGAACGATCAGTGGACATCTGTATGATCATATGCAAAAGAAAATCGTTTAGTGAGTTTTGTTTTGATAAAAATGAATATTTAGAAAAGAAAAGCTGATACGAAATCCGTAAACAGCTTTTTTTTATTGGATGGCGTTCTTTTATATGATATCTCCTCTTTGATTTTAAAAACTAGCATTAATAGGTAGTGTGAACGATTATGATCCTAAAACAACTTTTAGCGACTGATATGATCACTTATTTCGTTTATGTGTTAACTTAATTCTTATAATCAATATCTTTTTACTAGAGGAATATTATATGATGAAAAAATGATTTTAAACGTTATTTTTAATAGGTGTTGTATCTTTAGATATATTTTCTTATCAAACAGAAGTTATAACAGCGACTAAAACAGTTTCCGAATTTTCAGGTAGTTCTATTGAAGGTGAAGGATAATTTGAAAATCAACTAGCTGATGATAATGTTTTAGGTATGCTTAGATCTTCTAATTTTTATCATAGAGATGGTAATCAAAAATACTACAATACGTCAGAAAACTGGCTGTGCGGAAATATAATAGTGCAATGTGTACTGTTATTCGTGACTCTAAATAAGGACGTTTGTATTTAAAGATGCTGTAGTAGATTCGGAAAGAAGGTATTCAAATTTACACTCTGATGAAGAAGCAACTGGTGTAAGAGATCTAGTAAGGGGAAGCTAATACTTATTTAAGAAGTATCGCATGATTTTAAATTACCCAATTTATTTAGTTGGGTAATTTATTTATGTTTAATATTTCCACATATCAAGTTTTTTGAGAAGAGGAAAATTTATTGAAAAAAATACTTTTTTTTATGATAAATCTAATATTTTTGATTGCTACTTTGACAAATGCTTTCTCTCTTTTTTATATTTATAATCAAAGTAATCTAGATTTTGTATCGAACAATTTTTCTTCCAAAGACACAGTACGCCTTATCGCAAATCATAATATAGATTCTGAAAATTGGGGAGAATTATTAGGAGATCAAAAGAATATTTTGGTTGTGAAAAATCTAGAAAGTAACTTTTATTTTAAAGCTATATACACAAATTATGATTGGTATCTTCCGCTTGTTGAAGGAAGAAACTTTGCACGTGACGATTTTTATGATGGGGAAAATAGAGCAATTATTGGTGAAGAATTAGCGAAAACACATACAGATACTATACGTATTGAAGAAAAAAACTACAAAATAATTGGTATATTAGATAGCCGTTATGCAAAAAATTTATCAAAAATGGCTTTGATAAACATAAACTCATTAGAAGAAAATCAAACCAATGGTGTCTACCAAGTAAATTCAAACAAAGCAACGATGGAAAAGTTAAAAAGTGAGTTGATTAATGATATAACAGCTATTACTTATTCCGATGATACAAAAGCATATAATGCACAAAATTTAGAAAACAATAACCAATTGTTAAGGTATTCATTTCAAGTACTATGTTTGTTAGCTATTGGCATGTGTATCTTGTTCTATCTAACCTTAACTCAATCGACAAGGTATTTAAAAAAAACGATAGGAATATCGAGAAATACGGTTCTTCTAGAAGAAGTGAAACACTTATTCTTTTTTTGGTTATTTGAGAGTATTCTTGTTCTTGGTGTAGTATATCTCCCCTTCAAACATTCCATTTTTGATTCGGTGACTGATTTTACTGTTAGTTATATTACCAGTCAAAGTTTTATCCTTGGGTGTTCTGTTACTCTGTTTAGTTTTCTTTTTTTTAGAAATTGGAGGAACATTGATGAAAATAAGTAATCTAACAGTAGAGATTTTCGAATCTTTAAAAAGGAAAAAATATTTACTAATCTTTTATACGCTGTTCTTGTTGTTTTCATTTTTGACACTTTCGGTTTCAGATGTCATGTTGCAAGAGAATAGTAATGAAGAACATAGGGTATCAGTTGGTAATACAAAAACATATAAACTTGTAGACACGCTTATTGGGGAAAAAGAGGAAGTCTTTTTGAGGAATCTTCAAAGTGTCAGTTACCTCAATGCCATGTACAAAGAATTATCAGATAGCCAAAAAGGGAAATACCAGGTAGTAAATAGTCAAAGCATTAACTATTTACAAGAAAAGGATTTACCAACTGAGTTTATCGAACATTATGAGCAGATTGCAGGTTCTGTTAGTAGCTGGACTAAAGAAGAGATTCCTTTTAAATCATTACAAATGAACGATCATGCATTGGAACGCTTCGATCTTAGAATAGCAAGTGGACAATCCTTTTCTCCTAGTGATTATCAATATAATAGAGATAAAATTCCAGTTATCTTAGGGAATAGTTACTCAGACTATTACACCATAGGAGACAAAATACAGCTATCTTATCTTTTCAAACAGTTTGAAGCAGAAGTCATTGGTTTTGTTGAAAAAGGTGAAAGGGTCACTTTTAACGAATACGAAGACTATGTGCTAGATCATTATATTATTTTGCCATTTATAGAAAATGCTCCTCAAAAAATCAGTGAAGAAGAATTTTCTTTTTTTCAAAAACATTTTCTAAATGGGGTCAATGGCTACTTTCAAGTTCCAGAATCTTTTTCACAAGAAAAAGTTTATAAGTTAGTAAATGAAATTTCTTCGACATATGAATTGGGAACAGTCGATTTAATAGGTGAATCAGGATTTCATTTATCAGCACTATTATTCATGATTACTAAAAACAATGAATTGCTAAAATTAGTTGTCTCTTTTTCAATGATTATTTTAGTATTAATGACAATTGTTTTTTGTTGTTTAGAAATGTATCGTGATAAAAAGATATATCAGTTACATTTGCTGTTTGGGGCGACAAAAAAAGAAATCCGGAATTATATCATGGTAGAAAAAACATTGCTTTTATCCTTTATTCTATGTGTGAGTTTGACTTTAACTAACTATTTAGGGGGAATTACACTTGTTCTCTTTATTCGTTTACTCTACTTGTCTTTAGTCTTAATTTTTCTATTCTTTTTAATATCAACTATCATTCTTAGGAAATGGAGAATTACAAATGATTAGTATACAGGATATTTCCCTTAAAATAAGAGATGGTCGGAATAAGAAAGAATTATTTCAACATCTGAATTTGAATATAAACGAGGGACAAAAAATAGCGATCATGGGTAAAAGTGGTAGTGGTAAAACGACTTTACTAAAATTGATTGCTGGACTCATCAAACCGGACACAGGAAATATATTCTTTGAAGATAAGAACCTGAGAGAAATGAGCGCTAACGAAATGAGTGCCAATCGATTAAATAATATTGGCTTTATTTTTCAGAATAATCCTATGATTGAGAGTAAAAATGTATTTGATAATATTGCTTTACCCTTAAAATATTTAGGAATCGAAAAGAAAATCATCAATCAAAAAGTCCGTGATATTTCTAAAAGTCTAGCTGTTGATGATATATTACTAGAGAATCCGATTTATCTATCTGGAGGAGAAAAGCAAAGAGTTGGAATTGCTCGAGCGCTTATTACTGAACCTAAGCTTATCTTAGCAGATGAGCCTACAGGTTCTTTAGATGCGGAAACCGAAGCTATGGTTTTGAATATTTTTCAAAAAATTGAATTAACTAGAACTAGTTTTATTATGGTAACACACGATGTTTCTGTAGCGAATATTTGCGATGAAATATATACATTACAAGACAAAAAACTTTTATTGTCTGAAAAATGATAGGTGTATTTTCAAAAATGACGAAAATACTATTTAAAAGTTAAAAAAATATCCATATTTTAATAGTAAATGATGAACGAGTGTAGCTTTGACAAGTCATGTCAAAGCTACACTCGTTTTTGTTATTTGCAAAAAAGTATAACGAATAAAAAATATTCTAAATGTTTTTTACTAAAAAAGAATATACATGACTATATTATACTCATAAAAAATACTGGATTTAGCCTTTTATACTAAATAAAAAACAGATGAAAAGAGTGATGAATCGAGAATATACAATAAATAATATCTGAACGAATTTTATGTTTTTAGAAAAATTTCAGAAAATTTGTTTATTTAATTATTTTTTAGGACTATAATAGCAAATGTTTTTATGTTATGAAATTTCATATATTGACGAAAAGAGATGAAAAAATGTTTAAAAATAAAGTTGTGAATCTTTCCCTAATGTCTGTTTTGCTTCTCCATTTATTTTTTCCAATCCAAGTAATTGCCGAAACATATCTCCCACAAGATCCAGGCAGTGTCTATGATGATTTGACCGGTGATTATGGGGTGTTAGGGATTGCTTCTCAGTTCCATGTGTTCGCAAAAGATAAAACGACCATCAATGCGCATACAGAGGGCAATGTAGCAACGAGTGTCTTATCAGCAACGAATAACTTCGGTACATCAATCAGTACAGGCGATTTAAATAAAGAGATCAATTATGCACAATCTGTTGAGACGATCATTAGCTCAGCAGAAACTGCGGCTTTTGATAAACGATCGAATAAATTTATTGTCGGATCAAACAATGTGATCACGACGGAAAATGATAAAATAGTTGTCAATGGAACAAGGTTGGATCACTTATCAGTGGATGAGTTCTATCAAGATCGAGAAGATGCTCAATACATTGATTTCAACAAAGAGTTTGAAAATTTAATGCTGACATCAAATATGTTGATGTCTTTAGATCCATTAAAAACTTATACACCAGATGATTTCCCCGATATGAATAATCGTGTGATTGACTGTACAGATCTGGTTGGGGATCAGCCCTATGTCATCAATGTTGCTGCTTCTGTTCTGGCACATAATACCCCCTTACGGATCAACAATCCTGAGGGAAAAGTGCTTATAATGAATGTTGTAGATGCACCGACTAGTTTTTCTGTACAATCCCAAATTCAATATAATAATCGTTCCAATCATCAAACAGAAGATTTTTCTGATGCCAATATTTCTTGGAATTTTGGTAATCTAACAGAAAAACTAGGAATCAATGCGCCTTTCCAAGGAACGATTATTGCACCTTGTGCGGATATTACAGTCAATCAAAGTCAAGATGGAACGATCATAGGAAAAAATGTGATCTTGAATGCCACAACAAATCGGTGGGACCCAAATGAAATTTTTGCTGTACCAAATACGCATGATGACACCACAGATACAACAAGTAGCAGTACAGAGTCAAGCACGAGTGAAAGCAGTACAGAGTCAAGCACGAGTGAAAGCAGTACAGAGTCAAGCACGAGTGAAAGCAGTACAGAGTCAAGCACGAGTGAAAGCAGTACAGAGTCAAGCACAAGCGAGAGCAGTACAGAGCCAAGCACAAGCGCGAGCAGTACAGAGCCAAGCACAAGCGAAAGTAGTACAGAGCCAAGCACAAGCGAAAGCAGTACAGAACCAAGCACAAGTGAAAGTAGTACAGAGCCAAGCACAAGCGAAAGTAGTACAGAACCAAGCACAAGTGAAAGTAGTACAGAACCAAGCACAACTGAGAGCAGTACCTATCCAGGTAAAAATGGAAAGCAATCAGATACAAGTACCACAACTAATACCACAACAAGTAGTTCTAGCAGTGTTTCATCAACAAACAACTCTGACAAGCCTGTGATCAGTGAAGATGGGACAGTTGAAAACGATGGAACAGGTACGATGCAGATGAACGATAGACGTGAAAATAAAGTAGCGCTAGCCGTTGAATCAAACACCAATAATGATGATCCTTCGACCAAGAATGAACAATCACAAAATCAACAGCTTTTCCCTAAAACAAATGGAGAAAGAAATAATTTGTGGATCATGGTAGGTGCAGTGCTTATCTATGTAGTGACACTTCTTTTCTATAGAAGAAAACAGGTATAAAAGAAAAAACGAAGCTGTGACATTAATTGTCTTATCCCCTTAAACTTGAATAAACGGTGTTCCAGAAGTAACTCCTTTAGAAATAAGCCAGAAAACTCCAAAAATTTGAAAGACAATTTTCGGAGTTTTCTGGCTTATTTCTCGGAGCTGGACACTTCTGTCACAACCTTGTTTTTAGTTGACATCAAAGCGATAAGAAAGAGGTGTTTCTTTGTCTTTGTTTTTTCGATAGAGCCAATAATCAAGGACAGCAGCAATACAGATACAGATAGGCGCATTTTCTTCACAAGGGATATCAAGAACATAATAATCACCGGTAAAGAGGGTTGCTTTGTCCATCTCCATGATTAGTTCATTGAAATGCTGGATCTGATAACGATGATTATAGATATCTCCTTGAACAGTCCAATGTAATCGGCGAATATAATAAAAATCTCCTGGCCAATTGAAAATCTTTTGCATCGTACCGACTTTTTCGAAATCTTTGTAAAGTTCAAAGCGTGTACCAAATGTCAGACTGATTTGTTTGATATGTGCGACTAGATCACCATTCATGGCATAAAGAGACAAGGCATCTCCTTTCGTTCCCCAGCGGCCGACCATCAAAAAAAGTGATTTACCTTTTTCGTCTTTGACGATCGTCCGAGTCGCACGACTCAGCTGTTTTTCCTGAATGAAAAATTCTGACATATTTGTTCCCCTCTTTCTTCAAACAACTATAGGTTTTCGTTGATTGCGCGTAAGATGGCTTTGCCAACACCTGATTCAAGATTTGTGTCTGTTAAGTATTTAGCGTAATCTTTGACTTCAATCTCTGCATTTCCCATGGCGAAACTAACGCCGGCGGTTTGCAACATACTGACATCATTGAAATTATCACCGATCGTCATGACTTCATCTAAAGTAATCCCTCGTTCATGAGCGACATGAGCAACTGCGATTCCTTTTTGAGCATTTTTATGGTTGACTTCAAGATTGTTTTGACCAGAAGAGGTCACTGCCAGTTCGCCTAAATTACTGATTTCTTTCCCTACAGGGCCTAAAATACGTGGGCCTTCAGTATGGAAACAGATGATTTTTAGGACTTCAAGTTTATCATCAAGTAGTAATTCGCGAATGCTATCAACATAAGTGATGTGTAAGAGTTCAAGATTAGCTGAAGCCATGGCGATCGCCATTTTGTAAGTCAAATGGGGCATATGGGTCGCAATGGAAGAAGCAAAGCTTTCGATTCTTTTTGGTTGGCTTTCCGAATACAATCCTTGGTTTGTCGCTACCTCGTAATAAATACCATTTGCATCTAAAATATCCATGACTGTCATGGCTTGGGGACTTGGAATTGGCACTGTAAAAAGCGACTTACCGGATCTGTCAAAAACTTGCGCGCCATTCAAAGTGATCATCGCACAATCGATTCCTGCTTCATCTAAGGCTGCTCGTGCTTCTTGTGCGTTACGTCCAGTAGCGACCATAAATTCAATCCCCAGCTCATTTGCCATGCGGATTGCTTCAGTATTTTCTGTTGAGATACTCATATGTGCATCGAGTAAAGTGCCGTCCATATCAGAGGCAATTAATTTGATCATGTGATTACCGTTCCTTTCCTTTTCTCCCTCCTAGTTTAACATACTAATGCGAGATAAGATGGAAGATTTTGACTTGTTAACAAATAATTTGTGAGTTATTCTGGAAAATAGGAGGTGGGAAATTTGAAGAAAATCATCCACAATAGTTGGCAAGAAGTATTAGCTGATGAATTTGAAAAAGACTACTATCAGCAGTTGAGAATATTTTTAAAAAATGAGTACGCAACTCAAAAAATCCATCCGGATATGTATCATGTTTATGAAGCGTTAGAGCTGACTCCCTATGAAGAAGTCAAAGTCGTGATTCTAGGACAAGACCCTTATCATGGGGCAAATCAAGCGCATGGGCTTTCTTTTTCCGTACAACCAGGAGTAAAAACACCACCGTCTCTGGTCAATATCTACAAGGAATTGAAGAATGACTTAGGGATCGAACCAGTTCCTCATGGGAATTTAGTGACTTGGGCCAAACAAGGTGTTCTGCTTTTGAATACTGTACTAACTGTCAGAGAAGGGCAAGCTTATTCTCATCGCGGAAAAGGCTGGGAACAATTGACGGATGCGATCATTGAGAAGCTGAATGAACGAGACAAACCGATCGTGTTTATTCTTTGGGGCAAACCTGCACAAGAAAAAATGAAAATGATCGATAAAAGTCGACACATTATAATAACAGCTCCACATCCAAGCCCATTATCGGCACATCGTGGCTTTTTTGGCTCAAAACCATTTTCAAAAACGAATGATGCTTTGCTTGCTCTGGGTGAAACACCGATTGATTGGCAACTGCCTAAAACAGTGTAATGATACAGCGCTTTCCTGTTATAGTGCAGTTTTGCCAAATTATGTGAAAAACTTAATTATTATCCATAATCTGACTGATACAGAAATTTAAAACTGTTCTTTTTTTTGATAATAGTGTATCATGGTAGTTAATAAAAATAACTGGGGGTCATCTTGTGGAATTGTTTGATAGTTTAAGATTTAAAATTGTACGTCGCGGCATCAAAATCGTGTTTCCAGAAGCAACGGATGCAAGAATTTTAGGAGCAGCAGCACGTTTAAAAGCAGAAGAATTAGTTGAACCGATTTTGATCGGTAGCAAAGAAGAAATTGAAGCAGCAGCGAATGCACGTGGTATCCAAACATCTAACTTCACGATCATCAATCCAAATGATTATGAAAAATGGGATGAAATGGTCGAAGCTTTTGTTGAACGCCGTAATGGAAAAGCAACAAAAGAACAAGCAGAAAAAATCTTAAAAGATGTCAATTACTTTGGAACAATGCTTACATATATGGGCATTGCTGATGGTATGGTTTCTGGAGCGATCCATTCAACCGGAGATACAGTACGTCCAGCACTACAAATCATCAAAACAAAACCAGGTGTAAGTCGTACAAGTGGTGCTATGATCATGGTTCGCGGTAGAGATCAAGAAAAATATGTCTTTTCTGACTGTGCGATCAACGTGAATCCAAACGCACAAGAATTAGCTGAAATTGCTGTGGAATCAGCAAAAACAGCTGAACTATTCGATATCGATCCAAAAATCGCATTGATGAGCTTTTCAACAAAAGGTTCTGCAGCAGCTCCTGAAGTAGATAAAGTGGTTGAAGCAACAAGAATCGCGAAAGAATTAGCGCCTCAATATACGATCGATGGCGAATTACAATTTGATGCTTCTTACGTTCCAGCAGTCGCACAATTAAAAGCCCCTGATTCTAAAGTGGCAGGTCAAGCAACAGTCTTTGTCTTCCCTGAATTACAATCAGGAAACATTGGCTACAAGATCGCTCAACGTTTTGGTAACTTTGAAGCAATCGGACCAATCTTACAAGGATTGAACAAACCAGTAAGTGACCTTTCTCGTGGTGCTAATGAAGAAGATGTCTACAAATTAGCGATCATTACAGGTGCACAAACATTATTAGATTAATCGAACAGTAGATCTAAAAAGAAAAGGGCTAGGGAGCTGAGGATTCCTGACTCTTTTCTTTTTTTTTGTTGGATTACACGTTATACTGACAAAAAAGAATGAGGAGAAATGATGATGATTGAATTAACAAGTGTGGCGATGACAGACCAATTAGCAGAAATCATTGGAAAAGTCGCTCATCCGGGAGATAATCTAGTGTTGACTGGTGATCTAGGTGCTGGTAAAACGACTTTGACAAAAGGAATTGCAAAAGGATTAGGCATCGATCAAATGATCAAGAGTCCGACCTATACGATCATTCGTGAATATACACAAGGAAAAATGCCTTTGTACCATATGGATATCTATCGTGTCGCTGCTAGCGGTGCTGATTTGGGATTAGATGAATATTTTGAAGGTGATGGACTTTCAGTCATTGAGTGGGGAAATCTATTAGAAGATGCTTTACCTGAAGATTATTTGGAACTGATTATTGAAAAAAGTGATACAGAATCAGAAAAAAGGTATGTGAAATTCCAATCATACGGGCCGAATAGTCAAGAGTTTGAAAAACGTATCTATGAAGCATGGGCGGATTCTCATGGCTAATGATGTTGAACTGACGTTAAAAGAAGCGGAGAAATCAGATGCTCAAGGATTGTTAGTGATGCTACGCCAAGCGAGACAAGAAACGGATTATTTTGTTGTTGAGGAGCGTTCACTTAATAAAAGTAAAGAGGTACTTGCAACTGAATTGTCTCGAATAAAAGAAAGTGCAGAACACTTATTATTTTTAGCCTGTGTCAAAAAACAGGTGGTAGGTGTTGTTTCTGTTGCTCCCAAACCTGGTTTGCCCCGACATGGCGAAATAGGGATCAGTATCTTGAAAGAATATTGGGGGATGGGGTTAGGCACGATTCTTTTAGAAGAGGCAATTATTTGGGCTACAGAAAATACGCGATTTAGTACGTTGGTTCTTGACGTATTGGCGGGCAATCAACGAGCCGTCCATCTTTATCAAAAAATGGGGTTTCAAGAGGAAACCCAAAGTGTTGACTCTTCGAGAAGACAAGGTCAATCATTGGCGATAATCAAGATGAAACGAACGATTGAGCATGAAATAAACTGATTTCAAAAACAAAGAACCTGAAAAGTAGTTGACCACTTTTCAGGTTCTTTGTTTATCGTCATCGTTGATTCTTTCGTACGAGGGAATCAACAAGTAGAAATGAAAGAATTAGCTTATTTTAGCTAATTGAACTATTTCACTGTGACTAATTTTTTCAATGGGTCTGTCCCAAAAAATTTTTCCTGATATAACAAGATTTCCGCGCATGCTCGACTATCTTCTAACGCATCATGGTGATTTTTCAACGTGATATCCAAATTTTCACAAACTGTATTCAAGCGATGATTTGGCATCTCCGGAAACAAGCGGCGACTTGTTTTGACGGTACACAATGAGAGATAGTTCGGTTGAGGCAACTGATAATAATCTAAACAACCAGCCAATACTTTTGTATCAAATGCGGCGTTATGCGCAACGACTAATCGGTTTTTTTGGAAATACTTTTCGATTTTCTGCCAAACATCTGGAAATTTAGGTGCCTGTTGGACATCTTCGGGTCGGATGCCATGGATCTGGATGTTACGCCAGAAAAACGGCGTTTCCGGTTGGATCAAGGTATAAAATTCATCGACAATCTGACTGTTCTCCACTTTGACAAGGGCTAAGGAACACGCACTATGAGATTGGTGGTTCGCAGTTTCAAAGTCCATCGCGATAAAATTCATTTTCAAATAAGCCTCCTTTAAAAAATAAACCATAACATAGATTTGTATGAAAAGAAATAGTTTTTTTCAGACTATGTAACAAGTAAATATGGTGTCAGTGAAGGATCAAGGGAAGAAAATCGGGACAACCCAATTTCTTCCGTTGCTATCCTTACTATTCGATAATTAATTCGACAGGGCAGTGGTCACTACCTAGAATCGATGTATGGATTTTTGCATCAACCAAACGAGGTGTCAAATCTTCACTCGTCAAGAAGTAATCGATACGCCAACCTGCATTGTTTTTTCGAGCATTGAAACGATAACTCCACCAAGAATAGACGCCTTCTAACTCTGGATAGAAGTAACGGAAAGTATCTACAAAACCATTATCAAGTAAATGAGACAATGCGTTTCGTTCTTCGATTGAGAAACCGGCACTTTTTTGATTCGTTTTCCAATTCTTCAAATCGATGTTTTCATGGGCGACATTTAGATCCCCACAAACGATCACCGGTTTTTGTTTTTTCAACTCTTCTAAATAATCATAAAAAGCAGATTCCCATTCTAAACGGTAATCGAGGCGTTTCAATTCATTTTGTGAATTTGGTGTATAGCAAGTGACTAAGTAAAATTCAGGATATTCTAACGTGATCAAACGACCTTCTTGATCATGGACATCAATGCCCATTCCATAAGAAACGTTCAATGCAGGTTCTTTGGCGAAGATCGCTGTACCTGAATAGCCTTTTTTGACCGCATAATTCCAATATTGATGGTAACCTGGTAAATCCAAGTCGATTTGACCTTCTTGTAGCTTTGTTTCTTGAAGACAGAAGAAATCTGCATCAAATTCCTTAAATGTTTCTAGAAAATTTTTATTGACGATGGCTCTTAAACCATTGACATTCCACGAAATCAGTTTCAAAAAAACACGCTCCTTTTTCTATCAAGTCTGTGCGATTATATTGTACCTCATTTTTATTAAAAATAGTGTAAGATAAGAGTAATAACAGATAGCAGGAGGGAAACCATGAAAATTGGCGTAGTAGGAGTAGGTAATATTGCCGAAAAAGCATATTTACCCACATATGCAGAGAAACAAGGAATGGTTGATTTTTATTTTGCGACACGTAATCAGGTAACGAAAGATCGTCTGAAGAAAACCTATGGATTTGCTCATTTGTATGAGTCGCTGGATGACTTAATTGAAGAGGAAATCGAAGCATGTATGATCCATGCGGCAACAAGCGTTCATTTTCAATTAGCTAAAAAATGTTTGGAACATAATATCCATGTTTATATCGACAAGCCTTTAAGTGTTGACCTAAAAGAAATCCAAGAGTTACAAGAATTGGCAGAACAACATCATGTGATTTTAATGGTGGGCTTCAACCGACGATTCGCTCCAATGGTCGAAGAATTAAAAGCGATTCCAGAAAAACGGTTGATCCAGTTACAAAAAAATCGCATTGCGGCAAAAGAAACGACTGCTTTTGTCATTTACGATCTGTTCTTGCATCTAGTGGACACGGCTGTTTATTTATTAGACGAACCAGTGATCAAAACAACTTCTCATATCCGAGAAAAGGAAGGTCTTATGGAAGTAGCGATGTTGCAACTTGAAACTGCGAACCAAATGGCAATCGTGACGATGGATCTTGGAAGTGGTGCGAATACTGAAACCTATCAAGTGACGAGCAAACAAGGAACCTATGAATTGAGTGATCTGACAGAATTAGTCATCCGTAAACCAGATACGGTGGAAATAAAGAAATTTGGTGATTGGGAAACAACATTGAGCAAGCGTGGTTTTGTGCCGATGGTGGAACGATTTTTTGAAGAGGTGCAAGAAACGACACCTGACAAAGAAAAGTTGAAACAAGCTGGAGTATACGACAGCCATGCGCTTTGTGAGGAAATGTTGAATAATATTTATCGTCATCAGCTTTGAGCAAAACTGGCAAGATTGTTTTAAGCGTGATAGAATGATGGGGACGTTTGAAAAGAAAGGAAAGTCCTCAGTGAATAAAGAAGATATCGTTAAAAAAAATCCAGAGTTGAATCTGTTGCTTGATGAACCGTTAAGTCATTATACATTTACCAAAACCGGTGGACCGGTAGATGTTTTAGCTTTTCCCAAAACCAAATCAGAAGTCAAACAGTTAGTTGATTATTGTCGAGAAAACCAAGTGCCATGGTTGGTACTAGGAAATGCAAGTAACTTGATCGTCCAAGATGGTGGGATTCGCGGCGTGGTCATCATGTTGACAGAGATGAACCAAATCAGCGTTGAAGGCACGATGGTGATTGCAGAAGCAGGTGCAAAACTGATCGATACGACGTATGCAGCCTTGGCAGAATCTTTGACAGGATTCGAATTTGCCTGTGGGATTCCTGGAAGTATCGGCGGTGCAGTCTACATGAATGCAGGAGCTTACGGTGGGGAGATCAAAGACGTGTTTGCAGAAGTCGACTTATTATTAAGTGATGGGACGATCCAAACCCTGTCAAATGAAGAAATGGCCTTTTCTTATCGCCATAGTGAATTACAGAAGATGGATGCTATCGTCTTAGAAGCTCGTTTCCAATTAACACCTGGTGATCATGAGATGATCAAAGGTCGGATGGACGAATTGACGGAATTGCGTGAAGCAAAACAACCATTGGAATACCCTTCATGCGGTAGTGTCTTCAAACGACCTGAAGGACACTTCACAGGACAACTGATCCAAGAAGCAGGGTTACAAGGCTTGAAATGGGGCGGCGCACAGATTTCGGAAAAACATGCCGGCTTTATCGTCAATATCGACCATGCAACAGCAACTGATTATACAGAGTTGATTGCCCATATCCAAGAGGTAATCAAAGAGAAGTTTGATGTTACATTAGAGACGGAAGTACGGATCATTGGTGAAAAAAGAAGCTAAAGGAAAGTAGGTGGTGTGATGTTGGATAAGCAATTGCCCTATGCAGAGATTTGGATGACACGCCCACTCAATGAAGAATTGCCTTCTTATCCCTTGAATCAGCAGTATCGCTTTGAAAAGTATCAACCAGGAGCAGAGCAGGATTGGGCAATCATTGAAACAGCAGTCGGTGAATTTGACACCGTGGAGCAGGCATTGGCTTACTTTGACCAAGCTTTTGCCCCTTATCCAGAAGAGCTGGCAAAGCGTATGTATTTTGTGGTCAACGAACAAGGTGAACGCATTGCCACATGCACTGCTTGGTGGAAGCTTCGTGAGAAAGAATATCCGCTTTTTCATTGGTTAGCGGTCAAGCCAGAACATCAAGGAAAAGGAATCGCCAGAAGTTTGACGATCGAAGTGCTCCGTTGTTTTCAGCAAATAACGACACAAAGCCCAATCTATTTACACACACAGACATGGAGTCACCCAGCGATCAAACTTTATCAAAGTTTAGGTTTCACGTTCATCCCTGATAAATTTGATGGTAGTGAAAATCCTGATTATGAAATAGTGATGGATATTTTATCATCGAAAATAAAAAAAGCACCTAAAAAATAGGTGGTGACAGAAGTATTCAGCTCCGAGAAATAGGCGGTGAAACCCGAAAATTGTTCTTCAAATTTTTGGGTTTCACCGCTTATTTCTGGCGGAGCTGGCTTGCGAATACCGTATACACGATTTTAAGGATAGAAATAAAAAGGAATTTCATTTTTGTTCCAAACGATTCAAATTGCTTCAATGTTAGAGAATTATTAGGTTGATCGCTAAGCGGGAAAACCTTCACTAAGATATTAAAGTTATTAGTTCATATACCAATGTTATTTAAATATCAAGAAATAATAGGTCAACTTAGAAATAGGTTTGTGTGTATAATCAGGTCAATAGAAAAAACAACAAAACGTCCAGATGATTTAGTAATAAAAGTCAACTAGATATTCGAGATAGTTGAATCACCCGTATTTATTTTTTATTTCTTGAAGAAATGAAAGTTGAGTTTTCAAATCTATCTTGAAAATTTGAAAACAAACCGTTAAAAAACTCGTAATACTTAGATTTATCTGTCCTATTTAGTAATCAGATACGTGTTTCATAGTGGTGAAATCGATAATCAGTCAGAATGTGTCAAGAATAATAGAGAAAGATAAACCCATTGTTTTCGTTTGTTATGACCTAAAATAATCGGGGCTTTGATAGTAGTCATTTCGCAACACCTAAAGTTGATAAACATACTTATTCTATAAGCAAAATTGATTGACCACAAGGAGCTAAAAATAGGGAATTATTATCTGTTTTTGTCGCTTATTTCTAGGTGTTGAATACTTCTATCTCAACCACGTTTACATAGTTAGCTAGCTATCTCATTTTAGCGAAGGAGTGATCAAAATGCCACAAGATGATTTTAGAAGAGAAAGCGGTCTGTTCAACAACAAACGCAATGATGAAATGAATGAAAAACACGCGCAACAAGTTTTAAATTTTATCGCATCAAATTCTGGACATACCTTAACAGAGCAAGGAATCCGACACCCAGTAGGATGGTTGTATACATGGATGACCTTGGGTGCGATCGTTCCACCAGTTGATCGTCTCAATCAAAGAAGTTCTCCTACTACAGCTTTCGAAGCAGACACCCGTATTGATCTGAGAAGTGAAGGTAATCAGACAAGGATCCATTCCTTTCACTCAAGTTCTACCGTCAATCCTAACCTAATCCACCACCGAAGCCAAGTACCCTTGATAGAGAATATCCCCCCCAGTTTCCTAGCTGATCCACAGATAGAACCGACCATCAATACTACAAATAATTCTTCTACTCAAACCCTCCCTTTTTACCCGCGCCAAAATTTAGAACTAAAAGCCGATATTGCGGAAGTAGCGCATGAATTCAGCCTTTCTATTCACAAAATCGCGCATGATATCGAAGAACTGATGAATTGTACGGTCACGAAAAGAGCCACGCAAATGAAAAAATGGATTTTCTGGGGAGAAGAGATTGAACAAACACAGTTAAGAACGGTTTGTAAAGTAGCCGTCGCAAAAGCAAAGAGAGAAAATGAGGAAAGACCAACGCAAAGAAGTCAACACCGACATTTTTCTTTTCACCGCATGTCAAATAACTCCACTCCTGAGGCCAATCAATTTAAAGCAAATGAAAAGCTCGAAAAGCTAAGAGAGATCTTTCAAACTTCCTTAGAAAATAAGCAGAGCCAACATGGGAATACAACTGACAAAAAAAGTCAATCAACAGATAAAATGAGCAATGAAACAGACCATTTTTGGGATGGATTAAGCGAGACGTTTTCTCAGTTTTTCCGTGAATACGAACATACGAATTATACGAAAGAACAGGCAGGAGCAAATGGTGGATCGGTGATGTCACATTTTCTTGACTTGTTGTTGCGTACTTTTTCTGTGGACTATGGGAAACATGGTCCAGATGAGCCTCAAACACAAAAGAATATGAACCTTTCAATGAAAACTCATCCCAATGATAATGTCCTTTCACATAAGACTTTCATAAAGAAAGTAAATCAGAAAAAACCAGAAAATAGCTATCAGGAAAAAATATCAAACCTAAAATCAGAAACACAACCAGCATTGAAATCGGAAGAAAGGCGTGTTTTGACACAGATACATCAGTTGGCAAGTGACTTTTTAGGAAGGATAGATAGATTTGTCCAGAAAACGGTAGGACTTCAATTTTTAGCAGCCGAAGCTAAACCCATTCCTACTGATCGACAAATGCAAAGCGATCATTCTGTTTCTAACGATCCAGAGATGAAGTCTTATCAAGTATTGTCTAGGGAGACATTAATGAAATTAAATTATATCATTATGGCTTACCTTGATAATTCACCCTCACCAGAATCTACAGCTAGCCAACTTGAACCGTTTTGGTATGATTATGAGGTCTATGAAAAGCGAGGCGAAATAGCAAAAGTTAATCAAGCGCTGACGAAATTCTTATGTGAGCAAAGTATCCCTTGTGAAGGGCTGTCTACACTTCAATTATTTAATGCAGTAAAGAACTGGATAAGGAAAGCGGGAGAAAACAATAAATTAGCTAGAAAACTACAAGTTGCACAATTGATTTTGAAGACTCTGGGATTGTCCAGTCAAGGGTTATCCGACAAAAGAGGCGAAGAGATTATTATTCAATGGAGAAACAATAATATTTTTAAAGATTACACGTTTGCATTGCCGCCAAAATCAACTGCAAAAGAAGAAGACAATCATGAAGCCACGAACCTTCCACTAAAAACAACTACTTCGTTACCACCAGTAATGCTTGATCCACAATTACAATCAACCGAAGAAATACCTCTAGAGACACGAATAAAATTACAAATGGTTTTTACGAAATATATGTATGGTCAAATGCTTGATGGGATGTTGAAGGGGCAGATACCAGAAAATTTACCACCTTTGTGGTATGATCGTGCGCTTTTTGAAAGGCGAGATGCAATTGACAAAGTGAACGATTCAGTGAATGTTTTTATCTGTCAAAAAAAACGACGGTGTTCAACTATGTCTGGGCAAGAATTGCTTCTTGAAATACAACATTGGGAAAGAGTAGATGATGTGGAAACGGAGAGAAGTAAAAGAAAACAAGTTGCAGAGATTATTCTGCGTGTTTCAGGATTACCTCCTCGCAAATTGACCGATGAGACGGTAGCTAGCATTTTGATGCAATGGCGAAATAATAATCTTTTTAAAAATTATCAATTTAAATCTTTAGAAAAAGCATATACGGTAATACCAATATTCAATACTAGTCAATCCATGTCAACTACACCTACGAGAATATCAAAAAAAGGAGATGGCGCAATTCTCCCTCAAATGAACGATGCTAAGCGCCAAAAGAAAAAGGGAGCATCTACGATAAAAGAAAATTCGGAAGTTGATGAAAAAGCTTTTGGCGAACGGTTGAATAAAATTAATAGTATAATTGTTGCATTTTTAGAGGGGAAACCTTCTCCTGTACCAACTTCTGAGAAATTAGCACCTATGTGGTATGAACAGGAGATGTTCAATAAGATCAATCTAACGCAAAATGTCAATGATGCAGTCAAAAAATTTCTATGTGAACAAAAAGTCCCCTGTGAGAATTTATCTCCCCTTCAGTTGATTCTTGCCACACAAGAGTTTCTAAGAAGAGACGGAAAAGAGGTTGAATTAAGTAGAAACAAACAGGTTGCTGAAATCATCCTTAATTCTTCGGGACTAACAGGCCAAACAATAGCGGATACTCGTGCGATTGCTATCATATTGCAATGGCGAAACAATAATATTTTTAGAGACTACAATTTTTTTCCAGCCAAGGGACATGAGGAAGTAGACATCTTAAACAATGATCTAATTGGAATAATCACTTCTGTTCGGCCGAATACCTATGGCTCACTCCCTGTGGATATCGTGACAACGGTGAACAACATGCATGTCGCTTATATGAAGAAATTGCCTTTACCCATTTCTATAGAAGAACCGCTTATCCCCTTATGGTACGACTATGAACTGTTTCAAGATCGGGAAAAAACAAAGAACGCCAATCAATTCGTGCAGAAATTTCTCTATAGTCAACAGTTTTTTAATGATGATCGATCACCACAGGGAATCGTTCTAGCCGCACATGAATGGATAAATGATGGGCAGGTAGATTCAAAGATTTTAGAAAGGCAAAAACAACTTGTTCCGAACATTCTTGCGGGGTACGGAATGGTGAGACAAAATCTAACTGCTGTCGAGGAAACAAATATTTATTTCCAATGGAAAACTAACAATATGTTAAGTAATTACCAATTTATTGAGCTAAAGCTACCAGTAGAGAAGGGAAAAGTGACAGAAACCAGTGAGATGAAAGTGATACCGTCCACTATGGAAGATTCTGATTTAGCATTAGTGCATACAATCGTTGTCGATATTGTCAAGAATGTATCTCCTGTGACACATTATTCCGAACCGTTACCAATTCTCTATTTTCATTTTGGCCTTTTTTTAAGACGAGATGAAACAAACATGGTGAATCAAAAATTGAAGGAGTTTTTTTCTAAAGCAGGAATCGAGATCAAAGACACCACGAGCAATGAGTTAGAAAAAGCACAATTTCAATGGATTGAAAAAGGGGGAACAAGTGAAAGCAATGATACCTCTGAAAGAGAACAGTTCTTAGCATATTTTATCGCAAAAACATATGGACTAACGGACATTCGATTTGGGGAATTTTGGTCCTCTATTAAAACACAAGAGATTTTTAATCAATGGAAGAGTAATACTTTATTGGAAGGATATACTTTCAAGGAAGTGAGTCCTGAGACGATTCATTATCAATTAGGGAAAATAGAAAATCAGAACGTCGTACGATTAAATTTACAAAATAAAGAAAGTAAGCAACTTTTTAGTGATTTCATCAATGATCGCTCGCCAACTATTTCTAAAGCGCAGCCAATCAGTAAGTTCTATCATCATCAGTTGATTTTCGATCAACGAGGAAAAACGCCTGCGGTGAATGAAGTTGTTAAAAAATTTTTGCGGGATCGTGGGATCTCTTTTAAACATCCTACTACAAGTGAATTAGTTCGACAATTACAAGTGTGGCTTCTTGAAGGACCTACGTACGAAGCGATTATCGAAAGGGAAATACAAATAGCAAGGATCATACAAGCGGAATATGGGAGCAGTGAAGAAGAGGTAACAGCAAAAGACGCTCGCTATATTATACTTCAATGGGAGAATAATAATGTACAAATCGACTATACCTATAAAGAGAGCAGGGAATGGGATGCTATCGACATCAGTGAAATTGAAACAACTGTTGTGCAGCAAGAAAAGATTGACGCGTTTACTCGTGAAAATAATGCAGTTCTTATCACAGATATTGCTATCGAGGACCAGAAGGAGAGCATACTTGAACTGACAGAGCAACAAAAAGAGAACATACAGAAAAAAATCGTTTATTTTTTAGCTGCGAGAGATATCAAGGTGGACATCACTAAGCCGAATGAGCTAATTTTAAAAACAGCAGAATGGGCAACGATAAAAGTGAACGATGAAGTGAAAATCAATAGCACTAATGTGAAAATGTTGGCAAATCTTATTCTTGGAAAAAATGCCGGTGCAGAGATTGCAGATGAAAAGGCAGAAGTGACCTTTAAAAACTGGTTATATGATATGGCTAGTGGCCTCCCTATAACGCCTGCTGAACCATCAAAAGAGGAGAAAACCTCCACAAAATCAGTAACACCCACAACAACACCCAAAATAGTAACGAGTACGCAATCTTCCAACATGAATGAGAACCAAAGGCCAAATTATGTAGCACCCAATTGGCGTGATCCTAATTTGAAGGCCCAAGTAGCACAGTTTTTCCGTCAAGAAGGGGTATTAAAAGGGGAAGCAACCCAAGCCAACATCCTCGTTGCAATGGGAACATGGTTTACACAAGAAGGAACAGGGATGGTTCTCAGTTATGACAAACTACAAAAATTCTCTAAAGTGATTTTAAACCAATTAAAACTTTACGGCGGTGGACAAGGAGAAAAAATTTCGGATAGAGCTGCGCGATCGACCATTATGAATTGGGTGTTTGAAAATGTACTAGGTAGCTCGGTTGAGGTATACATGCTCAAGAAAATCCTCGATTCACCCGATCCATCCCAATTTACTATTGGTAGTCTCAGAAAGTTATTTGAAATTGACGAATTGAATGCAGAGACTAAGGTTTTGGAAATCCCTGAAGACAAACTCACAGTTGTTAAAAAATTATGGGTACTGTTTCTCAAAGAAGTGTTACCTAATTATTTACTGGATGTCAGTATGTTACCCGATGAGACCCCTATCTCTAATTATAATTCCTTGATGCAGCTCACAGGAACGAGGTTATTAGAAGATGCAGGAATTCGCACATCGTTCACCCAAGAAGAAATTCAAAAATTTGGTAGTCTATATTGGGAAAAAATCAGTAAAACTGGTGTGAAAAGGTTGGATGAATTGCGTTATATTGTCACGCCCGCTATGTTAGCTGTTGCCCAGTTAAATCCAGGTCTTTTACTTAAAGCCTTGGAAGAAGGAAATTATCAAGAAGTTGCTGTGAACACTTTCTTGAACTATTGGAAAAACAGTTATTTTATTCTTAGAGAAAGTTTGGAATCACTTTATGAAGCTTATGGCACATATCAAAAAGAAGCAATCAATTGGCGTCGAAAACAGGTTTTAGCCAAAGAAGTAGCACAGTTATGCGCTCAATATGACAAAGATCGAGCAAGATTATTTACTTCTTATGCGATAGAACAAGACTATCTCTCTGGAGCACTTACTGCATGCCGTAACTATACGCCCCCGAATCTAGAAGAGTGGTATACGCGATTGACGAAAGCCGTGTCAGACGCCTATTATCCATTCGATCAAAAACTGATAGAGTTTGCTCTGTTAAAGTTTAACGAGAAAGAGCAAGAGTTTATGTTCTCGCCTGAAACGCAGATCTATGAGGCAACTGCCAAATTAAAACATGTCATGGAGGTTTCAACGATTCCCAATGGATATCGTCTTCCACCTGACTTGATCATTGAACTTGAATTAGAGAACACCGATCTGTTTGTGGCAGTGAAAGGAAATGAAGAACGTTGCTATGGATTGAAGAAATTAGATGAATCTGGAGGTTATGTATTCTATCGAGTAGATAACAAGCCTATGTTATACCTCATAAACGGGTTGTTTAACCAGAAAGAGCATTTGCGTGGAGGTTACAAAGAGATAGAAAACGGCGTTCAGATTGGAAACCGTGAATTTTTGTTTTATAAATTTATAAATCGTGATAAAAGACTATCTCAGGGGAAAGAAACACACTCTTTCATTGAGGGATTAGCTAGTAAACATCGGGATAATCTATACCAAAATTTGTATCAATCAGGAAATGATCGTACCATCAGTGATCAGGTGTTGGAGGTGCTTCAGTCGATTATCCCGTTTTACGATTGTGTGATAGGGATTGGCAATCAAGATGCTTCCGTGGCAGTTCCTTCTTGCGTGCTTGATGCCCTTCTGTTGATTCCTTTCTTAGGACAAGTCACTTCTCTTAACATGAAATTTGCTTTAGGGATGGCAAAAGCAATTGCGACCGGAGGGATTAGACAGGCGATTCGTCTAGGTGGACAGTTTATTCCAAATTTTTCTGAATCCAATTTGCTGCTCGTTCATCTAATACGATACATTGATCCAGGAGTTGAACTAATAAGTGATGGCGGAAAATTTATTCTCAAAGAGTTAGTGGCACTGAAAAATGAAATTTGGGTTGCAAGTGACGTAAAAAAAATGCTAGAAAAAGCATCAAATTTGAATACACAACCTCCCGTGTTTCCTAAAGACGTGAGCATCGCTCGTTTGCCAGAGGCTGGTTTAGAAGTTCCTGTAAAACACATGAAAGATGATATATATATGATTGTGACGGATCTAACAACGGGGGATGTCTACGGAAATGCGTTTAATTTGAGAGGGAATCAATTGGAAGTGATTTCGGGTCCTGTGTCATTTACGCAGGAACAAAAAGCACTGATTACCCGTTTATCGAAAGACATTAATCCAGACCAGGTTTTTGTAGAAGCAACAAATTTAAATCCTAGTGCGTATGGTAGTGGCACAGTATTGACGATCCCAGGTCGTGGACAAGAAACTAAGTATTTCATTGATATGAATGGGCAGACCGTTCCTGTAAGGGTTCGACCAGTTAAAAATCACAAAGTACGGTATGATGTGATCGATGGAGAGAATATCTATCCTGTGAACTGCAAGGGGAAAAAATGGTATTTTGAGGAAGCGACTTCTCCCTCCATTCCGAAAGAATTGGCAGAGGATGTGATGAAAAAAATCGATGAATTTGATTCAACAAAGGATCCAAGTTTCATTTCTGCTCCAGATGAAAAAGGGCTGAGATGGAATCAGTGGGGGGAATCTTACATCAAAATTAATGATCATTACATTCCCTTGATATTAATGCCTCAAGGAGAGAATAGGTATTACTTATTGAAAAAAGATGTCAACCAGTGGAAGACAGTTTTGTCTTATACGCCGGATACAGGAAGATTTCGGCTAGAAACAATTGAAGAGAAGGTGATTTCGGACAATCTATTAAAAAGTAGAAGTGGGAAATTCACCTTTCCAAAATTTGGCAATCAAAAACTTCCACCGTTAAAAAAAATGCCAAAGTCACCGGAGAAAGGTCAATACTGGAACGAATTGAGAAATACTATACCTGCGGAAACTAAGTATAAGAAGCCAGATACAAAAAAGAAAATCGATCGTATCAATGATAATATTCTAAATCCCATCTCTACTTTTATTCCTGAGCCGAAACCAGTTGTTTACAACAATCAAAAATGGAATAAAGACCTTATTATGAAAACGATTATTGAAGAATTGCCAAAGGAACCGGCAATTGGCGTTCGAATATATCCCGGTCTTGACGCGAGTAAGAGTCCTGAGTTTCTTCAGAAATTTTTGATTGACTTGCGTAGAGACTTTGATAAATCAATCGATTATTATGATAAAGCAATCGAAGTGTTTGCGGAAGCATTGACAAAAGATAGAATCGCAGAGTCGGAAATAGGAACTTATCTGGTGAAATTTTTTCAGCTGGAGAGCGTACCCAATCAAGAGCCAATCTTATTGGAAAGTTTGAATCGATTGATCTCTGTCGTACAAAAAGGAAGACAATTCCTCCAGCAAACAGCGGATTGGGATTATGAAAATATTTTGGTCGTCTCCTCTGATTTAGTTCGCCAAGGGGACTCACAAGAATTTCGTACATTATATAAGGAATATATAGAAACGAAGGCTGAGGTGTTTCCTTATGATCCAGAATGTCGAATAGTCATTTTCGCAGATGCTTTTCACTTAGATCCGAGTCTTGCGAAAGGGAAAGAAATAGGAGTAAACAAGGTGAGAGCATTACTTCATGAGACGAGTCATCTTAGTTCAGGAACAGTAGATCTCATGGCATATGCAACAACGAAGCTAGGTGTGGTAAAAACTGGAAAAATGATGGTGGATGAATATGTGAATAATTTTGAGAGTATTTTGAACTCAGAAGGTTTCACAAGTCTTGTGGAAGAAATCGCTGAATTTCAAAATAAACCTGGATTAACGAAAGAGACAGTGTGGAATGAGCTAAAAAAAAATAATGTATTACGTGTGAATGTCCAAATATCGGATGCCGATATGGTTGCAATGATCCTAAGAGACGCAGCGGAGGGAAGAGACTTCGATGGTGTAGTTCGTGTTGCTAGAGGCCTCGATGATGTGACATTAGGTAACGGTTTGTTATCGACGTTTTTAGCACTGGAATATGTACAAGATCATAGCTACTTTGACAAATATATCCAATTGAATCAGACGTTGATCCAAGAACACGCCAGCACCATTCCTAGTCAAACGAATGTAACAGCTAAAGTAAGCGATCATCAATTAACAAACCTTAGAAAGAAAAGAGAGATAGATCAACCAGACTTGTTTACGAAAGAGCAATCAAAGAGAGCTCTCTCAAGTATTGAATCTACTATAGAAGAGCCTAATCGTGTAAAGCAATCGGTTTCAAATGAGCGGACAGGTATGGAATCAGCCCCCCCGTCAATGAAGCGAAGTTTCCTAAATCTTGTTGTCACTAGTACAGAAAAAAGTACCAGGGTCAATTCAGAGAGGAGCAATCAACAGGAAATGAAACATCAGACTGTTCCAAATGAACGAACAGGCATGGAATCAGTCACCCCGTCGATGAAGCGAAGTTTCCTAAATCTTGTTGTCACTAGTACAGAAAAAAGTGTCAAGGTCAATTCAGAGAGGAGCAATCGACAAGAAAAGAAACATCAGCCAAAATTAGTTTTACAACTTTAACAAGTAATTTGCGTAGTAGGAAAAAAATGGATAGAAGGAGAGTCTGGCCATTTTTAATCGGCAGGAGAGCTAAATAAACAATGTCTACTTAACAATGTATCAAGCGAATTAAAAAAATGCTTATCTAATGTTTTTTCAAAAAAAGTGCAAGGCGTTTTGCTGAAATACTAAAAAAATTTTGCATGGAAAAGAACCTCACGTTCATTACTTGTCCATTTCGAGCGTAAAATATCTTAGTAGGATTCCAAGCAGGTATTTCTGCCAAGTTTAGCAATTTATCCTAATCGTTCGAATGATTTAGGCCATTCATTAGATAAATGTGTCAATCATTGTTTTTGTGATTGGTTTACAACAGACAGAAAAAACAGATCTTCAAAAGATCATGGCTATTTATCCTACACAATAAAAAAGGGTGGGTCAGAAGTGTTTGGTCTTGAAAAATAAGGTGGAATCCACAAAAATTACTCTTAGAATTTCTGCGGATTTCACCTTATTTCTGGATATTATCACTTTATGGTCCAGCCGCTTATTTGGGCTTGAGATCAAAAACAAAAACCAATTTTACTTTTTCTCCAGCTACTCTTTTTTGTTTCCAGCAGTATCCATCCGTGTGGTCACACCTTTTTTTCTAGGAATGAAGTTCCGGATGAACGTAAATTTCCGATAATCGTTTCGTGTATAAAGATAACCAAAAACGCTGAAGACAAGGGCTCCGATAAAATTGACGAATAAATCTTTCATCGTATCTAAGATCCCGATGTCCAAGTACCCATCTGCCATGACATACTCTTTGGTTTTGCCATGCTCATCTTTATATGTGACAGTTGTTTGTTGGATATCTTTGATCTTATATACGGTGTTGCCATCCTCGCTTAATTTGACACTGTTGATCTGATCAACATAATTGTCTTTTTGCATATCCATCTGTAAGACTTGATCTGCAGAGAATTCAATAAATTCCCAAAACACACCGACAGTCATGGAAAAACAAAATGACACTAGTGCAACTAGTAATGGCGTCAGATTCATTGTTTTCGTGTTTTTGTTCAAGAGGTAGACAAGAGAAAAGCCAACACCACCTGCTAGGAAGCCGCTTAGTGCGTGTAACGCTGTGTCCCATAATGAAAAGTAGCCATAAAAGTCACTTAATTCACCCAAGACAGTGGCACTGAAAATAAAGGATAAGATGATGATTTCCAGTGTGTTAGGGATTTGGATCTTTAGTAATTTTTCTAGTAAATAGGGGATTTCAAACAATAATAAAGTTAATAATAAGAGCATGATATTCCCCATGTTCCGGTCGATCAATTGGTCGACGAGCATGACCACCACAATGATACGTAAAATGATGTAAATCGCATGAGTGACCTTCCCGGCGGACTTACTCCCTTTTGAAAAAAAATGTTTAATAAATTTCATAAATGAACTCCTTCGTGTTTCATATCGATTATACTTGTCTAATGAAAAAAGCCCAAATCTTCTGTTTGGATCAAAAAAACAAATTTTTTTTGCCTGACTATTTATTCAAGAAACTCGACTGTTTTTCGATAGTTACTAACGAAAACTTGAAAATTTTGGAATATTAATGGTTATTTATAAAAGAGAAAGATAACAGTAGTACGGAAAATATAAATTGTTGGTTGAATTTGTGAATGCTATCACTTATGATGGGGTAAGTGTTAAATTTTAGGAGGACAACTATGAAGAAAACAATTAAAGGGTTACTGACAGTTACAGCAATTTTTGCCTTAGGTGCCTGTACGCCTGATGAAAAAGAATCTGCATCCAGTAGCTCTTCCACAAAAGAATCAACAGAAGTATCATCCGGAGCGTCTGCTCAAACTTACACAAATCCAGCTGATATGAAAGAAGAATATGATTTGATCATCGTCGGTGGAGGAGGAGCTGGTATGGCAGCTGCAATCGAAGCAAAAGATGCAGGCTTGAATCCAGTCATTTTTGAAAAAATGCCAGTTGCTGGTGGAAATACATTAAAATCTTCAAGTGGAATGAACGCATCTGAAACAAAATTCCAAGAAGAAGAAGGTATCACTGATTCGAACGACGCCTTTTATGAAGAAACATTAGCAGGTGCGAATGGCACAAATGATAAAGAAATGTTACGCTATTTTGTCGATCATTCGGCTGCTGCAATCGAGTGGTTAGATGAAAATGGCATTAAATTAGATAACTTGACGATCACTGGTGGAATGAGCGAAAGACGAACACATCGCCCTTCTGATGGTTCTGCGATTGGTGGTTATTTAGTCGATGGGTTATTACGAAATGTCCACGAACGCCAAATCCCGATTTTTGTAAATACTGAAGTGACAGATATCCAAAAAACGGGAGATACAGTCAACCAAGTAACAGTTCAAGTGCAAGGGGAAGAACCAAAAGAAATCACTGGTAAGGCTGTAGTTGTTACAACTGGTGGATTCGGTGCGAGTGAGGAATACATCCAAACTTACCGTCCAGATCTGGAAGGATATGTAACGACGAATCAAGTGGGATCAACAGGCGATGGGATCAAGATGATTGAAAAATTAGGCGGTCAAACGGTCGATATGGATAAGATCCAGATCCATCCAACGGTTCAACAAGACGAAGGATTCTTGATCGGGGAAGTGGTACGTGGTGAAGGAGCGATCTTAGTCGATCAAGATGGCGAGCGTTTCGTCAACGAAATGAATACACGAGACAAAGTATCAGCTGCAATCACTGCATTGCCAGAAAAATCTGCTTATTTGATATTTGACCAAGGGGTACGCGATCGCGCAACAGCCATTGAGTTTTATGATGAAAAAGGTTATGTGACTGAAGGTGAGACAATTGAAGAATTGGCAGAGAAAATCAACTTACCAGCAGAAACATTAGCACAAACTGTTACGACTTGGAACGAAGAAGTTGCCAATCAAGACGATACAGCATTTGGTCGTACGACAGCCATGGAACATGATCTGTCTAAACCAAACTACTATGCGATCAAAATCGCACCTGGTATCCACTATACGATGGGTGGAATCAAAATCAATACAAACACAGAAGTTGTGGATAAAGACGGACAACCGATCACTGGCCTTTACGCAGCAGGTGAAGTCACTGGTGGCTTACATGGTGAAAACCGCATCGGCGGAAACTCTGTAGCGGAAATCATTATTTTCGGACGTCAAGCAGGACAACAAGCAGCAAAATTTGTCTCTGCACAATAATAGAAATGATATAAAAAGAGAACCTAAGGCGCATGCCCTAGGTTCTCTCAGATTGTAGACAAAGTACTTATTTATAGTGCTTTGTCTTTTTTTATACGTTAAAATAAAACTATGAATTGGAGGTGTAACCCGATGCTCTCAAAACAAGATATGAGTAAGCGTGCACAGATGGGCTTTTTTGCTCTTGAAGACTTAGTTCCCCAAGACCATTTATTACGACAAATGGATCAGTTTATTGATTTTTCTTTTATTTACGATTTGGTAAAAGATAAATATGATGAAACCCAAGGACGGCCAAGCTTAGATCCCGTTCTTCTAATTAAATTACCGATGATTCAATATTTTTTTGGTATTAAAAGCATGAGACAAACCATCAAAGAAATTGAAGTGAACAACGCTTATCGATGGTTTTTGGGGTTAGGGTTAGAAGATGCAGTTCCTCATTTTTCTACATTTGGTAAAAACTATACGAGACGGTTCAAAGGAACCACTACATTTGAACAAATCTTTTATGAGATTTTAGCACAATGTATGATGGAAGGAATCGTTGATACCTCTGAAGTTTTTATTGATGGGACGCATATTAAAGCACATGCGAATCGAAACAAGAAAGAATCCGTCGAAGTGATGGATCAAGCCTTCTTTTATACGGAAAAATTGACAAAAGAAATTGAAAAAGATCGAGAAAAACGCCTAAAAAAGCCCTTAAAAGAAACAAACGCAGAAACTAAAATAGCTATGAAAAAAACAAGTACGACTGATCCCGAAAGTGGTTGGTTTCATAAAGGTGAGCATAAAGAAGTTTTTGCTTATAGCGCACAAGTAGCATGTGATAAAAACGGCTGGATACTAGGCTATACGACCCACCCAGGAAACTTACATGATAGTCGTACGTTTATTACTTTATTTAGAAAGCTCAAAGGAGCTTTTACTCTAGATAAATTGATTATGGATGCTGGGTATAAAACGCCAGCAATCGCTCAATTACTTCTCGAAGAGAAGCTGACGCCTGTTTTCCCTTATAAGCGACCCATGACGAAAGCGGGTTATTTCAAGAAGAACGACTATGCCTACGATGAATATTATGATTGTTATATCTGTCCTAATGATAAGATCCTCACTTATTCGACAACGAATCGAAAAGGATATTTAGAATACAAAAGTAATCCAGAAGAATGTAAAAATTGTCCTGTTCTATCTACTTGTACAAATTCAAAAAATCATACAAAAGTAATCACCAGACATATTTGGGCGAAAGCAATCGAACGATGTGAGGAAATACGTCACCAAAGAAATTTTAAAGACCTATACAGAAAAAGAAAAGAAACAATTGAACGAATTTTTGGTACAGCAAAAGAATTTCACGGATTACGTTATACGAATCAAATAGGAATTGAAAAAATGCACATGAAAATTGGGCTTACTTTTGCCTGCCTAAATATGAAAAAATTAGTAAAAATCAAAAAAGGCAGAGCAAGAAAGGAGTGTTTTTCTTTAGAAAAACAAAGCTATTTCTCTTTAATTATTGAAAACATACATATAAAAAAGACAAACCTCATTTTTACATAAGGTTTGTCTACAATCTGAGAGAACCTAAGGCGCATGCCCTAGGTTCTCTTTTTAAGATTCGCTGACCGTCAAAATGATTTTTCCAACGTTTTTGTTGGCTTCCATATATTCATGGGCTTCTTTTGCTTCTGATAATGGAAAGGTTCGATCGATGATTGGACGGATCGCACCGGTTTCAAAATAAGGATCGATGTTTTTCATAAACTCTTGGGTCAGTTTTGCTTTGTACTCGTCACTTCTTGGTGTCAATAGCGTACCGATCAATTGGATTCTTTTTTGTAACAAAAATCTTAGGTCAAGAGACTCAACTGTTGTGCCTCCTAGTGTGCCGATCAAGACCCAGCGACCATCTACAGCAATCGATGACAGATTTTTCTCCCAATAAGAGGCACCGACGAAATCTAAGATGACATCAACGCCATTCCCCTCAGTCATCTTTTTTACTTCCTCTGCGAAATCTTGCGTTTTATAGTTGATTATTTCATCTGCGCCTAATTCTTGGCAAAAGGCTAACTTTTCAGCTGAACCTGCGGTAACGATGACGCGTGCTTGCGAATACTGTTTGGCTAATTGGATCGCTGCAGTACCAACACCACTTGCACCAGCATGGATCAAGACAGTCTCATTTTTTTGGAGTTTTCCTAACCAATACAAGGTTTGATAGGCAGTTAAGAAAACTTCAGCGATACCAGCGGCTGAAACGTAGTCAAGGGAATCGGGCAAGAGGATTGCTCGATCTGCTGGGATTACGGCATATTCTGCGTAGCCACCTAAATTCACTAAACCATAGACTCTCGTTCCAGTTGAAAACTCAGAACGGTCACTTGCATTTTCAATGACTTCACCAGCAACCTCTACACCTAAGATAGGGTAAGGCGCTTGAAGTGCAGTATTTTCGCGACGCATGATATCCGTACGATTGACCGCAGCGGTGTGGACTTTTAACAATAACTCCCCAGCTTTTGGAATAGGTCTAGGGACATCCACTTCAGTCAAAACGTCTGCTGAACCGGGATGTTTCATAGAGATTCCACGCATGATCAAGCCTCCTCAACAAGTTGTTTGATGGCGTCCGATACTGTAGCTGATCCTTCAGATAGAACAACAGTTGTTTTTGAGATGTTTGGTTGATCCACTAACGCTGCTAAAACTTCTGCTACCGTTTTTCTGGTAATCGATTGAGCTGGTTTTTCGTCTGGTTTGGTCAATTGGATCGAAGTGACCTCATCGTCGTTCGTCAAAGCTACAGGTTGTAATATGACATAATCTAATGATGTCTGATTTTTCAACCATTCGTCTGCATAATATTTGGTAATATAATAATCAGTCATTGACTCAGGCCATTTTTCACGGTTATCCGCAAAAGCCGCACTGATCATCAAATAACGAGAGATATTTGCTTGCTCTGCTGCAATCATTGTTTTGATTGCGCCGTCTAAATCAACTTGTAAAAGATTTTTTCCTTGAGAACCAGCAGCAAAGATGACAAGTTCACTCTCTTGAAAGGCTTCCGCCATTTTTTCTGAAGACCAAGTTAAATCAAAGGGAACATAGGCGATATTTTCTTCATCATAAATCGCTTGGTTGGCAACATCTCGTACACCCGCGTAAACTTGATGTTCGGTTGTTCCGAGTTTTTGGATCAAATGACGCCCGATTTGTCCGTTTGCTCCTACTACAAAAATATTCATTTTCTTCATCCTTTCGCTACATATCTGTATCAATCATGGTAACACCAAAAGATAAAAAATTCAGGACTAAACACTTATCAACAAAAAAACCAAAAAAGAGCTAGCATACCGCATCACTCTTTTTTGGTTTTTCAATCCGATCATTAACGAATCATTCGTAGTAAAACGGTAGATACCGCAGCTGTGACTAAACCAGCGACGATTGCTTCTGGCACGCCACTAGTAAAGATGACTGCTAAAACTGCGGAATAGACTGCATTGATATTCGTGCCAAGAACCTGTGCATAATCTTGTTGGAATAGAAAATAGATCAAGTTCATCACTAAGATCGTATTGACAAGAGAACCAGCAATCCCAGCAAGAAACAACGAAAGTGGATTCACTTTGTTTTTCGTCAATTTCTGTATGCCTTTATAAACGAAATAAGGAACAACACCAATCAAGATCCTTGGTATCAAGGCAATGATCAACGCTTTCCAACTTCCTTGATCTGTGCCGATCACTGGAATAAACGGTGAGAAAACAAAAGACAAGGGTGTTGGTATGAACGTACTGCGAATCAGACTGATCATACCAAATGTGCCACCTAGAAACGCACCTAGTCGTGGACCTAAAACAATCGAAGCGACGATGACCGGGATATGCATCGTTGTCGCATTGATCGGACCAATCGGGATAAAGCCGAGAGGTGTGACAGCGAGTAAAATCATGATTGCTAAAAACATAGCAGTTAAAGTAAAGTTCTTGGTATTTTTCATCATAACTCCTTAGATACTAGACCGACCTCTGATTCAGCAGAAGTGTGACTTGGTCGATAATGATTTGGTTATCCGCTAAAGCACCTTTTCCGTAATCGCCACAAGCTAAGAGGGATTCTCTAGGTTCAATCTCTTGATAACCGATTTCTTTTAACGTCGTTAGATTCCTTTGATTGATCGGATGTTGGTACATATTAGTATTCATCGCCGGTGCAATCAATTTTGGTGTTTCTGGTAATAGTGCCATGGCGACAGTGGACAATAGATCATCCGCTAGACCATTTGCGAGTTTTCCGATAATATTCGCGGTAGCCGGTGCGATCAGAAATAAATCAGCTTGCTTAGCTAGCTCGATATGGTTGATGACTGAAGGATCATTTTCTTGCATGACATCCGTGTGGACAGCACGCTTTGAGAGGGATTGCAATGTTAAAGGTGTAATAAATTTGGTGCTACTTTGTGTCATGATGACGTCGACTTGATAACCGAGTTTGACCAGTTGATTTGTGATATCTGCGCTTTTATAAGCAGAGATACTGCCAGATACACCTAATAGGATTTTTTTCATCATGAATTCCTCCTTATTCTAGAATCGCAGTGACGATACATTGCGCAATCTCTTGCTTGGTATCGGCTTCTATGACTTCTCCATTTTTAGATAATAAATAGCCATGATGGTGTGTTTCACTGACTTGAGTCAAGTCGTTGGCCAAAATATAATCGGTTTGATTGGTGATCAAACTTTTTTTAGCTACTTCTAATAAGTGGTCTTTCGAGACATCGACTAATAATTTAAAACCAACGATAACAGCATTTGGTTGCCATTGGCGTAACGAACGAATGATCTTCGGTGTTTTCTTCAAGGTCAAAAATAGATAGTCCGTATCAGATGAAATCTTTGCTTCTTTACTAGCGGTCCGTTCTGTTTCTGCAAACCATGAAGGCAGTGAACCAGGAGTCAACGCCTCTTTATTCAAGCGCTCAGCAAACTGTTGTTCAGAAAGACTGAAAGCTGGTGTGAAATCACTAACTGCCATGCTATGGATAATGGCATCATAGGTATTTTCTTGCATCAATCGTTCTAATGTAGTCAATAAGTCTTGAGTAGATTCGATAAGATGGATCTTCAAATGCTCAGAAGCAGTAGGTTTTACAGCAGATCGTGTCGTCACGTAGTCGATTCTCACCGTCTCGTGAGCCAGAAAGGCTTCTGCGATTGCTTGGCCCAATCGTCCAGTCGAATGATTTGTAATCGAGCGGACTTGGTCGATTCGTTCGCTTGTGCCACCAGCGGTGATCAATACCTTCATATTGTTTCACCTACAGTGACAAGTGTTCTTCCTTGGTGTGTCCCATCAAGGATTTTTTTGGTCGTTTCTTCCAATTGATCTAAGGTGATCTCGTTGACGACTAAATGATCTGTTACAGATAGGTCCGCTAGTTGTTGCCAGATATTCAAGCGTTTCTCATGTGGGACATTGACTGAATCAATCCCGATCAACTGGATATTGCGTAAAATAAAAGGTAACACTGTTGTTGTCAATTTGATGCCACCCGCATTGCCGCAAAGAGCAGCTGCGCCATCATAAGCAATCAAAGGCAATAATCGTGTGAGCTGTTCGCCCCCAACAGTATCGATCACATAATCGACTTGTTGTTTATCTAAGGGTTTATTTTTTTCTGGTAGAAAGGCTTCTGGATGAACGACTTGAGTCGCCCCTAGTTTCTGTAGCCAAGTTTTTGCTTCTTCTTTGCGGGAAAATGCGGTGATTTGCTGAAAGCCCATTTTATGCAACATCGCAATTGCCACACTACCCACTCCGCCCGAGGCGCCAGTGACGATCACTTTGTCCTCTGCTTTCATTCCTTGGGTAAGTAAAGCATTCACGCAAAGTGCAGCAGTCAAACCAGCGGTGCCTAAAACCATTGCCTGACGTAGGCTCATCGTTTCTGGAAGAGGGACGAGCCAATCCCCAGATACTTTCTGGTAATCGCTATAGCCTCCAGGTTGACTAACACCCAACCCATAGCCGGTTGCTAGAACTTGATCTCCTGGTTGAAATCGTTTGTCCAAGCTTTTCATGACGACACCAGAAAAATCAATCCCGGGAGTCATTGGATAGTGACGAATCACTTGGCCATGTTCACTACAAGCTAACGCATCTTTATAATTGACATCCGAGTAGGCGATTTTTACCCAAACTTCATTATTAGTCAGCTCAGGAAATTCTTTGTCAACGATGCTTGTATGAAAAGTAGGCTCGTTGTTTACTTGAAACTGTTTGAATGTATTCATTAGATAGAAGGTACTCCTTTCAAAATTTTCCTTAATCATACCATAAAGCGTTTCATTTTCTAGTAGTTTGCTGATTAATTTCTTCTAAAAAAAAGTTGAGATACCCGAAAAAGTACAAAGGAAATTCAAGCAAAAGGGTTGTTTTTTCAGCGGAAATTTGTATACTAATACAGGTGGTAGTAAACTTGGAGTTTACTATTAGAAAACTTCTCATAGGGGGGACAGTGACAAATGGAAATTGGTGAGAAGTTACGAAATCTGCGTATCCAAAAAAATTTGACACAAGAAGAATTAGGGGAGCGTACAGATTTATCAAAAGGCTATATCTCACAACTTGAGCGGGATTTAAGTTCGCCATCGATGGAAACATTTTTCTCTATCCTTGAAGTGTTAGGAGTTACCCCAGAAGCTTTTTTTCATCAAGAAACACCCAACCTTCAAATCGTTTATACGAAAGAAGATCGAACGGTCTATTATGATGAGGAAAATGGTTATGAACTGGAATGGTTAGTGACAGATTCCAACGAAAAAGAAATGGAACCAGTTTTATTGACATTCGATACAGCTGGTGAATATAAAACCTTTGAACCTTCACTTTCAGAGACATTTATCTTTGTCTTAGAAGGAGAGATCGCGCTAAGCTTGGGCGAACGAGAGTATGTAGCAAAAAAAGGTCAATCGATGTACTATCAGGCAACGACACACCATCAATTACGCAATCATCAAAACAAACAAACTAAGGTATTGATCGTCGCAACCGAATCATACTTGTAATATAGGGGGCAGAAAAAGTGGGAAAACCAATCATATCATTCGATCAAGTCGTAAAAAGCTATGATGATGAAACAATTTTGAAGAATGTCAGTTTTGAGATCGAACAAGGGAAATTTTATACATTGTTGGGGCCTTCTGGTTGTGGGAAAACAACGATTTTACGAATCATTGCAGGATTTACGGAAGCAACCGAAGGAGATATTTATTTTGAAGGAAAGCGCCTAAACGATCTACCGGCGAATAAGCGCCAAGTCAATACGGTTTTCCAAGATTACGCCTTATTTCCTCATATGAATGTATTTGATAATGTTGCATTTGGATTGAAAATCAAAAAAATGCCTAAATCAGAAATCGAAAAAAAGGTCAAAGACGCATTACGTATGGTGCAATTACCTGGATATGAAACGCGGGAGATCAGCGAGATGTCAGGGGGACAACGCCAACGGGTGGCCATCGCGCGAGCTATCGTCAATGAGCCGAAAGTCTTGTTATTGGATGAACCGTTATCAGCCTTGGATCTAAAGTTACGTACAGATATGCAATATGAGTTGCGCGAACTACAACAACGTTTAGGGATCACCTTTATTTTTGTGACGCATGATCAAGAAGAAGCGTTAGCAATGAGTGATGAGATTTTTGTGATGAACAAAGGGAAAATCGTTCAAAGTGGTACCCCTGTGGATATTTATGATGAACCAATCAATCATTTCGTGGCAGATTTTGTTGGTGAAAGCAATATCGTCAATGGCGTGATGATTGAAGATAACTTGGTTGAGTTTGTTGGCAAACAATTTGAGTGTGTCGATGGTGGGATGCGCGTCAATGAACCAGTTGAAGTCGTGCTTCGTCCAGAGGATTTAACGATCACAACACCGGATAAAGGGAAATTAGTCGTGACAGTTGACACTCAACTATTTCGTGGTGTCCATTATGAGATCATTTGCTATGATGAGCAACAAAATGAATGGATGGTCCACTCAACGAAAAAAGCACGCGAAGGGAGTCAAGTCGGTTTAGCCTTTGAACCAGAAGACATCCACGTCATGCGTTTCAATGAGTCAGAAGAAGACTTCGACGCACGTTTGGAAAGCTACGAAGAATAGGGGGAGAGAATATGAGAACAATGCGTAGGATCTATTCCATCCCTTATGTTTTGTGGCTTGGATTATTTGTGATTGCGCCTGTTTTGATGATCATCTATCAATCTTTTTTTGATATGAGTGGTCAGTTTACATTAAGCAATTATGCTGCGTACTTTACTTCAGGAACTTACATCGCCATGACGATCAATTCGGTATGGTATGCGTACTTGATTACATTATTCACATTGTTGATCAGCTATCCAACAGCTTACTTTTTAACGAAATTGAAACATAAGCAATTGTGGTTGATGTTGATCATTTTACCGACATGGGTCAATTTATTGCTGAAAGCATATGCCTTTATCGGGATTTTCAGTATCCATGGAAGTGTCAACCACTTTTTCGAGTTTGTCGGCATTGGCCCGCAACAGATTTTATTTACTGATTTTAGCTTCTTATTCGTAGCGACATATATCGAGATTCCTTTCATGATCATGCCGATTTTTAACGCGTTAGAAGAAATGAACCCTTCGTTATTGAGTGCTAGTAAAGATCTAGGAGCAAGTAATTTTGAAACATTTCGCCGAGTGATTTTTCCTTTGTCGTTGAATGGCGTGAAAAGTGGGGTACAAGCAGTTTTCATTCCTTCACTATCGCTTTTCATGTTGACACGTTTGATTGGCGGAAATCGAGTGATCACGCTAGGTACAGCGATCGAACAGCATTTCTTAGTGACGCAAAATTGGGGCATGGGTTCAACGATCGGCGTGATTTTGATCATTGCTATGTTCGTTGTGATGTTACTAACTGGTGAGAAGAAAAAAGGAGGTCGCTCATGAGAAAAAAATTCAAATGGTCGTATCTCTATCTAACAGTTGTCTTTCTATTATTGTATTTACCGATTTTTTATTTGATTTTTTATTCCTTCAATGAAGGCGGAACGATGAACAGCTTTACCGGCTTTACTTGGGAGAATTATCAAGCGGTATTTGAGGATACACGACTGATCATCATCGTATTGAATACATTTATGCTGGCGTTCTTATCGGCTTTGATTGCAACGATCATCGGGACATTTGGCGCGATGGGGATCTATTACACGAAAAAACGACAAGCACGAACGGCGCTATTGAGCATGAACAATATTTTACTTGTTTCTCCCGATGTGATCATCGGTGCGAGTTTTTTGATTTTCTTTACGCTAATTGGCTTTGGGTTAGGCTTTCAAAGTGTCTTGCTTTCCCATATCGCTTTTAGTATCCCTATCGTTGTTTTAATGGTCTTACCAAAATTGCAAGAAATGAACGATTCGATGGTGGATGCTGCGAGAGATTTAGGGGCGAATAATTTCCAAGTCGTAAAAAATATCATTTTACCGTTTTTATCTCCAGGAATCATTGCCGGTTATTTCATGGCATTCACGTATTCTTTGGACGATTTTGCAGTTACTTTCTTTGTGACAGGGAACGGCTTTACTACTTTATCCGTTGAAATCTATTCAAGAGCGCGGCAGGGAATCAGCTTAGAGATCAACGCATTGAGCGCACTTGTCTTCCTATTCTCGATGGTATTAGTGATCGGTTACTACTTTATCAGTAAAGAAAACCGACCAAAACGATTGAGAAAAAATCGCCGCAACCGTGAGGAGGTGGCTCGTTTACGATGAAAAAATTACAGTCTTTGCTGATCGGTATTATCTTGATCATTGGTGTATTGCTTGTCAGTGTTCGACAATTAGAAAAAGCGAGCGGAATGAGCGGCGCGAAAATTGTGACCATCTATAACTGGGGGGACTACATCGATCCTAGTTTAATCACAAAATTTGAACAAGAATCCGGTTATAAAGTGAATTACGAAACATTTGACTCGAACGAAGCCATGTTTACTAAGATACAACAGGGTGGAACCAATTACGACATTGCTATTCCTAGTGAATACATGATCCAAAAAATGATTGAAGAAAAACTTGTTATGCCTTTAGATCATAGTAAGATCAAAGGCTTGAACAATATCGATGATCGTTTCTTGGATTTGGATTTCGATCCTGATAATAAATATTCGATTCCTTATTTCTGGGGAACACTGGGTATCGTGTATAACGATAAAGTGTTCAATGAAGAAGAAATCAAGCACTGGGATGACCTTTGGAAACCAGAATTGAAAGACAGCTTGATGTTGATTGATGGAGCAAGAGAAGTGATGGGCTTGTCTTTGAATAGTTTAGGGTATTCTTTGAATAGCAAAGACATGACCGAACTAAACGAAGCAGCTCAAAAATTGAATAAAATGACGCCAAATGTCAAAGCAATCGTTGCAGATGAGATCAAAATGTATATGATCAACGAAGAGGCATCAGCAGCTGTGACTTTCTCAGGTGAAGCGGCAGATATGATGTATGAAAATGAACATTTACATTATGTGATCCCAACAGAAGGCTCAAATCTTTGGTTTGATAATATCGTCATGCCGAAAACAGCTAAAAACCAAGAAGGTGCGTATGATTTCATCAACTTCATGCTCGATCCGGAGAATGCCGCCCAAAATGCAGAATACATCGGCTACTCCACACCAAATAAAGCTGCCAAAGCATTGCTACCAAAAGAAATCTCCGAAGATGAACAATTTTATCCATCGGATGAAACGATTTCGCATCTTGAAGTTTACGAAAATCTCGGTTCGGAATACTTAGGAATCTATAATGATTTATTCTTAGAGTTTAAGATGTATCGGAAATGATAGCAAAACTCAATAAAACTGGGAAAAACTCAAGGAACCAAAACCTTTGTTTACGTACTTTTGAAAGCTCAGTTTTCCAAATTTCTACCAAAAGCGCCTTTTTAGGTGCTTTTTTTGCGTTATTTTATTTTTTCTACCAGTGATTTTCTACCAAAGTAAAATTAAATAAAATACTGATATAATAAGGATTTTATACTATCCTTTATGATATTTTTGTAACTAATTTTAAATAGGTACATATGATAATATTGGTGTTAGATAAAAAAGAGATAATCTTGAATTTTTTCTCTATGTCTATTTGGGAACGCATTATGAACAAATTAAAGTGAATTAAGTAACATAATATAAGATGATAGAGTAAACCAATATAGAGATACATTAAACTAACATGTTATAATACAAAAGAAATATTAAGTAGGTGGGGTTGGAGGTAGTTACTTTGAAAAAAATGAAAAACAATATAATAACATTAGATTTCTTTGGAGTCATATGTAATTTTCTTACCTATTCATTAATTATGACTATAATATTAGGTGTAGTATATAATAACTTAACAAAATCTGCTTTAGGATATGTTTGGCCACTTTCTATCTTAGTAATCTATATATTTTATACTATGATAAATAAAGTTCTTGATTTGAAAATTTCTAAGATCTTAATGTCTTCATCTTTATTATTTTCTATACTATTAATGTTTATGTATCAAAAAAATATTTTTATTAATATTATAATAAATAGGAATCTCGAAATTTTTTTTAGTGGGACTATTGCATTTATTCTAATAAATATCATAGTTCATTCATCTATTAGAAAAATCAATTTAACAAAAAAGAGCATAGAAAATAAAAATCATAACTTATTTAATTTGTTTTATGTTAATACCCCTAAGATGCATGAAATAGTTATGCTATTAGATAATAAAATCATGAGGTCGATTGAGAGAGAACAGATTTCAGAAGAATTACTAAAATACAACAGTAAAAGTTCATTGAAATTGGAGAAAGCCAATATTGATGCAGGGTATTCCAAAGAAGAAAGTTCTAAGAGAAGAGTGTACGAAAATTTTGATGTCAAAACGACCAAATCAATTATGCTTAGAAAAATTTACGATATAGTAAATCAAAGTGAAGATATACAATATAGAAACTCTAACTTGAATACTAAAAAAAATATTAAAACAGGTGGAATAGTTTTATTTAAGAATGTCCAATTGCAACAATTAAATATCAATGATACGGCTCTATTATTAAGCATATTACAAGATAGCAATTTAAAAGCTGATTCTGATGAAAATTTAGAGCTTAATTTAAATAAAATGATGGATAGAATGCTAGATGATTTTACTATTGATTATCAATTTGAGGAAGACGAAAAAGAATATATAATACAACTACCTTACAAGGATAATGAAAACTTTGAAAATGGTTATCATCATTACGATTTACAGTTGGGTAATTTAAGTATAATAGGTATATATCGAGGTGAAATAGATTTTGGAGTTAAGGATAGTACATCTTCAAAATTCTTAGAGTTAACTATGAACCAAATGAAGAAGGGATCAGAAACGAAAGGGACACTTTTAACTCCTAGTAATGTTCAAGAAGAAAATAACCCATTTACATTTAAATACAATAAGCTAGAAGGAACATTTCATTTGATAGATGTTGTTGCGATAATCCAAGAACTTAATATTGGTAAGGATGATTAATTATGCTCTATATTTATGATATTAAAAATATAAATCAAATGAAAAAAGATATGAAGAATTATAAATTCTATAGCTTTTCTCGTCTTTTAAATGAATGTGAAAATATAAACAATTTATATGGAATGAACTATAACTCTTTAGTTATTGATATTACGATCTTAATTAGAGATAGTAGTTTAAATGATTTATTTTGCGAAAGGTATTTAACAGTTTTATTAGATACTTCAGATAATATTCATTTTAGTTTGCAAAGTGACTTACTAGATGATTTTAAAATAAAATATCCAATGCTTATTGATGATGACAAAATTAACTATAATTATGTAGGTGAAACAGATATTAATTCTACTATTGAACTGTTAGAAACAGTTAAGCCAAATGTATTATATATGTATGAAAATAATACAACTATGCTTAATTTTATAAATCAACAAAAAGCGATATATATTTCCAATTTAATTGATGAAGATAATGGGGTTTCACTTCAATATAATACTGATAAGATAAAAAAATTATTGGGTTCAAAGAATATCTTATATGTTGATATAACTTCTGCAATAAGAACTTTAAAAGTTAGAGATTATTGGGCTTTACAATATGAAATTTTATTTAGAAAAATTATGAAATCGAAAAGTATATTTTTTACAATAGAGAGTTCATTTAAACAATATGCTATGGAGATATTTCCACTGTTTTTTGAGACTACTAAAAATATTTCTGAAGAATCATCTGAAGTTTTTGACGAAAAACAATCTAAAATAGAGAAAAAAAACTACAATGAAATTCTAGATTTAATAACTTCAAAATTAATCGGACATGAAGAATTTAAAAAAGATTTCAGACGTAATTTTTTGAAATTTTCATATCTAAAGGAATTAAAACAGAGAAAAATATTATCAATTCTTATTTGTGGTGAATCTGGTATTGGAAAAACAGAGTTTGCTAAGATTACTTCTGAGGCAATATATCCTGGGAACCCTTTGATAAAAATAAACTTTGGAAACTATTCTACTGAGGGAGTTTTAAATAGTTTAATAGGTTCGCCAATTGGATACGTAGGAAGTGAAGAAGGAGGGGAGTTAATAAATAAAATGATTATCTCGAACTCTAAAGTTATACTTATTGACGAATTTGAAAAAGCGACACCAAGTGTTTATAATTTTTTCTACGAATTATTAGAAGACGGTAAATTTACTGACCGTCATGGAAAAGAACATGATTTAGAGGGATATATAATTATTTTTACCTCAAATATGACTGAGAAACAATATAAAGAACGAATACCTGAACCTCTTAAATCAAGATTTGATATGACTTATAATTTTAAGATTTTAACTGTAGATGAGAAATTAGAATATATAAATAGTACTGCTGAAAAATTGATATCAGATCTTAATAGTAAATATCTTTTTGATTTAAATTTAGATTATTTATCTTCTGATTTAAAAAAATTAGTTGTGAACAACAATTTGAGAAATATTAAAAGGCAAATTGAGGATATTATTTTTAATGAGTTCTTTCAAAAAAAGTAAATGTAAAATATTTCTCAATGGAATAATAGTGGATTAAAAATAGAAACTAAATAATGAAGTTAACTTGATCTATCTGTCTTTATATTACTAAAACAAAGCTCTAATAATAATTTATCTCTTTTGAACGTATTATTAATGATAAGACAACAAGTCGAGTATAGATTTTAAATATATTTTATTTGATATTAAGAAAATAAAATCGATATTAATAAGGTATACTTTGAAAAATTATTTTTCAGCAATCATAATATAAAATTATATTTTAAAGCCTATTCGTGTATTTATAATTTTACTAATGGAGGGTAGAAATGAGTAGTCAGATAGTTGAATATTTATATTATTTGAAAAAAAAATCAGATGAAGATATTGAAAAAATATTCAAAGAAATTATATCTTTTTATGAAAAAGAAAATTTTCTTTATTATGAAGTTAAAGGAAAAAAATTAAGATTTAGCTTTGATGTTATATCCTACAATAGTTCACTACATGTAACTTTTAAATATAATAAATCAGGTAGAATAGGAATAAAAGAAGTATGTGTATTTCAAAATTTTTTAAATGAACTAAATATAAAAGCAAGTAAAGCACAGTTGGGTCATACAACCTTGCTTGATACAAATTCTTTGTTTTTTTCAAAAAAATTATTACCTTATTTGCATAGTTACGAATGGTCTCTAAGAAAATTAATTTACTTGGTGTCCCCAGCGCATTTTTCAGACGACTGGATAGAAAATACATTTTCCGAAAAAGAAATTTCATTAATGAAAAAAAAAGAAAGAGGGGGATTTGACAAAAAAAACCTTTTACAATTGATGGATTTGTTTGATTTTGAAGAATATCTTTTTGGAGAAAATTATATAAAGATTGCTGGTGAGGAAAGTAATACCATACGATTTAAAGAGATGTCACCAGAAAAGCTAGTGAGTTTATTTCAAGAGAAATCTTTTAGGATATCAGAACCCTATTCTTTATGGGAAGAAATATTTAGTGAGTATATAGATATTGAATTAGAAGAAATTCAAAAAGACATGAAACTGATTAGAGAAGGTAGAAATATTGTGGGTCACAATAAAGAGATAACAGAGACCGTATATAAAGACTTGGTAAAGAAGTTAAAATTGTATATACGGCAATTGGAGGAGGCTTTTCAAAAAATATTATCTGGGAACTTTAATGATGATGAACTTAGTAATATGGCGGATGATATTGAAGGATATGTTGGAAATAAATTGAATAGAATAGATTTAACCGGTGTAAATTTAGACATTGAAAATTTAGCTAGTACAATGTCAGCCATGCAAGGATTTGATACAAGTGTAATGAAGCAAACCATTGGCAACCTAGGAAAGGCAACGTCAGGTCTTAAAGGAATGGATTTAACAGGCATAAGATTAGCTACTGAAAACTTAGCTAGTACAATGTCAGCCATGCAAGGATTTGATACAAGTGTAATGAAGCAAACCATTGGTAACCTAGGAAAGGCAACGTCAGGTCTTAAAGGAATGGATTTAACAGGCATAAGATTAGCTACTGAAAACTTAGCTAGTACAATGTCAGCCATGCAAGGATTTGATACAAGTGTAATGAAGCAAACCATTGGTAACTTAGGAAAGGCAACGTCAGGTCTTAAAGGAATGGATTTAACAGGCATAAGATTAGCTACTGAAAACTTAGCTAGTACAATGTCAGCTATGCAAGGATTTGATACAAGTGTAATGAAGCAAACCATTGGTGATCTAGGAAATATACAGTCAGTTCTTAAGGGAATAGATGTAACCGGTGTAAAATTAGCTACTGAAAATCTAACTAGGTTAATGCCAGCTCAAGATAGAACAATAAAGGATTTAGAATCTGAAAATGATGTTGATAGAGCGAAAAGCTAGAAAGAAAAATAATAATAATTTTGAATAGTATAGCTTATAATTAGTGTATCCTACTAACAAGAAGGAGTGAAGGTTCAGATAACTAAATAGAATTTTTGGGATACAATGGGTTAATGAATTTCTTGGAAGTTACTATAGATGAATTCTTTAGGAATGATGTTTTATTGTAAGTAGTGATATGAAAAATAAAAGATAAAAAGTATTGATTTAAACTAGTTTATATACTAGAAAATCAATGCTTTTTCTGACATTGAATCCAAGGAGAATACTTTATATCTTAAACAGATGGAGATATACTATTAGTTTATTGAAAAAATAAATCATATTTTATCTTAACAACTTCATAATCCACATTAAAAAAAGCTGCTAATTCAGTAAGATTCTTACCTTGTATGTAATTGAACTCTTCTTCTAACATTTGATCGTTAAGTAGTAATTCGCAAGAGAAAATATCTGCTTCATGTTCTAAAGAAGATTCAAAAGCTAAACTATGAGTACTCAGTTTAAATATATTGAGATGTCTGTGTAGGAAATAATGTCCTAATTCATGTGCTAAAATTCTATCTTGTTTAGTTTTTTCTTCAATGGATGTATTTAGATGGATTATGTAATTGTGCTTATATTCCTGAAGAAAGCCCTCAACTGATCCTAAATCTGATTTTAAAGTAATAATCCCTAGCAGATCCGCAATTGATTTAGGATCATTAGTTGAGTACTGGTTGATAATATCATATACTTTCTTTTTAATTCTTAAATAAATATCCAATATGAATACACCTCTTACAGCATTAACTCTATTGATGCTTTTTATTTTGCATGTCATCTACAGTTCGTATCGCATTCTTCATGGAGATTTTGAGTAAACGAGCTGTTTCCTCATCTATATCCCCATCTTTCATAAACAACAAAGTATTTTCGTTTTTCAATTCTTCTATTGCACTTTCTAAAGCGTAATCTAATTTATCTTTTTCTTTAGGAGCTATATCTAGTAGATAATCAGCGGATACATTAAAATATTCTGCTATTTTCTTTAAAGTATCTGGATTAGGCGTTGATCGATTATTTTCATAATCACTAATAGAACTTTGCCTTAAATATAGCGCTTTGGCTAAGTCACTTTGTTTTATTCCTTTACTCTTTCTGAGCTCTTTTAATTTATCGGAAAATGCCATTATTTCCACCTCTTTTTATCGATAATATCATTAAAATACGTGTGATTTGATTGGAAAAGCTAAAAAATGTAATAATCGTATATTTTTAGTTTGACAAAAGGTAAAATACGTTATACGATAAAAACGTAAAAAACGTTATTAAAATTATTTAAGAAGTGTTTTTGTTATATAAATATTAAATTTTTAACAGCTGATGATATTTCAAAACTAATGGATTGTTCTAAAACAAAAGCCTATGGGATTATCAAAGGATTAAATAGTGAACTTGAATAACAAGGATTGCTTACCTCAAAAGGTAGAGTTAATGAACAATTTTTTGCAAAAAAATTTGGTTTTGAAAATATCTAAGACAACAGATATTTTGTTTTATTAGAGTATCCGTATATTCGGATATTCTAATAAGGCAAAATGCCTTAAAACTAATAAACAAAAAAAGCGTTCGCGAAAAGAAAAATAAATTTCTGTTCCACAAACACTCAGAATAAATCTAGACAATTTCATTCTAAGGGATTTGCAGGAATAATACAAGAGAGATATTTTTACTTGAGGTTGTAAGTCTTGATGAGGTGGAGTAAGCCAGCCGTTGAATGGTTTGCAAGGTGGCAATGGAATCTGTAAATAGAGCCATGTCAAAGATGATTTGAGATAGAAGGTTTCTAGCTATTATTAAGGACTAGGTTTTCCGTTTTGACTACAAGTAAGTTAGGGCATTGAAAACATTGGAGTAATTTCCGCTTAACAATGGAAGGGTAGCTATACTTAAAGAGTCTGATTATTTTCTATAACCATGTCGTGAGGACACGTTGAAAATAATTGCTGAAGCAAAATCATTAAAAGGTTTTGTTGAGGCTTGGCAAAAGGAGGAGTGTTGTACACCGTATATGGTAGGTCTAGTAACGTGCCGTGATACGATTAATGATCGTTAGCACGTTGAAGAATTGATTCTATGAAACGAATGGATAATGGCTTATTTCATAGTGAAAGTGAACTTTTAAGTTATTATTAGCAGTATGCACATTCTACTACCATGAATAAAGAATCACTAAATTTTTAAAGTTAGTGTTTTATAATAATGGAAAATAGTTTTTCTGAAAAAAACAGTTAACTTTAATTTGAATTATATCTCTTAAGTTGCATGGCTAGAACATTCTAGTTGTGTTTTTTTGTTTTTAAAGGAATACAAGCAAAATAAATTATAAAAATATTGAAAGAAGGAACAAAATATGGCAAATCGTGTTCAAGAAATTGCATTGAACGAAAAACAATTAGGTAAAAAAATTAAAGCAGTGTTTCGTATGGAACGAGATATGTATGTGAATGGCAGTCCAGTAAGAGGACGTGTATTTTCTGCATCAAGTGCTGAACAACGTGATTTTGAAATCTTCGTTCCAGGACTAAGAAACTCCCAATCATTTACTGGTCGTGAAGAAATCCGTTTGATTGATCCTGTTGTTCGCATTAGTGCGAAACGAAACAATATTGGAAATAGCAGATCATTAGATTTAGTTGTGTATGCGAGACGTTTAGAAGTTTTAGGAGGTAATAAATAATGGGATTAAACTTTAAAGACAATGTGATTGAAAATTTTGATGTTGCTGGAACTTTTGGCAAAATGAATTTTTTAGAAGTTGAAACAATTTTTGAGCGTGACACAGAAAATAAAGTCACTGATGTTGCAAGAGAGCAACGTGTAACGATCTATTCTGAAAAATTGAACGATCAAGTAGAAATAGCAATTTCGCCAGACTATGAAGTGAAAGGTATTGAATATGACGATGAAATTGAACTGACAGGGCATATTACTGCACGAGCTTGGTTAAGTACGTACGAAGGCTACAATAATTCTGTTCAATCTGAACAAGCGTTTAAAATTCGATCAGCGGGAATTAGAAAAGTTGGAGGTGCAACGTCAAATGCTCCAGCACAACCAGCGAAAGAAAAACAAGAAAGTAAGTAGTAAAATCATATTTTTAAAAAGGGAAGGGAATTTTTTTGGAAGATCAAATTGTCAATTGGTTAAAGAGTAAACATAAAACGAAAGTATCTGTTAGTGAATTAATTTCTGCATGGCAGATGACACAAAAACAGAAATTAAATTTGTTAGGATCAATGAAACATTTTAAAAAATTGAAACGTACCTATATAGAAAAAGATAACCAAGTACAATGTTGCTTAGTACTTGGTTAAGTCAGTTTAATTTTCATTCAGTTGAGTGATAAGCAAAATATTGTTTATTCTTTTCTGCTAAACCTATAGTGTCAGCAATTTTTAAATCACTAGGTGAATAAAGAATTGCAGGTATGCAGAAAAGATTTTTCTCCTTATCAGTAATCGTGATGGGGAAAGTAAGAGTTTTTCCGTCACTATTTGTTAGTAAGACATTTTGGGTATTAAAATTTACTGTTGAAATTTGATAGGTTCCTAGTAGTTGAATATCTTTGCCTTCGTGTTTTAGTAAATCTTTTTCAGATGGTAAAGTATCAATTTCAACATTTTCGGAAACTACTGTTTGGGAAGATACGTCTCTGACAGTTAAATTTTTGTATTCAATGACAAAAACGATCGATATAATAACGATTAATAATATAGAAATTGGTCCTAATTTTTTCATATTTGGTACTCCTTTCACGATTATGATACTAAAAACACACTTTATGACTAGTATTTTTACAATAATGTTACACTGTTCAAAATGTGTATTTTTAAATGGATAAAAATAAAAAATAACAATTTATATATAAGTATAGAATAGTAGATGTAAATAAAAAATCAATTTTCGGAGGTAAATAATGAAAAAAGTAAACCTTATTGGGAAAACAGTCATGTTAACGACAATTGTTGCTGGGATTATTTGTGTAAAGGCTGTACCAGCCAACGCAACAGAACAAGATGGTGCGTGGGAACCACGTACGGTTGAACAAATCAAAGCGGATATCCAAGGAAACCAATATACTATTGTGTGGGGGGATACTTTAGGAAATATCGGTGAGGCATATAATATTACAGTGGATAAATTGCAATCATGGAATAATATTGCTGACGCTAATCTTATCTATGCTGGAAATACATTATCTGTTGAAGGAAATATCGCAACAGTAAAAAATGAAGATGGTGACACGATTAGTCAAACTGTAATTACAGATCAGGATAAGAATGATCCAACTCAACCTGTGGGTGAAGAAGCAACGACAAACGGGTCAGAGGAACCTGAAGCAGATTCAACGACTAACCCTAATGTAGGTGCTACTACTAGCAGTGAAAGTGCTGTAACCGAAGATACAGCTACGGCGAGTGATACCACAACTACGGATAATGGATCACAATCTAGTGCTGTAGATAATTCAGAGGGTACAAGTAGCAATGAAACCTCTACGCCAGATAATTCAGGTTCACAAGTAACTGATGATTCCCAACAAGGTTCAGCAACTCAAGAAACGGAAAAAGTATTAGGTGTACCATTCATTTCACAAGGAAATACTATGCTTTGTGAAGGAACTTCTTTACTTGAAGCATTAACTTATAAAGGTATAACCAATCAAGGCTTAATGACATTCGTAAATACGATGCCAATTTCTCCAGATAATAATCCTTATAACGGATATTCAGGTGAATGGCGCTATAATGTAAGTGGAACTTATCAAGGTATGATGGCTGATCCTGTCGTACAATGGGCGGCCGCTAATGGTGGAAATGCTGCAAATATTACTGGTGCAGGTTCTGAAGGAATCAAAAATGAAATTCGAAATGGTAATCCAGTAGTTGCTTGGGTAACATATCAGTATGCGTCACCTGAATTCAAGCAAATGCCTTGGGGGAATGCTGTTTGGAATGGTCATGTCGTTTGTGTGGATGGCTTTAAAGATGGTGGGTACCATGTCGTTGATCCAGTTTTTGGTGCTAGTTGGGTAGACAGTACAACATTTGAAAACTCATTTAATACAACAGGTATGGCAGTAGCTGTCCGATAAAATAAATTAAGATAGAACAGGAAAGAAAGACTTCTAAAAAATAGTTTTTAGAGGTCTTTTTTTGTGTTCAGGGGAGGAAAGATGTCGATTCGATCACCGTAATAAATTCAATTTATTTTTAAGTTTAGAAAAAATAAGAGAAGAAAGTAGTGGAATAAAATGAAGTTTGGGAAAAAATTTCTTGCGGTTACAGCAGTCGCTTTAGGGTTAATATCGTGCATGGGAAATAAAAACAAAGTGAATGCTGACGAAGTAACAGAAACAAATCAAGCACCAAGTTCCATGCAGTACCATATGATCGGTGGCGATATCAATGGTTACATGCGTGTAAAATTATCTGATGGTTCGTTAAACTATATGGTCACGCATATGTTCGTTAATGATGATGGTGAGCAAGCCTATTGTTTGGATTCAGAACTACCTTCACCTAATGGAGATGAATTAACACTTGTCGGTCAAAAAGGTGATGAATTCGTGCGTGCATATAATGCTGGATATCATAAGTCAGGGGATTTAAATAATTTACCTGTAGTAAATGAGCAAGAAGCACGCTATGCTACACAAGCTGTCATGTGGGCACTTGCAGGAAACTATAAGGTTGATGATATGGTTTGGTCAACACCCGAACGCTCACAAGAAGAAATTGATCGGGTACACAATGCGTTCAATATTATTTATGATGCAGCTGTCAATGGCACAGAAACAACAGCTACAGCCTATGATTTACAGCTAATAAACAAATTTGATAAAGATGGCTATCATAATTTTGAATTTAAAACAACAGCGAGCCATGATGGGAAAGCTTCAATCTCTTTTAATAAAGAAATTGCTGGAATGCGTTTAGTAAACAGTGAAGGTAAAGAGATTTCAAAAGATAATATTCCCTTAAATGAAACTTTCTATGTACAAGTACCTGACACAACTGCAACAGGTGAGTTGATTCTTTCTTCAACAGGATATATTTCGACGGTTCACGCATTTGAATATGGTGGAAATGCCTCAGTACAAAACGTACTGTCATTAGTGAATGTCGAAGATGAACACAAAGTGGATAATTTGAAAGTCAATTGGACGTTAGCACAAGGGGAAATCAAGGTACACAAAGTTGACGAACAAGGTAAAACATTACCAGGTGCAGAATTCACTTTAACTGATCAAAATGGAAAACAAACGAAAAAAGTGACGGATAAAAATGGATTCGCTCAATTTGATATTCAAGCTGGAAATGTTTATCAAGTAGAAGAAACTAAAAACCCAAATGGTTATAACGGTACTTTTGTTCAAAAAGATATTACAGTAAAAGAAAATGGACAAGTATTTGAATATACAGCTAAAAATACTCAAAATAAAGGGAAAATTACTGTTCATAAAAAAGATGAAAATGGGAGAGCAGTAGTTGGTGCAGAATTTACTTTAACAGATGAAGAGGGTAAGAAAGTAGTTAAAGTAACCGACTCTGAAGGGAATATTACTTTTGATATTGTTTCAAATAATACGTATTCCTTGAAAGAAACGAAAGTGCCCACTGGTTATGAAGGAAGTTTTGAAAAAACAGGCATTACATTAAAAGAAAACGGACAAAAATTTGAATATACTGCAATCAACAAACATGTAGCGAAAAAAATTGTTCAAACTGGGTCAGAAAACTATAAACAAAAAGCACTCGTTGGTTTAGCAGTAGCTGTTATTGCAATGGGAGCTGGAGTAGGACTTTATGTTGTAAATAAACGTAAAAATAGCTAATAGCGAATAAAGGAGGTACTGTCAAAAGTACTTCCTTTTTTAGGAGGTCGCATATGAAAGGATTTTTTCAGAAACATAAGAAAGGCTGTATTCTCTCCCTTATTATTGCGTTATTCATTGGTGGAATGGGAAGCTATTTTTATTTTACGAATGCACAACAAAAAATGAACCAAGAAACAGGAACTCTTCAGTCTGAAGCGATTCAAAAAATGGAAGAAAAAACTCAGTTGAAGGCTGATTCAAAAAAGAGCAAGCAGAAATCAACAGATAAACGTGGACAACAAGCGGAAGCTGAATTACCTATAGATACTTCACGTGTAGATTACACTGGGAAAGATGTCAAACCGTTAACAGTAGAAGAAATGGCGAAAGTGAATACAGAAGAAGTGATTTCGTCTTTTGGTGTTGGTAGTTTATCTATCCCAAGTATTCACATGAATTTACCGATCCTTGAAGGAATCAGCCAAAGTAATTTAAGTGTAGGTGCTGGAACAATGAAATCAAACCAAACAGTTGGAAAAGGAAATTTTGCATTGGCAGGGCATTATATGACAGATAGTGGTTTGCTATTTGGTGGACTAAAAAACGTGAAGATTGGTGATGCAATCAGTCTTACCTATCAGGGCGAACAAGCAAACTATCAAGTGAAAGAAGTAAAGAAAATCAGTGCTAATGATGGGTATGTCATTGATGATACTGAAGGCGATGGTATTTTGACTTTAATTACGTGTGATAGTTCAGTTGCTGGCACTGAAGGTCGATTAATGGTTCGAGCGAATTTAGTTGATTAAGGTGATGTCGAATGAAGTTAACTTTTTTAGGTGAAGAGATTCGCTTATCAGAATATTTATATCGCTATGAAGAGATGGTTTTATATGTCCTAAAAGAAGCTAGTTTTGCAGATTTAAACTCTGAACACACAAAAGCTTTATTAAAAGCAGAATTGCGGAAGGCAGAGGCAAGTTGGTATGAATTTTATAGCAAGAATCGACGTGGACCAGACTATGCTTTTCTTCAAGATCAAATCACTAAGTTTGGAATTTATCGCTTGGATTTGTTTGATCACCGTGATGAGGAACTAACAGAAGATAATTTTGTTCATTATTATATTGAATATATAAAGTTGGACAATTACTTTTCTGTTGAATACTTTGATAGAAAAGATCTTCCGTTCATTGAAAAATATGAGCGGAGAAGAGCAAAAGACTATTTTAATGAGCGTAACCAGTATATCAAAGGGTATGAGAATGATCGGATTTCAGTGAATGAAACTATGCAACAATTAGGATACCAGCAATTGAAACACAGTTTTTTTGCTGATCCACTTATTCGTTCATATCTGCGTAAATAGAGGAAGGTGAGTGCAATAAAAGAACTATTTCGGTATCGAGGGAAAAGAATCCGTTACTATACAAGAAATTTGCTAACACTTTATCGAGTGTTTTTTTTATGTCCTGTTTTAATTTTAGTCGGTTACTTTGTTGGATATAAAAAAATCTATCCATTAGTGAATCAAGGTATTAACGACTGGAAGCTGTATCTCTTTCCTATTTTGACTATAGTTGGAATCACTGCTCTGGCTAGTATCTTGATTTTTATGATTACTCGGCTATCCATTGTAAATGGTGGATACTTTTCTAAAGTAGAACAACGACAAGTGATCTCCCGTATGATTATTAGCAATGGCTACTATACAAAAAAAACAAGCAAAACAAGCAATGGAAAAGCAAAAGAAAAAATCCTGTTTCCTAGGATTTATTATAAAGCAGGGAAAGAAAGTATTTTTGTTTCTTTTGAGACTGCGGGCAATAAGTTTCAAGATAAATTTGAAGCTATCGGTGGTTTCTTAGAGACGGCTTTTCATGCGGATAATATCGGCGTGATAGATGAAAAAGGGTTTATTACCTATGAACTTGCTGTCGAAGTTTATACAAAGCGTATATCCATTAAAGAGATGCAAGCAGATAAAGAAAAAGTTCAACTGATGAAAGGTTTATATTGGTATTTTGACAAGGAACCACATTTACTATTGGGTGGCGGAACAGGTGGAGGTAAGACCTTCACATTACTCTCCTTGATTTACGCACTTTGTCGAATTGGTGATATTGAAATTTGTGATCCTAAAAATAGTGATTTGATGGCTTTGGGCAAGTTACCACTATTTTCTGGGAAAGTACACACAGGCAAAGAAGATATTACCAAATGCCTACAAATGACAGTTGAATTAATGAATACACGTTTTGAAACGATGAACAAGCATGCAGAATATAAAATGGGAAAAAACTATGTCTACTATGGTATGAGACCAAAATTTGTCATTATCGATGAATTTGCAGCGTTTAGAGCCGAAATCGGAACAGATTATAAGACAGATGGGGAAGTCGATGAATATTTAACTCAATTGATTTTAAAAGCACGTCAATGTGGCATCTTTTTCATTGTAGCCATGCAACGTCCAGATGGTGAGTTTATCAAAACAGCATTAAGAGATCAGTTTATGTTTCGAATGTCTGTCGGCAGATTATCTGAAACAGGTCTATTAATGATTTTTGGAGACGAAAACAAGAATAAAAAATTCAAGTATGTAGAGAATGTTCTAGGAAAAAAAGTTTATGGTCGAGGATATGTCGCACGTGGGGGCGAGATTGCTCGTGAATTTTATAGTCCACAAGTTCCAGAAGATTTTGATTTCATTTCTGAATTTGTAAAAATCAGTGAAGAATTAGGTTATGAAAGTATTCCTGAAACGATTAAAGAAGAGGTAACAAACAATCTTTCTAAGCATATAGATAAAGAAGCTCTTGCTGAGATTGATCAAGAGCTTGAGTTACAAAAGGAATTGCTAAATAGTTTAGATGATAAACTTTAATCTGAGTTTCTAGTATTTATTTATACTTTCTATGAGGGAAATAATTAGCTTTTTTTGCTGAGTATTCCCAAATTTTAAATCCACAGTTTAGTGGATATATAGCAAAAAAGTATGCGTCAAAGGGATTAGTTAGCCCTTTAAAAGTGAATATTTTGCACATCAATATTATAAAAGTAAACAAAAGTGTAGTAATTTCAATCACTTGCTTAAGTTTATTTTTGTCAAAAATAAACTTCTGGGATCCAAGAGAGAATATATTAGAAAAAAGAAAACTATTTTTTTTATTCCACTTTTTCAGAAAATAAACTGTTAGAAATACAGTAGGCAAAAAATAGAATATCAACGTGATTAAGGTCCAATTAATTATAGTTTTTTGAATATACAAATAAGTAAAATTAGTGACTACTAGTACTAAAATAGAAGGGAGGATCGGTACTAATGCAATAAAAAATAGGTAGTATAAGTAATTCATTATAGATTCTAGTTTCATTTAAATATTACTCCTTTCGTCACTTGTATATTATTAAAACAAAAATAAAAAACTGTGTAAATATTTCTAAGGTAAGGAATTATTTCTATGTATGATTATAAAGATGTTATTAATGAATTGAATAATAATATTTCATTGAAAACTTTAAAAACTTGGGCAAGTAAAATCGAAAAATTAACCGATACAAAATTTGAACGTAGATACGCAAAAAATCGGAATGGACGTAACTATAGTTATAAAGTTTTTAGTTTTGCTCAAGTTGAACAGTTCAAGCACTTAGTTTATTTGAGATCAAAGAGTATTGGGTTAGATAAAGCAATTTATGATATTTTTATGTCAGAAAAAGGAAAAATAACCAGAGAAGAGATCTCACTATCGAAAAGGGCATTTGAAGAGAACAAAGCAGATACCAAAAAATTAATTGAATTAACTAAAAAGGCATTACAAGAGAATGCAGAATTGAAGAAACGAATTTTGCGATTAGAAAAATCTATTAGTATCAAGACCAGCGACAGCTAGAAATTGTTGCTCACTTCGTCGTATAAAAAGGGGTGGCGCCTTAAGGCGCACACCTCTTTTTATACGTGTAACGTAAGTAGCAACGGATATTTCAAGTGTTGCTGGGCGTGCGTGGGTGGGCTTGTCCCACCCACGCAATCTACCCCCGTTTTATAACATGGGGGTAGAATTTAACATACCATTCCAAAAAGTCACTTACTTCCCTTGTCCCGCAAGGGATTCAGCGTTTTTAAATTTGTCACATTTTAAGTGAAAGGATGTCACATTTTGCGAGGTATTGATTTAAAACGACTCCGAAAAGAATTAGGACTAAAACAAAGGGAACTAGCTGAAAAATTAGCAATTGAACGAAGTTTAGTTTCAAAGATTGAATCGGGTAAAAGATTGATCTCAAAAGAATTAGAGAAAAAAATTATAGAGGCTCTCCACATTGACGGTGGTAAAGCTTCGGTAGAAGCAAAAATAGACTTTTTACGAATTCGATTCAAAACATTGGATGTTCAAACAATCATTGAAAAACTGCTACACATGGATATGAATTGGTTCACTCAAGAAGCGCGTGGGTTTTATCATTACACCGAAACATTTTCGTATGGAGCTATTCGATTATTTAGAAATCCAGAAGATGTGAATATGGGAATCATGTTGGATTTGTCAGGAGAAGGATGTCGGCAGTTAGAAGAAATTTTTGAAGAAGATGGGAATCGTAGTTGGACTGAATTCTTTCGATCGCTCTATGATGACGATATTTTCGGGAGAAATATAATCGTCGACACAAAAATTACTCGTATTGATATTGCATTGGATGAATTGATTGTAGAGGGGAAACAAAACTTCAATCTCTATCAATTGAAAGAAAAAATGGAACAAGGATTGGTGAGTACGACATTTAAGAATTTTGATTTCAACGGTGGCTTTTCCTTTGAAAAAGGGAAGTTGATCAATAAAGGATTGTCACTTTATTTTGGTAGTCGTCAATCGCCACTTTACTTTAACTTTTATCAAAAAGATTATGAGCTAGCTCGTAAGGAAGGAATTTCTGTTGATGAGGCAAGAGAGCGATATGAAATAAAGAATCGATACGAAATTCGCCTTTCAGATGAGAAGGCTTTTTTATTTGTTGAATATTTTTTATCCAGTGGTGAAAGTTTAGATTGGTTAGTTAAAGAAATCGTGAATGCTTCCTTAACCGTTTTTGAAATTGAAGAGGGTATGAAAGTTTACTGTAAAGAATGGTATGACGTGATCGATAAGATGGAAGGTTTGCGGTTATCCGTTCAAGGTGAAAAACCGTCCATTGAAAAAACACTGAGATGGCTATCAAACTATTTAGCTCCGTCTTTAAAGATGATTCGTTTAATTGATTTACGTTTAGGGACAAATGAATTAATGGAACGCATTGATTATGCCGAATTAAAAGAAAAACATGAAGAACTGATCGATCAAGTATGCAGTAGTGCAAAAGATTTACTATTTACCACTGACAGAAACAATGAAGTACGTAGTTATATGAGCCAAGAATTTGATTTAGAAGAAGAATATCCATTTTGATTTGGAAAGGAAGGAATCACTTAATGGCAGAAAAAGAATTAATTAATCGAGTGACAAAAGAAAGTTCAATACTCTCAGAAAAATTAGAGAATACTCTTACGGATTTGCTAAAGTTGATGGATCAATTAAAAGAGTTAGAACGAGCGGGCGAGTTAACTATTCCTTATTTAAAAGGAACTATAAAAAAATCTCTTTCAATCATAGAAGCATGTAACCGTGAAATAAGACAGAAAAATAATATGTACTCTGTTTGTGAAAAAGAAATGCAAAGAGAAAATCCGGTTATTTGGGATGAATATTTCAGAGTACAAAAAACATTTAACAATGTAGTTGCTGATTTTATAAGTTTTACTGAACAGTATAAGTATTTTGTTCCTAATAACAGTAAAGAGTTAGAAAATCAGGTGCAGAAAATATTAGATAAAAAAGGCTATATCGTTGATAGCTATTTTGAAGGAGACTACGATACTTGGATTGGTGTTTATGCACGACCAAAAGACAAGCCAACTTATTTAGATCCAGCAAATGCTGAAGAAGCTACTTTGCAAGAAAAGTATAGCTTAAATGGATTTAAGCAAGATTTCTCAGAATGGTTTGAGTGGGAAATTAAGAATAATGAAGTAGTTTCTACTAACTAAAGCAATCTTAACTTAATTCGATGATGGAGGAAAAAATGAACCCAAATATTATACCGATCTTCTTGGAAAGAACGAAGTTTTATAAAAAATATGCAAAGCTATCCGTACCAGAAATGCTAGAAATTCACGGATTTGATGTAATCGAAAATGAAATGGATGATGAAGATATTGTTTATCTGGAAAGACGAAAAGAATTTTTAATGAGTCGAGGAATTGTAGATGTTCCAATGTATTTCAAAAAAGAGTTTGTTGCAGAGTATCCAATAAAAGAAACGAAATTAATTGCAGAAGGCTGTTATCTTCGAAAGCCGAGTGGGGAAAAAATGTATGGGACTTATAGTTACTATTTCTACAAGGAAGGTTATCGATCCTATAAAGGCTATATAGGGAAAAGAGTTTATGCAGATAGAGTAGATAAAATAGTCTTTCTAAAAATGTTTGAAGAAAATTTTGAAGACCTTATTTTAGAATAAAAAAATCAGCAAGCGGTCACTAGACTTGCTGATACTAACTATAGTCCTCAAAAGATTATTAATTGTAGTGAGATTATGTTTTTTATGTTATGTGTTCTATTTATGAAAAGTGACCAAATTACGTAAATAATCATAACAAATAAAAAATAGAAAGGATAATCAAAAATTGGAATTTAATTATAAGAAAAAAGAGAATGTGCGTGTAGATGAATTACCTAAGAAAAAAGCAATCCAAACGAAAGGAGTTAGACGTATTGTTCTGGGTGGGCTAATCATTGTGTTACTTTCGGGTGTGGGAGCATATATCAAAGCTAGTGCTGTTAGTAATCATATTTCAAAAGTAGAAAAATCAGTTGTGCAGTTGAAAAATGATATTGACGGGTCGAATCAGAATCAAATTTCGTTTACTCCAGAATTACAGTCTTTTATGGATTGCTTCGTGGACGAGTACATGAATATTTCAAATGATGATGAAGCATTTAAAACAAGAGCTCAAAATCTTGAGAAAAATTTCTATGCTGATGGATTAGAAGAAAATGAAGTATCTTTTTCTGCTAAGCGCTCTTTAAAAGAAGCAACGCTGGTGTCGTTAAAAAATATCGATGGTGTGTCAGTGGCAAGTTATCAAGTCAATTATGAGATTGAAACACCAGTAACAAAGAAAGTTGAAGAAAAGCATAAAGACAGTAAAGGAAAAGAAACGACGACTACAAAAGAAGTGACAGATACTAAAAAGGTAGAAGCAACTCAAGTATTGAATATTCCTTTCAGTACAAAAGATCATGCGTTTTGCGTCGTTGCATATCCATATTTTACTGAACCAGTCTCAACCAAAGCAAAAGTAAAATCTATCACTTATGATACGGAAAAATTAAAACCGGTTGATGATGAAACCGATAAAGAAGTACAGGAATTTATTTCTGATTTCCTAAAAAAATATTGTGAAAGTTCGTCTGCTGATATGGCGTATATGATGGATAACCCTGAGGGATTAAATGGAAATTTTACATTAGATAAAGTGGAATCAAAAGTTTATAAAGCTAGTGTTGGTTTACTTGTGAAAGCTGATGTTTCTTTGAAAGATAAAGATACAGCGATTTTGCAAAAAGAGCAGTTAACACTCCATTTAGTAAAAAAATCTGATAAATATTATGTGGAAAAATTAAGTCATACATGGAAGGATAGTGAATAATTGATGGATTTGAAAGGTTTATTAGATTTTGTATTGCAACAAGGAAAATATGTGATCATTGGAATTATTGTTTTTAGCGTAGCCAAACATTTTTCTAAGGCAAAAGTGGCAGGGATTGTGACAGCTTTAGTACTTGGTGGTTTGGCGTGGTTCTTTTTAGGAAATCCTGAAAAAGTACTAGATGCTATTGGAAATGTGTTAAGTAAAGCATTCGGTGGTTAGTATGGATTGGGAAGCTTACAATTATACGTCCATATTTAAAGAGCCCTACCGCATTCAAGATATTCCGAATCTTTTTCGACTCCCATTTTCAATTGTCGTTGTAGACGCTGTGACCGCAATTGTAGTAGCTTTATTCATAAACTTATTTTTTGGAACAATGATCGCAACATTGGCAAAAACATTTCAATTTATGTATATGCTGTGCTATGTTGGTATGCCTATTGGGGCGGTAATGTTAATGAATAAAATCCAGCCTGATGGTAAGAAAATATATTATTATTTTTTGGATTCACTGATTTACTATTTCACAGTACAATTACCAGATAGTATTATTTGTGAAGGGAAAAAATGTAGACGAGAAGAGCTTACGGAGTCGATTCAATTTAAATAATTTCTAGGTCGTATGTTGTCGAAGGCATACGACTTTTTGATTAAATAATTTTAGAAAGAAGGAAAAGTATGATTACTGTGGAAAGCCCGCTTAAAGCGTTAAAAGATCATTTAATGTTAAATAATGAGGGGGATATTTGGGGTTATTATGAAGTCACACCTAAAACAATTTCTCAAAATAATCCAAAAGCCATGCAAGACAATAAAGAAATGATGGCAAGTCTATTAAATCTTTTACGGACATATGAAGATATTGATTTAACCATGTATCCTAGAACCCTAAATTTAAGAAGTCGCTTTGATAAATTAGCTGAAGGGTTTGATCCTGAAAGTCGAGAAATTGGTGAGTACTATGCCAATGAAACGATCCATGTGTTAGAACAAGAATTAGGCAATGTTTATCGTCCGTCCTTTTTGTTAGGGGTAAAAATCAAAGATGCTTACATTGCAGAAGACATAAAGGAGTTAGCGAAAAAAATGTCAGACGTTGTTGTTCAAGAAGTCGTTTCTCTGCTTGGCTATGAATTGGCTGATCCAAGTACTTTATTTGAACAAGTAAAGCTATCAGAACAGGAATTGACACAAATATTATTTTCTTATTCGATCCGACCGTTATCTAAAAATGAAATGATCTACGCTAACCGCATGCAGTATATTCGAGGAATGAAACATAAAATTGAAGATGAAAATTGTATTGCGAATGTACAAAATATCCAGTCTTCCGTTTTAAGTCCTTTGAAAAAAGGAAAAGGAATTTTAAAAATTGAAGATGAGCTAGGCGAAAGTTACGTGTCGTTTTTACCTGTTGGAAAGTTTCCTGACAATATGAAGAATATCAATTTGTTCCAATTTGTACAGGACTTGCGTTTTCCAGTGGAGTTAAGAGTCAAATTACACTATCCCGAAATCAAAGGAGTAAATGGGGTATCCACAAAATTAGGATGGTTAACGAATCGTTTTAAAGAAGAACAACAAGTACAAGAAGCAGAAGGCGGAGAAGCTTCCAGTCGTACGAAATCCATTCGCTTTTTAGCTAGTGCCTTGCGTGAAAAGTTAGAACAAAATCAACCAGTGATGGATTGGTTGGCTTGTTTAGTTGTCTACGGTCAAACTAGAGAAGAAGTGAGAGAACGTTCCTTACAGATTATTAAGTCTTTAGATGATGTAATCAAGGTTTATAAAGGGAAAAAGGATCAATTTTCTTTGTTTTACAAAATGGCAATGGGACAAGCTTTAGGTACACAAAAACACTGGGTACAGCGAACCACGTGTGAAGCAGTGGCAGAATTGTTATTTGCGACGATTGAAGAGCTAGGGATGAGTTCAGGAAATTATATTGGACGATTAGATGTATTAGGTACAGAAGGTTCTAGGGGTGAAAAAACACCATTGGAGGAGTTTATTTATGCGTCTAATAAATATGTGTTCTTAAATCCTTTAGCGATTGCAGAAGGGATTACAGGTGCATTATATGATGCTCCTCATATTGCTGTAACGGGTAAAACTGGGAAAGGAAAATCTTTCTTAGTTGGTTTGCTCTTTTTATATAGCTCCTTTTTAGATGTGCAAAGTCTGTTTGTTGATCCAAAAGGCGAAAAAAGAAAATGGTTTAATAAAGTGATTCATGATCCTTACTACAAAGAAAACTATCCATTGTTCGTGAAGCATTTGGAAAGCTTTAACTATGTCACGTTAGACGCTTCAAAGAAAAGTAATTATGGTGTACTTGATCCAATGATTTATCTTGATCGAAATAATGCGAAACAAGTGGCACAAGATATGATCGATGAATTAAGTCCATTGAAAAATAATTTCTTATTAAAAGGAGCAGTACTTAGTTCCATTGAACAGGTGTTAAATCAGCGAGAACAGCATGAGACAGTTGGCATGATGAATGTCATTGATTTGTTACGTGCGCATGAGAATAAAAACGTCAAGGAATACGGCGATTTTCTTTATTTAACGATTAATGATTCTATTTTACGATTAGGGTTCTCTTATGGTGAAAATGCAGGATTGAGTTTCCAAGAGAAAGTGACAATTTTAGAAATTCAAGATTTGAAATTACCGAAAGATGGGCTCGATCCTTCTTTATATAGTGACGCTGACAGGAAATCTTTGTGCTTAATGATTAGTCTAGGACGTTTTTGTGAAATGTTTGGAAAACGGGATATCTCGCATAAAACAGCAATTTATTTTACAGAAGCTTGGGTCTTTAACAAGTCAAACTCTGGACGTGCGATTATTAGTGCGATGGCTCGTGTTGGTCGTTCACAGATGAATCAATTAGTTTTAGATACACAATTCATTGATGATTTAGGATCTGATGATGAAAAAGGGAATTTTGGCGTGGTTTTTGCTTTTGATGAAGATAGCGAACGAGAAAAAATTCTCCACCATTTAGGACTAGAAGTGAATGATAAAAACATAAAAGAAATGAAACGAATGATTAAGGGGCAATGCTGGATGCGTGATCCTTATGGGCGGTTTGGTAAACTCAATGTTCATTGTCCTTTTGAAGAAATGGCAGAAGCACTTAAAACAACAGAAAAAACAAGTAATAGTGAGGCAGAGGAACAGGTGGCATAGGAGGTGCTCTTTTGAAGTTCTTAAAAAAACTGAATATAGGCAAAAAGAAAGCTCTGTTTCTGACTGGAACAGGGCTTTTTTATTTATTAATTCGCACAGTGCCAGCGTTGGCAGTAGGAAAGAATGTAACAGATATTTACAAGGTAGGAACGTATCATATTGATTCATTTTCTTCTTATATGGTAGATGCTGATTTTTCTTTAACTAGTGTGATATTTGGCGATACTGGGGTTGCTTTCTTTAAAATGATTTCCAATGGTTGCTTTTATGTAAACAAACTGATGTGGCAAGTAAACGACGCTATTATTGAGAAATTATACAAAGGAGCAGAAATGGATCGTTTGATCCATACTTTCTTTACTTTCTCGCAAAATATCTACAATAGTTTATTTAATGTGTTTGGCTTAACGCTAATTAGTGTTTATGTGTTGTACGTGTTTTATTTAAAGATGTTTAAATCGCCCCAACAGGCAACAAGTGCATTTATAAAAATGTGTCTGATCGTAGGTTTTTCAGTCGTTTGGTTTGGTCATGGCAATGTTGCTAGTCAAGGAGAAAAATTCACTAAAAATATTGATACTTGGTCGACTTCTGTGGAAGGATTGATTTTTCAGGCAACGAACGGTGTAGAGGGCTTGGAAGTGGCGACAAATAGTGATGATGCCATTACACAAATTCGTAATATGTATTATCAAAAAGCGGTGGTTGATCCTTATTTATTGTTAAATTACGGTACAACTAACTTACAAGAATTAGATAATGCAGGAATCGATCCAGCAGAGTTCTTAGCAAAAAAATATACAGATAAAGACAAGGAGACTATCAGTGACAAATTAGATGATGCTAAGACAGAAGAGGAAAATAAAAATTATCGTCAGTATATTAAGCCTGAATCAGGATTATATAAAGCTGTAGTAGGTGCCATGACCCCCTTGTTAAATATGACGATTGGTAATCCTATTTTAATGATTGGAATGGTGCGTTTTATCTTCCAATTAGGAGCTATGTTGATGTTGATTGCTCTTCCTTTTCTTCTCCTTTTATCTTTTTTCCCTACACTTGATTACTTGCTTTTTAAAGGATTTCGTTCATTCGTTGGATTTATGTTTCAAAAGTCCATTTATAGTGTATTGATCCTAGTCGCATTTTTAGTCTTCAATGTTGTGGATACGTTGATTCCTATGGGGACGATCGTTTCCTTTATTGTCAATATGATGATTAAAGGAATCATTGGGCTGATTGCTTTCTTTAAACGAAAAACCATTTTACAAAAACTAGGATTAGGGCAGGCAGACGCTACACTTCGTTCGGTGAAACATGGTGCAAAACAAGCGAAACAGGAAACAAAAGAGCGAGTTCGTTCGGGAATGGATCGAACACAAAAAATAGCACTAAAAACAGCGTCAGCCGCTGGCTATGGAACTCGTGGAGGAGTGGCTGTAATCAATGGGATTCAATCTTTGAATCGGAATTTGCAGAACCTTAAAAATCGTCCAAATGAAGCTAGGTCGACTAATGGTCGCGTCATTAATCCTATGGAAATTGGTATGCGAAATAAACAACAAATTCCATATTCGGGTAAGAAAGTAATTTATGGCGATCACATAAAAGGACAACCTTCTAATTTAAATAAAGAAGGTATGATTGCTCCTGTAAGATTACCATTTAATCCGATGAAAAATCGAACGGTGAAAAATGGAGAACAAAGCCAAAAGATGAATCCGCCAAGATTAATGACTTTAACTCGGAACCCGATCAATTATGCAGGACAAAAAATTCCATTGATTAATCGAACGATACCACGTATAACATTGGATTCTCGTTATAGTCAGCCACGTGAAAATGTACGCCGTTTGAATCATAGCAATGTCAGAATGACACGAACACCAATTGATCGTACAGGACAAAAAATACCCTTAATAAATCCATATACGCCACATTTAGTATTGAATAAAAAATTCCATTCGGATGTCAAACAAATTCAGAATGTAACGAATCAATACCGAAAAGAAGTACAGCCGATAGAGGAAAAAGTGATAAAGAAAAATCAAGTTCGCTCTTTACCAAGCGGACGTACACCACAAAGAAAGCTAGGTGGCGTTTATGAAAAATAAAGGCTGTTTTGGTTGTTTCGGGTTCCTTGTACTTCTTATGATGGGGATTCTGTTTCTTTTCTTTGGCGTCGATGATTCTGAGACAAGTGGATCGGCTACTGGCGGAGCAGAATTTATTGGTGTTTATTCAGAAGATTTACCTTCTTATCCTGAGATCAAAGGAGTTGGAAATGTGCCTGATGAAATCGCCCAATTAGCTGTAGGTTCAGCTATAAAATATCACTTGTTGCCAAGTGTGATTATTAGTCAGTGGGCGTATGAAAGTGAATGGGGGCATTCACAGTCTGCAAAGACTGATAATAATTTCTTTGGGATCACATGGTTTGAAGGCTGTCCGTTTCCTAAAGGTACCGCTCGAGGGGTAAGCGGTTCAGAAGGTGGAAATTATATGAAGTTTCCGAATAAAAAATCAGCCTTTAGTTATTATGGCTATATGGTGGCTTCACAATCGAATTTTAATGCGTGTGTAGGGAATAAAAGTCCTAGTGAATGTTTATTGATATTAGGAAGAGGCGGTTATGCTACGGCTGGTATTACAGAAAGTAGTCCTTATTTTACAGGTTGTATGTCAATCATTCAGTCGAATAATCTGACACAATATGATGATTTTGCGATCCAAAAATGGAAAGATTTTGGTAGTAACACAAGTGGTTCAGTTGGTGATGGATGGGGCTGGCCATTTCCTGAAGTTGGACAAGGATCTTTTGCAGGCGGTCAATTATTTGGTAAAAATCCTGGTGGAGAATTTCGAGAAAATGGTTTTCACGACGGATTGGACTTTGGATCAGTGGATCACCCTGGAAATGAAATTCACGCCATTCATGGTGGAACGGTCACTTATGTTGGAAATCCTGGTATTTCGGGGTTAGGTGCTTGTGTGATCGTCATTAATGATAGTGGATTAAATATGGTTTATCAAGAGTTCGCCACAAGTACCAGCAATGCAAAGGTTAAAGTAGGTGATAAGGTCAAATTGGGAGATGTAATTGGCATACGTGATACAGAACACTTGCACTTAGGAATCACGAAAAAAGATTGGTTACAAGCGGAATCAAGTGCGTTCACAGATGATGGAACGTGGCTTGATCCATTAAAGATTATCACTACTGGTAAATATTGATTGTTCGCTTTTTACGTTGGATTTTTTTCATTTTATTTGACTGCAGTCGGAAAAATAAACGCAAAAACCGAATGTTATTTGTGAAATCAATTTTGAAGAAAAGAGGGAAATGATGAAACGAATTACTTGTATCATTTTATTATTGATTGGTCTCCTATTTGTTGGAGTGAAGTATCATGAATTACAAGAAAAGTATTACGATCAAGAAGCTACTATCGCGAACTTAAAAAACGAAAACAGTGAACAGTCGGTTGTTATATCAGAGCCACAAACTGATAGCAATGAAGAAAAAGCCGATAAAATAAAAGAAAAAGATATTCTTGAATCTTTTGTGGACGCTTATGTCAATTTTCATTCCATTGATGATCGAAATCAATCGGTTATGAACTTTGTAACAGAAGATTGTCAAAAAGAAAATGCACTGGATATAGAAGTTCATGCAGATTTTGATAGTACGGGAATGATTGAACGTAGCTATAAAGACTTAACTGATCCAGATAGTTTTATTGTGGTTGGAAAGGAAGAAAGTCGTGGTGCTTCGCATGAATTTTTGATGAAGGTTCATTTTAGCGATGACAAAATAGACTTTTATAATTACCAATATTTGGCACAAAATTAAATATCATTTGTTTTAATAAAACTAAAAGGAGTTTTTTTTATGAAACGTTTAGTAGGATTTTCTTTGTTATTGATCTCTCTAGGGATTTTTGGGGCTTGTAGCCAAACTAATAAGCTTGATGAGAATGCCCAAAAATCAGAAAAAGAAGTGCTTGCTTTTTATAATGAAATAAATAAAGAAAGTCGAGAAGAAGAACATGGCTCCAGCTTTGAAGGAGATTTAACAGAAGAAAATGTAAAGAAAGTTTATTATTCAGGAGAAGATTTTAATGAGTATATCTTTGTTACAGAAGAACAATTATATTCTGATCCACAATTGAAGGAAAAAGAAAATAAAATTACTCGTCATTATCTTTACAAAGATAGCAAATCACATGTAATCAGTGATAAAGAATTTGAAAAATTGATTAAAGATGAAAGTAATAACTTCGAGAAAATTTATGAAGAATAATAAATAGAGATTAGGGACATTGCTTACACAGCAATGTCTTTTTTATATAAAATTAGGAGAGGATTTGAATGGAGAAAGTAGAAAAAACATATGATGTCATGATTGATCGGAATCGTTTAATTGAATTGGGATTTAAACCTAGTCAAGCTTCAAAAATGATTCGAGACTCTAAGGAATATTTAGCAAATGTCGAAGGAATTAGCTTTTATAGCGGAAGGCAGATAGCAGTAGTTCCTGCAAAAATTATTCAGAAATTATTTTATATTGAAATTAGGTAGGTAGCTATATGGTAAAAGAGAAAAATATTTATAAAGACAAAAACACTAAAACATGGTTTTTTCGCGCTTATTTAGGATTCGATGAAAATGGGAAAAAAATTCAAAAGACGAGACGTGGATTTAAGACACAAAAAGAAGCGAAAATAGCCTATGATCGATTTATGATTACGCATGCATTTAATCGTCCACTTACAGAAATGATATCAAATAATAATAAAATGACGTTTGAAGAGTTTTATAAAACTCGGTTTGTTAAATGGTATGAGAAACAGGTGAAAAGTCAAACTTATGAAAATGCTCAGTATATTTTCGAGAAAAAACTTAAATATTTTTATCATATTCCTTTAAAAGATATTACAATGCAAGATGTAGAGGACTGGATGTTTGAATTGAGTAAAACGATAACAAAAAATTCGAGGATGGCAGATTCTAATCGAACTTTATCTAACTCGTATATCAACAGAATTAGAGGACACCTAAAAATTGTGTTAGACCGAGCTTTAAAAGAAGGATTAATACAGGTAAATCCTATTGATAATGTTTCTAAAATCCCTATCCGGAACCATAAGGTAGAATTTTGGGAGTTAAAAGAATTTCAGAAGGTAATGAGCTTGATTCCAGATAATAAAGTACAATTTCACCATAGGAAAATTGTTTATGAATTACTTTTCTTTACTGGTATGCGGATAGGTGAATTACAAGCTTTAACATGGTCAAACGTTAATTTTGATAAAAATACAATTACAATCGATAAGACACTCGTATACAATTCCAAAAATGATTGGTACTTGTCTACACCCAAAACCAGAAATGCTTATCGTACGATTGGAATAGGAAAAGAGCTTGCTGAAAAATTAAAAAAATGGCAGAAGTTACAAATGAGTATTGGAAAATTTAATTTTGTTTGTCAGTTAGACGGAACATTTACACCGAGCTATTCATTTGCTAGTTGGTTAAAATCTTATGCAAAAGAAGCTAATGTAAAACCTATAAAGCTACATGCGTTAAGACATTCGCATGTAGCTTTTTTAATTGAACAAAATATCCAACCATTAATTATTCAAGAAAGACTGGGACATGCTACCATTCAAATCACTTTAGGAACATATGGACATTTATATGCTAAGTCTGATGAAAAAGTTGTACAGATTATTGATCACGTGCAAAAAGTTTAATTCAATAGCTAAGATTTTAGATACAAAATAACAATTTTTCATATTTATAAAACTTGTTTTTAAATAGATAAACAGTTCACTTTTGATAGTCTATAGAGTATTATTAAATTGTTGAATAACATGTAAATGAAAAAATATGGAGAAGCAAATGGAAGAAAATATAATTATATCAAAATATAACACTGCTCAAAAAGAACAATTTTTCATAGAAAGGTTAGTTGAGGCCAAAAATGAAAATTCGCTTATTTGCTTTATTGGAGCGGGAGTCTCAATATCGCAAGGATATCCAAATTGGAATCAGTATGTAAGCCAACTAATAGATTATTGGAAAGGTCATTTAGATGTACTAACAAGTAAAGAAGAAACAGTTAAAGATAAGGTTGATATGAGTGATACTTTATTTTTAGAATCTTTACACAGCATGCCTGCGTCTAATAAACGAAAAGTTGATTTAGTAAACTACCTAATAAATGAGTATTGCAACACCGGTGATGCTGAAAAAACATTAGAGATATATAGAGAGCATGTCCTAGATTTTGAAAGAAAAATATTTACTGAGAATGATCCTATCTTAATTAAAAATGACATTTTAAATGAGTTAATAAAGTTAGAACCTATCTTTATAACTACTAACTATGATAACCAGATAGAAAAGAGTTATGAGCGATCTACTTCAAAAAAAGCCATAAAAATAAATAGTATTGAGGAAATTGAGGGTGCTGTAGAATCTAACACTGTAATACATATTCATGGAGTGCCTGATGTTGGATGTAACCCAGATTATTTTGTTAGTTCTGCTCGTTCATACGCTGATATATATTTTCTAGGTGATAAACAAAAGAAAATTTTAGAATTACTTGATGGAAAAGAATCACCAGTATTTCTTTTTGTGGGTTGTAGTATGGAGGAAGATGAAATTTTGGCGTTGCTAAAAAAAATACGAGAACATAGAGTTGGAGACTTAAAAGCGTATGCTCTTATGAGATTAGAGGATATTCATTCTATTACTGAGGCAAATGATAGAAAGAAAACAATTATAGAAAGTTACTATCTGAATGAACATGATGTTGATATTCTTTGGTTTGGAAAAGAGTTTTCAGAATTAGCTCAATTTATAAAAATATGCGTAACAAAATTCATGGATAAGTTTGAAGATTCTATAAGCAACCCAGAAAGATTGAGAAGGGAGTTAACTTTAAGTGAACAGTGAAGATTCTTTTATTAGTGAAGTAAACAGAGCCTTAAAGCGTGCAGATTTTTATACTCTGGATTCAATTTTTTCAGAATATGGGCAGTACAATGTTAAAAATTTAAATATTGTACTTGGATACTTATCCAAATCACAATTATTTCTAGATAATTATATTTGTGATACCGCAAAATTTTGTAATTTATGGCATATATTTAACTTTAGGTTTGAAGATATAGGAATAGAAATAAAAGAAATGATTTTTGAGAAAATAAAAGAAATTAATACATGGAACCATGATACAGAAGCAAATATTATCTCAATTATTAATAAAATGACTGCAAATATGAATGAATTGGAAAAAGTTCAAAAATATCGTGATTATTTGAAAAAATTCATGGATACCCAATACTTTGATCACAATATTGATGATAGATTCTTTAACTGTGTATTTTTACTTGAAGTTATTGCAGAAGAAAGAGTTCCATTTTTTGATAAACGTAAAGTCTTAACTATTAATTATACACATGAGACTTTTAATATGCTTATCCATATACTTGAAGAGCAAAGTAGAAGTTGGGAATATTATGATTATTCATATTTACTAAAACATACTCCAGTGGGATTACTAACAAAAATTATTAAGGAACAGTCTTTATTGATTGATGGAGATACGCAATATCCAGAGGATTTCTTGAAAATTAAGATTATTCAAAGAATAATTATAAATATTGATTTAGAAGAAAAAAAACTTCCTGAAGATTTAATAAGAAAGATAAATAGAATAATAAATTTTAACGATAAATTTTATGGAAGAGAAATGAATGACTATGTAAAAAAACACAAAATAACTACAAAAGAAGAATTTGTGGATGGCATTGGACCAGTTACAGGAGGATGGGTGAAAACTCATCCATTTATTCCAGTGTCTCCATTAACTAATTTATCTCAAGTAGATGTGTTAGTAGATTTATTGAATAAATTTCCTGATTGGCGAACACAGGTATCTAACGATAATTTTTTAAACGAGCGAAGCAAACAAGGACAGAATGAAGAAATAATTAGAGTTTTAAATCCAATAACAAATTGGGAAAAAAATAAAAAATTTAATGAAATTTTTCTAGAGAGAATCATAAACCAACCGAGTTTGTATACCAATTTAACTCCTTCTATAGTAAAAATGCTTGAGACCGGAACAGAAAATAATTACATTAGTACAAAAATAGCAGAATCCTTTTTAGAAAAAATGAATTTTAAAGATATAACTAATATTTCTTATGAACAGGAAAAAATTATAAAAATTTTGACTAAAAATAATAAGGATAATAATAATATAGTCTTCCGTGTATTATTTGAAGACATTAAACCTAATTTATTAAGTACAGAAAGTATTTACCTAAATAAAGAAAAAACAGTTTTTGTAGAATTAAATGATTTTATTAATACGGGATTAGGAAGGTATTATAATATTGTCGAGAAAATTGATGAAGATGTATTTAGATATTATTCAAGTTCAATTGTAGAGGGAATAAATTCTTTGAAAAAGCCATATAAAGAATATTTAATGGGACAAAATCTTTATCATATTGAGTTTAATATAGAAAAACCAACAAAAAATATGTTTATAGGATTCTGCCATAGATATAATTTGAGACAAGATGAAAAAATGGATTTTTTTGAAGAAATAGCTATTTCATTACTTGAAGACAACACATTTTCAGATGAATTTTGCCAAAAGAATCTTTTAATCATGTTAATATACAAAATAAACCCACAGGACGCAAGAATTACACTAGATAAGAATACAGAGTATAAAGAAAAAATTCTTTATAGATTTTTAAATATCTTATTTGAAAATGCAAATTTTGAGAAAAAAAATGAAGTAGAAAATTGGATTAAATATTTTCTTAAGAAAGATGTATTTGTAAAAACAGCGAGTTCATTTTTATTACTTAACTTAGAAAATAGTGAAAAGGAATTTGCGTTAAGATATATCGGTTTTCTTGAAGACGCAATAGCTAGCGAAGGAATAAAGTTAGGAGACTATGAGTTCTCTTATATTTATCAAATGGATGAATATTGTGAATGGCAATTCAGTATACTTATTAATATGATTAAGATTTTATTGCGGAAAAATTATATTGTTATAAGTCAAAATTTTATAGAGAGTATGTTTATTATTCTTACCGGACTAAGTAAAAAAAATATGATTGAAAATATAAAAAGGCTACTAAATGTACTTAAAAATTATTTGTTAGAAAAAGACTTTAATTATTTGCAAACACAATTTCCTATATAAAGTTGATGCCGATTTAACTTTTTTGACTATTAGTATATAAAAACAAGTTATATATGTAAAAAAGTTAATAATAATTAAATATATTAGTTTTCCAATTTTCTACCACAGTTACTAAAATTCTTATTAAATCAAGTTCAATTATAGATTGTTTTTTAAATAAGATGTATCGGAAATGATAGCAAAACTCAATAAAACTGGGAAAAACTCAAGGAACAAAAACCTTTGTTTACGTACTTTTGAAAGCACAGTTTTCCAAATTTCTACCAAAAGCGCCTTTTTAGGCGTTTTTTTTTTTTTTGATTTAAAGATAGCAATATAGATCAAAATAATAGTCTTTAATTAGCGTAATTGATTGTGTAAAGGATAAATCAACCATGAAAAGAAGGGAAAAATAAACATGAAAATTTGATTTGCCTAAAGAAAAAAGTTTTTAACAAATAGTAGAAAAAAATATAGCTAATTCGCTATATAATGATATGATTAGGAGGAAATAAGTTGAATCATCCTAAATTTAAGTGGGGCGATGAATTTGAAAGATTCCTTGATTCATTGAGTGACAAGGAGGCTGCAAAAATTTTATCAATCATTGATAAAATTGAAAAAACAGATATACATACAGCTATGCGGCAAGAGTGGGTAAAAAAACTGGAGAGCAATCTATATGAAGTGCGAGCAAGTATGAGTAGTAATGCTTTAAGAGGAATATATTTTCAAAGAAAAGGGCATGAATATTTTATTACTCATGGGTTTCGAAAGAAAGCAAATAAGCTTTCCAGACGAGAGTTAGAAAAAGGTAGAAAGTTGCGAGACAATTTTTTAAGTAAGAACGAGAGGTGGATATGATGAGTCAAGTACAAAATTATATAAAAAAAAGAGCGGAAAAAAGTGAAGAATTTCTGCATCTAATGGAAATTGAAGAAGCTAAATTAGATATTGCGTTAAAACTAGCAGAATTAAGGAAAAGTGCTGGATTAACACAAAAACAATTAGCGCAAAAAATTGGGAAACCTCAATCAACCATTTCACGAGTTGAAACAGGTGAAATGAATCCTAGTATTGAGTTAGTGATCGAGCTAGCACAAGGATTGGATAAAAAGCTTGTCATAAATTTTGAGTAATCGTTTTTAAGCCGGAATCTATTGGTCCAGCCAATTAGTTGTCTCCATAAATCCTTCTTATCTATCAATCAGAATTGAAGAAGAAGCCGAAGTTGTGCTATAATAAAAACGAAAAAGGAACTGCGTCAACAGTTCCCTTTTGACAGCACCGCTAAAAGCTAGTGGCAAGAATTAGATATTTTTTGTAGAAATAGCCGACCCTCGCTAAAGTGACGGCTATTTCTTTTTGTCATTTTTGTTGGTCAAGGCTAGGATACCAAAGATCAAAGTAGCGGTAAATGAACCGAAACTAATCATTAGCCCTAACGCTGTTTCAACAGACAAAAGGCTTCTCCTTTCCTTGATTTCAGTACTTATCTCCATAAGCACCACCACCTTTTTTCGAAGTCGCCACCGTCATTCAACTTTACTGTCCCAAAAAGTATAGCATATCGCCCTAGATAGAGTCCTTGAACTTTAGATAAACACTGATGTTTTTTTTGAAAAATTTGTATGTTCACTTAAAATACACTGAATCAGAAATCAGAATTGAACAAGAAGCTGAAGCTGTGCTATAATAAAAACGAAAAAAGGAACTGCGTCAACAGTTCCCTTTTGACAGCACCGCTAAACCCGGTGACAGAATTTTATGCTAATGTGGAAATAGTCGTCTCCGGGAAAAAGTGACGGCTATTTCTTTTTGTCATTTTTGTTGGTCAAGGCTAGGATGCCAAAGATCAAAGTAGCGGTAAATGAACCGAAACTGATCATTAGCCCTAACGCTGTTTCAACAGACAAAAGGCTTCTCCTTTCTTCGATTTCAGTACTTATCTCTATAAGCACCACCACCTTTTTTGAAGTCGCCACCGTCATTCAACTTTACTGTCCCAAAAAGTATAGCATATCGCCCTAGATAGAGTCCTTGAACTTTAGATAAACACGGATGTTTTTTTGAAAAATTTGTATGTTCACTTAAAATACACTGAATCAGGAATCAGAATTGAAGAAGAAGCTGGAGTTGTGCTATAATAAAAACGAAAAAAGGAACTGCGTCAACAGTTTCCTTTTGACAGCACCGCTAAAAGGTAGTGGCAAGTGTAATAGTTAACTCAAAGAGAAGTAAACCATCGGCTCGCTAAAGTGACGGTTACTTCTCTTTGTCATTTTTCAGCATTGTAACAACCAATCCAACTAAAGCAACGGTAAACATACCGAAAGCTATAATTGTTTGGATTGTTTCATATCAAGACAAAAAGGTCAGTTACTTAGAGTTAGAAAAATGACACTATCAATTTAAGCGATTACGTCCTTTTCAATGGGCTTATATTTTGAATATCTAAAAAATAGTTAGTTGTTTATCTGTATCTGCGTAAATCAATTGCTAAGAAAAAGAAAGCAATCAGAAAATACATCCGTGTATTTTCTGGTTGTTTTTCTTTTTTTCTTATTTTTGTCAGTTGAAAGATCCGAAAATACTATCAAAATAAAATAACAAAACAAAATTATTTGTTTTATGATTGATCGAACCATCATTCATGGTGGTTATAGGACACTTTCGCTTTTGATTGCCTGAATTAACAATGATTAACCTTATCATTTTATGAGGAGTAAAATTTACAATGTGCAAGTTGGAGATTGTTTTTTCTATTTTTAGGAAACATTATAATTATCATTCTATGAAACGAAGTAAGAGATCGACAAATTAGTAATTAAACTGGAAGCCGTTAAGAAGATGTTGAAAGTTCTCTCTGTTCAGAGAGGGACATACTTTTATTTTAGTGGAAAATAAAAAAGATTTTTTTTACATAACAATGTTTTAATATCTCGTGTTTCTTTATTAGTGAAAAAGGAATAATAAGAAGTTGCTTTGAGTAAACATGAACTTTCATATACTAAACAAAAAAACATTTGGTTGCAATATAATTAGAGTTATCTAATTATAAGTATTAATTAAATAGCAAAAAAGTTCATTTATCAATTATTTTATGAGATAATTTACACATATATTAAAATATGATTAGAGAGCGAAGGGTGGATATATTTATGGTTAAACTGAACAAGAAAAAACTCATTGCACATATACTTTTAAGTTCAATGGTATTAGCGCAAACAGTACCGACTTTTGCGAACGTTTTAGAGGATATCGATCCAATAAGACATACGTTTTTTGAAGAAGAGACAATAGGTGAAGAAATAGAAACCTTCGATGATGAAATCTCAAATGATGAAACTACATCTAACAAACCGGAGCTTTTGGCTGATGATAACAACGATGACAGTGATGTGGTCATGGTAACTGAAGAAACTGACCAAGAATTGTTAGAAGTACCAGAACTACAGCTTGAGGAGCAATTTCCAGTAGTTGAAGAGATAGAGGAGACAGGTGAAGCAGTTGTTGAGTCTTTCTTTTCAGGGGCTGGTGATGGTTCTCTCACCTCGCCCTTCCAAATCACCACTGAAGCTGAATTGAATGAAATGCGAAATGATCTCGCAGCGCATTACCAATTGATGAATGATATTACACTCACTTCAGATTGGATACCTGTTGGATATGGGACAACTTTAGCAACAAAATTCACTGGAAGTTTTACAGCTGAACCTGGAACAGTGATCCGTAATATGATAGTGAATGCTGGGGTACAACCTGGGGATCTGCATAATCGTGGATTCTTCGGTGTGACAGACGGTGCAACGATTTCTGGGATCACATTAGAAAATCCACGGGTCGTGGGAGGGCTATACGGAAATAATGTTGGGGGATTGATTGGTCAAATCAATGACCTATCTAAAGGACCAACGACCGTCACTGATTCTACTGTTAGTGGTGGAAGTATTGAAGCAAGTGGGAATAACATTGGTGGACTAATTGGTTATATGGCGAATACTGTCGCAGGTACTACGATTGCTCGCTCATCTTCTTCAGCGACGATAACAGTTAATGCAAATCCTTACATGTATCCTCAAGCTGTTGGTGGGTTGATCGGAGTAAATGGGAACACAGTTGTAGATAGTTATGCCACAGGAAATGTCACAGCGAATACAATCAATACTGGTGGACTAATTGGTTTGAATAGCTGGGGTAAAGTCAGTCGTTCGTATGCAACCGGGAATATTGACAGCCCCGAAAGTGAAAACGTGGGAGGTTTGATTGGTGGACACGACTTCTACAGTACAGTAGTCGATTCCTATGCGACGGGCGATGTCATTGGGAGAACGAATGTCGGAGGATTTATCGGGGCCATTCATCCTTATGCGATTGAAGTAGCACGCAACTATAGTACGGGACATGTAACTGGCATTGAAGCTGTTGGCGGTTTTGTCGGTAATGCCGGCTCTCTGACAATCAAAAACAGTTATGGGATGGGAGATGTCACTGGAGAATCCGATGTCGATCATTTCGGTTTAGGTGGAACGAATATCAATAATTACTACTATAATAACTCTGAGGCTTTATACAGTGGAGTTCCAATCGGTGGTCAAGTGATCGAAGAGGTCATTGAACCTTTAGATGTCATTGAATTGCGCACACAAACGACTTATGAATCAAATGGTTGGGATTTCGGTAGCACTTGGGTGTGGGATACTACGACAAATTATCCTAAGCTAGGACTGGGTAACGAGAGGGATACTTTACCGATCAATGCGTTAGGAGAAACGCTTCAAGTGCCATATGGTGGAGCAGAAACAAAGATTCCACTTACTGATGTCTTTTCTTTATTCGGACGCGGTGGAAATCCAGATGATTATCTTTTTGAGACAGATGCGGATGGGGTAAGCATTTCAGCCGATGGTATGGATTTGATCTTGGAAATTTCTAGTGTTGGGATTTATGAAGTGACTGCTACACCAATCAGTCGTATCACTACATTAGAACCTGGACAGAATTGGAATAAAGCAATGATTGAAGTGACTCCGGCTGAGATCATTCTAGAAAAAGGGACAGTTTTTGCTCGTTCATTCAATGGAACGACAGAAATCGATCATTTCGATCTGCCGACGTTAGCTGGGTTAGCGCCTGAGGATGAGGTGATGTGGCAAGAAGCCAGCTTCCAGTATACGAATAGTGCTGCTGGAACGAATACGATCGAAGGAGCGAACTGGATCATTGATTGGGGCACGGTTAACCTTTCTAACTATGAGGTTACCGGCTTACCGACTATTGGGAATCATGAGTATCTTGTCACAGATCTCTTTGATGTCGAAGCAATCACGAAAGCAGCCGGTGCATTTTTGAGAATAGACGAGGAATTAGCAAAACAAAACAATACCCATGAAGTGATCACGATTGCGGATACTGCACTTCTACACCATGACGATACCCCAGATACACCAGGCGAGCACTGGTACCATGACCATGCGGAAGAATTGCTGCAAGATGTGACCTACCTGATTTACGACACAGATCCACAAGCCAATCCGCTTGCGCGAGTCGTTGCATACGCAGATGGTGTACCAGCAGTAGCTGGCGTATTTTTGGGATTGAGTGCAAACACCACATATTGGATCACTGCGATTTCAGACGAGAGTACCAACTTTTTACAAGGGGAAGAGTCTGAACCCATTATGCTTACTACAGCACTTTCAGGAAACGATGGAGATGGTGGTAATGGCAATGGCGGAACCGGAGGAAACACAGGGGATGGTGGAAATAATATTAGTGCTCCTTCTGGAAATGACCAACCAGGAAATGAACAGCCTGTTGCTACTCCGAATGGTGGTAGTGGAAATACTTCGGGAAATAGAGGTGGAAGTATCGCGACAAATGCTACATCGACTAGAAATAATAGAAGAGGCGACAATCTGCCTAAAACTGGTGAAGTAGCCAGTGCATTTGCATTGCTTGGTTTTGGTGCGGTAGGTACAGCATTAGCTAGCTGGCTGAAGCGTAAGAAAAATAATTAAACGATCATTGAAAGTGTGAGATTGAGACAATTGTGTATAGCTTCAAGAAGTATTACGATTCACCTAAGATTTGATTTTCTATTTTAGGGTTTTGTCTATTTCTGGAAACTAACATCATTGTCTCAATCTGTTTTTTCGTTGATTAAAAATAGATAGAGAAGAGCAAGTGAGTAGTCATACCATAGGAATCTATCTGTCGCCTACGGGCTCAAACTTCTATTTGCTGATTCTTTCGAGTATACTATAAGGAAAGATCAAGTACGAGAGGCAAAAGAAATGAATTTATCAAAAAAGATAACACATGCGACGACTACTTTGTAAGTAGAAGCCAACACTTTTTGATTTGATCGCTTGTTACTCCTACTTGCTCAAAATAAAAAAATGGAGAATCACTATGACAAACATTTTATTAGTAGATGATAGTGCACTGATTACAAGCGGCTTAAAAATCATTTTAGAAAGTACAAACGATTTTCAAGTAGTGGGTATTTGTCATGATGGACGTTCAGCTATTGCTTTTTGCGAAAAAAATCAAGTAGATCTTGTATTGATGGATGTCCGAATGCCGGGAATGGATGGCGTCACCGCTACGGAACAGATTACGGAAGAATATCAGATACCTGTCATCATTTTAACTACGTTTGATGAAGATCGTTACATAGAGGAAGGAATACGCAACGGTGCAAGTGGTTACTTGCTGAAAACAACTCCTCCTGAGGCGGTGATCCAAGCAATCAAGAGTGTGTTACAGGGACAAACGATCCTTTCGAAAGAAATCCTCGTGAAGGCAACGCAACAATTAGGTAACAAGAATGATCAAGAAGCAGATCTCTCCTTACTGACGGAGCGAGAGCAAGAAATAGCCTACCTCGTCGCAAAAGGAATGACAAATAAAGTGATTGCGCAAACACTATTTTTAAGTGAAGGAACTGTCCATAACAATCTTTCAATGATTTTAAAAAAACTGAACTTGGATCATCGTACGCAATTAGCGATCTATGTTCTCACAGGTGAGGTTATGACGTAGATGCAAGCAATCAAATTATCGATCAACTTGCTATCGATCATTGGTTTGATCGGGTTGATGATCTATCAAACAACCTCTACCCTTTTGATGTTTGTCATTAGTTTAAGTATGGTATGGTTGACATTTTTTTTCTTAGGCGAAAGTTTTCAGAAACATCGGCCTTGGTTTGTTGCTTTGCAATTGATCAGTGTTCTATTGAGTTTGATTTTTGTCGAACAAGCGATTTTTCTATTGCCACTTTCCTTGCTACAAGGTTATTTTTGCTTCCAAAAGTCATGGTTACTTTTATTTGTAGCCTTGATCAATTATAGCGTTGGCAGCTTTTTTCTCTCTGACTCACTTTATTTTCTCTTTGTACTGTGGGTAAGTGGGATGATCAGTATCGTTTGGTCTGCGGAAAAAATGATGAAACAACAAGAAGAGTTAACTACTTCTTCCGATTTTTTACGGATTGAACGAAACAAGTTATCAAAACTCTTTGCACAAAGCACTTTGAATGCTGAAGCGATGCAAAAAGAAGCAACGTTAGTAGAAAGACAACGGATCATTCATGAAATCCATGACCATCTTGGGCACGACTTAACGAGTTGCTTGATCCAAATAGAGGCGGCAAAGGTCATCAATCGAGAACAACCGGAACAAGCGCATCAATTATTGAGTCAATCTGCTGATCGCTTAAGAAAGTCGATCAACGAAGTGCGCAACGTGTTACATGACGAGCGACCAAAGAATGAAACCTTGAACATCAATAAAGTAAAGGCAGAACTCCAACGTTTCTCCGAGACTCACCAGATTATCGTGGATTTCCAATATAGCGGTACCTTAGATAAAATCAGTCGTTTTCATTGGCAGGTATTAGCGGCGAATTTGAAAGAGTTTTTGACGAATACGTTGAAATATAGTGAAGCTTCAACGGTCACGGTGCGTTTGCATGTGTATCAAAAATTTTTACGATTTGAATCGAAGAACAATGGAAAAAGGGCAATAGACTATCGTAAAGGTCTGGGGATCGTAGGAATGGAAGAACGAACAGCCGTATTGAATGGCAAATTGTTGATTGATGGAACGGATGGGTTTCACATCACCACGATATTACCTTTTGATGAAGAACATGAGATTTCTAATTCGTAAATCATGAGAAACTGTACTATTACAGTTTCTCTTTTTTTATAAAATAAAGAAAAGGAGTGATTGGATGAATATACTCAGTGTGCAAAAATTGACAAAAAAATTTGGACAGAAAATTGCTGTGGATGGTGTGTCATTTGAAGTACCAGAAGGAACGATTTTAGGGTTACTAGGTCCAAATGGCGCAGGAAAGTCAACCGTTATCAATATGATTACTGGTTTATTGAATAAGACATCTGGAACGGTTCAGTTGTTTTCAGAAGAGATGAGCGAGCGAAAAAGAGAACTTAGGCGAAAATTAGGCGTTGTTCCACAAGAGTTAGCGATTTATTATGATTTGTCTGCTGAAGAAAATGTCCGCTTTTTTTGTGGTCTATATGGACTCAGAGGGGAAGAACTAAAAAAGAATGTAGAAAAGGCATTGAGAACGGTTGATTTGTATGAACGAAGAAAAGAGCGACCGAGTGCTTTTTCTGGAGGAATGCAACGACGATTGAATATTGCAATGGCGATTGCCCATCAACCTGCTTTACTGATCATGGATGAACCGACAGTGGGGATCGATCCACAATCTAGAAATTATATTTTAGATGCCATTGAAAAAATGAAAGAAAACGGTACGACGATCATCTACACGAGTCACTATATGGAAGAAGTCGCACGTTTGGCAGATGAGATCGTCATTATCGATAAAGGTCAAGTGATTGCTATCGGTAGTGAGGAAGAATTAGTGAATCTCGTCACGGATAAAATCAATCTGCAAATCACTGTGGAGAATCCAGAGGCACTGGATATAGAAGAAATCAATAATATTAATGGGATCATCAATGTTTCACTCGACAAACAGCAAGTACAGATCGTGACGGTGCTTGAAAGCAAATTATTGAATCAACTATTAATGATACTGATCAAGCAAGAAGTTAGAGTAGTCGATGTACTGCAACAAGCTCCAGATTTAGAAACAGTTTTTCTTAGTTTGACTGGACGTAATCTACGTGATTAGGAGGAGTGAGTATGAATGAAAAAATAATTATCCGGACCCTGATACAAAATTTTCGTGAGAAATCGAATTACATTTATTATCTCGCTTTTCCGATCACGTTGATGTTTATTCTAGGGGCAGTCCTCCAAGGTGTATTCAATAATGACATTACCTCTGATATGGAGCCATTGACGGTACAATATCAGGTAGACGATCAAGAAGTTCGTGAGATATTCCAACAAGTGACTTCTTTTGCAGAAGGTGCTATTCATTTTGAAGAAGTGACAAATGAAAAGGAAGGATTAGCGAATATAAGAAAACAAGAAGCTGATGCTTACTTACATTTTTCCGATCACATCGAAGTGCAGAGTCGGGAATTGACCAATGTAGAAAAAACAATCCTTCAAAGCTATCTAGTAGAAATCGTACAGGAAATCAAACGACAAAGTTTCATTAAGGAACAGCACTTGCCGGCAACCACTGGCCTAGTTTCAGCAGAGCAGTTTACAGAGGCGATTGTGGTCGATCAAGAAAATCAAAGAGAAAGCGCATCTTCCTACCAATACTATGCGATTGCTATGATTAGTCTATTTGTTTTATATTTTTCGGAAATTGGTCTGAGCATGTTTCGAGAAGCACGACAGCATGGAACCGTGCAAAGAGAATTAGTCACACCACTTAGCCGTAAAACGATCATTTTTTCGACATTTTTTGGACATTTCATATTTGGCATGTTGGTAGTGTTGGTCTTGATGCTCATCTCTCAATTATTATTTGATGTTCCATGGTATTTAAGATTTGGTTTTTCTTATCTCAACTTAATCGCACTTATGGGCAGTTTTCTCGCACTCGGTTTATTTTTAGAAACCATTGGAGACCGTGATGAAAAAAGAATTGGTTCTGGCATTACCCAGATATTTATTCAACTCACTGGATTTTTAGGTGGTGCCTACTTTCCAACCAATGAAACGATGATGGGATTGTCACCATTAGGTTGGGTTTTAGCATCTGTAAGAGAAAGTTTGTGGACCGACAATCCCTTGCACTGGTTAGGTATCTATGGGAATTTTGGGTTATTGTTTGTTTTACTCATGTCATCAGTCGTCATTTTAGATAAAAGGGAGGTATTCTAATGAGAGATATCTTTTGGATCGTAAGAGAAAGGTTGGTTCTTTGGAAAAATCGACCATTGCAAATCTTGTTTCTTATAGGAATTCCTTTCTTGAGTGTCGTCCTTTATCTTTTTGCTTATGGCGATCAAGAAACGAATCTCCTGACGATAGGGGTAGTCGATCAAGATCGCTCATCCTATAGTGAATTGCTTATTGAAAGTTTGGAAAAACGAGTCAGTGTTCAGGAAATTGGTTCAGCTGAAGAAATTGATCAAGTTCTTTCCCGACAAAATGCGGTGGCAGTCATCACAATCCCTAAAGGTTATCAAGAAAATGTTTCTGAGAATACGAAACTCTCTCTCCGGACATTCCAAAAAGGAGAACTGTTGGAGAATATCGACCGCTTGACCCAACGTGCATTAGCAGAAGTTTCTAGTATCCATCTGTTAGCAGAAGCTGGAGAGGAGGACGAATCACTTGAACGCTTGAAAGAATCGACAGAAATCGAGATCAATCAAGTAGATCAAAGCACAATGACCGAACGAATGTCGGTGCAAATCGTTGGCTTTTTGTTGATGATGCTTCTTTTCCAAGCAGGTAATTTTGGGACAACGACTATCCAGCAAGAACGACGCAATAAAATTTATACACGTTTGATGACGACTTCGGTAGCTAAAAGCACGTATTTTATCGGGACAACGATCTTTGCGACATTCGCTATGCTGATCCAAGTAATGTTAGCAGTTGTTGTCATGATCGTCCTATTTAACATTGATCCTGGTTTAAGTGCTGTTGATTTGATTGTACTACTAAGTCTATTTAGTTTACTTGCCGTAAGTTGGTCGATTGCGATTGGTGTTCTTGCCCCAAGTACAACTGTAGCAGCGGCTTTGCAAAGTATCTTGATTACCGTCACAAGTTTACTATCTGGTGCTTTGATTCCACATGAGGTGATGCCAGAATTGATGCAGAAAGTGTCGATGGTCACTCCCCAATATTGGATCTTGACGATCATCAAAAACTTTCAATCCGGACAAACATGGGGAAGTAATTATAGCGAAGTGATCATCTTAGTCATTTATACTCTATTCTTTCTAAGTTTGGCGGTATATGGATATACGAGGCGAACAAGGCAAGAAGTATATAGCTGATCAAAAAAGCGTGAGGCAATTCAAGGTGGATACGCCAAATTAGAAGAAAAGTAAGCGATCGGGACAGCAGTGCCTAGCCTCGAGAAATAAGGCGCCATCTGCGATATTTGTTTTTTAAATTTTTGTGGATGGCGCCTTATTTTTCGAAGTGATTATTTTTATTTCCCTCATTTATTCAGTTTTAGATGGTACGAGAGGACTAATGACTCGGACACATGTTTTTCTAAATCTAAAATGAATTGACTAAATTCAATAGAACAGTCAAGTCTTTTTTTTGAATTTACAAGAAAAGAAAGGCGAACGAATCGATTTACAAACTGTATACTCATTTTATCAACAGAAACAAGGAGGGATAATATGGGAATCAGCCAACGGATTAGAAATATCTTTAGTCAAACGCAGGAATCAACTTTGCTTAGTGAAAATCAACAAACTTCTTTTAATGAATTTGAAAAAACGGTCAAAGAAGAAATAGACAAAATCCTAAAACGTCAGATACCAGAAGGAGATTGGTCAAGTAAGGAAGCTGCAATCATCCGTCTCCAACAAGCAGAAAAAATTGCAATCAACTGTAAAAATAATGGACAAAATGAATTGACTACTCAAATAACTAAGTATTACGAGAAAAATTTCTATTTATCAGATTATATACATTTATGGCTAGGTATCGATAAAGAAAAACTTGAGCAATTTCAGCAACAGAAAAATCGAACAGTAGATGCAAATGTTGATGCTAGTGTGCTTACAAATTTAGTTCAATCATTAGAAGAAACTATTGTTATAAGAAGAGGAATCCTCGACTTCTGCTTAAAAAATCCAGACTATAATCGATTGTTAAATGACGAAACAAGAGAGGAAGTGAGTGCGCGAGCGAAACCAAATTTTTTTATGCTTGATCCAATGATTCAAGCATATTTGACAGACATTGACAAAAAAGTAGCCACTACTCCACCAATGAATGCTCAAGAAGCTTCGTCGAGTAACTTTTCATCAGAGAGCGTTTCAGAAAAAAAAGATCGGTTGGAACAAGAGCATATTGCTCGACGATTAGGTGTATTTGAAACGGTCATGGTTAAAAATAGAAAAATGACCATCATAGAAAAAACTAAAGAGCCCCAAGAATTAGGAATAGTCTCCTCAAAAGATAATCATAGTCAAAAAAATCAGTTATCATCAGTGCTAGATGCTAGCAAGAATAGCGCCAGACAAAAAAATAAGAAGGCTATTATCATCGCGAATAGGAAAGTAACCATTTATCAAAAGAAACAAAAATCAATGAATAATAGAAGAAGATTCGTCTTTATTCGGAACCAACTAAGAAAACTTAATTTCAGAAATCGAAAAAAAATAAGTTTCTTAAAGCAACAAGCAAAAGCAAGCAAGAAAGTAAGAAGTAGACGAACCGATTACTTTAACTACCTTAGATAAGGGGAAAACAAGGTGTAAAGTTTATCCTATGGAATGATTATTTTATTAGTAAGTAACTAAAGTACATGGCGTTTTACTTTTTCTTAATGAATTATCCTAACAAAAGACAAATATTGTAGTGAAAATTCTTCAAACTTTTCTTCTATTCTATATACATACCAACCAACAACCCTATACTTTTTCATTTTTACTCCTCAAGTAAAAATAAACTCCTAGACCGCGGCCACCCACCGCGGTCGCTTTTTTGTCCTATGATGAATTCCTGTGAATCTGCCACCGTTATCCTTATTTTTTGCTATTGTAAACGCTTGCTTTAAATTGGAAAATAAAGAAGCAAGTAAGAACCAAAAAATAATTGCTAGCGTCGAGCAGATCGAACAATCAATGAAAGGGGAATAAAGATGATCAAAAAAGCAGTAAAAATGAAGTTGTACCCAGGATACGAAGCAGAGTACCTCAAAAGACACAATGAATTGTGGCCGGAGATGCGTGAAATGTTGGCTGAACATGGTGCGCTCTCTTATTCGATTTTTCTTGATCCAGAAACAAATACTCTCTTTGGGTATTTAGAGATTGAAGATGAAGAAAAATGGCGCCATGTACCAGAAACAGAAATCAATCAAAAGTGGTGGGTGTTCATGGAAGATCTGATGGAAACGAATCCAGACCATTCTCCAGTAACTGTCGAATTGAAACATGTTTTCGATTTATATCAACAAGTCTAAAGTAAAAACGCTGAAAGCAGGACATAAAGTCAGCTTTCAGCGTTTTTGTTTGAGAGGATGACAGGAGCGAGTCTATTGATTATTTTCGATTTCTTCTAACTCAAGACTTAAGTTTTCCCATTCAGCCAACTTTTCTTCTTGTAGCTGATGTGCTTCATCAAGAGCTTGATTCAATTCATTCAATTTGACATGGTCATCTAATACAGCAGGAGAAACCATCTGTTGTTCGAGTTCATCCACTGTTTCTTCTAGTTGAGCCATATCTTCTTCGATTTGCGTGATTTTACGTTGCAAGCTCCGCATCATCTTTTGTTGCTCTTTGCTTTGGAAGTAAGTGGATTTGTTTGTTGAAGGCGTGCTGACCTCAGGTTGTTCAGCTGCTAACAGTTCCGCAATTTCTTCTTCTTCTTTTTTCTTTTCTAAATAATAATCATAGTCACCCAGGTAGACTTTGCTTCCATTTTCTGAGAGTTCAATAACTTTAGTGGCAATACGATTGATGAAGTAGCGGTCATGGGAGACAAAGAGCAATGTTCCTTCATAGTCGATCAACGCATTTTCCAATACTTCTTTATTATCGATATCTAAGTGGTTGGTCGGCTCATCTAAAATCAAAAAGTTCTCTTGGTTCATTGCTAATTTTGCTAATGCGACACGCGCTTTTTCTCCACCACTTAATAAGGGGATCGTTTTTTCGACATCTTCGCCAGAAAATAAAAAAGCGCCTAAAATCGAACGAATATCTTTTTCCGGAACAGTTGGATGCTCATCCCACAATTCAGCAAGAATCGTTTTATTGGTGTGAAGTTCCGCTTGTCCTTGGTCGTAATAACCAATGCTGACATTCGTACCAAGTGTTTCTTTTCCACGTATGAAAGGCAGCTGTTGGATGATCGATTTCAGTAAAGTGGATTTGCCGATTCCATTTGGTCCCACTAATGCGATTGCTTCTTGACGACGGATATCCAAATTGATTGGTTCAGATAAGACGGTGCCATCATAGCCAATAGCGGCATCTTCTACTTGTAAGACAACATTTCCCGAAGGTTTTGCAACGTTGAAGAGAAAATGTGCTTGTTTCTCATCTCCTTGTGGACGGTCTAATCGTTCCATTTTTTCTAATGCCTTTCGACGGCTTTGGGCACGTTTTGTCGTTGAGGCACGGACAAGATTTCTGGCAACAAAATCTTCGAGTTTATTGATTTCTGTTTGTTGCTTTTCATAGGCTTTCCAATCAGAAGCTAATTGTTCAGCTTTCATATCTAAATATTTGGAATAATTTCCTTTGTAGTGACGCATCTTTTTCCGACTTAGTTCATATACTTCAGTCGCCACTTTGTCCAAGAAGTAGCGGTCATGAGAGACGATCAGAAGGGCACCAGTATAACTTTGCAAATAGTTTTCCAACCAAGCAAGTGTTTCGATGTCCAAGTGGTTAGTTGGCTCATCCAAGATCAAGATATCTGGATGTTGTAAAAGCATCCTCGCTAAAGCTAATCTTGTTTTTTGACCACCAGATAACGTATCGATTCTTTGCTCGTAAAACGACGGATCAAATTTGAATCCATGTAATACAGAGCGAATCTCATTTTCATAACTATAGCCGTTCTTATCAGAAAAATCATGCTGTAATTTATCATATTCTTTCAAGAAGGATTGATAAGCCGGCGTGTCAGGGGTGCCTTCACTAATAAATACTTCAAGGTCACGCATTCGCTGTTCCATCAATCGTACGTCTTCAAATGCTTTTAGCATCTCATTCCAGACTGTTTCAGTTGAATCTAATCCTGTATCTTGGGCCAGATAACCAAGGGTAGCTGTTTTGTTTTTTGCGATATTACCTACATCGGGCGCTTCAATGCCAGCAATGATTTTTAATAATGTCGATTTACCGGCGCCGTTACGTCCGACTAAAGCGATACGTGCACCCGTTTGGATCTCTAAGTGGATATTTTCAAATAAAATCTCAGCGCCAAAATGGCGAGCGATTTGATTGGCTTGTAATAGTATCATCGAATCCTCTTTTCTACTTTGTGAATTATCCTAGAATTTCATGGTCTTTTTCTCTTGTAGTCTACCACAAATTCATAGTTACTGCGAGGTTCTGAGAAGCTAGGAAAATGAGAATAAGAATAAAAATTCACAATATACAAGCAACGAAATTGATTTTTTTGTGTAAGTACTGATATGATGTATAAATCGAGAAGAAATACAGTGGAGGTAATGAAGTGAAAGACCATGTAATTCCAAAGGCAACCGCAAAACGCCTGCCTTTATATTATCGTTATTTAAGAATCTTGAATAACGCAGGTAAGAAAAAAGTTTCATCAACTGAACTAAGTGAAGCAGTTCAAGTAGATAGTGCAACGATCCGTCGTGACTTTTCCTATTTCGGCGAACTAGGAAAACGTGGGTACGGTTATGATGTAGAGGACTTGATGCATTTCTTTGCAAAAACCTTGAATGATGATCAATTGACGAACGTCGCATTGATCGGGGTCGGTAATCTAGGAAGTGCTTTATTGAAATATAAATTCCATCAAAGTAATAGTATCCGTGTCAGCTGTGCTTTTGATGTGAACCCAGAAATCGTTGGTCGGATCGTTGATGGTATCCCCGTTTATCCGATGGATGACATGATCGAACAAATCAAGATCCAACAAATCGAAGTAGCGATCTTAACGATTCCTGCTGAAAAAGCACAAGAAGTCGTGAATCGTTTGACAGAAGCCGGTGTTAAAGGGATATTGAACTTTACATCTGCTCGACTAAATGCACCATCCGAAGTATTGATCCAAAATGTCGATTTGACGAACGAGTTACAAACGTTGATCTACTTCTTGCATTCCGATGCGTCCTTGCACGAGCATGACGACAACGAATAACCGGGAATAAAGAAGAGTTAAACAATCAATGACAAACTATTTTTCTGTTCACTAGAAAAATAGTTTGTTTTTTTATGATCTTTTTTAGATATGGATAAAAATAAGGAATATTTCTTTTATTGATGTCTATTCAATTAGAAGGCTGATAGGACAATAACTGAAATCTTCGAAATGTATTATAGTGACACATTGTTTCTGTGTTATAATAATGCTTCACCAAAAAATCCAGGGAATACGGGAGGATCAGCAATGCAGGAATATATCAGGATACATAATGCCAGACAGAACAATCTAAAAGGGTTTGATTTACAAATCCCAAAAAGAAAGATCACGATTTTTACAGGTGTCTCCGGTTCGGGTAAATCTTCCATCGTTTTTGATACGATTGCCCAAGAAGCAGGCAGACAGCTCAATGAAAACTTCTCTAAATTTGTGCAGAATTTCTTACCTAAGTATAGTCAGCCAGAAGCAGACGCCATCGACAATTTATCTATGGCAGTCGTCGTAGATCAAAGCCGTTTAGGTGGGAATTCTCGTTCTACATTAGGAACGATCACAGATATCAATCCACTGATCCGCTTGCTTTTTTCTCGTATTGGTACACCACACTTAGGTCCCGCTTGGAATTTCTCATTCAATGATCCTCACGGCATGTGTCCAGCGTGTGAAGGGATTGGTCGGATCGTTGGATTGAATCTAGACAAAGCGTTAGATTTAGAAAAATCCTTGAATGAAGGAGCGATTTTACTTCCAGGCTATAAAGTAGGATCTTGGTTATTGAAGTCGTTCACGAACACAGGTTTTTTTGACAATAATAAGCCATTAAAAGACTATTCAACAGAGGAAATGGAAAAGTTCTTGTATGCTTCTGGAGAAAAAATCGATTCGTTGTATATGGAAGGGATGAGTTCGACCTATGAGGGATTAGTGGCACGTTTCAATCGTTCCAATATCAAAGGGGGCACTGAGAGCTCTGCCGCGACCCAGAAAAAAATCGCAGCGTTCATGGATGAACAAAGATGCCCAGAATGTCAGGGAAAACGATTCAATCAAAAGGTTTTGGGCTGCAAGATCAACGGATATTCAATCGCAGATTTCTTAGCGATGCAACTGGATGAACTATTAGAAATCTTACCGAGGATCACAGATGAAATGATCCAACCAGTGTTGAAAAATCTCCAATCACGACTACAAGATCTGATCAATATTGGGTTAGATTACGTTTCTTTAGATCGCGAGACAGCGACTTTATCTGGAGGAGAAAGCCAACGAGTGAAAATGGTCAAGCACTTATCTTCTAGTTTAAATGACGTCATTTATATCTTCGATGAGCCAAGTATTGGTTTGCATCCACGAGATGTTCATCGCTTAAATGAATTACTAGTCAAATTGCGTGATAAAGGAAACACGGTAATTGTCGTAGAACATGATCCCGATGTCATCAAAGTAGCAGATCATATCATTGATGTAGGACCAAAAGCTGGTAAAAATGGTGGGTATATCACCTATGAAGGTAGTTATGAAGGATTACTGGCTTCTGATACTTTAACTGGGAAAGCTTTTGGACAAATGATAGGTTTCAAACAGGAGCCAAGAAAAACAGACAAGTTTATTGAAACCTCAAAATCGACATTGCATAATCTTAAAAATACTTCTCTCAGAGTACCATTAGGTATTTTTACAGTAGTGACTGGAGTAGCTGGTTCAGGAAAGAGCAGTTTAGTGAACGGGGTGTTTGCGAAAGAGTACCCGGAAGCAATCAATATCGATCAGTCAGCTGTTGCAGGGAATATTCGTTCCAACCCAGCGACTTATTCAGGGATCATGAACGATATCCGCAAGGTCTTCTCGTTGGAAAATAATGTTTCTGCCGGACTGTTCTCTTATAATTCAGAAGGGGCATGTGAAACTTGTAAAGGACATGGTCATATCAAAATGGAATTATCTTTTATGGATTCTGTAGAGGTCCTTTGCCAAGCCTGTGGCGGTAAACGATTCAAAGAAGAAGTTTATCAATACAAATTAAAAGAGAAATCGATCGATGAAGTACTAGCGATGAGTGTGACTGAAGCGGTGGCATTTTTTGAAGAAAAATCGATTCAACGAAAACTGAAACAAATTTTAGAAGTAGGGCTAGGATATATGACGTTGGGACAACCGTTAAATACATTGTCAGGAGGAGAATGTCAACGGTTGAAACTAGCAAAGGAATTAAGCAAAAAAGGCAATATCTACATTATGGACGAACCAACAACCGGTTTACACATGGCAGATATCAAGAGTATCTTAGAAATCATCGAACGGTTGGTCAATAAAGGAAACACGGTCATCGTCATTGAACATAATCTGGAAATCATGAAGGCAGCAGATTGGTTGATCGATGTAGGGATCGATGGGGGAATTCGTGGTGGCGAGATCCTTTATGAAGGAACACCAGAAAAAATCGGTACTTGTGAACAGTCGATCACAGCTCGTTATTTAATGGATGTTTAAATAAAAAGAGCGACAAGTCATTGTTTGTAGAAAAGGAAGTGCGACTATTTTTTGATACAAAATAAAAAGAGCAACTCAATTTGTGCCTTTCATTCGATAGTCAATTGGAGAATTATAGCCTAATTTGGCTAAAATTCGTTGATTGTTCCAAAAATAGATGTAATTTTCGACAATTTCGATTACTCTATTATTAGAGCCTATTGGTTCTTTTGAAATGTAGAACGTTTCAGACTTTAGTGAGGAATGAAACGATTCTATCGGAGCGTTATCTGAAGGTGTTCCTTTACGGGACATACTTTGGATAACGTTTTTTTGTTTAACAAGTTCGCAGAATACCTTCGAAGTGTAAGTTGATCCTTGGTCGCTATGCAAAATAGTTGTTTCTTTTAAATGGTTTAATTGATTGAATGTGTCTACGACTAACTGAGTATCCGCTTGTTCAGACAATTGATAAGCAACAATTTCACTATTGAAGGTGTCCATAATGGTAGAAAGATATAACATGGATTTGCCAAAGGGCAAGTAAGTAATATCTGTGGTTAGTTTTTCCATTGGTTGGTTTGTCGTCCAATTCTTTTGGATAAGGTTATCAAAGGTTTTGTGTATTTTCCCAGCATGTTTACGTTTTTTTACTTTAGCAAGGCAATTCCATCCGTATTTTTTCATAATTCGTGCAACCTTATTAATACCTACAAACATTTCTCGATTCAATAAAGCATGGATTTTACGATAACCAAATAAGAAATGGTTTGCGACAACTAACTGATGAACACGTTTTTCAATTAAAGTGAGTGCAGAAAACTCTCGATTCCGATTGCGATAATAGGTACTTCTTGAGATACCAAATAATTCCGTCAAGCGTACAATTGACAATTCATTGGTATGCTGGTTAATAAAGTGAACGATGTTTTCTAATGTCACCACCTTTCCTGAGAGAAAAATTTTTTTAAGAGAGACAGTTCCTTGTTCTTTTCTTCTAGTTCTTGTAAGACTGTCTGTTGTTCTTTTCTAGGACGACCCGAAGAAGAATCAAGCCTTTTTAAATTATTAGTAAGATACCATTTTTTCCAAGTAAAAATGGTTCCAGTACTAGGGATATGGAACTCTGTTCGAAGCGCAGTAGCTGATTCACCTGCCAGCAGACGTTTAACAATCTGAATTTTTAATTCTTTGGGATAATAATTATGTTTTGTCATGATAAAAACACCTCCAAATTTATTTTACTAAATTTGAGGTGCTCTTTTTTAATTGTATCTTATTATAGTGTCACTTCCAAATGACTTGTCGCTCTTTTTTCTAGTGATCAAATAAAGTATCGTAGCTGATTTGATCAGTTGATTCATTTAATTGATCTAAACGCTTTGTCAGTTGTTCAAATTGAATAAAGCGGGCTTGTCGCTCGACTTCTTTTCCAAAATGGAAGAGCAAGATCACTGGTGCAGTAAATGCTTGGAATGTGCCAGCTACTTCCGGCATCTCGAAGGCATCTAAATGATACGCTGGGAAAGTATAATGAGTCAATAATTGTTCCAATTTTGGCACTACTGCATGACAAACACTACAATCGGGTGTAGAAATCGCAAGCACGACAGTCGGTTCTTCTTGGATAGTTTTTAAGACTTCAGTTAAATCATGGGTTTCTTTCATGGTGATAACTCCTTAAGGTTGCTTTTAGCACATCGCTAATTCGATGGTGAAAAAGTATTCAGTCGTATACAGATAGAAAATAGGCAAATGACTCTCTTATTTTTACCTGAATCTTCATCTTAGCTGTGCTAAAAATAAATCCATCTGACGTAGATGTCAATAAAAAAGCTTTTTTTGATTTCTTAAACTTATGAAAAAAATTTAAGCTTTCTTGTATTTTATTGAAGAAAAGCGTATATTGATGGGCGAATGAAGTTCAAATGACAAGGAGAAATTATATGTTTTCGTTTATTCCAAATTCGGTATTGCAGATGGGAACGATTTTTTTATCAATCGTTATCGAAGCCTTGCCGTTTGTTTTATTGGGATGTATCATCTCAGGTGCTTTACAAGTATTTTTGACCCCCGAACGTGTCAAACGATGGTTACCTAAAAATCGCTTTTTATCGATTATTGTTGGGTCTATTCTAGGTTTTTTCTTTCCTTCATGTGAATGTGGGATCGTTCCAATCGTTCATCAGTTTGTAAAAAAAGGGGTTCCTGTCCACACAGCATTTGCGTTTATGCTCACTGCGCCAATCATTAATCCTGTCGTGATCTTTTCAACTTTTATAGCATTTGGCAATACTTGGAAAATGGCGGGGTTGCGTATGTTAGGAAGTTTTATTGTCGCACTGATCGTAGGTGTCTGGTTGGCCTATATCCAAAAAGGCACAATCTTAAAGTCTTCATTTGATTCAGCGATGGTTGAGCCTAACTCCCATACACATGAGCATGAGGAAGAGGAAGCAATCGCACCACAGAAATGGGGACATCGAATCCTCCATGTCTTGACTCACTCGATTGATGAGTTCTTCGATACGGGCCGCTATTTGATCATTGGCGGTTTGATTGCTGCAGGGATGCAAACCTATTTACCTACGAGAGTGATGTTGACGTTAGGTTCGACAAAGCTATTAGCCATTTTGATCATGCTAGTATTGGCATTCACGATGTCTCTTTGTTCCGAAGCGGATGCGTTTATTGGTTCCTCTTTGTTAAGTCTTTTTGGAACAGCACCAGTTGTTGCTTTCTTAGTGTTTGGACCAATGGTGGATATCAAAAACTTATTGATGATGAAACGTTACTTCAACACACGCTTCATTGTTTCATTGATCGGGCTGATCGCCTTAAGTGTTATCGGCTTTACACTATTTATTTAGGAGGAGAAACATGCTGCGATTTTTGATTTTATCTGGTTATTTTGAAATGATGATGTATCTTCAAGTTTCAGGGCGTTTAGATCAATACATCAATGTCCATTATCGTTATTTGGCAGTATTATCCATGGTTTTATCTGCCTTACTAGCCTTAGTTCAGTTGTATCTTTGGGTAAAAGCAGATGGGAAAAAAGGAGTCCATGAGTCCCATGATTCTCATGATCACGGATTATCAAAACCCTATCAGCGATGGATTGCTTATCTCTTATTAGCCTTGCCGATCGTTGTAGGAACACTGTTTCCGACAGTTAGTTTAAACACAACGATCGTCGAAGCGAAAGGGTTCAACTTTCCACTAAGCAAAGAATCTGTCGGTGATCCACAAGTGCAAACGCAATATTTGAAACCAGATACGAGTATTTATTTCAATAAATCCGACTATCAAGATCAAATGAATGAGTTAAAAGATAAATACGAAGATGAACAAACGATTGCGATCACAGACGATAATTATTTAGAGATCATGGAATTGATCTATAACTATCCAAGTGAATTCATTGGTAAGAAAGTCTCTTACGAAGGCTTTATCTATCAGTCGAAAAATGATAAGGCTACTGATACTTTTCTCTTTCGATTTGGGATCATCCACTGTGTTGCCGATTCCGGGGTTTTTGGATTGTTGACGCATCTGCCAGAAGGAATGACTGTGAAAAATGATGACTGGTACAAAGTAGAAGGGACGATCCAAACCGATTTTTATCAACCTTTCAAGCGAGAGATTCCTTCAGTCGTAGTGACGAAAGTAGAAAAAATCACTGCTCCTGAAAATCAATATGTGTATCGTGCATTTTAATAAAATTTAATAAAAACAATGGATTTCTTTATTTTTTACAAAAAATTGACAATAAGATAACGATAGTTGTTTATTGTTCGGATTTTTTAAGGTACAATGTCAATCGAACAAGAGAACGATTTTTTTGTTTGGAATGAATGAGGTCATATTGTGGCTTTTCGTTCAATTTAATAATATTTATGAAAGAGGTGAACCTATGAATTTTTACCAATGGATAAAAATCATGATTCCACCATTTCCCATCAAAGGATGTTTTTTTCTAAGATTTTAAATAATTAGGAGTTTTACTATGGAAAAAAACATCAAAACAAAAAAGATTAATTTAGGATTACTCATTTGTCTTGTGGGATTTCCACAAATTAGTGAGACCATTTATACACCATCTTTAACAGAGATTGCGAGAAATTATCGTATATCTCTTAACTTAGCACAAATGACGTTAAGTATTTACTTTCTCGCTTTTGCACTTGGCGTATTTTTTTGGGGTATAAGTTCAGATTTTATCGGACGACGTAAGGCAATGAATGCTGGTATAGTAATATACATTCTTGGTTCATTCATTTGCTTGATGTCACAAGAAGCGCTAATACTTTTTATCGGTCGCTTTGTACAAGCTTTTGGAGCAAGTACCGGGTCAGTTACGACACAAACGATTTTACGTGACAACTATGAAGGAAATAAGCGTCATCAGTTGTTTGCTAAAATTTCAGCGGCATTAGCATTTTCACCAGCTATTGGACCATTAGTCGGTGGATTTCTTGGAGAGTATTCGGGATTTCGTGCAGTCTTTTTATTTTTAGTGATTATGGGCATGGTGCTGTTATTTTGGAGCTTAAAAAGTTTACCAGAAACACATTTGATGGATTCGACAAAATTCTCAATAAAAACGATCATGATAATAGGAAAAGATATGCTACTAAACCGATATACTGCTTCATTTGGTCTGTTGATCGGTTTATTTAACGGAATTTTATTTAGCTACCATGCAGAAGCACCGACGATTTTTATCGAAACTTTTCGTTTTAGTCAAAGTCAGTATGGATTTATGGGATGTGTAGTGGCTTCTGCTGCAATCTTAGGTGCTTGGATGTCAAATCGAGCACTGAAAAATAAGGATCCCCAAAAGATTATTACTGACGGTATTAGACTCTCATTTATAGGTATATTAATACTTTGTGGAAGTTCTTTACTACCGATGACACTTATTATACAACTTACGATTTATATCACTGGTATCTTTTTATTGCTAACAGGTATTGGTATGGCATTACCAAACTGTTTGAGCTTAGCTTTAGTCAAATTTTCAGAAGTAGCCGGAACAGCTGGTGCATTTTTAAGCTTAGGTTACTATTTGATTGTTAGTGGCTGTACATTTCTAATCAGTCTCTTGCATACAGGATCAATTATTGTATTCCCATTATTTAGTGGAGTTTTGTTGATTGGTGCCTATTGCTGTATAAAAATCGCAAAATAAAAGAGAGCAGTAAAAAAGATAAAGAGAAGATAATCAGGCAATTTTACTCACAAAAACAATAGAAAAGAAGCGAGAGGGATAATGTCCCATTCTCGCTTCTTTTTTATAAAGAGGTGATACAGTTATTTTTTCTTTCTTCTCTTCAATACAATCGCTTCACGTTTCAGTTTAAAACTACGGATATTGTGGTTGAATACTTCTGATATCACTAGACCTAAGGCAATCGCTCCAGCAATCATGATTGCTTGAACCGTGAAAAATGCCGCATCTTGATAAGTACCTGTAACTAAACTGCGAACAGCTTGATAGGCTAAGCCTCCAGGAACCAGTGGTACCATACCGGGGATATTGAAAATCGTGACGGGCATTTTTAGTTGCTTAGAAAAAAGATCACTAGCAAAAGCAACGCCTAATGAACCTAGTAATGAACCTAAAGCTGCACCGCCACCCATAGCTAGACACAACCAATAGATCATCCAACCTACGGCACCAGCTAAACCACACCAAACTAAGGCTTTCCTTGGCACATTAGTGATGATTGCAAAAGCAGCGGTCGCTAAAAAGCTAAAAGAAAATTGAATCAATACATGCCACATGGCTAAAGTCCTTTCTTAGTAGAAGATTTGAAAGATAAAGGCGATTGCAAAACCAATCATCGCTGCAGTCATCATCGCTTCTGCTCCACGAGAAACACCAGAAACGTAGTGCCCCGCTAATAGATCACGAATCGCGTTGGTGATTTGAACACCAGGAACCAACGGCATGACACAACCAATGATGATCAAATCCTGATTGAGACCGATTCCTAAACGCACGCTTAAAATAGCGGCAATACCGATAATCAAAGAGGAGAGGAATTCAGCTAAAAACTTGATTCTAAAAAAACGTAAACTGCAAAGATAAACAATGTAGCCCACTCCCCCGATCGACAATGTGATCGGTAAATCTTTCAATTCGCCACCAAATAAAATCATGATCGTCCCACTAATGATAGCAGCGCTGATGATTTGTAGCCATACTGGGAACATCCGTCGATCTTTCTCGACTTCTTGTAATGCGCTATATAGTTCTTCCAAAGTCAATTCATTGGCAACATATTTTCTTGAAAGGTTATTGACCTTGACTACTCTTTCTAAATTGATCGTTCGATTAGTGATTTGTTCCATGCGGATCGTCGAAGTCCGATCAAATCCGATAAATAGTCCTGTTTGGGTCACGTAGCTAACTAAGCGATAATTTCCAGAAGCAGAAGCGATCCGACTCATCGTATCTTCTACACGGTACATCTCTGCATTACTTTCTGTCATTATTTTTCCCGCCAATAAACAGGTATTAAGCAATAAATCTAAATCTCTTTCTGGCATGGCATTTTCTCCAATAGTTGTTTTCTTGTATTTATTTTACTACAAACAAATTGGAAAACGTATAAAAAGAAAACTTGAATCTCAAAAATAAGCAGTGAAAGGTAAAATAAGATCCAAGTGAGAGCAATGCAGAAGAGAGCCAAGTGTTAAGTCATCAGTTAGGATAAATCAAGCTTTTTGATTAATTGTTGACCAATCGTTCAATAATGTGGCATAATTAAGTTATGGGAAGAACGAGAGAATTTAATGAAGAGAAAGTTTTACTAGAATCGGCAAAAATATTTGCCAAAAATGGGTATGCAGGGACGTCGATCAGTCAATTGGTAAAAGCGACTGGCTTGCTTCGAGGAAGTTTATACTCTGCTTATTATAGTAAAGCTGGTTTATTTACGACTTGCTTTAACTATATAGCTGAAGAGGGAGTGACCGATAATGGGTTATTGATTGATTTATTGATCATCGCATTATTAGAACGTACGGCAGATGACAACGAAGTAAAGAAAGTCGCACAGAAGGTAATCACCGCTTTGGAAGAGAAAAACGAAGGTTCGATTGAAACGATCATTGCTGATCGAATCATGCGTCGAGGGAATCTTACAGACAGGGGGAAGTAGAAAATGGCTAAAGTTGAAATCCAAAATGATCGATTGATCATCAGTATGGAGGGCGTACGAAAACTGTGGGCATTGAAAAATGAAATATCCACACCATTATCCAATGTATTAGGCGCAACTGTGGATGCCGATGTCTGGGAAGATACACCGAAATTTGGCGAAAAAAGAATGGGAGTTGATGCCTATGGATATTATTTTGCCGGAACATTCGTCCAAGATTCAAACAAGGTATTTTATGACCTCAAAAGAAAAGAAAACGCAGTCGTTATCACACTAAAAGATGAAGAATTCAATCGTCTCATCATTGGAGTAGAAGACCCAGAAGCAACAGTTGCGATGATCGAACAGGCTATGAACAAAGCAAGTTTTGTAAAAGAAACTTGAAAGAAGAATCGATGTTGAGCACCTAATTGTCCTATCAAAAAAACGTATTCACCTGGTGATAGAATAGACAAGAAGATCAATCGAATCAATTGATGAAGTTTTAGTAACAACCTAGATTTCCTTTCACGTGGAAATTTAGGTTGTTTATTTTAGGAACTAGACTGAAAATGCGTATATAATTTTTGAAGAAGGAATTGTTGAAAGAATTTAAATACTTCTTTATTTAAAAAAAGGGGAACGTATGTTAAGATTTATGGAGTTCGACTGAATAAAGGAGTAGATACATGAACAAAAAAACAACCAAAACAATCATAGGTGTCGCAGTTGCTCTTTTAGCTGGTGCATTAGGGATTTCAACGACGCAAAAAGACTCTGATCTCGTTCAACAACTGACAGGTCTATTTGATGCAAAACCTCAAGTCTCACAAGTGGCAAATCTTCCTGAATACGACGGCACGCACCAAGAAATCGAAATCAATCAAAATAAGCCGACTTTTACAAAAGAAGAACTGAGCTTAGATAAAGGAACATGGGAAAGTTATTCCGATATCGATCGACTGAATCGTGTAGGCCAAGCCAATGCCATGTTAGGAAAAGAGATGTTCCCTAAAGAAAAACGTGAGTCCCTTTATATCGATCCTACAGGTTGGAAACAAAAAAAATTGAGTGACGGACAATGGCTTTACAATCGAAGCCACTTGATAGGTTTTCAGCTAACTGGTCAAAACAATAACATCAAAAATTTGATGACAGGGACTCGTTCGTTGAATACACCTCATATGCTGGCACATGAAAACGATATTGCAGCATACATCAAAGAAACCAATCATCACGTTCGCTATCGGGTAACACCACATTTTGAAGGGGAAGAACTAGTAGCACGAGGTGTTCAGTTAGAAGCCCAAAGCATTGAAGATAACCAAATCTCGTTCAATGTGTTTATCTATAATGTGCAAGACGGTTATACGATCAACTATCAAACGGGACAAGCAAAGAAAACATGATCTATGTGCGTTAGTTATTTGAATATTTTGTGAATTTTTTGAAAAAACAGAGAAAAGACTTATTTTTCATTAAATATCACGTATACTGTAAGAAAGTGTACTCATAAATGTTGGAATCAATACAATCAAATAAGAAATCATTATTATTTTTATATTTCTAGCGAAGTTGGAATATTTATTTGTAGTTTTACCACATTTCGAGTAAAATAAAGGGTGTAGAGGGTAATTTGACTACCCTGCGGAAAGAGGTGTAGAATCATGGGTTTTACAGATGAAACCGTACGTTTTGGTTTTGATGATAGTCGTAAAAAAGAAGTCAGCGAAACATTAGCGATCGTTTATCGGGCTTTGGAAGAAAAAGGCTACAATCCAATCAACCAGATTGTGGGCTACTTGCTTTCTGGAGACCCGGCCTACATTCCTCGTTATCGTGATGCAAGGAATCTGATCCGTCGTCATGAACGCGATGAAATCATGGAAGTGATCGTCAAAGACTATCTCTCAAATCATGGAGTGAATCTATGAGAGTGATGGGCTTGGATGTCGGCTCAAAGACTGTAGGTGTCGCTGTTAGTGATCCTTTTGGCTGGACTGCACAAGGCGTAGAGATCATTCGTATCGATGAAGACAAAGAAGAATTTGGATTTGAGCGACTGGCAGAACTGGTCAAACAGTACGAAGTAGATCGTTTTGTTGTAGGCTTGCCGAAAAACATGAATAATTCAATCGGTCCTAGAGCAGAAAGCTCAATGGCTTACGGAGAAAAGATCAAAGAAATGTTTTCTCTACCAGTCGACTATCAAGACGAACGACTGACTACCGTACAAGCAGAACGTATGTTGGTCGAACAAGCGAATACGTCAAGAGCAAAAAGAAAAAAAGTCATCGACAAGCTTGCTGCGGTGATGATTTTACAAAATTATTTAGATGGTTCGGGAAAACAACTATTTTAAAAAATGAAAAGAGGGGTTCTAATGGCAGAACACAATCATACACATGATCATGAAGGACATGAACATATCACATTGGTCGATGATCAAGGAAATGAAACATTATACGAAATCTTGTTAACAGTCGATGGCCAAGAAGAATTTGGTCGTAACTACGTATTGCTTTATCCAGCCGGCGTACCGGAAGATGAAGATGTAGAATTACAAGCCTATGCCTATGTTGAAAACGAAGACGGAACAGAAGGCGAATTAGAACAAATCGAAACAGATGCTGAATGGGATATGATCGAAGAGGTCTTCAATACATTCATGGCGGAAGAAGAAGAATAGTATTAAAATAGTGGAGAAACCTTGAAATGCCAAGGTTTCTCCTTTTTTTATCATTCTTTTGATCAAGAAATTGACCAAGGTTTATTTCCATAGAAAAAACCATGCTATCCTTGTCTTAGTACATAAAATTAGAGAAGAAAGGAAGAACAAAATGATAAGAACTGCTCGTGTGGAGGATGCAGAAACCATAAACAAGCTAAATAAGGAAGAATTAGGGTATGAGATACCACTTTCGGAAATGACGAAGCAATTAGAATGCATCTTGGCACAACCAGAGATCTATGTCGTCGATGTTTATGAGGAAGAAGGGACGAAGAAAGTATTAGGATATGTCCATGCGCAAAAGTATGAAACATTGTTAAGTCCAACGTTGTTCAATATTCTAGCATTAGCGGTTTCTTCAAAAGTCCAATATCAAGGAATTGGCAGACGATTGATGGAGAGTGTCGAGAAGGAAGGAACAGAACGTGGCTATTTTGGTGTTCGACTAAACTCTGGCGAACATCGCAACGAGGCACACCGTTTTTATGAACGTATCGGCTATCATTCAACCAAATGGCAAAAACAATTTCTAAAGGAATCATGAATGTCATCGTACAAAAAAACTTCTCGAATAAGAATCGAGAAGTTTTTTTACATTTATTCGAATTAAGAGAATAGTTGCATCAAAAATCCTGAAATGATCAAGACGATCGCTCCGCCTAACCGATTGCCCATTTGAGCAAAAGCAATCAATTCCATGCGGTTTGCTGCGGATAAGACGGCAACATTTCCTGTACCACCCATTGAATTGTTACATAGTCCTGCTGTGATCGTTGATTCGATCGGATAAAGTCCGAATAGACGACCGACAAAAGCAGATACAAGAGAGATGACGATGACACTTGTCAAGCAAAGTACGACGAATTGCCATGTTAAAGCAGAGGCTAAAACATTCAAGTTCAATAAGGCAATCCCGATACCCGCTAAAACAGCTGCTGTTAAATTTTTAACAATCAAGTTATTGAACATGATCGCTGCGTCTTCATAATATTCAGGAAGAATATTGGTGATTTTACAAATGACTACGATAATGATCATAAAAGCATACGCATGAACTTTTGGTACAAAGTAATTACCGATTTGTCCAAGAATAAAGAAGGTGATCGACACCATCAAACCAACACCTAATTGAGGGATAGAAGGTTTTACATTGCGTGGTTTGCCGTCGCCTAGATCGCCTTTTTCCATCAGTTTCCCATTACCATTCAATTTTGGCATGGATTGTCCAGCGCGAGCGACTAAAGCGGCACCGATAATGGCAAGGACATTTGTCATTGCAGTTGCGGGAATCAAACGTGAAATAATAGCAGAAGCGTCTGTTCCTAGGACGTTTGCATAAATAGTTGATAGTGGAACAGCACCAGCACCTACACCACCAGCCATGGCAGGTAAAGAGATGTATAATACGGAATTAGCGAAACCATTACCAATCAACATTCCCACTAGTCCAACTGCAAAAAATGAAACAACCATAGAAATAAGTGCAACAGGGATAAAACGAACGGAAGCTTTCATCAATAATTTGCGGTTCATTCCTAGAATACTTCCGGTAATCAAAGCAGCGATATAAAAGTCTAAAAAGCCCATATTATTGACAAAGTTTTCAGTTGATTTCACGACATAATCAGGTAAAATACCAAAGGTTGCGATAGCTGCGGAAGCGAAGATCGCAAAAACAGAGCCACCACCTAAATAACTTTTGACGATTGGGATTTTTGTCCCGATAAAATGGAAAAGATTCCCAAAAATGACGAGGATAGCGATTGGCCCGATCATATTTGTTGGTAATTTACCTAATGCCATCGCAATGATCAACACGAGAACCATGATCAAATAGATAGGTAAACTGACTCCACTGATTTTTGTTTCCCAAAAACCTTCTTTGTTTGTCTTAGCGACTGTAGAAGTCGTTTGTTCTTGATGTAACATTCTTACAGATCCTTTCCTTGATTAACGTAAGAGGAGTTCCCTATTAGTTGAAAAATAATTTAAAGCTATTCTTCAACCGACTCCAGTATTTCTTGGCAAAAAACACCCCTTGGATCAATTCGTTGAAAATAGTTGGTTTTCCTATTTCTCGGTGAACGAATGGTCCAAGGCTTCGATGTTTATCATGCGTAATTTTTACTTTAAGTCTCGTTGTGCTCAGAACTGTTTTAGTAACGAGTTGTTGTAAAAGAGACGAGCGTGAGTTAAGCTTCTAAATCTTGATATTCAGGCACCCATTTAGCTGCTTCGACAGCTGCTTTGATGTCAGTGATTTCTTCACGATTCAATTGTTGATCCACGACGGATTGAGCGACTGTTTCAGCAATCGTTTGTGAGAATTCAGTGATTCTTGCAACAGGTGGTAAAATAGCTGCCCCTGGTTTTGTGACATCAACGATCCCACCTAATGCTCGACTTGCTTGTGAGATGATCTCAGCGTTCACACGAGTAGCTGTTGAAGCAATCAAACCAAGTCCTAATCCTGGATACATCAATGCGTTGTTTGCTTGTCCGATTTGATAAGTCACGCCATTGTATTCCACATCATCCGCAGGGATACCTGTTCCAACTAATGCTTTTCCATCTGTCCATTCAATCAAATCTTTAGCTTTTGCTTCTGCTAATTTTGTTGGGTTAGACAAAGGCATGATGATTGGTCGTGGTGTATGGCTAGCGATTTCTTTGACGATTTCTTCTGTGAATGCTCCTGGTTGAGTAGATGTACCGATCATGATTGTGGGGTGAATTGCTTTGACAACTGCTTCTAAATTAGTCAATTCTTCACTATTAGCAAATTCTGAACGTTTACGTGCAAAAGGAATTTGTCCAGGCGTCAAGCCTTCAGTATCTTCGAATAATAGTCCTTGTTTATCCACTTGATAGAAGTGTTTACGAGCTTCTTCTTCCGGCACACCTTGACGGATCATTTCATCTAATAAGATATTAGCGATACCGACTCCAGCTGTTCCAGCTCCAAATGTTAGGATTGTTTGATCTTTCAAGGCTTCACCAGAAATATTCAATCCGCCGAGTACACCAGCTAGTACGACGATTCCTGTTCCTTGGATGTCATCATTGAATGTTGTGATTTTGTCTTCATATTTTTCTAAGATCGTTGCGGCATTGCCACGACCAAAGTCTTCCCAGTGTAACAATAGTTCAGGAAATAGTTCTGTAGCGGATGATACAAATTGGTCGATGAATTCATAGTAAGAATCACCTTCGACACGCGCATGTTTGTTTCCTAGATATAACGGATTATTCAATAATTCTTCATTGTTTGTACCAGCATCGATCGATACAGGTAATACTTGCGCTGGATTGATACCAGCAGCAGCTGTATAAACCATTAGTTTTCCGATCGCGATGTCAACACCATTGACTCCCCAGTCACCCATACCAAGGATTCCTTCTGCATCTGTGACAACGATCAAACGGATATCACGACCAGCTGCGGCATTTTTCAAGCTTTCTTTGATCAATTCTGGTTCGTCGATCGAAAGAAATGCAGCATCTTGTGGTTTTAAGAAAATTTCATTGTATTGTTCGATGGCATCTGCGACTACTGGATCATATACTACTGGCATAAATTCTACTAAATGTTGTCCCATCAATTTATAGAAAAGTGTGCGGTTTGTATTGAATAAGTTCATTAAGAAAATACGTTTTTCTAAATCAGTTTGTTTGCTTAGGTATTGGCCATATGCTTGCACAGATTGTTGTTCTAATGTTTGGACTGTGCTAGGAAGCATTCCGGCAATTCCGTATTTTTTACGTTCTTCTTTTGTAAAAGCAGTTCCTTTATTTAAAAATGGATTATTTAGTAAGTTTAACCCTGTTAGCATGAATGATTCCTCCTAAGTTTTAATACATACGAAGTATAGGGTTCGCTCAGGGCTATAGTCAAAATAGGTAGTTATGATAAATTTTATTTATATGAAAAAAGAAAAAAGGAGGAACCTATGATCAAAAATAGGTTCCTCCTCGATGGGTTCGAGCAGTTAAAACAAAAAGAATGAGTTGCATCATTTTGATTTTATGTGATAAGTCATCGTTGAAAGTACACGATTTCTTTTTTGACGATTTCAAGCCCTTTCGTTAATACTTCCAAAGGATTAGAGGATAAAGCAATTCGAATAAAAGGATCATGCTGCGGTTGGGTCGTAAAACGATGTGAATGATAGACACGAATCCCTTTATTTAAAAAAGCTTGTTCGATCGTTTCTGGGGACAGATCATTTCGAACAGGGAGATTTCGATAAAAAGGAAGTGGATTGGTCGGTCGTGGCAAGTTGAAAAGTGTATCGAATCGTTCATTTGCTTGTTTTGTATAGTTGGATTTTGTTTCGAGTATGTCCTGTGCGGTTTCTGAGCATAAGATTTGTGTGACAATCTCAGCATCTAAACTCGAGGTTTTGACATTAATGTTGAAAATTGCCTGTTGGATCTTTTGTTTGTACTTTTCGGGAAATACTAGAAAAGCAACACGCAAGCCTGCACAGATAAACTTGGTCATTCCAGCAAGATAAATGGTTTGTTCAGGAAGTAATTGCTGGAATGAAGGTAGTGTTCTTTTTTGATTATAGGTAGTCAAAAAAGAATGGATGTCGTCTTCGATCACGATCAATTGTTGCCTTGCAATGACTTCTTTTAGCTGTTGCCTCCGTTTTGCAGATAGTTGAAAACCAATGGGGTTGTTACAAGAAGGCATCAGAAAAATCCCGTGGATTTCTTTTTTCCGACATTCTTGTTCAAGCAATTCGGGAAGCATACCCTCCATATCAAAATCAATCGGCACGATTTCCATATGGTAAAGGTGCGCAAGCTCAATGAAATTCGAATAAGTATAGCGATCGACAGCCAAACGATCTCCTGGAGAAAACAAAGCAGCTAGTGTGATCGCCAAGCCATTTTGGACACCTGAAACAATAGCGATTTGTTCCCTTGAAGCATAGACACCTTGTGTTTCCAACCAATTTTTAGCAATCGTCAATTGATAGGTTGTCCCTAAAGGTTCACGGTAGCTAAGAAGTCCGTTAGTCGCATGATTTTGTGAAACAGATTGAATAAAAGGAGTGATCATTTCGTTGCATTCATCAAATGAACTGACTAACCCAAAATCAATGACATGATCAGGTACTTGATCAGAAGAAATAGTGATGGAGGTAAACGCATTGGGGGACACAAACGTCCCACTCCCGATACTTGTATAAAGTAACCCTTTTTCTAGTCCCAATTTATAGGCTTGACCAACCGTTGTGAAATTGATGTCTAAGAAATCAGCGAGTTCTCTTTGGGAAGGCAACCTTGTATTTTTTTGTAATTTATTGGATAAAATATCAGCTTCTAGCTGCGTGATAAGTGATTGATAAATCGGGCGATGTAACTTTTTTTTATCTGGACGCCAAGTCAGTGGATAGTTCTCATAAGAGTTGATCGACATGCTCGTTCCTTCTTTCAAAAAATTGTATTCCATACAATTATATCATTGAATGTATTGTTTTTGAACGCTAGGATAGAAAAAAAGGAGGGGAAATATGCAAATCATCGATAATCATGAAGTAATCACTCATTTTAGTTTTACAGAAGCAATCAAAGTAATGGAACAGTGTTTTGAAGATTTTCAAATGGGGAAGATTTCTCAAGAGAAGCGAATGGTCCAACAATTACCAGATGGAGAGGAACAAAATATCTTTGCGATGATGCCCGCTTATTTGGGAAGGAACCGGTACTTTGGTTCAAAAATCATCACGGCTTTTCCCAACAATCACAAACAAAAGCTACCTTCACATTTAGGTGAAATCATACTCTTCGATTCAAAAAACGGACAACCCGTCGCGATGATCGATGCGAATGCCGTGACTTGGATACGGACAGCAGCAGTTTCAGCATTAGCCACGGATTACCTAGCAAAGTCATCAGCAGATACACTCACATTGATTGGAACAGGGCAACAGGCGGTTTCACATCTAGCCGCAATTACCTGTGTCCGAAAGATTCACCGTGTGTTTGTCTATGATTTAGATGAAACACGACGAAAACAATTTATTCTAGAACAGCAAAATAATTATCCAAAACTGCGTTTTATTGATTGTCCGACATTGGCTGACGCGACTATGGAAGCAGATATTATCTGTACTTTAACACCTAGTAAGTATGCTTTTTTATCAAAAAAAGAGGTTAAATCTGGCGCACATATCAATGCAATCGGAACATTTACACCAGATACCCGTGAATTAACAAGTGATTTGATGGCATCTGGGCAACTGTATGTAGATGATTACCAAGCGGTCAAAAGGGAAAGTGGCGACTATTTGATCCCCTTATCAGAAGGAAAAATTGATCAGACAAACATTCTCGGTTCTCTAGGTGAATTAGTCACCTATCAGAAAACAGGGCGTACAGAAGAACGAGTGATCACGATTTTTGATGCGGTTGGCTTAGCAGTAGAAGATTTATGTTGTGCCGAATATATTTATCAAAAAGTAAAGGAGTAGTCTATAAATGAATTTACCCTATTATATAGTTGACGCTTTCACTAATGAAGTGTTTAAAGGAAATCCTGCTGCGGTCTTTGTGTTAGAAGAATGGTTACCTGATGATACTATGCAAAAAATCGCCATCGAAAATAACCTATCCGAAACCGCCTTTACCGTAAAAAAAGAGAAGGGCTATGAGTTACGATGGTTTACTCCTGATCGTGAAATCGACTTATGTGGTCATGCGACTTTAGCAACTGCATTTGTATTGTTCCATTTCTATGGCATCAGTGAATCCACGATTTCATTTTCAACGCAAAGTGGTCACCTATTTGTCACACAAAAAAAGGGGGAATATGCGATGGATTTTCCAAGTATATTACCGCAATCGATCGCTATATTACCAGAATACGAGCAAGTGCTTGGTGCAAACATAAAAGAGGCTTATCTAGCAAGGGACTTGTTTTTTGTTTTAGAAGACGAAGAGACAGTGGCAAATCTGATGCCTGATTATACTGCAATGAGGGAATTAGAAGAAGGGATCGGCGTGATCGTCACAGCCGAAGGAAAGAACCAAGATTTTGTTTCTAGGACCTTTTTCCCAAAACTAACGATCAATGAAGATCCAGTATGTGGCTCGGCACATGCGAATTTGATTCCTTATTGGGCACAAAAGCTTGGAAAGGATGACTTGGTTGCTCAACAACTTTCTGCCAGAGGCGGGTTCTTGACTTGCGAGTGGCTAGGTGAACGCGTGATGATCAGTGGCGAAGCAACGTTGTTTGCAAAGGGCGAAGCGTATATTTAGATAATCCTTCTAACAACATTTATAGTGAGAGGTATACTTAGTTTTTTATAAAAGTAGCGAGCATGATAACAGTATCCAATACCGCTAAATAAGCCAGAAGACCCGAAATTTGTATCAATTTCTGGGGCTTCTGGCTTATTTCTGAAGGAGTTACTTTTTCTGACTGTTTATTCGGTTTTAAGAGTGTCGAGTGGCTAAGGTTATAGCTGTCATTTCTATTTAAGTTTTTTTTGATTTAGTAGAAACGATTTTCCCGTAATGTCACATTTTTGATATCTTCGACGGTTTGGGTTCCAGCTAATTGCATCACCATTTCTAGTTCTTTTTTGAAGAAGTCGAATACTTGTTGGATGCCAGTACTTCCACCAAGAGCTAAACCATAGATAGCAGGGCGACCGATTGCGACTAGATCGGCACCAGAAGCAATTGCTTTAAAGACATGCTGACCACGACGAACACCACTATCAAAGACGATAGGGACACGTTTATCGACGGCTTCTGCTACATATTTCAAAGAATCAAATGCTGCTGGCCCACCATCTAATTGACGACCGCCATGATTCGATACCCAGATGCCATTTGCCCCCGCATCTAATGAACGATAAACATCGTCTTCTGATTGCACACCTTTAACATAAACGGGTAAGTCAGAATGAGCAGCAATAAATTCCACATCTTTTGGACTTAACTTTTGTTTTGAGGACTTATAAACTGCGTCCATCGTTTGTCCGACCCCTGATTGATAGGCTTGAACGATCGGCATTGGCAAAGGAAAAGTGAAACCATTGCGAAGGTCTGTTTCTCGATTACCACCAACGGTTGCATCAGCTGTCAAAACGATTGCTTTTGCGCCATTACGTTTGGCCATCTCTAGAATATCTAAATTGATCCCATTGTCTTTACTCATGTAAAACTGGAACCATTGTGGTGCGTCTGGACCACCGGCCTCGCGGATTTCTTCTAATGTGCATGAAGCGTAAGAACTCGCTGTATAAATCGTATGAAAATCGGCAACTCCTTTTGCTGAAGCTTTTTCTGCATGTGTATGAGCTAAACCATGAGCTGCAATAGGCGCCATGATGATTGGCGCAGTCAATGTTTCTTGGTCAAAATAAGTCGTTGTATCTGGAATTTCGACGTCTTTTAAAACATGAGGAATAATCAATTGATGATTGAATGATTGCACGTTTTCTTTATACGTAAAGAGATCTCCAGCACCACTACTGATATAACCGTATCCGCCAGTAGGAATCACTTGAGCTGCTGCCATTTCTAAGTCTTCTGTATTGATAAAACTGATTTGCCCTTCTTGTGAGCCAGCTTGATAAATCATTTCCATAAAACAAACCCTCTTTCTTAATATCGATCAATAAATAATGTTGCTTTTGTCAGCGTTTACATTTTTATACTACGCCTTGTTTTTAAAACAGGCAAATAATCTGTTTTATTTTATATAACCGAACGAAGAGTTACTGCTATGCAACAGTATAGTCACGCTTTGAATACTTGACTAAAAGAAGAAAACCGAATGATATCTGTTTTTTATCTGTTAGCAACTTTGACGAAATTTTCTTTTTTTTTTTACAAACTTACTCGAATAACAGTGACACCTAGTTGTTCGATTTTTTTGGCAAGTTTAGGTGAACAATGCTGATCAGTGATCAAGTAATCAAAGGCTGAGACATCAGCAATCTTAAACTGTGAAGTCCGGCCAATCTTACGATGGTCTGCAACAAGGATACGACATTTGATACTCTTTTTGATCATCCATTCGTTGATTTTAGACTCGTTTAAAATTTTTGTTGTCACACCATTTTCTAAATCTACTCCGCTACATCCAATAATACAGACATCTGCATTCATATCTGCCAATGTGCGAGCGGCAATATCTCCTACCAAAACTTCTTTCGGTACGCGTAACTCGCCACCAGTGAGAATATACGTATAATTTCCTTGTCTGACAGAAGAAACAACCTTTAGATTATTCGTTACGACGGTGACATGATTCGATTCCAAATAATCGAGTGTAGCTAAGGCAGTGGAACTTGAATTGATAAATACTGTGGCATAGTCTCCAATATATTGACTGGCACAACGAGCGATTTGATGTTTGATCCACGTTGGTCCTGAAAGATCAAAATTTGTTTGATTGTCATAATTGAAAAGGCAATAGCCATGTTCACGAATAATCTCATTTTTTTCTTCTAAAAATCTAAGGTCTCGACGAATGGTGCTGAGTGATACGTGAAGCTTTTCAGACAGTTCAATCGTGGTCATTTGTGTGTGCCTTTGTAATAGATCAAGAATTTCATTACGTCTTTTTTTAATCGTCAACAGAGAATTTTTCATTGTTATCCTTCCTTTTCAATCAATTTTTTCTCTATATGACTAATTATAGCTAAACGAGCATAAAAAAATGGAAACGATCACATAAAGTAATAACAGTCATATAAAGCTATTCCAATCATTTTGATAGCGCTTTATCATTTGTATATACCTAATAAAGAGGAGGATGGCACATGAATATAACAGAAGTAACAAAAGAAGGTTGGCTGCGTTCGACCTTTCCAGAATGGGGAACCTATCTGAACGAAGAAATCGAAATGGAACAAGTAAAAGAAAAAAGCGTATCTATATGGTGGCTAGGATGTACAGGTATATGGCTGAAGTCACATGAAGGTACAAATATCCTTTGTGACTTATGGTGTGGGACAGGAAAACGAACACACGGGAATGGACAGATGAAAAAAGGCCACCAGATGATGCGTATGAGCGGTACAGAAAAGATGCAACCGAATTTACGGACACAACCTTTTGTGATCGATCCATTTGCAATCAAAAATGTGGATGCATTAGTGGTAACACATATCCATTCTGATCATCTGGATATCCACACTGCCGCAGCTGTTCATCAAAATTGTCCGGAGGCTGTATTTATTGGCCCCAAAGCAGTAGTGGAAACATGGCTCTCTTGGGGGATACCAAAAGAAAAGACCCAAGTAGTCAAACCCGGTGATATCGCTTTGATCAATGAAGTAGAGATCGTTGCGTTGGAAGCCTTTGATCGGACGGCATTGATCACACAGGATGATCCTAATGTGCAATTAAAAGATCAGTTACCACAAGAAATGGATACGATCGCTGTCAATTATCTTTTCAAAACATCCGGAGGGACGATCTACCATGCAGGTGATTCTCATTATTCCAACCTCTTTGCCAAACATGGCAATGAACATCATATCGATGTTTGTCTAGGTGCATATGGTGAAAATCCGCGTGGTATCACTGATAAGATGACCGCCAGTGATTTGTTGAGAATGGCAGAATCGTTAAGAGCTCAAGTGGTGATTCCGGTCCATTATGATATTTGGTCAAATTTTATGGCTGATCCTAACGAGATCACTCAATTATGGCGCATGAAAAAAGATCGATTGGCTTATCAGTTTTCCCCTTATATTTGGCAAGTAGGGGGGAAGTATACGTACCCAGATAACAGACAAGACTTGGCATTCAATTTCGATCGAGGCTTCCATGACGTCTTCACCCAAGAAAATGATACGCCGTTTCCATCATTTTTGTAGGAGCCAAGAGATATATGACAATAAATCAGCTGAACTGAGAATTTTTTAACAAAAACAAAAGCGAGGAGGGAGAACGTATCAAAGCAAGTGAACGTAAGACAAAGTCATCTCTGGATGAGAATGCGCTATTGTCAAACAAAGGATTGCCTGCTTGATACTGTTTGTAAATATGTTGAGATATTTCTATGAGAATGACTTAGTCAATTATGTAGAAACTACGATAAATGATTGGCGAGTAGCAATCGAGGAGAGCAGTCGTCACTTATTAGAAAAAAGAATCATTGATCATGTATATGTAGAAGAAATGATCCGCAATGTCGAAGAACATGGGGCATATATACTGATCGCCCCACACGTTGCGATGCCTCATGCCATGCAAGGTGGCTCACATGTTTTTGATACGACGATTTCATTTACCAAAATGAACGTGCCAGTTCCTTTTGAGGAAGGGACAAAGTCTGCCAGCCTTTTCTTCACCTTAGCAGCCAAAGAGCCAAAGCAACACCTAGAAAATATTCAATCATTATCAGAATTACTGATGCAAGACGGGTTGATCGAAGAATTGCTTGCGACAGAAACAATCGAAGATTATCAAATGGTCATGGAGAAATATGAGCCAATATAGGTAGAAGCAGTCTTTTGCTTGATAAGTATGGTCAGCGAGGACCATTAGGTACAAAGCAAATAGATATAAAAGATAAATTATCAACTAAAAAATACGATGTAAGGGAGGGAGTCCGTTTACATGAAAACTATGATATCTAGCATCGTTTGATGATTTGTTCTGGTTTTTGGTAACGGAAAAATATGGGAGCTATCTTGATGGAGATATGGACGTATTTTGCGACAAATATTTTAACACAGCCGGCTTATTTGATCGGTTCGATCGTTTTATTAGGGTATGTACTTCTTGGCCGACCATTATACGAATGTATAGCTGGATTTTTGAAAGCCACTGTAGGTTATCTGATTTTAGCTGTTGGTTCAGGTGGATTGGTGAACAATTTCCGACCGATCTTAGTTGGTTTAAAGGATCGTTTTGATCTTGAGGCGATGGTGACTGATCCCTACTTTGGTCAAAATGCTGTAGATGCAGGATTGATGGAGACTTTTGGGCGAACATTCAGTGATGTGATGATTTTATTATTGATTGCATTTGTGTTGAATATCCTGTTAGTTCGTTTCCAAAAATATACGAAGTTGCGAGCTGTTTTTACGACAGGAAATGTCCAGATCCAGCAAGCAGCTACAGCTTTTTGGATCTTACTTTTCTGTTTTCCTGAATTAGGAAGAGTAGAAGTATTAGTATTTATGGGAATCATTTTAGGGTGTTACTGGGCAGTTGCTTCTAATTTAACTGTTGGTGTGACACAAGAATTGACAGACGGAGCTGGTTTTGCGATTGCGCACCAACAGATGTTTGGGGTGTACCTATTTTCTACCTTAGCGAAGTGGTGGCAAAAGAGTAGTCGTAAAAAAAGTGGGAATAGAAAAGCCGATAAAAAGCTTGAAGATATGGAGCTTCCGGGGTTCTTATCCATTTTCAACGAAAATATGGTGGCGACTTCGTTATTGATGCTGTTCTTCTTTGGCATCATCTTATTAGTATTAGGACAGGAGTATTTGATTGAGGCAGAATTTATGGTGGCAGGACAAAGTTTTGTATTCTACGTACTGACCACTTCTTTGAACTTTGCTGTGTATTTAGCTATTTTACAACTTGGTGTCCGAACCTTTGTGGACGAGTTGACACAATCTTTCCAAGGAATCTCAAATACTATTTTACCAGGAGCTGTGCCAGGGATCGATGTGGCTGCAACTTTTGGCTTCGGATCACCAAATGCAGTCACGATCGGATTTTTATTTGGGGCATTAGGACAATTCTTGATGATCATCTTATTGATCGTCTTCCGATCACCAACGATCGTGATCGCTGGATTTATCCCACTATTTTTTGATAATGCGGTCATCGCTGTGTTCTCTAATAATCGTGGTGGGTTCAAGGCAGCATGTTTGTTCCCTTTCTTATCTGGACTGATCCAAGTCGGTGGTTCTGCAATCTTTGCGACATGGATCGGGTTGTCTAGTTACGGAGGGTACATTGGTATGTTTGATTGGGCGACTGCTTGGCCAATCTTTACTGTTTTGATGAAATTTTTTGGTTATGTAGGTGTTGCACTAGTGGTCGTCGGTTTGTTGCTAATTCCGCAACTACAATATCGAAAAAATCCAGAAGGATATTTTTTGATTGTTGAGGATTATCAAAAATATAAAGAGAAGTTTGGAGACAGTAATTAATAGGAGGGAAAGTAAATGAGAATTTTAGTTTCATGTGCCAATGGTTCTGGTACAAGTTTAATGATGATGCGTAGTGTAGAAAAGGCAATGAGAGAATTAAATATTACAGTGAGTAAAATCCATCATTGCCCGATCTCTGAAGGTAAAAGTTCGGCAAGTCAATATGATGTTGTCTTTACGCCACTCAATTTTATGCCGATGTTCATGCAAGCAATTGAGCGAGGTGTGACGGTCGTGGGGATCAAAAATGTGATGTCACCTACTGAGATCTGTGAGAAATTCAAAGAAACAACATTGTACAAAGAATTGAAATCAAAGGAGAATTAGATGAAACGACCAAAACTACAAATTGCTCTGGATCATAACACGTTAGCGTCTGCGTTGGCAGATGTGAAAAAAATTGGAGAAATCGTCGATGTGATCGAAGTAGGCACCATTCTTTGTCTTCAAGAAGGAAGCAAACCAATCGAATGTATGAGAAAAATGTTTCCAGAAAAAACGATCGTTGCGGATACAAAATGCGCCGACGCAGGAGAAACTGTGGCTGGGAATGTCGCGCAGGCTGGGGCAGATTTTATGACAGTGATCTGCTGTGCCTCCCTTGCTACCATGCAAGCCGCACAAAAGAAAGTCAAAGCGCTTCAAGTAGAATTATACGGAGAATGGACGATGGAACAAGCAAAAAAATGGCGAGAAATTGGGATTTCTCAAGTCGTCTATCACCAGAGTAGGGATGCTTTGTTAGCTGGGGAAGTTTGGGGAGAAAAGGATCTGAAGCTCGTCCAACAATTGATCGATTTAGGTTTTCAAGTATCAGTAACTGGTGGGCTGTCAATTTCAACGTTAGCCTTGTTCCAAGGGATGCCGATCTTTCATTTTATTGTCGGTCGAGGATTGACGGCATGTGCAGATCCGATCATACAAGCCCAAGCATTCCAAAATGAGATCAAGCGACTGTGGGGAGAATGAGATGGCGAGAATCGGACTTTATGAAAAGGCACTACCTAGCGGATGGTCGTGGCAAGAGCGGTTAGATGCAGTAAAAGAATTGGGGTTTGATTTTCTGGAATTATCGATTGACGAAAGCGAGGAACGATTGGCTCGTTTAGATTGGACGAATGAACAAATCGCTGAGTTAAAGGAAGCGATTGCGTCTTCGGGGATTGCTATCCATTCCCTTTGTTTGAGTGGACATCGGCGTTTTCCATTCGGCTCAGTAGATATCAAAAAACAAGAAAAAGCCTTATGTATGATGAAAAAGGCAATACAACTTGCGTATCGGTTAGGCATCAGGATCATACAAGTGGCGGGATACGATGTATACTATGAAAAAAAATCAATAGAGACAAGAGAAGCATTTATCAGAGGATTGCGTGCCAGTATCAAGGAGGCAGCACAGTTTGGGATAATCTTGTCGATTGAAGTCATGGATGACCCATTTATGAATTCCATTCGTAAATTCATGGAGATAAAAAAACAACTCCCTTCTCCTTATTTACAAGTGTATCCTGACTTAGGAAATCTATCAGCGTGGCCAGAAAATAATGTGGCGATTGAACTTGAACAAGGCATCGAATATATTACTTCGATCCACCTAAAAGATACGCAACCCGTAACAGCAAGTAGTAAAGGTAAGTTCAGAGACGTTCCGTTCGGTCAAGGTTGTGTGGATTTTTCTGGATTATTTAAAACATTGAAACGTGTAAATTATGAAGGGCCATTCTTGATTGAAATGTGGAGTGGTCAGGATCAGGATTATGAAAGTCAAATCTTACAGGCGAAAGATTATCTATTGCCAAAGTTAAAAGAATCGGGATTTTAATCTTACTTTTTTGGTGGAATATGTAAACAAACGATTGAAATATTCCTTATTGAATGTGATCAACTCAATTGTTTTCTCTTTTATTGATTATTCTGAGCAGATTATTCCTCTGAAAATTTATCAAGTGATAAGATATATTTATCAGTTGATAAATTTTTAGGGGGAATTTTATGTTTTTAGCATTAAATGAAATCATTCATTCAAAATTACGCTATGCCTTAGTGACAGGCGTCATGTTTCTAATTGCGTACCTTGTCTTTTTTTTGACAGGATTAGCCTATGGGTTGGCACAAGACAATCGAACTGCTGTAGATAAATGGGAGGCAGATACCATTGTTTTATCAAAAGACGCCAATACAAACTTAGGGATGTCGATGATCACGAAAAAGATGGCAGAAGAAGTGAAAGGTGATCAAGTAGCTTATTTAGCTCAAACACCTGGAGTAGTCACGAGTCCAGATCGTCCAGATGCTGATAAAGTCAATGTTAGTTTTTTTGGAATCGATCAAAACCAATTCATCATGCCGAATATCGTGGAAGGAGAAGAATTCCAGTCAAACGATGAAGCAGTCGGTGATATCAGTTTAAAAGAAGAATATGGCTTGGACATTGGAGATACGATCAAATTATCAGGAAGTGACAAGACATTTAAATTGACTGGATTTACGGAGAATGCCAAATTCAATGTCTCTCCTGTCGTTTATACAACGATCAATGCGTACCAAGAGATACGGTTTGAGAAACAGGACGCAACTGATAACGCTCGTATCAATGCAGTGGTCGTGCGAGGAGATGTGGAGAGTTTACCGGATGATTTAGAGAAAATCAGTATTTCGACATTCATCAATGAACTACCAGGATACAATGCACAAGTATTGACATTTGGTTTCATGATTGGCTTCTTGATCGTAATTGCAGCGATCGTGATCGGTATTTTCATCTATGTATTGACTATGCAAAAAATCAATATTTTTGGTGTACTGAAAGCCCAAGGAGTGACTGGTGGATTTATTGCACGTTCAGTAGTTGCACAAACGTTCTTACTTTCATTTTTCGGTGTTGCTCTTGGATTGTTTGGAACATTCGTTACTTCACTTGTTCTACCAGATGCTGTCCCGTTCCAAAGTAACTGGTTGTTTTTCGGTGTGATTAGTGTGATGATGTTGATCGTTGCTATTTTAGGGGCTCTCTTCTCTGTTAGAACGATCGTAAAAATTGATCCATTAAAAGCAATCGGATAGAAAGGAGAATGGGAAATGAAAGCAATTGAATTTATAGATGTTGAAAAAAGTTTTAAAGATGGTGATCAAACCGTTCAAGCATTGAAAAAAACAAATGTCAGTGTTGATAAAGGGGAGTTTGTCGCAATCATTGGACCATCTGGTTCTGGAAAGAGTACCTTCTTAACGATTGCAGGCGGTTTACAGACACCAAATAAAGGAACTGTCAAAATCAATGGAGAAGATTTTAGTGAACAACCGGAGAAAAAACGAGTAAAATTACGGTTCAAGGAAATTGGATTTATTCTTCAAGCTTCCAATCTAGTTCCATTTTTGACCGTCAAAAAACAATTAGTATTGGTCGATAAGATCAAGCATGAAAATCGACAAGAGGAGGCGAAAGAATTATTCCAACAACTTGGTGTGGATAAACTCCTTAATAAGTATCCAGAAGATCTTTCGGGTGGGGAACGACAAAGAGTGGCAATTGCTCGAGCGCTATATAACGATCCTTCGATTATTTTGGCAGATGAGCCAACAGCTAGTTTGGATTCAGAAAAAGCAGTAGAAGTCGTAGATATTTTAGCGAAAGAATCCAAGGAAAAAAATAAAGCAATCATAATGGTCACTCATGATACCCGACTTATTGACAGATGTGATAAAGTATTTATGATAGAAGATGGTGTCTTCCGGGAAAAAAAATAAGTCAGAGGGTGTAAAAGTTGGTCCATCGATACAATAAGGATACACAAGAGAAAATTTTAAAAGAAGCCAATCGTTTGTTTATGTCAAAAGGTTATCAAGGAACGTCAACACGTGAGATTGCTAAAAATGCTGGAATCACGCAACCAAATCTTTATCATTACTTTAGCGATAAAGAAAAGTTATATTGTGCAGTCTTAGAAGAGCATTTGAGTACTGTAGGGACAGACTTAAGAGCAATCTTAGAAGAGAACAAACTTGATTTTAAACAATCTTTGACTAAAATGACGAAGTATCTGATCGATACCCATCTTTTAGACCTATTTATGATGCATCATGATTTAAAATCAAACCTTTCTGCCGAGACACGAAATCATCTTTTTACCTTGTGGAAAAAAAGTTATCGTGAACCATTTGAAGTGATTTTTTCGACAAATCAATCTTTGATGCGCGCTCATGTTACGACAGAAATGGCTGCAAAGCACTTTTTTCTTCTATTAGCACCATATATCACCGAATCTTCTAATTCACTTGAAAACCCATTTAGTGTGGAACGACTGATCGATTTATACCTTCATGGGGTGGTAGCTGATTAAATGCGGTGGTGGCAGAAGTGTCCAGCTCCGAGAAATAAGCCGAGAAACCCAAAAATTGTTTTTCAAATTTTGGGTTTCTCGGCTTTTTATGAAGGAGTTACTTCTGGAACATCGTTTATTTGATTTTTAAGATTAGAAACAAAAATGAATTTAATTTCTTGTCCTCTACACTTTTTTGTTATTATATTTTCTTGGATTGTTATTTTTTAATTAAAATAATGAGGGATATTTAATTTTTCAGGCAATTGAGAAAAAGAGGTGAAAAGCAAGTGATATAAAGATTTTTAATAATAACGATTATAAATTAGTTAAATAACCAAGGTGATTTAATTTGTTTTTTAAATAATTTTAGGAAAACGGTTGAAAAAGCCATTTTCAGGTGATAATATTCTGTTAGCAACAAAAGCTTCACTGAGTTTAACTCACTATTTTAGAGAAATAGAGGGGGAATGAATAACATATTTTCGTGTTAATTGTGTTACATAATTGTTTTTTGAAAAGTGAATAGTGTAAAAAGGGGAGAATTAAAAATGAAAAGTGTTAAAAAAATTGGGTTGGCAGCAATGTTATTTTCTTCTGTTGTCTCAACGACGCTTCCGACAATTGGGGAATTGTCTATCGTCAATGCAGAAGAAATCCAACAAACAGAACAACAAGCAACTTATAGAAACGTAATGTACTATGGTGACTGGTCGATTTGGGGCGGCGAAGGTAACTTTTATCCAAAAGATATCCCAGCAGATCAATTGACTCACTTGAATTTTGCCTTTTTAGATTTTGATAGTGATGGCGAACTAGTCTTTACTGATGCAGACGCAGCGACAGGCGCTCCTGTAGGATTACCGGGCGTACAATGGAACTCTGCTAGTTCTGGTATCTTAAATGCGATTCAAGATTTACGTGGAAAAAATCCAAACATGAAAATTGGTGTTTCATTAGGTGGTTGGTCTAAATCAGGAGATTTCTCTGAAGTAGCAGCAAACCCTACGAAACGTAAGAACCTTGTAGATAATGTAGCAAAATTCATTAAATACACAAATATGGACTTTGTCGATGTTGACTGGGAATTCCCGGCAGATGTACGTCAACCAGATCTAGTGGATAACGTAAATGACGAAGGAACACCAAATGCAAAACCTGAAGATAAAGAAAATTACATAAAATTATTAGATGAAATTCGCGAAACAATTGATAAACAAGGCGAAGAATTAGGGAAAACATATGAACTATCTGTTGCATTGCCAGCAGCTCAAGGTAAATTAGATTCAGGTATCGACGTGAAACGACTATTTGATGTTGTCGATTTCGCAAACATCATGACGTATGATTTAACTGGCGCATGGTCAGATACAAGTGGTCACCATTCAGCACTTTACGGAAATCCGGCTGATCCTAATTATGATGAAGGCTTCTCAGTAGATCAAACAGTAGAATACCTACGTGAGAAAGGTGCGGCGTCAGAAAAAATCGTTATTGGGGCAGCATTCTATACTCGTGGATGGAACGAAGTGGCAAAAGGGGATAATGAAGAGGCACCGGGATTATTCCAAAAAGCAGAATTATCAAGTCAAGATGCCGATCAAACACCAAGTTATGGAGCGAAAAATAAAAATCCATTAAAAGTAGGTGACGGTGGACGTGCTAGTGGTGTATGGCCATACCGTGATATTGAAACGTTACTTGGTGATACATCTGGATTGAAAGAGTATTGGGATGACGTAGCGAAAGCACCATTTATGTACAGTGAAACAACTGGTGAATTCTTTACTTACGAAAATGAAAAATCAGTGACTTATAAAGCTGAATATGTAAAAGAAAACCAACTTGGTGGAATCATTTCATGGCAACAATCACAAGACAAAGAAACAACTGGTACAAAACGTGATGAGTTGACCAATGCAATCAAAGAAGGATTGTTAGGTAGTGAGAAACTTCCAGAATTTGAAATCAAGAGTACACCATTGAATGTGGATGTTGAGATCTCAACTTATACTCAATATGGCGTTAGTGGTTACGACGTAAAAATTACCAACAATGAAAAAATGGAAGAAACTTCTTCTGTATTGAAATTAGTTGAATTTTCACAAGAAACAATCAAATTACCTAAACTAGTGATTCCAATGGCGACAAATGAAAAACTTGGCGCTGGCGATTACAAAGCAGGTACTGTAACAAATGTTGATGGCGCTGCAATCGTTGATTTGTCTTCTGTATATGATGGCAAAGAAATCGCACCAGGTGCATCTTATGAGTTCAGATTGAGTTCAAATGCTGCTGAAGCAGATGTCGCTGTTGACAATATCGACTCAATCACATTAAGCCAGAGAATTGGGGACGAAGGTATCGAAATCAATAAACAAGTGATTTTTGGTGAAGGTTCAACGACTGAACCAGGAACACCTGATACAGAAGCACCTTCAGTACCAACAGGACTTACAGCTTCAACAATCGGTGAAACAAACGTTTCTCTATCATGGACAAAATCAACTGACGACAAAGGGGTCGCAGGATACTACGTTTTCCGTGATGGCAAACAAGTTGGTCAATCAGCAACAACTTCATTTACTGACGCTGATTTAACTGCAGATACAGAATATTCATATACAGTAAAAGCATTTGACCGTGCGGGAAATGTTTCAGAAGAAAGTAAAGCATTAGTTGTTAAAACGTTAGAAAAAGCACCAGTAGATACAGAAGCACCTTCAATTCCATTAGACTTGAAAGCTTCAACGATCGGTGAGAAAAATGTATCATTGTCTTGGACTCGTTCAACTGACAATGTTGCAGTCGCAGGATACTATGTTTTCCGTGATGGCAAACAAGTTGGTCAATCAGCAACAACTTCATTTGCTGATGCTGGGTTAACACCGAATACGGAATACTCATATACAGTAAAAGCATTTGATGCAGCAGGAAATGTTTCAGAAGAAAGCAAAGCATTAGTTGTCACAACTTTAGAAGAAACAACTCCTCCAGCTGAAGGCGAATGGGATGCTAACAAAGTCTATGATTTAGGTGATGTAGTAACTCATAAAGGAAATACTTATCGTGCGAAATGGTGGACACAAGGTGATGAGCCAGGAACTGAACAATGGGGTCCTTGGGAATTAATTGGTTAATTTAGATAAAAAAGAACAGGGCAGCTTGCCTTGTTCTTTTTTTATAATGTTATTCTGTCGTTGTTATTTATCTTATTTACTCGAATTTACCGAAAAAAACATGTTAGTTAAAAAATAAACAAAATCATATGGCTTAAAAATAACTTGAAAAGCGATAGGTGTAATCGGTTCCAATTATTTGCATTAAAAATAAATAAATGTTAAATTCATATTTGCAAGACGTTTCTAATTGAATTTTAGTTGATTTCTAATTTTAGAGGAGTGATAAAATAACTTTTTAACCTGTGATTTGGACGCGCTTGTTTTTCCGTAAATAAACTGATAAAAAAAAGGAGATGAGATTGATATGAAAAGAATTAAGAGTATTAGTTTAGTTGCTTTGTTATTTTCTTCGATTGTTTCAATGACTTTACCAGCATTTAATGAGTCACCAGAGGTTCATGCTGAAGAGGTGCGGGAAACTCAGGTCGCGCCTTATCGCAATGTCATGTACTATGGCGATTGGTCGATTTGGGGTGGAGAAGGAAATTTCTATCCTAAAGATATTCCAGCTGATCAAATCACTCATTTGAATTTTGCCTTTTTAGATTTTGATAGTAATGGCGATTTAGAATTTACAGATACGGATGCTGCTGTTGGTGCGCCTGTAGGACAAACAGGGGTTCAATGGAATTCAGCAAGCTCGGGTATCTTGAATGCGATCCAAGATCTACGTGGGAAAAATCCCAATATGAAAATTGGGGTCTCTTTGGGGGGCTGGTCTAAATCAGGTGATTTTTCTGAAGTAGCGGCTGATCCAGTGAAACGACAAAATCTAGTGGAAAACGTCACCCGATTCATCAAATATACGAATATGGATTTTGTTGATGTCGATTGGGAGTATCCTGCAGATGTTCGACAACCTGACTTGGTAGATAATGTCAATGATGAAGGAACGCCATATGCAGTACCTGAAGATAAAGAAAACTATATCATTTTGCTAAATGAGATTCGTGAGTCGATTGATGAACAAGGCGAAGAACTAGGCAAGACCTATGAATTATCAGTTGCGCTGCCTGCATCTCAAAGTAAATTATCTTCAGGGATAGACATTGATGGTTTATTTGAAGTTGTTGATTTTGCAAATATCATGACCTATGATATGAACGGTGGTTGGGGAGACCGCAGTGGACATCATACAGCGCTTTATGGGAATCCTGCTGATCCTAATTATGACCAAGGACTTTCGGTAGATCAAACGGTTCAGTTTTTAAGGAATGAAGGTGCGCCAGCTGAAAAAATCGTGATTGGGGCAGCTTTTTATACTCGTGGTTGGCATGAAGTAGCAGAAGGCAATAATCCGTTACTACCGGGATTGTTCCAAACGGCTGAACAGAGTAATCGAAATGCTGACCTATCGGCAACATACGGGGCAAAAAACAAAAGTCCATTAGTTGTAGGGGATGGTGGTAGAGCCGGTGGTGTCTGGCCTTATCGAAATATTCCAGATTTGATCAGTGCAACGAGTAGATTGACTGAATACTGGGATGATGTAGCGAAGGCCCCTTACATGTATAGTACAGAAACTGGCGAATTTTTCAGTTTTGATAACGTACGCTCGATCGGTTATAAAACACAATATGTACAGGAAGAACAATTAGGCGGTATGATTTCTTGGATGCAATCACAAGACAAGGAAACGACAAGTACAAAACGTGACGAATTGACGAACGCGATCAAAGAAGGCTTATTTGGGAATACACCATTACCACAGCACGAAATCGTTAGTACACCATTAGACATCTCTGTGGATATCACCCCTTATACAGAGAATAATGTAAGCGGGTACGAAATCACAGTTACAAATAATGAAACATTGACAGAATCATCTACTGTATTAAGCGCTGTTGAGGCTGCACAGAAAACAGTCAAGTTGCCTAAATTTACGATCGACTTGAATAGCAATGAAACATTAAGTGCAGGAAACTATAAAGCTGGAACTGTTTCTATGGATAATGGCACAGTGACAGTTGATCTATCTTCCGTTTATGATGGCAGAGAGATTGCGCCTGGGGATTCTTATGATTTCCGATTACAATCTGATACGTCACAGGTTTTGGTTGATCATATTGATACGATCACTTTAAGTCAACGAATTGGGACTGAAGGCATTGAAATCAATCACCAAGTGATCTTTGGTACAGAAGAGCCAGACCCATCAGATGTTGAGGCACCGTCGATTCCAACAAATGTTGCAGCGACAACGATCACTGCAACAGAAGTGACATTGAACTGGATGGCTTCGACCGATAATCAGCGAGTAGCAGGTTACTATGTTTACCGTGATGGACAATTAGTCGGACAACCAAGAACACCAACATTTACAGATACGGGATTAACACCTGATACAGAGTATACGTATACTGTCAAAGCATTCGATGCGTCAAGCAATGTTTCGGCTGCTAGTCAATCAGTGATCGTTCAAACCTTGGAAGACAGTGTGCCTGGATATGCGGCATGGGGTTCAGGAACAGTCTATCTTATGGGAGATAGAGTCACTCATCTAGGCAATACGTATCAGGCAAAATGGTGGACACAAGGCGATGAACCTGGAACTCAACAATGGGGACCATGGGAATTGATCAATTAGATCGTTTAAATATAAACAGATTCAGGGGTGACCATTTACTGACAACTGGTTGCTGATGAAATTGAAGAACCTCGTTGGGCTTGATGAAACATCAATACCTAACGAGGTTCTTGCGTTTAGAAAAGAATTACTGATTGAAATAAGTGAGTAGCGCTTGTGTGATCGATTGCGCCAACTGTTGTTGATAGTTAACGGTAGCCAATGTAGCTAAATCTTCGTCATTATTCATATAGCCCATTTCGATCAAGAGGGATGGCTGAAGGTTTTCTCTTAACACCTGATAGTTCCCTGTAGCAGTTCCACGAGATGTAATGGGCAGATCCGCCAGTTCATCAGAAACAGTTTCCGCTAGACGTTGGTCTCTATTGTAATAATAATAAGTGGTGGTACCAGTTGCTTCATTGGGCGATTCAGTCGAATCAGCATGTAAGCTGATAAAAAGGTCAGCGGCTTTTTCTTCGCTAAATGAACAGATGTCATCTAAAGAAATGTAGTCATCTGTTTCATGTGTCAAATAAACCGTTGCGCCAGCGGCTTCTAAACTCGTTTGTAACTGTTTTGCGGCAGCGAGTGTCACTGTTTTTTCTTCTGTATGTCCATCTGTGCTAAGCGCGCCTGTATCGTCGCCTCCGTGTCCAGGATCTAATACGATCACCGCTTCTGATAGGTCACTCGGTAGCTCTTGTGTCGAGCGAGTCAGTGATGAGCCGTCCGTAAGTGATAAATAGCCCGTTTCACCATCATTCGTGGTAATTTTGTAGGCGTTGGCTGTAGTTGAAAGAAGCGTAGCCAGTTCACCAGCATTGACGGAAATAAGCGGTTCACTTAATGACGAATCTGCATACAATGTGGCATCTTCTTTTCCGATTTTTATGAGGTCTCTGAAGAAGAATCAGTGGTTGGTATGATGCTAGAGACACTGTTACTTGTCTGTTGTCTCGCATTTGTTTCTTGATTGCTAAGACCAAATTTGAAAAGGGCAATGATCCCGATTATACATAAAAAAATAATAATTCGCATTTTTTTCATCGTTTTCACCTCTTGAACATGAGGATAAACAACAAAACTTAAATCGAACTTAAAGAAAAGTGGAACAAGCTAAAACTAATAGTTAGTTGACTAATTTTTTGGCTTTTTCTGTGTTCGCAAAATGCAATTTTGCATAGTTTGCTAACAAGGCTTCGCCACCTTTTTTTAAAATCGTTGCAGCGACTTGGTCGGATTTTGTACCTGCACCAGAAGGAAGCGTGAGACCAAGTTCAGCAGATTCTTTGTCCAACTCTTCTAAAAAGCTTGCGCGACTAATGATCGAAGCGGCAGCAACAGCTAAATGATATTGTTCACCTTTTGTAACAAAGTAGAGTTTTTCGGTGAGTTGATTTTTTTCTAAACGCGCGTATTTTTTAAAGTTGGCTTCCGGTGTGAACTGGTCGATCAAAATAGCATCCGGCTTGACTGGTGCTATTTTTTGTAACAATAAGTGGATAGCTTGATTGTGTAAAGCGACCTTCATTCTCACTGCATTATACGTAGGTTGGATCTCATTGTATTTTTTTGGTGGCAAGACCAGTAATTGATATGGGATCGTTTCCTTTAATACTTTGGCTAATTGAATGATTTGTCCATCTTTTAATTCTTTTGAATCTTTGACGCCTAACGTGCGTAATTCTTTCAATTGTGTTTGATCGACATAGGCAGCACAAACAGTCAGTGGGCCAAAGTAACTACCGTTGCCGACTTCGTCACTCCCTAAAACAGATAGTGTTTGTAGATCTTTGGGTAAGGAAGAAGAATTAGTTTGTGTCGCTTTTTTTGCTGTAAGTGGATTTCCCCATTTCGCTGCTTCTTGTTCGGCGCCGGTGCCTTGAAACATCACTTTTCCAGAAGTATAGGCAGTGATCGTTGTGCCATTTTTTTTTGCTGAAAAAAGAGTATATGGAATCGGTTTTTGTACTAGAAATGGGCGATACGCCTCTTTCATCTTATTCATTTGATTTGTCGTTACTTTTAAGATAATGTTACTCATGTTTTCCTCCTGTTGCGATCCAGTCGTAAGAAAAGTTGTATTTGACTAGATCCAGCTGATTTGAAATCAATGCACACATAGCATTTTTGCAAAGTTTATCATATAATAGTAAAGTATTTATAATGAAGTTTTTCGTGTACGGTTAATTGCTTAACTATAT